>CACNLH010000004.1 GCA_902621205.1 uncultured Alphaproteobacteria bacterium | reverse complement strand
GCCTGCAACAAACTGCACTTTTTTATTATAAATTGACATAAAATATATATTTAATGGCAATCCTCCAGAGTGGAGTACAAAACTAGTAAACCCCGCTAGTGCTCCCCAAAAAGATTTACTTCCATAAAAGGGTATTTTTTTTAAATTTCTGTTGTCTGCGATTAAGTAATTAAGCAAAACATATAGTAAGGAAATTGATCCAATAAAAATACTTATCATTGATAAATTGATAAATTTAAACAAGATTGTTCCAATAATAACCCCCAATAAAGAATATGGTGCAATTGACCATAAAATTTTATATTCAAAATTTTTTCTATTTAAAAACAAAGCAATTACATCACATACAATTAACATTGGCATTAATATAGCTATTGCAGTTAAAGGACCATAAGTTATGGATAATAGGGTTACTGAAATTAAAGCCAATCCACCCCCGGAAAAGCCTGATTTTGAAATTGCAAATAAAAGAATAGAAAAAGAAACTATTAAGTAATAACTAATATCTAACAATAATTTATCCTATATTTTAAAATCTTAATATAAATTAATATTAAGTTGGCACAAAATTTTTAATAGGTATTTTTTTTTGTTTTTTTGAACTCTTTGCGTAAACAATCTTTTTACATACGCAAATCATTAGTCCTCCCATATAAGGAAAAAATAATTTACCTATTTTTTCAATTGTTCGATGTGATTTGTAATTTAAATAATGACTCCATGGAGGAAAGTGCAAAAATGTTTTTCTATAATCAAGAACCAAAAAGTCTTGTATTAGTGATTTAAATTGCTTGTTTGAGTATGATCGACCAAACCCAAAAGGATTGTTATCATACCGAGTCCATATACCCGACCTTCTGGGAATAATTGATAAAAATAAACCGTTTGGCTTAAGTATTCTCCATATTTCTTCAATACTACTCTGGGGCTTATCAACGAACTCAAGTAAATGAGTAGATATTACCACATCAACTGAACTTGGATCCAAAGGTAAGAAATATTCATGTATTATTTGGTGTTCGAAATCGTATTTCTCTTTAACATTACCATCTAAAAATTCTGGTTGCATAGAGGATATTTGTAAATTTTTATTTTGCTTACTAAGAAAAGAAAGAAAAGGGTTTGTATAACCATATCCACAAATAACACTATCGTTTACAGAATTTAAATGGGTGTTTAATTGATGACGTATGTTGCGTTTAACAATAGTGCCTAGTCTTGAATTATAAAAATTATAAATATCGGATGCGTTAATATCCATAGTTGTATTTTAACGAGATTTACATAACATTCTATTTCTTATGCAAAAACCTAATGTGTATTTGTTTCCTCAATTAGATGATAACTATGGATATCTAATTAAAAATCCTCATGAAACAAAAGGAGTGCTAGTTGATCCCTCAGATCTAGATATGTGTTTGAATATACTTGAGCTAAATGATTGCAGTGCTTCCCACATAATCATTACACATCATCACGATGATCACATTAATGCTGTTGATGAAATTAAATCAAGATTTAAATCTTTAGTCATAGGGTACAAAAATGACTCCAAAATACCAAAACCAGATAAAGAAGTTGAAGATCAGGAAATTTTTGAGATACATGGAAATGAATATAAAGTCATACATACTCCTGGGCATACTCTTCAACACATAAATTATTTTATGCTAAAACATAATATTTTATTTTCTGGGGATACTCTATTTAGCATTGGATGTGGAAGAATGTTTGAGGGAAATCCTGAAGTTTTTTGGAACAGTTTGTCTAAGTTAAAACAATTACCTGAAGATACAAAAGTATATTGTGGGCATGAATATACGATGGCTAATTTAAAATTCGCCCTAAACATAGACCCTGATAATGAAAAGCTTAATGAATATTATAAATGGGCCTCACACCAAGAAAAAGAGCATCGACCAACAATTCCAACAACTCTCTCAGACCAATTGCTATGCAATCCATTTTTGAGATGTGACACAGATCAATTTATGAAATTTTTTGACACACAAGATGCAACAGAGGTATTTGCTAAAATGCGCTCTGCAAAGGATAATTTCTAGAAAATTATTTTAATCTTGGTGTTTTAATGAAATGTGCTAGTTTCAGAATACTTATGAAAGACACTTTTCAATTAGATAGCGATATTGCTGATGCTTTTCAAAAAAAGCAAATGGATAAAGTATGTTCTCTCTACTATGAAGCAGCAAATTACTTCGAAGATAAGGCTGATATTGAAGCAGCATGTTTTTTCTATACACAAGCCTTAGTCATGGCTTTAGAAGAAAATCATGAACTTAAGGAAAAGATTATTTACAAGCTTGAAAAATACGGCAGAAGTAAAGACGCAACTTTAAATTAACTAAAATCTGAATGGAAAAATCTACCATTCAACTTCCTGATACTTGGCTTGAACATTTAAAAGAGGAATTTAATCAAGATTATATGATTAAACTCAAAAGCAAACTTTTAGAATTAAAAAAAAATAAAATTATTTTTTATCCTCCAGGAAAACAAATTTTTAATGCATTTAATTTAACTCCTTTAGATAAGGTGAAGGTAGTGATATTAGGTCAAGATCCCTACCATGGACCTGGCCAAGCTCATGGGCTCAGTTTTTCTGTACCAGAAAATATAAAACCTCCGCCCTCACTGTTGAATATTTATAAAGAACTTCAAGATGACTTAAAAAAAGAGGTGAATTACAACAATGGTAATTTAGATAAGTGGGCTAAGCAGGGAGTATTTCTTTTAAACACAACTCTTACAGTAGAAAAATCAAAACCTCTATCACATCAAAAGTTTGGTTGGGATATTTTTACAGACAAAGTTATCTCAGTTATCAGTAATGAATTAGAAAATATTGTTTTCATATTATGGGGTTCGTTTGCTCAATCAAAGAAAGAGATAATTGATTCGAATAAACATCTTATTTTATCTGCACCGCACCCTTCCCCATTATCGGCTCACCGCGGTTTTTTTGGGAGTAAGCCTTTTTCTAAGACAAATACCTTTCTAAAATCAAAACAAATTGATATGGTTGAATGGTAATGAAGACTGATGTTGAAAATCTCGTAGGGTTTATTGAAAAAGCAGTTATTGCAATAATATTAGTAGCTACTATTACAGCCATTATGTTTGAGATAATGAGAATGATAGAAGTTCAGTATGTAGAGTTAGCTGATCTACTCCTCTTGTTCATTTATGTTGAGGTCATTGGAATGGTTCGAGTCTACTATGTTTCCAATCGTGTTAGAATGACATATCCGTTATTTATTGCTATTACCGCTTTATCTCGTCTTATTATACTTCAAGGTAAAGACTCAAACCCAGAGCTTCTTCTTTACGAAGCAGGAGCAATAGTCTTAGTTGCGATTGCAGTCATCATTCTTCGACTTAGGTATGTCCCAATACTTCGTCCTATTGAAGATGTTGATGAAATTAAACCTAGAAGCACAAAAAAGTAATAAAATTGAAAAAAATTGCAGTCATTGGAACTGGGCTTAGTGCGCTTTCTTTGGCATATCACTTGCCTGCACTTGATATTACATTTTTTGAGAAATCCTGGAGACCAGGTGGAAGAATAAGCACAAGAAAACATGAACAATATGCTTTTGATCATGGTGCTCACTATTTGAAATTAGATCATGGTGTTATTGGCTTAAATGAATTTTTAAAAAAAATTGATGCTATTAAAATTTTAAAAGGTCAATTTTGTTCAAATATCTCACAAAATTCTCCAATTGAAGATAAAGAGGTCATTGTTGGTAAAGATGGAAATGAATCAATTCCTATAAAGATACATAAATCACTGCACTACCCTACGCATTTTTCAAAACAGATAACTAACATTGAAAGCCGTAATAATGAATATTTCTTAATCGCAGCAGATGAGAAATTTGGACCTTATGATTATGTTTTTTGTAGCATGCCCTATGAACAATCAAAAAAATTGTTAGATCAATTTATAGATTATAGTGATATTCCTGAAATAGAGTTTGACTCCATTTGGACAGTCATGATTGCATTTAATAAAAGATTGGGAGCTCCGTTTCAATTTGGATATCACTTAACACCTGAAATTAGTTTCTTAATGAATCAAAATTTTAAACACGAATTTTTTAATGAAGAGTGCTGGGTTGTAAATATGAGAGCTGATTGGACAAAAGAGTATTACAACATAGAAAATTATGTTTTAGAGGACTATGTGGTAAATCAAATGAAAAAGTCTTTTCAATCAAAAGCTGATGCTGTTTTTAAGAAGTCACATAGATGGAGATACTCTTATACAAAGAAAAGTCTGAGAGATCAAAACTCTAAAAGATTCATTGAGTCCATAGATCAGCGTCTATATGCTTTTGGAGATTGGTGTGAAGGTCCAAGTATGCAAGATGCTTGGTTATCTGGTAAGAAATTAGCTCAGCATTTCAGTGAAATGAGACTTAAAAATTAAATAAAGATTGTGAATAATAAAATTTAGGAAGTTCCTCAATGCGTTTTATTATAAATTTTTTTCCATTTTAAATAGTCTTGGTCATTTAACATAAATCTCATCAAGTTTTTTACATCATTTTTATTAATATTATATTGAGAATTTATTATTTGGTATGGTATCTCGTCGTTATGTGCCAAGAACTTAATATGATCTAATTCATAGGGCGTTAAATATTTCATTAAACTATAAACATCGGACATATAGAAAAACTATACAAAAAATAGTATTTAAGTCTAGTTCGTGAAAATGTATTGCCTAAAATATTAATAAATGAGGATTTTTCTGTATTCTATTTCAAAGCAGCAAAAAAATTATCTGATTGATTACAATCCCCGTAATAAGTTTTTTTCAAATTTACAGTATCAGGATAAAATATGTTTCTCTCATATCTAAGGATTTTTTTATAAAGGATAAGGGTGTTAAAGGAGAAGTCTGTCTCAATTCTAAAATGATAGCTTACTTCATCTTCCCCCATGTACTCATATTGTAAATCTTGAAATCTCTCCTTTAATACAAAGAGGTTTTGGTCAAATGAGTATTCAAATTCATTTATATCCTCATTTTTAAATTCAATAATTTGTACTTTTGAGTAATCAATAAGAGATGTTTCTTGACAAGCTAATTTTATACTCTGGCCGAAAGATAAAGTTGGAATAAAAAATAATATAAAAAAAAACCTCATAATTTAATCCATTATACTTGCTTTAAATCCATACTCTGAGATAGCTTTTTTTCGAAAAAAACCCTCAATTTTTATCATCGTTACAAAATTGTTTGAACATTTAAGAAGAGCTTTAAAAGGTTTAGCAGATCCTTTACAACTTACATCTTTACCATTAGCATCATGTGTTTCACCACAGGCACATTCGTATTTAATAGAACCATATCCATTGAGTCTGAGTAAATGGGCAGCTTGTAAGGGGTTGTTTTTGAGTTTTTCTCTTACTTCCTCTTTATTGGTTAATATTTCCATTAAGGAGTTAATTTTATTTAATCCCCCCTCATTATCCACATAAAAAAAGTAGCTAGAAGTATGAGAGAGATTGTTAAATCTACCCAAAGAGTACCAGTAAACATATAATTTTAATTTTCACTTGGGATGGCGTTTTCTTCTCTCATCAAAATAGGTCGACCATCATGCGCGGTATTTAAAGGTATAATTTTACCTTTATACCTTACACATAAAGTTGGGGCGTTTCTTACTTCCTTTCCCAAATTCACCTCTAAGTCTACAAGAATTAATTCTGCACCATCCAAAATTTTTAATATTTTCATTAATTATATCTCCAATACTACTTTTTAGTATCAAAGTAATCTTTGGATCTTAACAGAGCAATTTAAGGTTTAATGTCAGCTAAAAGTGAAGTCTAGTTTTCCGCGCAGATATCCTTAATAACTGGTGTATTAGTGCACTCAACACATTTTGTGATTTGAACTACACATCCATCAGCTAATTGAGATACCTCTACTTCTTTGTTACACTTAGAACAAATAGAAGAAACAGATAAGTCACACTTCGGACAAGATATTGTTTGAGCGTTTTCCATTGCCATTTATTACTGCTATAATACCCTTTTAGATGAAAAATGGAATAAATTACGAAAAACAATTAATAATCAATAAATTCAGTATTTTTGCTTAATAAGTTTCTATTTTGATTGATCGAAATAAAAATGTACTTTTAGTTTGAATGGATACAATTAAATCCCTCATAAAAAGTCATAAAATGATAGCTCATCCTGAAGGTGGTCATTACGTCGAAGTTTTCAAAAATAAGGATGTTAGTCACATTTACTATTTATTAGAAAAAGGGCAATATTCACATTGGCATCGCATTAAAAAAAACGAAACAATACACTTCTATACTGGTAGTCCTTTGAGAATATATACTTCGAAAAATGGCGAAGAATATGAAATAAATGAAATAGGATCTGAAAATAGATTTATTTACAGCGTAGAAAGTAATATATGGTTTTCTTTGGAATCGACTGGATTATTTAGTTTAATTGGTTGCACAGTTGCTCCAGCTTTTGAATTTGAGGATTTAGAAATAGCTCCTAAAAATTGGAAACCTAGTAAATTTAGGGGTTATCTCTAAAAAAATTAAATATTTACAAGTAAATTCAAGTATTTTTTAAGCTTTGTAATTTACACACAAAATTAATTAAATTTAGTGTTAAGAAATTTTTAATAATCAAAAAAAAATCTTTAAAATGGAAACCAAAGTTAAAAAAAAATTAATCATGATTTTTTTTAAATTTGACTTAAATTTGAAACTTTTTCTAATTTTTCTATTTTATTGAAAAATTGTTGATTTTATTGATAATTTTTCTATTTTTTTTATAAATTACACATAGATTATTTAATAGTTTGTGTATAAATTAAAAATAATATAAGTTGAAAAGAAGTGCAAGATATAAAAATCAAACCTTGGGAAGAATTAAAACAAATTCATAAGGAAAAATTTAAAAATGAGTCAGATTACTTATCTTTTTTCCGGGATGTAGTTTTACATGACACTTCAACAAGAGAAAAGTACACCTCTCAAACTAAAGATAGGGTAATTGAGGGAGTAACTTGGGCTAAAGAATTCTCAAAGTTTCATCAAAGATATAAAGACGGCTACTCTTTCAAGTTTTCTGAAAATAATACAATTTTGAATATTGGGCACCAAACCACATATTTAATTAAACCACAATTTGCAGCTTATCATGCGGTTAGAAAAATAATGAGAAATTGGTTAATAAAGAGACTCAAAGATGAGTATGTCAAAAAAAAGCCAGTGATCTACAATCCTCCTAAAAGTCTCAACCAAGGCGAAAGTAACTTTATTACAAGGCGGACAAAAGTTGCTTATTTAGTATATATGGGTGACTTAGCTGTTAGAGATAATTTACTTTACTCTATTAGAGATAATAAAACTCTAGTGCCCAAACCAGCTTCGCTATCTTGGTGTGTGTCACAATTTGATGATAAATATATATCTGATGGTATACTAACCTACCCTAAAAATTTAGGCCCCTTGAATGAAAACTTATTGTCAGGATCATTGTCTTTTTAAATGTCAGAAGTAATTAAAGTATTATTATCATCATACGGCTTTGCAATTTTACTATGGGCAGCTTTTATCTATACTCAAAAAAAATTTGGTAAATTAACAAAAAATGTTAGTTCCAAAAGAATATATATCAAATATTTCATTATAATCGTTTTAGGGTACGGGACTTTCTCACTAGTCTTAATTAGTGTTTATAGCGATTGGTTTAAATAATCAAAACTTATGAATAGTGATGATATAGAAACTCAAGATTACATATTTATGAAGTGTCTCCAGGAAAAAATATGTAAAAGACATGTCACACTAAAAACAACAGGTAAACAGATAAATGATAAGTCTTTAATTTCAAATATTGTGATTAATGCTTTTGGCTTAGATGAAATTTCATTTTTAACAGGATTAAATTTCAATATTGTGAGTGATACCGGGGCAAAACTATTAAGAAAGAATCTAGCAAATAAAATTATGTGGGAAGACGATCAAAATAATGAAAAGAGGTATCTTTGGTATTTGTCTGAGAACGGTGAAAAATATTTAGAGAGAAATTCATACAAGAGCACATGAACATAGAATTAGTGGTAAATACATTTTGGTTTTTTTCGATTTTTACAGCAGCTATTTACATTATTAAAAAGAGGTATGTAGGTAAAAAGGAATACTCTATTATAGATAAAACCTTCAAATTGGGTTTATCTGTATCAATAATTTTAATATTTTTAAGCTTATATTTCTTACTTACACAATCTTAGTTTCCACCCTCAAGTAAAATAAATTTTTGTGTATCAAGATCAACTCCAGCTTCTGTTCTAAGTTTTATCATTTCAGGAAGTTTTAACATTTCTTGCATTTTATCCATCGACTCTACTTCAATAACTGTATAAATTTCTTCATTGTTATCTTTTGGATGTCCATAGGCTAATACATTAAGACCATATTCCTGTCTCAGATTTTCATTTTCTTCAAACATTTGTTTCCAATGTTCATAACCTTTAGTTATTTTTGCATTTGTAATAATTTTCATAGCTGTCCTCTCTATAAGTTATTATAAAGTTTATTTAAAAATAATTCATTCAAAAGATATTGATCTCTAAAATTGAACAATACGTAAATTAGTTTAAAGGAGAAAATAATTATGAATTTATGTGTTGTATCTACTTATAACGGAACTAAAGAAGACTACTTAAAATTGTATGACTCTTTTAAAGATGACATTGCGAAATATACTGATGGATTTGAGATGGGGTTTGTCAGAGATGGAAAAGTGATAATTGTAGCAAATGTCACCGATGAGGAAAAATTTTATGCTTTGTTTGAAGATCCAAGATCAAAGGAATTTGATGCTAAATTTAATAATGTAGATGACGTATATAAGTTGGAAAAAATGTAGTAATACCCAAATTGATCAACGGATATTTTCACGACAATTTTTTAAAATTGGTGGTAAAAAATCAAAATTAGCAGTCCATGCATAATGAATTTCAAGAGTATAAAATTCTATATCCTCCTGAGGAAAGTGACCCTCATCGTATTTATCCAATAGAGCTTGTTTTCTTTTATTCATTTCTTCAGAAGTGTTAGGGTCTTTCATTTGTAAAAAAAAATCTTCGGCTAGCTCATAGGTTGCAATACAGATTATTTCCCCTTCATCATAAATTATATCTTTTTCATGATAGCTATGAGAGGAAATAGAAATTAATGAGAATATAAATATTAGAACGAGTCTCATAATTTTAACTTATCAAATAGTTCCCTTTTTTGTATTTATTCTCGGTTTTTTCTCGGTTATATGATTTGAACTAACTACCGAATACTCTATTATGCTTATTCTACGCATGATTGGGGCCATAGCTCAGCTGGGAGAGCGCTACGCTGGCAGCGTAGAGGTCAGGGGTTCGATCCCCCTTGGCTCCACCAAGATGAAATTAAAAAATGGAACAAAACTTAGATAAACTTTTTTCAATTAACTTTTTAGGAACATGGCTTGTTACTCTAGCAGTAATAGCATTAGTAATTTTTGCTAGTTATAAAATATTTAATATTCTGTTTAAGTCAGAGATATACTTTAAAAAATCAGCAATCAGCTATTTTTTAATTTTTATATTTATTTTCGGCTTCTTAATATACTTCTATAGTTAAATTAGCTAACAAAAATTATTTTATCTTTTGATATGCAAAATAGTCAGGTCAATTAGTCTATAAAATATTTAATTTAATTGTTAATAGAGTGTACTGTTAACTAATAAACTAAACTATTTAGGTAACAATGAAGGAGGGTAATAAATGAGCATAGCAAGAGTAACAACAGTAAAAATGGACTCAAAGGAGGCAGCTGACGAACAAACACAAGGGTACGTACAAAGTGCGCCATCAGAATTTCCACAAGCAAGTCAGTTAATTGGCATTAGAATTGATGATGTTACATTGATGGCGGTTACAATTTATCCTGATGCTGAAACTATGAAAGCAGCAGATGCAGCACGAGAAAAAAGATTAAATACTAATATAGAAAATAGGGTCTCAGTCGAGACAGTAGTTGGCGAAGTTACATTAGATCATCATAATCACTAATTATGAGGGTAATCAGACGAATATAAAGCCTTTAGATCAGTCTAAAGGCTTTATGATTTTTAGACACCCCATCTCATAGCTGCTGTGTGAACAGATGAGTCCCAATGCTTTAAAAGCTCTTCATCAAGCTTTGTAAGAGTAATAGAGGCACCCTGCATCTCAAGAGAAGTACAATAATTTCCAACAAGAGACCTTGATATCTTTATATTTTTTTTGTCTAACATATTTTTAGCGTTATCAAAAATTAGGTATAGCTCTGTTAAAGGAGTACCTCCCATACCATTGACGAATAAAAGAATTTCTTCGTTTGTCTCAGGCTTTAAATCCTCATTAATTGCCTCTAATAACTCGTTTGTAATCTCTTGTGCAGATTTCATTTTATCTCTTCTTCTTCCAGGTTCACCATGAATTCCAACACCAAATTCCATTTCATCATCGCCTATATCAAAATTTGGTTTTCCTGCAGCCGGGACAGTGCAACTTGAAAATGCAACTCCCATAGAACCTGAATTTTTATTTACCTTATCCCCTAAGGCTTTACATTCTTGTAAGCTACCTCCGTGCTCAGCTAAAGAACCAACTATTTTTTCAACAACAACAGTAGCGGCAACACCTCTTCTACCAGTTGTAAATGAAGAGTCCTCCACAGCAACGTCATCATTTGTTAATACAGACTCATTTGGACCTTGCATCATCTCAGCTGCCATTTGGAAATTCATTACATCTCCAGAATAGTTTTTAACGATAAATAAAACTCCAGCTCCGCTGTCTACTTTTTCAGCAGCAGCTAACATTTGATCAGGTGTGGGTGATGAAAAAACAAATCCGGGGCAGGCTGCATCCAGCATACCGTAGCCGACTAGGCCACCATGCATGGGTTCGTGTCCACTCCCCCCTCCACTGATCAGAGCTACTTTCCCCTCTTTTGTGGGAGTGGCTCTGGTGATGAAGTTGGGGTCGTAGTGGCAGTTAACAATATCTTGATGCGCAGCACCAAAACCTTGCAGACTCTCCTTTAGAAAATCATCCGCTGAATTCATAAATTTTTTCATAGTATCCTCCTAACTATTTAACACTGACTCACAGACAGTTTTTATCATTAATTGTGAAGACCTGGCTCCAGGATCGATATGACCTTTCGCTCGCTCTCCTAAAAAAGAAGCTCTCCCTTTTGTAGCTAAAAGATCTTTTGTTGAAAACATCCCTTTTTCCGCCACTTCTATAGCTTCTTGAAGTATCTCTTTAACATCTTTGTTATCCTCGACACCTTTTTTAAGGCAGTTAGATACAGGTATGAGAACATCCATCATTGTTTTTTCACCTACATCTGCTTTACCTCTTTGTTTTACAGCTTCCACACCATCTGCAAAAATTTCGATTGCCTTTTTATAATCAACACCATTATCTATATCGTTTCCTTTGGCCATGGTCATAAATAATGTGCCAAACAGGGCTCCAGATGAGCCACCAATACCAGAAAGAACTTTCATTGCTATTTGATTTAGAGCTTTAGACATTGGCAAATCTTTAATTACAGCTTCTAATTCTATAACCAGCTTGATTCCTCTTTGGACATTAAAAATATGATCCCCATCTCCTATTTCTTGATCCAATTTTTCTATTTCACTTGCATTTGCATCAATTACAGCTTGAATTTCTTTTGCTCTATGGATTAAAAAATTAACACTCATTGCACGCTCATTCCTTTTTCGTCAAAAAATAAAATTTTATTTTGATCTATTGCAAAATTTACTTTGTCCCCTTTTTGTCCTTGGAATGCTCCTTGATATAAGGATAAAATTTCTGCTCCATTAAAGTCTAACTCTACCACAGTTTCTGCACCGAGAGACTCAACAGTTTTAATTGAGCCTGAAAGTTCACCTTCTCCTATCTTAATGTGCTCAGGTCTTAGACCAAGTTGACTTGCTTTATCTGGTGATGAAGTATTTAAAGAAGCTCTGTTGAGAATATTTATTTTTGGTGAACCTAATCTATTTGCAACATAAATAGATTTTGGATTATTATATATATCTTCTGGTTTATCAATCTGGGCGATCTTACCATTTTCTAATACTCCGATGCGATCTGCCATAGTTGTAGCTTCAGCTTGATCATGTGTGACGTAGAGAATTGTGGAGCCTAAATTTAATTGAATTTTTTTCAGTTCGACTCTCAAACTTTCCCTTAATTTTGCATCAAGGGATGAAAGAGGCTCATCCATTAAATATATACTTGGGTCTCTAACTAAAGCACGACCTATCGCAACTCTTTGCATTTCTCCCCCTGATAATTCAGTAGCTTTGTTGTCTAATTTAGCTGAAATCTTCAACATTTCCGCTATTTTTGTGACTTTTTCTCTAATCTTGTCTTCTGGGATTTTTCTAAGAGGAGACCGAAGAGGAAAAGCTAAATTGTCGTAAACCTTATAATGAGGGTATAAAGAGTATTGTTGAAATACAAACGCTGTGTCTCTTGCTGCAGGCTGAGCCTCTGAGAAATCTTCATCATCAAAAAGGATCTTTCCTTTATCAATTTTTTCTAAACCTGCTATTGATCTTAATGTTGTTGTTTTACCTGCACCGGTTGGACCCAATAATACAAAAAACTCTCCATCATTTACTGTAAAGCTAATATCATCTAAAGCCTTAATAGTTTTATCATATATTTTTGTAATATTTTGTAGTTCTACTTTAGACATTAACTCATAAACTCACTTTGAAGTGCCTTGTCATTTGAACCATCAAAAATTATTTGGTTATTATTAAGAGTATCAAATTGAATTTGCTCATTAATATTAACTTGTGTGTCACTATCAACTCTAATTTTTATATTTCCGAGTTGAGTTTCAATTGTAAGAATTTTTCTTGAACCTAAGTATTCAACACCAAAGACATTGCCTTTTACGCCATTTTCAGAAACTAATTTTAAATTCTCTGGCCTTACACCTAAAAAATTTTCATTGGAGTCTGTTCCTTCTTTTTGTTCAGGGATATTTAATGATGAGTCTAATAATTTAATACTCGATTGACTTGGAGAAATTTTCTCATTTATGGGTATGAAGTTCATTCCTGGTGATCCAATAAAATTGGCAACAAACTTTGTTTTAGGTTTATTATAAATAACTTTTGGTGAGTCTGCCTGCAACACCACTCCCTCATTCATTACTGCTATTCGATCAGCCATCGACATTGCCTCTTGTTGATCGTGCGTTACATAAACTGTAGTTGCATCAATATCATCGTGAAGTTTTCTTAATTCCAAACACATCAATTCTCTAAATTCTGCATCAAGTGTGCCCAAAGGTTCATCCATTAAAAATGCTTTAGGTCTTCTGACTAGCGCTCTTCCGAGTGCAACACGTTGGCGATCACCTCCTGCTAAAGAGGATACTTTTGATTTTAATAAGTGATCAATTCTAAGAAGCTTTGCAGCTTCCAGAACTTTAGCATCTACTTCGCTTCGTGAGAGCTTTTGCATTTTCAGTGGGAAAGCCAGATTATTTCTTACATTCATGTGTGGATAGAGTGCAAAAAGCTGAAAAACAAAGGCTATATCTCGCTGAGAGGCCCTTAGATAGCCCACATCTTCCTTATCCAAATATATATTTCCAGAAGTTGGTAGCTCTAAACCAGCAATCATTCTTAAAGTGGTAGTTTTTCCACAACCTGAAGGACCGAGTAAAACGAAGAATTCTTTATTTTCAATAATAAGATTGGAGTTTTTCACTGCTACGAAATCTCCAAAAGATTTATGTAAATTTTTAATTTCTATTTCTGCCATGGCTAATCTGGGAAATGACTTGTGATCACAAATCCGATAGTTCCCACCAAAATAACGATAAAAGAATATGTATACATCCACATAGCAAAAGGCTGCATCAGCATAAATACACCCAATAAAATTAAAACGGTTGATGCATTTTCCCAAATAGATCTTCTAAAAATTCTTCTCAATAAACTTTTTTTCTCAGCCATTATTTTCTTACCGCTCCAAATGTTATTCCCCTTAGAAGATGCTTTCTCAATACAACTGTAAATATCATCACTGGGATTAAAAATAATGTTGTCCCTGCTCCAATAGCAGGCCAATCAAGACCACCCTCTCCTATAATTGTTGGGATAAATGGTGGTGCAGTTTGCGCATTAAATTGTGTTAGTAAAACAGCAAATGCATATTCATTCCAAGAGAATATCATGCAGAAAATTGCTGTTGCTGCAATACCTGTAGTTGCTTGCGGAAGGACTACTTTAAAAAATGCTTGCATTCTAGAGTAACCATCTATCATCGCAGCCTCCTCATACTCTCTCGGTATCTCATCCATAAAGCCTTTTAACAGCCAAACTGACAAACTTAAATTTACAACAGTGTACAGAATAATCATGCCAACGTGAGTATCACCAAGACCAAGTTTTCTGTACATAATAAATATAGGTACTGCCACTGCTATTGGTGGGAACATTCTCGTAGATAAAATAAAAAATAATAAATCATCTTTCAGTGGGACTTTAAATCTTGAAAGAGCATAGGCAGCTAAGGAGCCTAAAAATACCGAAAAGAACGTTGCACCAAATCCAATTATCAAAGAATTGGAATACCTCGGTAAAAATTTCGATGGACCTGTTATGACCATTTCTCTACTGCGAACTAACTCCTCATACCATGTATCTGGTGGTGGAAGAGAGTCCAAATAATCCTTCGGTTGTCTTGATCGATTTGTAAATAAATTCACATAACCCTCTAAAGATGGTTCAAAAAAGACCTCTGGTGGGTAAGAGATAGCACTATCAACACTTTTAAAGCTTGTAGCAACCATCCATGTGATCGGTATAAGGGTTACAATCATGTAAACGATTATGATAGTGGCAGCTAATTTTCTTGAAAATCCTGTTGCTTCTAGTGGTGATCTTGAAGTGTCCATTATCTCTCTTTAATTTTGTTCATAACTTTTACATACACATTTCCAAAGCCGAATATGGTGACAAATAATATTACAGCAAAAGCAGAGCTGTAACCTGTTTTCCATTTTTCAAATGCTTCACGTTTTAAATTGATTGATGCTAGTTCAGTCGCCGATCCTGGGCCACCTGAAGTAAGCTCAGCGACCAGATCAAACATTTTGAAATTCTCGATCCCTCTAAATAATAATGCAAGAAGTAGAAAAGGAAGGACAGATGGCAATGTTATATGGATAAATTGCTGCCACTTACTAGCTCGGTCAACTTCTGCAGCCTCGTACAAATAATTTGGGATTGATCTTAATCCTGCCAGACAAATTAACATGGTAAAAGGTGTCCACATCCATGTGTCGACAATCACAATTGACCAAGGGGCTAAAGTGCTTGAACCAATCATATCAAAAATACCAAAGTCATAGAAAAAATTAACTACGTAATTAAACAAACCTACTTGAGGATTATATAAGTATGTCCAAAATACACCTACGACTGCAGGAGAAAGCATCATTGGTAAAACTATTAAAGTAGTGAGTAATTCATTACCTTTAAATTTTTTGTTTAAAAGAAGAGCAAGACCCAATCCAATTAATGCTTGTAAGACTAATGTCCAACAAACGAAATGGGCAGTTATCTGCATCTTTTCCCATATCTCTTCTTTACCTAATATCTTTTTATAGTTTTTTAAACCCACAAATTTTACTTCTCTGCCTATTTTATTGGCATAAAAGTTGGTGAATGACATCCTTATGGCATAGATGAGAGGATAAATATTTATAGCAAGTAATAGAATTAAAGTTGGTGCTATGAAAATCCAGGCTATTGCTTTATCAGATAAGCCTTTGAACTTTTTAACAGCACTTTTCATATATGTTTTAGATTGAAGGGTGGGATTGATCCCACCCTTTATATTAATTTAGTGATTAAATTTTACCGTCGTCTTCGAAGACTTCAGTCCAATCATCAATAATTTTGTCTAATGCGTCTTTTGCAGAACCTTTTCCATTCACAACGTAGTCATGAATTCTCTCCTGCATTGGAAGCATTAATTCAACAAATGTAGGCTCTTGCCAAAAGTCTTTGACGATGCCCATTGAGTCAAGGAAGCCTTGTGCGTAAACAGCTGAGTCAACGAAATCAGGTGATCCAAGAACATCCATATGACATGAATATCCTCCTAAATCCCACCATTTTTGTTGAATATCTGGCTTTGCAAACCACTTCATGTATTCAAGAGCCAAGTCTTGTTTGTCAGAGTAACTCACAACTGAGATACCTTGACCACCAAGAGTAGCTGCACATACGTTTTGACATGGGTTAGCAAAGAAACCAGAAACTCTTCCGTCACTGTCTTCTTTAGAAACGCCAGGCCAGAAAGCATACCAGTTCATTTGAAATGCAACCTGTCCTGATTTATATGCATCAAGATTTGCGACCATATAAGCATCTGAATGCCCTGGAGGTGCACAATCTTCGTACATTTTTCTATAAAATTCAACAGCCTCTACAGAAGCATCTGAGTTAAAATAACCGTCCATCTCGTATGGGTTATCAGGATTTTCGTACTGCATACCCCATGCATACATGGCTGCTGTTACACCCATGGTGATACCTTCAGATCCACGCTCTGTATTGATAGCTGCACCATATCTTACTTGTCCATCAATTTCTCTTCCTTGGAAGAAAGTACACATGTCATATAACTCATCCCAAGTTTTTGGAACACCTAGATCATATCCATGCTTACTTTTAAATTCAGCTTGAAGCTCTGGTCTATCAAACCAGTCTTTTCGATAAGCCCATGCTAAAGCATCACCCATTGCTGGAAGAGCGTAATAGTTAGGTGATCCTTTTGGCCATGTTGAATATGCGTAAACAGTTGCTGGGTTAAAATCATCCATTGAAATTCCGTTAGCATCAAAGAAATCATTTAACTTAACATAGTGACCATATTCAGCACCTTGTCCAATCCACTGTGAGTCACCAATTAACAAGTCAAAAGTTTTACCTTGGTTATTTAACTCGTTAAGCATTCTCTCAGCAAAATTTGGCCATGGCACAAATTCGAAGTTCATTTCAACGCCTGTTTCAGCTGTAAATTCTTTACTTAATTCTTGTAAGGCATTAGCAGGATCCCAAGCGGCCCAGCCCAAAGTCAAAGACTCAGATTTAGCATTCAAAGAAAAAAGTAAGGCAAAAACAGGAACTAGAAATACAGATAGTATTTTTCTCATGTTATTATTCCTCCTCTTTAATAACAAAACTGGCTGATTATACAGTCTTTTTACATATTTATAAATGCAGATTATTCATAGTTTTAAAAACATTTTAAATAGCAGTTAACTGTAATATTATAGTTTGTCGCAGGAGGGGGTTAAGCGATGTCTATTAAAGGTCCAGCTATATTTTTAGCTCAATTTGCAGGTGATGATGCTCCATTTAACAATTTAGAGAATATATCAAAATGGGCTAGTGATTTAGGATACCTAGGTGTTCAAATACCTAGTTGGGATGAGAGGTTAATTAATCTAAAACAAGCATCTGAAAGCAAAGATTACTGTGACGAGATAAAAGGGACTCTTAAAAGTTTTAATTTAAATCTAACTGAGCTATCGACACATCTTCAAGGTCAGCTTGTAGCCGTTCATCCTGCATATGACTCAGTATTTGATGGTTTTGCAGCCTCAGAGGTTAGAGGAAATCCATCTGCAAGGCAGCAATGGGCAGTCGATCAATTAATGATGGCTGCTAAAGCTTCAAAAAATTTTGGATTGACTGAACATGTTACTTTTTCAGGAGCATTGGCTTGGCCATATGTTTATCCATGGCCTCAAAGACCAGAAGGGTTAGTTGAAACTGCATTTGATGAACTTGCTAAAAGGTGGAAACCAATTCTTAATGAATTTGATGAGTGTGGGGTGAATTTGTGTTATGAAATTCATCCAGGCGAGGATCTTTTTGATGGAATAACTTTTGAAATGTTTCTAGATAAAGTAGGTAATCATGAACGCTGCAACATGTTATATGATCCAAGCCACTTTGTTTTGCAACATTTAGATTATTTGCAGCATATTGATATTTATCACGAGAAAATAAAAATGTTTCATGTCAAAGACGCAGAACTCAATCCCACTGGTAAACAAGGGGTCTATAGTGGATTTCAATCTTGGAAAAACAGAGCAGGTCGATTTAGGTCTTTAGGAGACGGGCAAGTAGATTTCAAGTCAATTTTCTCCAAACTTACTACTTACGGCTTTGATGGATGGGCTGTTTTAGAATGGGAGTGTGCTTTGAAACACCCTGAAGACGGAGCTAAGGAGGGCTCTGTATTTATTAAAGATCATTTAATTAGAGTTACCGAGAATGCTTTCGATGATTTTGCCGATGCTGGTACTGATCAAGATGCGAACAAAAAAATGCTTGGAATTGAATGATAATATGACCAAAAAATTAAAATTAGGAATGGTTGGTGGCGGGTCAGGAGCATTTATTGGAGAGGTTCACCGTATTGCATCTAGAATTGATGACCGCTTTGAACTGGTCGCTGGTGCCTTTTCATCTAATCCTGAAAAAGCTCAAGCCTCTGGAAGAGATATTGGAATAGCAGATGAAAGGAATTATAAGGACTACCTTGAAATGGTCGAAAAAGAATTGATCAGAGAGGATAAAATAGATGTTGTAGCTATAGTTACACCAAATCATATGCACCATCCGATCGCAAAAGCTTTCATGGAGAAAGGCTTTAACATAATTTGTGACAAACCCCTTGCCATGAATGTTAATCAATGTGAGGAACTAATAAAATGCAAAAAAGACAATAATGTTCTTTTTGCTTTAACTCATAACTACACTGGTTATCCCATGATTAGGAATGCCAGAGCTCTTTGTAAGAGAGGTGACTTAGGTGAAATAAGGATAATTCAAGCAGAGTATGCTCAAGATTGGCTGACCGAAGATTTAGAAAATAGAATTAATGATGGGGGAAACAAACAGGCCTCTTGGAGAACTGATCCTAATCAATCAGGTGCTGGTGGATGTATTGGTGACATTGGAACTCATGCTTACAATCTGATTAGGTTTATAACTGATCTCAATACAGAGGAGATATCTGCAGAGTTAACATCATTTGTGCCTGGGAGAAAATTAGATGATAATGCTCAAATATCTTTACGATTTAAAGGAGGAGCAAAAGGCACTATCTGGTCTTCACAAGTAGCCCCAGGAAATGAAAATCATTTACAAATAAGAATTTATGGTAATAAGGCCGGACTAGAATGGTGTCAAGAAGATCCAAATTACCTTTACTTTACAAAATTTGGAGAACCCAAACAAAAAATTACAAGAGGTGGATCAGGCGCTATGAGCGATGCGGGAGATGTTACTAGAATTCCTGCCGGACACCCCGAGGGATATTTAGAGGGCTTTGCAAATATATATACAGATGTAGCTAATGCACTAATTGATCAGAAAAATGGCAAATTTAATGAGGAAAATCATCATTTTCCAAGTGTAGAAGATGGACTTGAGG
This sequence comes from uncultured Alphaproteobacteria bacterium, assembly GCA_902621205.1. Classification (GTDB taxonomy): domain Bacteria; phylum Pseudomonadota; class Alphaproteobacteria; order HIMB59; family HIMB59; genus HIMB59. The sequence continues at coordinate 108,134 of CACNLH010000004.1, read as the reverse complement.
GTATTAAATTTATCGAAAGGTCAATCGCATCAAGCTCATCAAATTCAAGCTGGGTAAATTTCAATTAATTCCAACTAAGTTTTTTACGTGTATCCCAATAATCTTGAGTGGACAAACTAAAAGACTCAAGAGAGGGCAATTCGGTATCTATTTTTTCAAGACAACTTAAATTTTCATCTAACTGTTTGATTGTTGATGCTCCTGTTAGGCAAATTTTAACAAACGGTAGTTGATAAACCCAAAGATAAGACAATTGCTCCAAAGTTAAATCCATAGATGAGGCAACTGACTTTAATTCTTTAATTTTGTTTTGATGAAATTCTCTATTTGAATTAGTTAGTCTTCCATTTGAGAAAATCTCTTTTGCAATTACATTGATCTTTTTTTCAGATACTTCTTTTAAAATGGAAATACAAGATTGGTCAAAGATATTAATGGTCGTTTGTAAATAAGAAAATAGATTAAGTTTTTCATTCTTAATTAAAAGGTCATTAATAGTTTTCTCTTGATCTGGGCCACTTGTTGAGATTCCTATTTCTATTCCATTTTTTTTTATTGTCTCAAGCTCCTTTAGAACATTAATATCATCTAAGACTTTACTTTCTGAATTGACAGAATGAATGTGATATAGATCAATACTTTTTCCTAAATTAAGTCTTGTCTCCACCCATTGTTGTTTTAAAAATTCAACTGAGTGATCTTTTCTTTCATGTTGATCTGCCTGAACTTCCCAATTTGCTAAATATTCATAGCCCCACTTAGACCCCACAAAACCATCAAATTGTTTTTGAGCTCTAATCCAACTAGATAAAAATTCCTCAGCATCTCCATATACCCTTGCCGCATCGAAATATCGAATACCTCTCTTGTAAGCATGACTAAGTACTTCGTGACAATGAGATCTCATAGAATTTTTTGATATGTTGCTGCCTAAATCTGAACTATGACCAATGTTTATATATCCGGGCCTCCCAAGAGAAGCCAATCCTAGGCCTATTTTATTGTCTAATTTAAACAATTATATGATTTGCTATTTGACTTTTTATGGTCAGTGGGTCGGTTAAATGAATAGTTTGAAAGCCAAGTGATTCCCCCGCCTCAATATTTTCAATACGATCATCAATGAAAAGAGTTTGTTCAGGTGTTAAATTAAATCTTGAAATCGCTAATTTATAAATTTCAGGGTCTGGTTTTACTAAAAACTCTCTACCAGAGATAATTTTATCATCAAATTCTTTCAGGAATGGGTGTTGATCTTCCATACCCTCATAAGTCTCATCTGACCAGTTTGACAAGACATAGCAGGGGTAACCACTTGATTTTATTTTTCGAAAAATATCAACTGTATCTTGATAAACCCCATTAACCATATTCCTATGATTTGGATAATATTGCTTTATTTCATTCTCATAATTAGGGAAATTTTTTATTGCATCTTTAACTGCATCATTAATTTTTACTCCAGCATCGCATCTCATATCTAGATGAGGAAATGCGATTGTATTCATAAAATATTCTCTTTTAGTTTGATCAGGAATGATATTTTTAAATACATAATGTGGATCCCAATCAAAAAAAACATTACCTAAATCAAATAGAAATTTTGTAATTTTCATCGACTTAATCGACAAAAGAATTTATTAGATTTTCAAGATATTCTTGGCGACCGGACTTTGGTTGAGGGTTTATATTTTTAGCAATGACATTTTTATGAATATCTTCAAGAGACATTGAAGTCATTAGTTGTTTTTCAGAGGCCCACTGTTCATATCTTTGTTTTAAAAAATTCTCATAACCACCATCATTAATCATTTTTTCAACAGCAATAAGAGTTCTAGCACAAGTATCCATAGAGCCAATATGTGCATAGAATAGATCCTCAGGATCTATTGATTGCCTTCTAATCTTAGCATCCATGTTAAGACCTCCTGAGGAAAAACCTCCATTTTTAAAAATATAGTAAAAAGGCAAAACTAATTCTTCTACATTGTTAGGGAATTGGTCTGTATCCCATCCTACTAAGTAGTCTCCTCTGTTAATATCAATACTCCCAAAGATGTCATTGGAAAGTGCATATGCAATCTCGTGCTCGAATGAATGTTTTGCTAAAATAGCGTGATTTTGCTCGATATTTAGCTTGAATTCTTTTTCTAAACCATATTTTTGAAGAAATGCGAAAACATTAGCAGAGTCAAAATCATATTGATGTTTCGTTGGCTCATGGGGTTTCGGCTCAATGAGGAGTAGACCCTTAAAACCAATTTTGTGCTTATGCTCAGCTACCATGTTCAAAAATCTACCAAGCTGATCATATTCTTGTTTCATATTAGTATTTAGAATTGTTTCGTAACCCTCTCTGCCTCCCCATAAAACATAATTTTGTCCACCTAAAAACATTGTGTTTTCCATACACATCTTCACTTGAGCAGCTGCATATTGAAAAACATCAGGATCAGGGTTAGTAGCAGCACCAGACATGTATCTGCGATGGCTGAATAAATTTGCTGTTCCCCAAAGAAGTTTTACTTTACTTGTTTCAAGTTTTTTTGAAATTTCATCAATAATAGTTTTTTGAATTTTTTCTGTCTCTGAAAAACTTTCACCCTCTGGAGCAACATCTACATCATGAAAACAGAAATATGGTATTCCTAATTTTTCAAAAAATTCGAATGCATTATTGAGCTTATCTTTTGCTTGTTCTATTTTATCTCCTGCTTCCATCCATGGTCTTAAAAATGTCTGTCCTCCAAAAGGGTCACCCCCTGGCCAATTAAAAGTGTGCCAGTAACATACTGCCATTCTCAGATGTTCCTCTAATGTTTTTCCTAGAATTTTTTTATTAGCATCATAAAATTTAAATGAAAGTGGATTTGTAGAGTCTCTACCTTCATATTTAATTGTAGGTATATCTTTGAAATAATCAGACATAAATTAGTCGTAATAAAACATTGGGGCTTTTTTAAATTCTTCCCAAGCATGCGGGTCGTGCCCTGTGACTACTGTAGCATTTTTGTCTTTTGCAATTTTTTTGAGTTTTTTTACAGAGTCAACAACGTCAACAGCAGAGCAAACAAGACCTGGTAGTGTTAAATTGTTCCAATGATCCATTGTGTAAGCTGCATCTATAGTAAGCAATACATAACCTGAATTTGGTAAATTAACTAAAAAAGACTGATGGCCCGGTGCATGCCCCGGAGTAAAAATTACAATTATTGATCCGTCGCCATATAAGTCATAAAAATCATCATTTTTATCTCTTAAAAATTTCCAATTAACTCCAGGTTTATCAAAGTCTTTTCTAATATATGCAGGCTTTGAGAACCAATCAGGATTAAAAGCATAATCATATTCCTTTTGTTGAACTAGGTGTGTTGCATTAGGAAACCTTCCAACACCACCTGAGTGATCGAGGTGAAGATGAGAATGTAAGACATATCTTATACCTGCTGGATTAACCCCAATAGAGTTAAGTTGATCAATACAATTTTCAGTTTTTCCCATAATTGGATCATAAGCCGCAACAACAGAACCCCAATGAGCATGTTTATCTTCACTGACCTCTTTTGCATTGCCTCCGTCAATGACCACATCCCCTTTTGGGTGTCTTATCAAAAACCATGGAACAGGTATCTCAAAGTCCTCATTAGATTGATTCATTTTAATATATTTCATTTTCGTTTTTAGAGTTCCGGTCTGGAACATATAGAGCCTCATGTCAGTAGAAACTTGTGAGTTCGTTAAGTGACTATATTCTTTTTTTGACTCTTCAATTGCTTCTTTTATGGAATATTCTTTTACTTTTTGATCTGTTTGTTTATTTGTAATAATTTTATCAAATTGATCTAAATCAGATTTTTTGTAACTAACGCTTAATTTTTTTTCCATCTACTTAAATTCTATCTCAATAAATTTATAAATAAAATCATTGTTATTAAATACATTGTGGTTAACTCCCTTTTCTCTAAAGTAGGATCCACCTTTTGCTAGTTTTGAAATTGTCTCCTCACCATCATGATTAACAATTTTTAGCTCCCCATCTAACAAGGGCACTACCACATAATCGTATTCATGAATATGCTGGCCAGTTGAGTCCCCAACTTCAAAAGACCACTCTGTAACTCTAGTTTTTTGATTATCAATCATGACATTGGCTTTAGCCATGTCGTTAGATATTTCTACAGGGTACGCTCTCAGCTTTTTCAGCCTTAAGAGCTTCGGCAGCTTTTGTTGCTTTTTCAACTGAGTCGAAAACAAGTTCAGGAAAAAGAACAAAGGGTTTTGCTCTATCAGCACTGAGCTGTCCAACACACCAGGTTTTACCGGGTTCAACACACATGACCATATATGTCCCAGGAATAGGACCATAATGTCTATTATTCAAAGCAAAAAGGCACTCTGCCATATCGTTTAGTTTATCGATGTCTAGATTTTGAAGTGCTTTTTTTTCTAATTCATTTAACGGAGTATCCAGAGCGCCAAGTGTCTCTTTCCCCCATGGAATCTCCTGCATATTTTGTTTTTTCATAGTTTAAGGTAAAGGCCCGTCCTTTAAGAAACCTTTAAGCGTATTTTCCATTATTCTAGAGACATTATTATTGTAATTATTATGTGAGAGACTACCGCACCAAGCCAAAGACCCTGGTGCAAACATTGCTCCATTGTTAGGTGTTTTATAGTAAATCATATCAGCTCTGACCATTGGATTTTCATGACCACCACCATAGTAACCACGAACAGCAAAATGTATTTCCTCGTTAACTTGCAACATCATATTAGAGTGATCCTGCGAGCGAGCCAAATAATAAGCATTATGTGGGGTTCCAAATTCTAAGTCGTATCTGTCTAACTCCAAACCGGCAGCTCCTCCACCAACTAAACCAAAATCACCAATCACCTCATCTGCTCCAATCCCCTCAAAGATCCATGAACATTCAGGTTTAAAACTATCTTCTTCTCTTTTGTAGTATGAGGATACGTCAAATCCATAAGATGTGAAAGTTAACCCACAAACTTTAGAAGGTATTCTTCCTCGAGCTCTCCACATACCTCCATATTTACCATCAAAAGCATTATTGTATTCACCTGGGTTAGATGTCCATGCTCTTGTGCCTGCTTCACCTTTTCTAACTTCGGTAATATTAGGGTTGTCAGGATGATACTCACTAATCCAATAAAATCCATCTGATCCTAGATAAAAACATCTACCACCCTGCATTTGATATGACTCTAGAGCATCCATATATTTCTCAGATGAATACTCAGGGTGACTTCCAGTCATCACAACTTTATAACGATTTAATAAATTTATACCTTCATGTTCCAAATCCTCGTCTGTCAGAACATCAAAATCAAAACCTTTTTCTTCTAACCAATCAGTAAGATGTAAGTCGGCATTGAGTTGCCATAATGAAGGAGAAAGCCAATGTCTATATTTAGGTCTCATATTAAGGATTGGTCTTAGTCTTGATGATATTGATACACCATGTCCGTCTGAGTGAAGTGAATAAGTTGATAGCCCGTATTCTCTATGTTCATTTAAATATAAATCTGCTGGCTCAAGCACAGGCACTTTACCTGCAAGCAATTGTGCTACCACAGAGTTGGTTCCAAGATTATCATTGGAGTAAGCCATGTAACTATTAGTAGGCAATAAGAATAAAGTTTTTGCAGTTGCTGTCCCCTTGGGAGGTTTAACACAAAATGGAATATAGTCCTCATTTTCTGATTCCTCTCGTCCGTCTACTCTTAGTCTTGCAGCGTAGACACCACTTTTTAATCCCTCAGGTACTTTTAAAGTAAAGTCTACATCCCATCTTGCATCGTCTATATCATCGTCATGAAAATGAATTGCACCGTATTCCTCAGGTTTATGATGGAAAACCATTTCATCCGCTGTCCAGTTATGTCCTGTCATACCTCTGTTTGGCATATTAATAATAAATCCGTGGTGATTATTTGGAGAAGTATCAACAATCTTTGTTGAGGCAATGTTTTTACCAATATTCGCATGAAAATCCCAGGCACCTACGACTGTTGACCTGACAGTGGTATTACACTCATCATAGCTTGATGCAAGTGTTTCAATTTCAGCCTTCGATAGCGCAATATTAGATAATCTAGGTCTGTCTATCTTGCCATTAAAAGTCTTGGTTTGCTCAGGTAATTCAATGGGATGAGGTACTTCTTTAAAATGACCTCCGGAAATGTGCCTACCAGATCTATTATTTAATGTAGTAGCTGCAATTAACAATGGAGCATCATTAGCAGCAGGTAAAACTGAGCTAGTGGTCTCAATAATAGCTGAGGTTTCTTCAATTGGATTCAAAATAGCCATACCTAAACCACCATTTGTGGATGTAACCCTAGGTTCTTGGTGAAGGGTAAGCCTTCTTGATTGTGCATCAAATGTTGCAATTACCAGATACCAAACTTTTCTTAAAAGTTTTTTTTCTGAGGAGACAGTAACAACCTGAGATCCATCTCCTATTTCTACAGATAAACATCCCTCATCATTAATGAAGAGACCATAGCCTTTTTTTTCTTCTTCATTAAATTTAGTGAAAATTCCTTGTCTACCTTTATCTGGCGTTGTAGGAAAAATATAAGCTTGCATAGTAAAGCTCTCTAAATTTAAATTATCATGCTGAGGCATGATGATGTACGATCCACCATGTATTCTCTGGTTTTTCCCTTGATAAGTTCCATTACAACTGGCATCTATTTCAGCTTCTTTATACCCAGGGCCTTCAGGATTTGTATCACCGTGTATAAGACGGACTAATTGAACTTCATAACTATCATTGTATTCTGCATTAATATAAAATTTAACTTCTTCACCTGGATGAGCTGAGTACTTATCGCTATAACCTGTTATTTTTAACATTACTCTTCCCCGCTATACTCCTCAAGAAGTCTGTTAATTCTTTTTAAAAATATTGCATGTTCACATGCCTCTTCAGATGAATAAGAGTCTTCAGTTATTTCAACTGGCTCACCTCTAACTCCTGTTGTTATTCCAACTCTATAATCTTCATGCCTTCTTAAACAAACAGTTACAAAACCATTTTCTTTACTTCCTCTTCTTAACTTATCTAATAATGTTTGGAGATCTTGGCTATGCTGAATGACACCATGGTCTCGAGTAGCAGCCCTTCCAACTGGAGTTGCTCTATGCTCTTCAATTAAAGATTTTAATTTTTGAGGATCTCTCAACATTTTTAAAATGTATTTTTTGGTAATAAAATCATCAGTGTGTTTATGTCCTTTATTTAATTGGACGTTTGAGGGATGCTTGTAGCTGTAATCAGACATAATTCTATTTTAGATATAGATAACCTTTCGCACAGTTTTTTGTTCCAAATAATGAAACACAATACGAAAAATTCTTATTCCTCCTCAGTTTTAAGTACTTTACCATCATAATGCATAAACGGAAAGTATTACAGTTGCCACAGCCATACCTATTAATATAAGTGGCCAACCATACCCTCCTCCCATTCTATCAATATAGTTTCCTTGCTCCTCAACATCGTCAGGTGCCAAATATTCATCACCATTTAGTATGGGTTTTTTTGGCAAAGTCGATAAGTCCATCTTATTGGCTAAAAACCAAATTAGAAATATACCCGCTACCCACCAAATTATTTGATAAGCCCACAGTGAAGGAACTCCCATCACCCAATTATCATAACTTTGATCCGCACTACCAAATATTAAGTTTCCGAAAATTAAACCCGGGCCGATAGAAAAGAATGCCCAAATTAAAAAGAAAACATAAGCGAGAGATTTTATTTTTTTTCTTGATGGGTGAATACCCATATGTTCATTTAAAAAATTGTGGAATGATGCTCGATGTTCTTTATCTATATCATTACTTGCAAATATAGAGGATAAAAAACATACAATTACATTAAAGAATAAACCCCATAAACCAGAGTAGATTGTTAGTGGCCATCGCCCCCAAGGAAGAGAATTTCCTGTTAGCTTATGACCAAAAGTTTCAGCTAAAGTTACAAAACCTAATCCGGTGATGAGTCCAAGAATTGCCCCACCTCTTGTGATCCATTTAAACCAAAGCATTCCAAGTAAAACAGGAAACAATTGGAAACCAAAAGCGATTGCTAATCCACCAAGTAGTATTAGAGAGGTTTCAAAAAAAGTTGCAAGATATAGTGCCGCTAGGCTTAATAACAACATCGCTAACCTGGCAACTAATAACTCCCTTTTCCATGTAGGGTTACTATCGATATATGGTCTATAGAGATCTCTTGCCACCATGCTACCTGAAGTCATTAAAAAAGCAGATAATGTAGATTGAAGAGCAGCAATTATGGATATTGCTAAAAATCCAACAATGATTGGTGAAAGATTACTGAAGCTTTCAACAAACACATAAATTAAAGATGATATATTTTGTAGACTTAGCTCAGGGAATATTTGGTTAATGGCAAAACCATTTGAATTAACAATACTATTGGCTCCAAGAAGATGTGCTCCAACACCTAATAAAGGGGCGAATATAAATAAAAATATACCAACTACAGCACCTGACCCCCAAACTTGATAAAAGTAAAATGACCTTGGTGATTTTACTGAATAGCTCCACATCGAAAATGTAGGAGAAAGCACAATACCCATATAAGAGAGAGTAAAGGATAAAATCATAACTGCTGTCCAAGGGCCTCCTAACGGGTTATTTTTTCCAATACCTGCGACCCACTGAATTACACCAGGAACGTTGAAATATCCTGAAATATCGCCGCCTCCATAACCTCCAGTAGTTCCCCAAGCTCCGAAAGATATAAAGCTATTCGCCATAGATAGGTCTTCAAAAAAACTTAAACCTCCTAAGTAATTAAATACACCAACACCAAGCGCTAAGAAAAAAACAAAAAATAACCATGATTGAACAACGCTTACACTCACCATGGGTTTAAATCCACCAGATACTATATAAAATAAGACAACAGCAGTTAGTGCCCACATTGCAGAGTCTCTGGTTATTTCACCTCCGCTAATAAACTCTACAACATTACCTGTTGATCCAATAATTATACCAAGAAATGGAACAGCAAAAAATAATCCGATTATTAGGACTACAATTCTAAGAGTATTACTTTGATAATATTTATAATACATCTCTCCTGGAGTAATAAAATTAAATTTTCTACTTAGCATCCACTGCCTTTTAAAAAATAGTATACTTCCGAGAGGAATTGTTATTACAATTGCAGCAGTAGCTAGAAAAGAGTATCCATCTGCATAAATTAATGATGGAAAAGAAATGATAGTTATACCTGCAAATGTAGTTACTGTTGCAGAGAAAAAGAATACCCAAGGAGATACACTTCTATCTGCTAAATAGTAAGCCTCAGGGGTTTTATTTTTTCTAAGAGTTCTAGCTCCCCAAAAAAGACAAAAGCTTATATAAAGGACAAGAAAGAAAAAAAACCAATATAGATTAGCGACCATAACTCAAACTTGAATTAAGAGTTGTAATCAGTCTTTTCCTTAATAATTCTGAGTGCCTCTAATAAATATACTCTAAAGACTTCATGGTTTTCACTCATCGGGAAATGACCAATATCTCTCATTTCAATATAAACTCCTCCTTTTATTTGTCTGGCAGTATCTTCTGTTGCTTCGGGAGGGGTTAGGTAGTCATAAGTACCAGTCAGCATGATAACAGGGCACTTGTGACCATCGATATTTTGTAGCTCATCTCTTAAATCATGATCAACTGAATAAAAATGAAGGTCTCCTTTAAAAGCCTCTGATCCTTGAGTGTAATAATGCCAAGTTAACCATCTATCCATATCTGGAGATTGTGGGGCCATTAAATCCCAAACACCACTACCACACACTTGAGCTGCATTGGCATGAGGATGCCTCCACCAATCAATATAAAAACCAGGGGAGTAATGCGCAGCCTCGACAGGGATCACAGCTTTAAATTTGTTAGGATACTTCAGAGCTAATTGGAGAGCCACGTTCCCTCCAAAAGAAGATCCCATAAATATAGGGTTTTCAAGGTCTAGGGCCTTACAAAGTTCTACAATAAAATTACAGTAATGCTCTGCTGTTAATTTGTACTCCTCTTTCCACCATTCTGTATTGTGAGGTGGATCTGATTTACCATGTCTTGGAAGGTCGTAAGCGATAACTTGATAATTTTGAGTAATTTCTTCATCTTCCAGTAATCCTCTCCACTGATGATTATGGCATCCAGCAGTATGCTGACATACTAATGGAGTGCCTTTTCCATTAGAAAGATAAAAGACTTTATACTGTTGACCATCTACCTCGATGGTAACATATCTACCTATTGGGTCATGATGTTTTACTGCCATAAATTTTTCCTTTCAATTTTCTTAATCATACTGGAACTCCCGATTGTCTTAGCAATTCAAATTGAACAGTAAAGTTTCTAAGATTTTGCATTAAGACTAAATGATTGCCCTCGATTTTAAGGTCTTCTCTAAATGAGGCTGCATAGATTCCATGAAACATAGGTTTTGGAACAGGCTTTGCAAACTCTCTCCATGTTTGCTCTGATGCCCTTAATGCAAAGTCGTATGGATCTAAACCTCCAGGGTTAGTATTAATATTTTTAACCTTTCCATCGTGCATCTCGATAATCACTTTCACACTACCCATGTCGAAAAGAAATGAACAAGTGTAATATTTCGCCATCGCTTTTATGGTTTCATCTTTTTCAGTAAGCTCTTTATATTTTTTTGCCCAGGATTTTACATCTATACTCATGAGTTATACCTATTTCTTTTTCCTGGGTGTCTTTGTTGCTTGTTCATCAAATCTCATATGCTTGTCCTTCTTAGGATCATCATAGTCACCGAGAATATTCCTGATGTTACTTGCCTCGCCAGGGGACATACCAATTTCTTTTAAAAGACTATCTAAGAACGGCTGTTGTGCTCTGTATCTAAGTGCTGAATTTACAACATTATCTGCTAAAGATCCTTTTTTTGAATATCCACCTGAGGACGCAGAGGGGTTATCAGCGTTGCCGCTTCCTTCAGCTCCTCCTCCTTGACTAAATCCAGGTAATCCATTTACATCTACAACTTTAATTGAGTCAATATTTTGCATTGGTCTAACCCATTCTCTAATAATACCCTCTATTTTTTCAGCGAGTTTTTGTCTAAGAGCACTTCTTCTACTTGCATCACTTCTAGCATTTTCCGCTTCATTTAGGGCTTTTTTGCCAGCTGCTTCAATTTCATATCTAATTTTCGCAGCCATAGATGCTAATTTTTCTCTCTCAGCATTTTTACTAGCATCTATTACTCCTAGAGCTTTTGTCTTCTCAGCCTGTTCGACATCTCGAATGGTGTTGACTTTTTCCTCAGCTTCTACTGCTTTAGCTCGAGCATTTTCTTCTTCCATTTTAGTTTTTAGGACTGACTTAGATTTTTCTAGGACTTCCATTTGTTTTTGCTTTTCTTCAATTTCTATTCTTTTTGCCTTTTCAATATCTAAGACTCTTGTCTCTTGCTCCGCAGCAATTTTGAACGCATCAACATTTTTCTGTTGAGCAGTTTTTGCATTTTTAATTTGCTCCTCAGCCATAATATAAGCCTCTTCAGACTCATACCTTTTTCTAGCTTCTTCTTTTGCTGTTTGAGCTTTTTCCTCAGCAAGTTTAATATCAACTGATCTTTGTTTTTCTAAACGACTGAATTCAACATCTCTTTCCAGTTCAAGAATAGTTTTTTCTGTCTCGATATCTTTCTGTTTAATCTCGATAGAAGTTTGTTGTTTAAACTCATTTTGTTCTTTTCTTCTTTTCTCAATTTCTTGGATAAGTTTAGTTTCTTGTAAACTTTTTTCCATCTCAACAAAGTCTTTCTTGCTAATCTTGGCGATCTCAATATCTTTTTCTGAAGAGATTTCAGCTAGCTCAGACTCTTTGTCTTTCTCAGCTTTTGTTTTTACTGTCTCAGTATTTTCAATGGCTCTTTGTTGTTCGATTTCACGTTTTTGTTGATACTTTGAAAATTCTTCCTCTTTTTCAATTTCAAGAGTTTGCTTGATAGATTGGAGGTTTTTATTTCGAATACTTACCTCTGTATCTTTCTCAATATCATTTCTTTTCTTTTTACGTGACTGAGTAAATTCTGTTATTTGAGTTAAACCCTCAGCATCAAATGTATTTGAAGGGTCGAATACACCCACGGGTGCTTGGTTAAGAGATGTCAAAGAGACAGTCTCTAACTCCAAACCAGTGTGCTTAATTGCTTCTTCAACATGAGCTGCAACATTTTTAATGTACTCAGATCTATTCTCTTGAATTTCATCAAGGCTCATTTTTGCGGCTACCACACCTAATCCATCAACAAATCGACCTTGAACAAGCTCCTTTAAATGATCAGGTTCTAATGTTCTATTTCCCAGTGTTTGCGCAGCTATTGAGACAGCCTCAGTTGTTGGAGCTACTCTAACATAGAATTCAGCTGTTACTTCTGCCCTCATTCTATTTTTTGTAATAAAAGATTTACTGCCGTTTCGTTGAACCTCTATACAAAGAGTTTTCATACCCACTGAGGTAATGTTATGAATAATAGGCAAAACGAAGGCACCTCCGCTGATAACAACTTGTTCACCTCCCATACCGGTTCTAACAAACGCTATTTCCTTTGAAGAACGCCTGTACAACCAATGTAGCAAGTAAACTATAATTGCTATTGCTAACGCTATTAAGATTATTATCGCAATAATATCTGCACCACTAGTTATGTTCATACCTATTTATCACCTCCTAAATTGATGTTATTGTCCATTAACTCTCATGTCTTGTATTGCTGCTTTGTAAATTATTAAACCAAAAACTATTTTATTTAAAAAGTCTGCTAAATTATAGATCACATTAACACTGTTGGGGTCAATACCCCCACCCAAATGCTCTATGAAATATCCCATTGGGTATATAGCCCATCCAATTGTAATAATAAGTCTGTTTGAGAAGAAAACCATTTGTACATTTTCATTTCCACATCTCGCATTTGCTCTTCCAGCCTCTCCGACATATAACTCACCGAGGATGTATAACCATCCAGCCAACCAAACAATGAAACCTAATGTCTTACTCATGTAACCTGCTGCACCTAAGAACCCTGCTACAACGAAAACTAAAGTTCCAACTAATAATCTCCAGAACATGCCTTGTTTAACTTTGACAACTGACATAAGCATTGCATAAAAAATAAGTACAAGCATTGGAAAGTTAAGAAACCAATCTATATATCTTAATAAAGTTGGGGCGGTACCGCTAACTACCCAGAGATTTTTTACGAAGAAATAATGTATAGAGGACATCAAGCATACAACAGCTATCATTGTCATAGGTGTATGAAATCTTGTGCTTACTTTACTGCGCTCAAAAAAGAAAAATAAGGTGGCACCAATCATGCCGACAGAAATCAACCAGAAAGACCCCCCTACAATGTCGTAAGGGAGAAGCATTTTATTCATTTAAACTTATTCCTCTTGTGTACATACTACCCGTCATCTTTAACTAATAATAATTTTTGTTTCATATTTTGAAATAAATATTCATTGTAAAAACAACAAAACCTGTTGATTAAAGACATTTTTTTTATATTTGCTCCCTAATATGCGGTGCTCTAGAATAAAGAGCAACTAGAGGTAGAATAAGAAGACCAAAAATAAATTGTTGACCCTCAAAACTTAAACCTAGTCCTGCCAAAAATGTACTAATGACTTGAAGTGCAAGAACACCGATTACTGTAAATCCGTATCCTCCATATCCACCTAATAAGGAAGTTCCTCCTACAGCCACAGCTGCCACTGTTAAAAATAAATATTGATCTCCTACACCAATGAACCCTCCACCACTCCAACCCAGTAACATTGCTCCAGTTGCTGCAGAAGTAAACCCACTAATGACATAAACACCAACCCAATATGCTCTCTCAGAAATTGATAATCTGTCAGCAGATAACCTTTTTCCACCAACAGCATATAAGTTTCTTCCCCACTTAGTGTGTCTTAGTCCAACAATTAATAAAATTGAAATCAATATCCAAATTAAGATAACTGGAGGTATTGGAAGACCAAAAAATTTTCCATTTAATGAAGCTAGGTTTTTTAACCAGTCTGGAACAACACCGAACACAGTTCCACCTGTAACAGTAGGAAGTGATACCAATATCTGTACTCCCCCAACCACCATGAACCCAACTCCAAGCGTGACTATTAATGATTGTCCTTGGAGATTAAAACTTATCAAACCATTGAAGAGCCCGACGATCGTACCAAAAGCAAGAATAACTATAAACGCTAGCCATGGGGGAACTCCAAGTGAAATAAGTGACATTAATCCTAAATTAGTTGCGCCAATTAAAAATGGTATTGATAAATCGAGGCCACCTAACATCACAACTAATGTTTGTCCAATAGTTGCAAGTCCTAAGAAAGAAGCAAAAACTAACATAGATTTAATATTCTGTAGTGATAAGAAGCCATCAATAGAAACTGATCCTATTATAAAAAGACCAACAAGTACGGCGACTCCTATTATTACGCTCTTATTGATGTTTAAAAATTTGTAAGCAAGAAATGCTAAGATTAAGAAACCTAATAGTATGATTGCTGATACAACCGTTCTACCTGAGAAGAACCCAGGTACCAAAAAACATAACAATATAAAAAGACCTAAAAGAAGTAAAAATCCCGTAACGGCTATCCAGTTCTTTGCAATAAGGTCCCAAAAAAGGCTTCTTTTACCTGTTGTTTCAGTGGTTTCAGGAGGTTGAGATCCATCCTCCTTTACTAGAGATCTATAAGACCATCTAACTAAGAAAAAATGCCATCCCCAAAGAATAATTGCAACAACTGCTACCGAGTAAAATGCAACTTGTATCCAATCAGTTCTATCCACATAACCAAGAACTGCGGTACCTATCCCAGCAGCAACAGCAAATAGAATTCCAAGTCCTTTTAAAAAATTATGAGTTCTTTTCTCCATTTACTAAACTTTTCTATCTTCTGATAGACCTCCCCATTTTTCAAGTCCTTCTTGAGATTTTAACTTTATTTTATAAACACCAAAGGCTTGCCATATCAGAGGCGAAATAGCTATTCCAATTGCAGTAATTAAAATCATTTTCCAATAAGGATAACCAATTGCGAAGAACATCGCTGACCATGTTAATGCAGCTATACTTAAAATAGCAATGTAAGGTCTAAACCTTGCAAATGATATTTTTGCTCCCATTGTTAAATATGTAAAAAATTGAAATACAAATATTGCAAATATAATTAGAGCTGCCTCTTTAAGCCAAGTTACATCACTTGTGATAAATTCACCGCGGATAGGCCTTGTATAGTTTATTGATGATGTATCGCCAACAATTAATTCTGTAATAATTGGAGAGTAAAACTTACTTCCATCATCAGTAATAATTGTTCCAGATGGTGAGGCCAAAAAGTATACAGCGAGTATTGCTAATACACCGAGGAAAATAATGAAAACATTATTCAAATTGATATTCGAGAAAAGAGTTGGCGCCGTAAGTAAAAAAAGTAAAAATAAAATTAGTATTACAGCGTATCCATCTATGCCGAAGAAACTCTGTCTATTTGACTCAATTCCGTAATAAGATATTGCAGCAAATACAATAAATGAAATTGCTATTGCAAATAATACAAGTGTTTGTGTTTTGATTTCTTTTCTAAATCTTGGCATAGCAATTATTACTATCGCAGATGTAAAGAAAACTATTCCTCCTAAAGTTGCGACAGCGTAAGCGAGGCCAACCAAAGCACTCGAGGAAGATGAAAAATCAGGTAATCCTGCACCAACTCTTAGATATTCAGATGTAAAATACTGAGGAGCATAATTTAAAATATATTGTAAGTTGGTACCCAAATCAGCGTTAACGAAATAAGCCTCTCTCGTGCCACTCCAAACGCAACCGAAAAAAATCACAATTGCTGCAATAATAAAAGACACTGTTGGGCCATCTCTATGTTTAACAAGCAAATAAACGAGATAAATCAAGGCTGCTATTCCGATAGCAATAAACATCCACACTGTAGAATTTCCACCCTCTGCGCATGCCTTACCTGTGATTAAACAATCACTCCCGGACTCAAGAGCTTTTTCAAAAATCTCAGCATCTTTAGATTTACCTCCAAAACCTCCCACAGTCCCTCTGGTTACTTGATCAAATTTCATATGAATTTGAACAGCAGCAGCACTTAATGTTCCAATAATAAAAAATACAAAAACTGATAAATTTTTAAATGCTTTTTGAATATAGGGAAGTGCTATAAGTATTAAAAGAGAAGCCACTAATACCGCACCGTATGATAAGTCTGTTACAAAACTTTGAAATCTTTCAAACCTGAAAGTTGATAGAATAAAATTTATCAAATAAATGTTAACTGAACCTAGAATTGCTCCAAACGCTCCGCCTCTTCCACCAATTAAACTTGACCCACCTAATACAAGTGCCGTAACTGCCATCAATGTATAAGTAGTACCTTGAGTTGGGTCTCCAGAACCAATTAAACCTGTGAATGCAATAGCTGCGAGTGCAGCGTATACTCCACCAATAATATGAGCACCAATTCTTACAACGTAAATTCTCACTCCACTTGTGTAAGCAGACTTTTCATCTGAACCCATTAATTTTAAGTGTTGCCAGTAAGCAGTATGAGTTAGTGCATACCAAATAAGTGTCGAGAAAATTAAAAGTATTAGTGTGGGCTGTACTACCTCAGTTCCAGCACTCCAAGATAACATCCAATCAGGTGCTCTTCCTCCTGGTCTTGGTAAAATAACTAAATTGATACCAGAGAAAGCAAGAAACATACTTAAGGCAACTATTATTGGTTGAACTCTGATAAAAATTACGATTAAAGCATAAAGAAATTGGTAAATTACTCCTATTGCAAGAGCACATATGAAATACGCAACTGGCGATTGAATATAACCTGCAGCATAAAGTTGTATTGTCGTTACATTAATGAAACCAATAAGTGGTCCTATTGATAAATCGACTGTTACTCTGCCGGCTAAAGCCAATGCAGTAAGAGCATAAGTAGCAAGAATAAGGGGTGTTGAAACCATAATTGCGGTTCCAATACCCGAGCCTGAAATAATTTGAGGTCCTCTAATCATCGCAAAAATCATTAGGGCAAAAAATATAAATATTGGGACGATTAAGTATTTTGTTGACTGAGGATCAGAACCTGGAATTTGAGAGGGTTTTATTGCTGCTACAAGTTGATTAACCATTATTATTAGTCAAAATATACGACTTTGATACCCCCTCTGTCAGACTGCGATCTTCCATGACCTACTTTAAGCTTATCTGTTTCAACAATTTTAATTCTCTTTGAATCCAAATCAATATTTTTAGTAAAACCATTTTTAAAAGATGTCTTACTAATAAGAGTGTTTAAATTATTTTCGATATATTTTGTGTTGTGTTTACCCTCTATAAAGTTTTTGTCTTTGAGAAGACAAATTAAAAAGGGGATGTTTGTCTTAATACCTTCAATCTGGGTGCCCTCTAAAAATTTTATTAATTTGGATATTGCATCGTCTCGAATTAAGTCGTGAGATATAATTTTTCCAATCATCGGATCATAATAGAAACTTACTTCATCTCTTTCATCATATCCCCAATCTAATCTTATGCCATTTGGTATTTTAGGAAATTTTAATTTATTTATTTTCCCTGGAGATGGTAAGAAATTTTGAGAAGGATCCTCTGCATAAACTCTGCACTCAATTGAATGTCCATAAGTTTTAATTTTACTTTGATTTAAAAATTTATTTTTTCTATTAAAAGCAAAATTTATTTGCATGGAAATTAAATCATTATTTGTAACTAACTCTGTAACAGGATGTTCAACTTGAATTCTAGTATTCATCTCAAGAAAATAATATTTCATTTCTTGCACATCATATATAAACTCTACAGTACCTGCTCCTTCGTATTTTACATCAGAAGATAATTTTACAGCGGCTTGAGCCATATTGTTAATTAATTCCCTATCTACTTCTGGTGCTGGAGACTCCTCAATTATCTTTTGATATCTTCTTTGCATAGAGCAATCTCTTTCGAACAGATGCACAGATCCTTTTGCACCAAATCCAAAAACTTGTATTTCAATATGTCGGGCGTTGGTGATAAATTTCTCAATAAAAATATCTCCGTTACCAAAAGATTTTGCAGCAAGATTACTAGTTTTTTCAATTGCATTAGCTAGG
The DNA here is from genome assembly GCA_902621205.1 of uncultured Alphaproteobacteria bacterium. GTDB lineage: Bacteria > Pseudomonadota > Alphaproteobacteria > HIMB59 > HIMB59 > HIMB59. Next base: position 89,869 of record CACNLH010000004.1, on the reverse strand, counting down.
TCTTTAAAGTTTTGGACGACGCTCATGCCTATCCCCCCACCACCAGCACTTGATTTTACAAGTAAAGGGTAACCTATTGCTTCACATTTTGTCTTAAGTTGTTCATCGCTTAATTTATGAACATTATTTATGCCCGGACATATAGGTATATTGGAATTTAGGGCTAATTCACGAGCAATATCCTTATTTCCCATTGATTTTATTGATTTTGGTTTAGGGCCAATCCATGTGATACCTCTGTTTATGACCTCTTGAGCAAAAGTGTCGTTTTCTGATAAAAAACCAAAACCAGGATGAATAGCATCCACATTTGATTTTGTTGCTATATCTAAAATCTTACTATAAGAAAGATAACTTTCCTGAGCTTTACTAGGTCCTATATAATAAGACTCGTCAGATAATCTTACATGCTTTGAATTCTTATCTGCATCTGAATATACAGCTACAGATTTGTGACCTAATATTTTACAACTTTTTATAATTCTATTTGCTATTTCACCGCGATTAGCAATTAAAATTTTTTTCATTTCTTATCAACGATATAAGGCATTTTAGTATGATTGCCGTTTGAAGTTTTTTGTGGAATTTTTTTATCAGAGGAAACTTTTTCTCTCAGAGCCTTTAAGATTTCTACAGCATTAGGAGTGTCAGAGTGGACACAAATCGTTTCACATCCTACAACTACATCGTTTCCTTGAACAGTTTTAACTTTATTTTCATTCATTGCTCTTAAACAACGCTCCACAGCTCTATCAGTTGGATAATATTTATTTCGACCCTTAGCTATAACCAAATAACCTGTTTCATCATATTCCAAGTCAGAATAAAATTCTCCGTAAAATTTTATTCCTCTTTCTTTGTATACTTTTTCGTGAAAGGTATTAACCATTCCGAAAATACCGACATTAAAAATTTCAGCTGCGTCAGCAATTCCATGAGCTACATCTTCCTCTTTCGCGGAGACACCATATAAAGATCCATGAGGTTTGATATGGTTTAATGGCATTCCATACTCATCTAGAAAGGCTTTGATGGCACCAGTTTGATACATCACAAGATTTTTGATTTCATCACGTTTCATTTTCATTGGCCTTCTTCCAAATCCTACTAAGTCAGGATAGGCAGGGTGCGATCCAACTTTCACATCATATTTTTTTGCAAGCTCGACAGTTTTCCTCATTGTGTTTGGGTCTGAGGCGTGAAACCCACAAGCTACATTAGCAGCATCTATATAAGGCATTATTTCTTCGTCATCTGCGAAGGAGTAAATACCAAAACCCTCACCCATATCGCAATTCAAATCGACCATGAATAATAAATTCCTCTCATTTATAATTTACAGAAAATCAGGCTTTTATGTGAAAATCTTTTCCACATGTTGGAACAATTTTGCTTATATTTTTCAGAATATAGGTATTATTATAGATACTTATATAAGTAAGGAGGATAAAACTATGACATTGCTTAAAAAGTTCATAGCTATTTTAGCTGTTAGTTTTGTCGGTGTCGCAGGTAACTTAAATGCTGACATTTTAGACGAAATTCCAGCTGATATTAGAGACTTCGTTTATAATCCTGACTTTATGGATCCTAACCAACCGCTTGGTGAAAGTGTATACAGAAATTGGAAAAGTGATAGACCACTTCCTTGGACTATCGGTTATGCAAGTTCTTACGCAGGTAATCTATGGAGAAAAGGTGTGATGGAGAGATTGTACGGAGACTATTTACCAAAAATGAAAGCAGCAGGTATTCTTAATGATATCGTTGTTACACAATCTAACCTAAAAGACGCGGTTCAAATTCAACAAATGAGACAGTTAACTGATCAAGGAGTTGATGGATTAATAGTCTGTTGCTCAAATCCTGTTGCATTAAATCCAACTATTGAGTATGCGTATGGAAAAGGTGTTCCTACTGCATCAATGACAGGATACTTAACTTCAGAATATGCTATCAGTACATCTGTTAACTATAAATTAACCGGATATTATATTGCACAATGGTTAGCAGAAACTATTGGTGGTGAAGGTAATGTTGTTATCATGGAAGGAATTCCTGGAACATCAGCATCTGACTCACAGCACCAAGGTATGCTAGATGGATTTGCAGAATATCCAGATATTACCGTTGTTGCTGAAATTGCACACATGTGGACACCACAAATTGCTCAAGCTGAACTTCAAAAATGGTTATCAGCTAATACAATTGAAGTTGACGGATTTGCTGTTCAGTCTTCAGGAGAATCCGGAGCACTTAACGCTCTAGAATCATCTGGAAGACCAATGGTCCCTATGGCTTTGGGTGGAGAAATTGGTGCATTTTGCTATTGGAGAAATAATCCAGACTTTATTGACAGAGCGGTCTATGCATGGCCTCCTGGAGATGATGCAGAGTTTGCGATGAATGTTCTTTTAAGAACTATGTATGGTCAGGGTCTTAAAATCCAGTCTATCTTAGTTCCTCCATATGAAGAAGATGTTGAGACTATTCAGTCATTTGTTCCTGAAGATTGTGACAGAAACTCAAGTGAGTTTAGAACTGTTGGAATTGAAAACTGGGCTAGTGATGAATACTTAAATAATTTCTTCGATCGTGGAGAAGCATTACTTTAATTTAAGTAATTAATGAATGAAGAAAAAACTTTGGACAGTGCCCCAAACGGGAATGGGGCACAGTCTAACTCCTCTAAGGTCGGAGGAGATATTTATGTTCAAGATGCATCAAAGTCCTTTGGTGTTACAAAAGCCCTAAACGGTGTAAATTTCAAAGCTAACTTTGGTGAAATACACGCCATTGTCGGTGGTAATGGATGTGGTAAGAGCACATTGGCAAAGGTTATTTCAGGAGTTTTACCTTTGGACAAAGGAAAAGTCTCTATTATGGGGCATTCGCCCAATTCCCCAATTGAAGCTCAAAGAATTGGTATAGCAACAGTTTTTCAAGAAGTGATGATAGCTGAAGAGGCTACTGTTTATGAAAATTTATTTATTGGATATGACTCTTTTTTTGGGAAAAAATTAGCACATCGAGATAGGGTCGAAAAAGCTGCCTCTATAATGTTAGAGCTATCCGGTGAATTTGTCGATCCATATACAATAGCAAGTCAATTATCGCTTGGTATGAAAGCTTGGATAACTATTGGTAGAGCATTTTTAAGAAATCCTAAAGTACTAATTTTAGATGAGTCATCAGCTGCGCTCGATTTTGACTCTACAGAGAGACTTTTTGCAAAAATGAGAACATTAAGAGATCAAGGTGCAGCAATTTTTATAGTAACTCACAGAATTGCAGAGCTAGTTAGAATAAGCGATAGAGCAACGGTTATGAGAGATGGTGTTGATGTTGGAGTTTTAGCAGGAGAGGAAATTACTGAAAAAAATCTTCTCGGACTAATGACGGGTGATAAAAAATTTTCTACAGCATCAGAAATAAAAGCTACACCTCCAAACTCAATCTCAGATGAAATAGTTTTATCTGCTAAAGATTTAAAAGTTTGGGACAATGGAGATGTTATTAATTTTGATCTTCCAAAAGGTGAGATACTTGGAGTCACAGGACTTGATGGACAAGGACAAGATAATTTTGTTAAGGCTCTGGCAGGTATTGATCAACCACTTAGCGGAGAAGTAATTGTCAAACAGTCTGATGAGGAACGAGAGAGAACCAAGAAAGATTACACAACTGTAAATAGCTTGTTAGATGCCAAGAAAAGTGGAGTTGGATACGTATCTGGGGATAGAAAAAAAGAGGGTATTTTTCCTAACATGAGCATATATGAAAATATGGTGATACCCTTATATAAAGGAAAACAAGCTAAAACATCTGGTGGATTTATTGGATTTATTAAATGGATGGAATTAAACGGTATTTTTGATTGGGAAGTAGAAAGATTAAGTATTAAGACAGGTCCAAAGAATAATCTAATTACCTCATTGAGTGGAGGAAATCAGCAAAAAGTCATGATTGCCAGAGCTTTCACAACAACTCCAAAAATACTGATACTTAACGATCCAGCGAGAGGTATTGATGTTGGCGCAAAGCGAGACTTATATAAACACTTAAGAATTTTTGTAAATGAAGGTGGTACAGCGATATTTCTATCAAGTGAACTCGAGGAATTTATAGGACTATGTCATCGAGTTTTAGTTTTTAGGGATGGGAGTATATTTGAGACATTTGAGAAAGAGGATATCAATCCAAATACTATCCTTGAAGGAATGTTTGGTCATACTCAAAAGAAATCTAATAATAATTTATCAACTGGGCAAAATTCTGATCACAAAGCTAATAATAATCCAGAAATTCAAAATAAAATTATTAAACCGACAGTGCCTACAAATGTCAAAGTAGTAGATTTTACAGATAAACCTAAGAGCAATGAAAAAATTAAAGTTAAATATTTTTAAACTCAATGGTTCAAGAATATAAAAATACAGATTTAGATTTATTTCAGAAAATAGATTTAACCAATCCTAAAGATGAGTTATTAAAAAAAAATAAGATAGGTTCATCGCAACAAGAAAACAATAACATCAAATTTAATTATTTAAATCACGAGATTTCAAAATTTGAAAATTTAGAGAGTCATTTATCTCAAGATAAATCAAAAAAACTTGATGATATTTTATTCTCTCAACTCGATGTTGATGATTATGCTAGTTTCAAAAATATGTACCCTCATAATATCTCTCAACCTAAATTAAATGTAAGTAAACTCTCTGTAAAAAAACATATAAACGAGGATGGCTCTTATCCCAATTTAGTTTCAAAGAATACAAAAGATAAAACCTCAGAGATATTTCAGGGAATTTACCCTGAGCCAAAGTTTTTACCAGGTGGTGATAAATATTTATTAATAGAATTTGGTAATGTGATGAATTTAGAATTGAACTTTAAAGCTCAGGGGCTATCAAACTTAATTAAGACAGCAAACATAAAGGGAGTTTACGAAACACTCCCATGTTTTGCCTCGATGATAGTTCATTACAATCCAGATGATATCGGCTATCAAGATTTAATTAATGAATTGAAATCATTGCTTAAAGATATGAAAGATAATGATGATACTGTTGTAAATAGCAGACTTTTTCATTTCCCAACTGTCTATCTTGACAAATGGACTAAAGAAGCAATTGAAGACTATATAGCTAAAATCACAATGAAAAAGCCAGATCCTGAGTTCATTACAGAATTAAATCAATTAGATGATGTTAATCATTTTGTTAGAGTTCACTCTGGAACTGAGTATTGGGTGGCTTCGCTTGGTTTTTGGCCTGGTTTACCATTTACAATGCCTCTTGACCCTAGGTGCAAATTAACCGCTCCAAAGTATAACCCACCTAGAACATGGACACCAAAAGGAACCGTGGGCATGGGAGGATCGTCCACAGCTATTTATCCTGATAGGCTACCTGGAGGTTATCAAATTTTTGGAAGAACCCCTGTTCCCATTTGGGATCCTGACAAAAATTTTGATGTTTTCAAAGATAGTATTTGTCTATTTAGGCCAGGAGATAGAATTAAATTTGTGCCTTGTGATTATGATGAGTTTGAAATGATTGAAAAAAAAGTTGAAGATAAATCATATCGATATGATTTAATTGAGGAGCATAAATTTTCTATCAAAAAATATAAAAACTGGTTGTCTAAACTAGATTACAATAAGAAGTTTTAAATGTTTGAAGTTATTAAACAAGGACTAGAAACATCAGTGCAAGATTATCCTGGGAGAGTCGGTTATCTTAACCAAGGGTTTCCTCCCTCAGGGCCAATGGATAGTTGGTCTTTTCGACTTGCCAATTTACTTGTAGGTAACGAGGAGAGTTTTGCAGCACTTGAATGTCAGTACACTGGTCCAACTTTAAAATTTGAAAAAGATCACATCATTGCAGTCTGTGGTGCGGATATGCAACCCAAAATAAATGGTAATTCTATTCCTATGTGGGAGAGTGTTTTAATAAAATCTGGACAAACTCTTGAAATGGGTTTTACAGTATCTGGTGCAAGATCTTATGTGTCTTTTGCTGGTGGCATTGAGTCAGAAAAATGGCTAAACTCTCAATCAACTTTTCACAAAGCAGGCGTTGGTGGCATTGATGGTCATGCTTTGAAAGACGGTCAAAGAATTCCTTTAGGTCAAGCAAATGGGAAGATCGGCAGAAAAATTAGAACTGACTCAATTCCAGAGATTAGCAATAGTGGTATTTGGGAAATTGAGGTTGTACGTGGTCCAAATGATGATTGGCTTGACGATGAAGGATATGACACTTTTCTAAAAGCAGAGTGGAAACTGCAAGCAAGAAGTGATCGTACCGGATTTAGGTTGGATGGACCCACTTTAAGTTTTACCGAAAAAGCTACAAATAAATCTCCTGAACATGGCTATGAACCCTCAAATATAATAGATCAGGGCTACCCAATAGGTGGTATTAATTTGGCGGGTCAAACGCCAATAATACTTGTAAATGATGGGCCTAGCATGGGTGGGTTTATTGTACCTTTTACTGTTCCATCAGCCTCTTTTTGGAAATTAGGTCAAGCTAAACCAAATGAAAAATTTAAGTTTAAAGAAATAAGTGTGCAAGAGGCACAGGAAATGAGATCTGAACAAACCTCCATCTGCTCAATGGGAAGTGTCATATAATATGTCTACAGAAGTTTTAACGTCAGTTCCGGGTAACATATGGAAAGTTTTAGTAGAAGTTGGTGATGAAGTAAGTGAGGGGGATATATTATTTATTATGGAAGTTATGAAATCAGAGGTCAATCATAACGCTCCAGTTAGTGGAACGATAACTCAAGTTAACATTAGAAACGACCAAGAGGGTGTAAGCCCTGGTACTGTTGCTATAATCATTGATTAAATGACAGATACTCCACTTTTATATAATGGGCCTACTTCTCCTTTTGGAAGAAAATGTAAAGTATCTGCTCTTGTATTAGATGTTGCTCATAAAGAAGAAAAGATAAATATCTATAAATCAAGATTTCTAGATGAATTTAATCCATTAAGACAAGTTCCTACTTTAATAGTTGGTGATAAAACGATCACAGACAGTGATAATATTTGTTTGTACTTTGATAGTATTTCAAAAAAAGACTCTATATATCCAAAAGATCGTTATTGGGAAAGTATGACAATGATAAGTGTTTCAAATGGAATTATGGAAAATGCAGTTAATCGTTATATAGAAATGTCAGCCATACCAGAATTAGAGCAAAGACATAAATCTATAGAGCGATATGAGAAAAAAATTTTAAGATCCATTGATTGGATTGAAAAAAAATATGATGAGTTCGTGACTGACAGGTTAACAATTGATCAAATATCTGTTGCCTGTGCATTAGACTATACATCTTTTAGATTTACTGATGCTTGGGGAGACAATAATATTAAATTAAAAAAATGGTTAGAAAATATTACCAAGAATGATTTTATGAAATCAACCTTACCTGGAGAGAGTTTTAAGTATGAATAAAAGATTTAGAAAATTTTTTCTACAAATGATACATTATAAGTTGATGAGATATATTTTTGTAATTCTTCTAAGTTTGCCATTATTGTCGATGAATTTGAATGCAGAGTATGAGATGCACATCCCAAATTGTACTCAAAAAGGTGTTGAAAATTGCGGTGGTTTTTTATTTGATAATGAAACTGGGGATGTCCTTTTTTGCGGTTCTGAGAGTTGTATCGATTTAAAACTACCAAAATCTTGGAAGGCAAAACAGAAAGATAAACTATCAAAACAAGATCAAATATTAGAAATGCTCTCTAATATTCAGGTTGGATCTGTCAACACAGTTCAAAATGTTGAGCCTTCCTCAGATACAAAAATTGTAAATCAGGAAGTAAAATCAGAAGAAAAGAAAGAAGAAAAAGAGGTTGTCAAAAAAGAAGAGAAAAAAGATAAGAAGATAGAAAAGTGTGACAAAGAAAAGAAAAGTTTGTGTAAAGGTTCTGGTGGCATGCAACTTGGAGGAACCGGAATGAAACTTAAGAAACCAACAAAAAAATAGTTTGAAAAAAAAACAAAAGAGATCATTAGCTTCTTTAATATTAATAAGAGAAAAACTTGCCCATGACCTATGTAATGAGATTTATATGAGTAAAGATGAAGCTTATGAAATTATAGACTTTGCTTTCCAGCTTAGTGATAAATTACCTGAAACTTATGATCAACTGAAATCAGAAATAAAGTCTTATATAATTATTAATATGTTATCTCTAGTTACTAAATTCCACTAGTATCAATTTCTTCTTTTGAAATATTTTCTTTATTTTCATCAAGTAAATTTTCATAGTTCGAATTTTCATTACTTAAATAAGCACTATCAGTTAAAATTATATCCATTCTCCTATTATTAAAGCTATAATCACAAGTAACTGAGAAAATTAACTCACTACTATTAGATTTATTGCTAAGATAAATTTCCCAGGTTGTTTTACTTTTAAGTTTATTTGGAAATTGTTTAACTTCAGTTTGAAATAATTCGGTGTTTTTCTTTTGAAATGAATTAATAAAGCTATCTTGAATGTCAAGGCACTCAACAGGACTGAGTTGCAATTGATTATTTGAGCCGTGAATTTCGTAAATATTTCCTGTTTTTGTTGATTTTAATGTGTATTCAGTAAGATATTTGTTTGCTATCAAGACGTTGTCCTCTTTAATAGAAATGCTCTCAATATTACCTTTCTTTAATTTTATTCTACCATCATTTTCATACCTAAGAATGTCCTCGTACAATTTATAACCAAAAAGCTCAATTGATTGTGCATTCAAACAAAAAAACATGCTTACCGTAAATAATGACTTAAACATAAGGAATTTTAACATTGATTTAGTTCTTTGAAATAGTGTTGAGCGGATATGGAACATCTTTGATAGAAAATTTATGACAATATTCAACACCCTCTAAAAGTTTTGACCATAGTTCGTTTGCATCCTTTTCTAATTCTGGGATCGAATATGATGCTAAGCTTAAAAACCATATCTTAAAAGAGTCCTTTGATAGTCTATCGACATTTGAATTAACTAATGTGGAAAAAGTATCTTTCCACTGTAGTAAGAGAACATCAGCTTCTTTTTTTGATAAATTCTGTGGTGATATAAAGTATTTTTTTTGAAGTGTTGATTTATCTTGTTCTAGGATAGATGTTTTAAATTGGAATGCATTATCGAGAATTGATGCTTTTTCTTTGCTGTCATTTATTTCAATCCAATTAATAAAACCTTTCAATAATCTTGAGCATATGTCATGGAGTTGTTCATTATCTATTTCTTCATTCATATAATTTATTAAAATTTAAAATTTCAAGAATGACTGTATCTCTTTTGCTAGAGCCAACATTTCTAAACACCCTTTTCCAGTTCTTTGTTTTTCTACTACTGTTAACCCTAATCCCATAGTTGATACAAATATTTGTCTATTACCCAAAATCGTCTTTGCTTTTTTAACATTCATTTTATTAACAAATTTATGTGCTTCTTGAATAAGTTTAGATTTTGCATTTGCTCTATTAATGAGTATTAATATCTCTCTTTTTTCTCTTTTCGCTAATTCAATTATGGACTCCGTGGCCCAAAAATCCACTTGAGAGGGAGATATCGGTATAATGACAAGGTCAGCTATTTCAATTGCTGGTCTTCCATCAGCGTCAATTTTGGGAGGAGTGTCAATTATTACTAAATCAGATTTTTCTTTAAGCGTTTTAGCCTCATACTGTGCGCCCCAGAGGCTTGCTGTTTTAAACTGAATCATATTTTTATTTTTAAGTTTTTCATTTCTGGTAAGAAACCACTTACCTAAACTGCCTTGAGGGTCTGTGTCGAGTAATGTCGTGGATAAATTATTTTTTAAAGAATAAACAGCAGCTAAATTTGCAGCTATAGTGGTTTTTCCAGAGCCTCCTTTTTGTTGAGCGATGGTAATAACCTTAGACACAATTCAAGTATAAAAATAAAAAACTCTTAAGAAAGCCTTATTAAAAAAAAGTTGTGGGTTGATAGGTGCTTAGAATAGGTTTGGTAAAATTATATAGGAAATAAACCTCATATCATCTATATTGCTATCGTGAAAGCGTTTCAATTCAACACTACTCCTGGAATAAGATTTGGAAGTGACTATTCAGTAGGCACAGCAGAGGAAGTTTCTAAAAAACTTGGTAACAAAATACTATTTGTAACTGATCCGGGTTTAGTAAAAATTGGGTTACACGAAAAAACAATTACTGAGCTTCAAAAATACTCTGAAATTTTAATTTTTGATAATGTTGAAGCTGACCCATCTATAAAAACACTTATGAGTTGTGTACAACAGGGAAGAGATTTTGATGCAACAGGTGTAATTGGATTTGGTGGTGGATCATCAATGGACGTGTCGAAATTAACTGCACTTTTGATTGGCTCAAACGAAAATATTCATGAAGCTTGGGGAGTGGCTAATGCTAAAGGGCCTAGGCTCCCTCTTGCACTTTACCCAACAACTTCTGGTACTGGTTCTGAAGTAACTCCAATTTCTATTATCACACAAGAAGATTTAGAAAAAAAAGGAGTTTCCTCTCCTATTATACTTCCAGACCTTGCAATTCTTGATCCTTCATTAACACTCGGTCTTCCCCCTCACATTACTGCTGCTACCGGTATTGATGCAATGGTCCACGCGATAGAGTCTTATGCTTCAAAAAGTGTGAACAATAATTTGATCTCCCAAACACTTGCAAAGGAAGCATTGAAGCTTTTAGGTAGTTCTATAAGACAAGCTGTCATTAACGGAAAAGATATTGAAGCAAGATCAAATATGCTTGTTGGCTCTATGTTAGCAGGTGTCTCCTTTGGAAACTCTCCAGTTGCTGGCGTTCATGCTTTAGCATATCCGATTGGAGGCACTTATCATGTCCCTCACGGTCTTTCCAACGCACTTGTCCTGCCATATGTGTTAAGATTTAATATATCTGATCAAAATGCATCAAAACTTTACAGTGAAATAGCCCCAATTGTTTTTCCAGATATTGATATGAGCACCAGCACTCAAGATATTTCTTCAAAATTCATTGAAAAGTTGTCAGATCTATCAAGTGAATTAGGTTTAGAACAAAGATTAAGAGATCTCGACATCCCTGAAACTGCATGTGAAACAATGGCTAGAGATGCTATGAAACAAACCCGATTACTAATCAATAACCCAAGAGAAATATCTGAAAAAGATGCTTTTGATATTTATAGGTCTGCATGGTAAAAACTTCATCTGATAAGAGATGGTAAATTTATCATCTTGAATTATTAAGATTTTAAACTAAATAATATGAAAAATGTTAAGTGTAATAGATATTTCTAAAAATTTTGGCGATTTTACTGCCATTAATAAACTCTCTTTTGAGGTCAAAGTTGGTGATGTGATGGGGTTCCTTGGACCTAATGGTGCTGGCAAAACAACTTCCATGAGGGTAATAACAGGTTATCTTAAATCTGACAGTGGAAACGTTATCATAAACAATAAGGACATTGAAATAGATCCCATTCACACAAAGTCAATGATTGGCTACTTACCTGAAGGTGTTCCACTTTATTTGGACTTTTCACCATATCTTTACCTAGACTACGTTTGCCAGGTAAGAAATATAAAAAATTCAAAAGCAGCAATCAAAAAGGTAATTAATGATCTGCAACTAGAAGAAGTAAAAGATGTTCCTATTGAAACTTTATCAAAAGGTTTTAAAAGACGTGTTGGAATAGCACAGGCTCTTATTCATAATCCCAAATTACTGATCTTAGATGAGCCAACTGATGGATTGGACCCCCTTCAAAAGTTTGAAGTAAGAAAATTAATTAAAAAATTATCTAAAACAAAAGCAATTATAATTTCTACACACATACTTGATGAAGTTCCTGAGGTTTGCAATAAGTGTCTTATTATTAATGATGGACAAAAAGTCTTTGAGGGAACTCCATCACAGCTTAAGAAAAAAATTGGTAAATCCCTAGATGAAAAATTTAGAAAGTTAGTAAGCTAATGTTGGCATTAATTAAAAGAGAACTTAAATTATATTTTATTACTCCTGTCGCCTATATTTTTACTGCAATATTTATTTTGACCTCTATGTCCTTAACATTTTATTTTGGCTCATTTTTCTCCTCAGGAGTTGCAGACTTAACGGTTTTTTTTAGTTTTATTCCATGGGTTTTTATTTTCTTTGTCTCTGCAGTTACTATGAAGAGTTGGTCCGAGGAGAAAAGACTCGGTACTATTGAATTATTAATGACTTTGCCAATTCCTTTGTGGAAGATAGTGTTGAGTAAATTTTTTGCAACTTGGGCTTTTGTTGTATTCTCTGTTGTTTTGACCTTTCCTATTTGGATTACAGTAAATTATCTTGGAAACCCTGATAACCTTGTAATTATTGGCCAATATCTTGGTGTTATTATCATGGCAGGTGCTTATGTCTCTCTTGGAATTTTCTTTTCTTCGTTAACTAACAATCAAATAATTGCCTTTATTTTATCTATTTTAGTCTCATTTCTTTTTACCATAAGTGGTTTTCCTCTTATGATTAATTTTATAACTGGGATTTTACCTATTGAAATAGTAGAACTCATTTCTAGTTTTAGCTTTTTGACTCACTTCTCAAGTATCCAAACGGGTTTCTTCTCAATTAAAGGTTTGTTTTTCTTTTTATCCTTTATTGCTCTTTGGAATTATTTAACAATTATAAAATTTTTAAATCGAGACTAATGAATAAATTTTTACAAAAAAACTATCTTATAGTATCTATACTAAGCACTGTTATTTTATTTTTGTCCTTTAATTTTATAATCCAAAAAATCAACTTTAATTTGGGAGTTGATTTTACCTCTACCAAAACTTTTACTCTTTCAAGTGGTACTAAGAGAGTTATAGACGAAATAGAAGAGCCAATAAAAATTACTTTTGTGTACAGCAGAGACTTGTCTAAAAATATTCCAATTATTCAAAATTACGCTAATCAAGTTCAAGGTCTATTAAACAGATATTCAGATCTAGCCTCAGGTAAAATTGAATTAAACTTTATTGAACCAGAGCCTTATTCAGATGATGAAGATTATGTAAATAGATATGGTGTGCAGGGTTTTCCTATAGATCAAGAAGGGTCCAAAGTATATTTTGGATTAATTGCTTCAAATACAACAGATGACATAGAAACTGTTCCCTTTTTTGATCCCTCAAAAGCTGGCACATTAGAAAAACAATTAACTGACATTGTATACAAACTAAATAGATCAAAAAAACCAATGATTGGTTTTTTATCATGGGTGGACACTACACCACCAATGATGCCAAATAATCAACTTGGACAAGGAGAATACACAATACTTGAGGAGCTTAGTTATTTTTATGATTTTGAGTTTTTAGATACAGACATAGAGAGTTTTGAGGGTATAGACTTATTAATAGTTTATCACCCCTCTGATATTAGTGACAAAACTGAATATGCAGTTGAACAATTTATCTTGAATGGGGGAAAATCAGTTATTTTTGTTGATCCATTTTTTGAGAAAAATGATCATTCAAATAAATCATCAAATTTAGAAAATGTCTTAAAAACCCTCAATATTAACTATAATAGCAATGTTATTTTAGATGGTGCTCAAGCAACAAGACTGCAAACACAACAAAACATTACTGAAAATACATCTTTGCAAACTATGTTAAAATTGAATTGGCCCGAAGTCAGAGGACAGTTCATCAATCAAGCTGAGGAAATTGGAGACGGTTTATCTTTAATTAGACTTGTGTCTCCGGGTGGTCTTTCCCCATTAAATGATGAAAGTGAAATTTCTTACACTCCTATTATGTCCTCCAGTGAGGTAACAATGGATTTACCTATGAAAGAGGTACATGATCCAATTAAGCTCATTAATAATTTTCAGCCAACAGGTATTAGCTATGACTTTGGTGTAAAATTAAGTGGTATCGCAAAAAGTAATTTTAATGATTTTGAATTTAAAAATGATAATCATTTAGAAATATCCTCAAAAAATATAAATGTGGTAGTTTTCAGTGACGCTGATTTTATAAGAAATGCCTTTTGGGCAAGAATTCAAAAGTTTTTAGATACCAATGTAATAGAGGCGACATCTGATAATGGAAGTTTAGTTACAAATGTGTTTGACTCAATGACGGGTTATGATGAATTTATTGATCTGAGAAACAAAGAAGCTCCATTTAGACCGTTTGTTGTAGTTCAAAAACTTCAAGCAGAAGCAGAACAGATGTATCTAGGACAAGAACAGCAATTACAAGCTCAACTTGATAATACATTAAATCAAATTCAAAATTTATCAGGCGGTAGAGATGTAGAAAGTGTCAATTTGTCTGACAAACAATTAATGGAATTAGCAAATTTTCAATTACAAGTAGAAAATACTCGTAAACAACTAAGAGAAGTTAGAAGAAATTTAAGTAAAGACATAGATCGATTAGCAAATCAAATAAACATATTAAATACTTTTTTAATACCTGTTCTTTTAATTCTACTAATGTTTTTTATTCCAAGACAACTCGGTATCAGAAAAAGAAAAAGCAGATAAATGTATATTAAAAATTTAAAAATATTGGTTTTACTATCTTTTGGATTTTTAATTATTGCCCTTGGTATGTATTTTGATGGCAAAAATATCTCTAACAAGTCATCATCTGAAGTATTATTTCCTAGTTTTGATGAAGTTTTACCGGAAATAGCATACATTGAATTTTCTAATCAAAATGGAAAATCTGTTATTGAAATCATTGATAATCAATGGCTTATTTCAAGCTCAAATAATTTTCCCGCAAATACTGAGCTTTTAAGTAGGTTTTTTATTCAACTTCGTGAAGCAAATATTTTAGATGCTAAAACTAATCGCGAAGATCTTTTATACAAATTGGGTCTAGATGGTGAAAATAAAATGCAATTAATTTTAAAATCAAAAGACGATGAGGTCTTATATTCACTAGATATTGGTATTTATAATTACAATATCCCAGGATCTTACATAAAAGCTACTGACTCAAATCAATCTTATTTAGTATCAACAAACTTAACTGCCGATGTATCTGATTTCTATTGGGTACCCACCGATTTAATAAATATTGGTAAAACTCAAATCAAATCAATTCAAATTTATAATCAGAATATGATTAATTTAAGTATGAAAGAAGGAGAGCTAGAACACACAAATTTAACCTCTCAATTTAATGAAATTGATAATGATAAAATTATTGATGCTCAAAATATATTAACTGATCTTCAACATAATGGCTTTATACTTAAGTCAGAATTACCTAACTCTCCAGACTTAAAAACTAGGTTTACACTCAATAATGGAACTGTAATGTTTGTAAATTTTTATGATATAGAGGGTAAAGGTGTTCATGCTACTTTTGATTGGAATTATGTCGATGACAAAGTTCAAATATCAAAGTTTATAGATCCATTACTAGATGGAAATCAAATACAAGTTAGTTCGGTTGCTTTTTTAAATAATTTTGCTTTTAGCGTTCCTCAAATATTTTTTGATACATTGAATATAAAATTAAGAGAAAAAACCGAATAATTATTTAATTTCACCAATTTCAAACTTCATTTGATGTTTATAAATTTGTGATGGGTTTAATTGCGTTGAAGGAAATTTTCGATTATTGGGTGCGTTTGGAAAACCCTGAGTTTCAAAACACATACCTTGATATTTTTTAATTTTAATACGATTACTGGAATATTTTAAATGCTGACCAGTATAAAATTGAACACCAGGTTGATTTGAAAAAATTTTTAGGGATATATTGCTTTTTGGTGATTGTATTTTAGCTACAAACTTAGAATTCTTTTTTATAATGAAATTTTCGTCAAATCCCTTGAATTTATTGGTAAACTTATCACGTATCCTAGTTGATTTTTTAAAATCAAAACGTGTTCCTTTTACACTCATTACCCTACCAGTTGGTATATTTTCTCTATCATTTTCTAAGTAATGATTTGAATTGATTTGGACGTGGTGATCAAAAATATCTTTTTTAATTTTATCTAAATTCCAATAGGCGTGATTTACCAAATTAACGTGAGTAGTTTTTGATGTTTGTGCACTTATATTGACTTTGAGAGTCGAATTTGTAATTGAGTAATCACAACTGGAATATAATTCTCCTGGGAAACCCTGATCTTTATCTGGTGATATACAATAATATCTAATATGAGATTTGGAGAAGCTCTTAACTTGCCAAATTTTTGAGTCAAACCCTTTTTTACCACCATGTAGTATATTTTTTCCCTCATTTTTAGTTAATTTGTATTTTACTCCTTTGATCTGAAATTGAGCTTTTTTTATTCTATTTGCATACCTGCCACATATTGCACCTAAGTAATTTTTATTATTTTTATATGATGAGATATTTCCTAAATTTAGAATTAAATTGATTTTTTTCTTTTTATAAAAAACTTCAAATAATGTTGCACCAATATTGAGAGTCTTAACTCTTAAAAACTTATTTTCAATTGTGTGTGATTTAATCATTAATGATTAAATTTTTGAAATATTCTCTAAAACTTTTTTTGTTACTTCTTTTAATCTTGGTATAGTTGAATTGATTAATTTAATACGGTCATAAATATTTGGATCTTTTGCAATTTCCTCTCTTAAAGTATCGCCGAAAGTTTTTCTGAGTTCAGTGCCGATATTAAACTTACAAACATTCGTTGTATTTGCTATCGTTCTTTTAAGTGTATCGTCGATACCGCTACTTCCGTGAAGCACCAATGGTACTTCGGTTAAGGTTTCTATCTTCTTTATGACTTGCATATCAATAGAAGAGGATTTGTTTGTCTGTAAGTGTACGTTTCCTGCACTGATGGCCATTGCATCACATTTGGTTAATTCAGCAAATGTCTTCGCTTCTTCTGGATCTGTACTTTGTGACTTTGCACCATCATTGTAACCAACAAATCCAATTTCCCCCTCAACGGAAATATTTTGTTTATGAGCTAATTCAACAATTTCACTTGTTTTATCAACGTTTTCATTAAATGAAAGCTTGGATCCATCAAACATTACAGATGTGAATCCGTTGTCAATTGCCTGTAAACACTCTTCTTTCGTATAGCCATGATCTAAATGACAAACTATTGGACTAGATGATTGCTCAGCCAAGTATCTAAACATTTTACCTAAAACTGGCAGAGGTGTATTTGCTCTACAACCTGGTCCTGCTTGAAGAATCACAGGCACCTTGAGCTCTTCGGCTGTTTCTGCATAACATCTTGCATCTTCCCAACCTAGTACTACTAATCCTGCAACGGCATAATTCTTTTTTTTTGCTTCTTGTAAAACTTCTGAGAGGCTAGCTATAGTCATTTATATTTTGCTATCATATCCTTAATTCCTGGGATTGTTTCTAATTGGTAAGCATGGGTTTTTTGGAAAGATTGAATAAGTGATCTTTGAGAAAGACCTACTAGGATTGTAAAATAATACATCTCATATCCTGGGGCAACAACACATGGATGATATCCTTTATTAATTGCAATAGTAGAGCCATTAAAAAGTTGATAACCGTGACCCTCTTTTTCATCTTCTGATTGCATAATTTGAACACCAAAACCATGTCCTGGTTTAAATCGATAATTATAAACTTCATCATGACGAGTTTCTTGAGGGAGATCATCTGTGTCGTGTTTGTGAGGGGGGAAGCCTGACCACCCTCCAGCGCCAACAGTATATAATTCATTTACTAATAATCGACCAACTTGATCATGATGTTTCGCACCTAAGATATGTTTAATTTTTCTGTGTGTTTTAGTATCGTCTGAGCCATATTGAACAACATCTAGTTCTTCTTTTAAAACGAGAAATGGCTCTAATTTTTTTTCATAAATTCCACCAGCTATGAAACACTCAGAGGAGTCAGATAAACAAGTAATTTTACATTTTGAATTTGTAGGAATATAACTACCCTCAGGTTCACCATCCCATACGTCAGTTGTTCTTTTTCCAATCTGTCCTAACTTATTATCCTCCACGGTAATCTCGACGATACCTGTTGCTGGAACTACGCTACTTTCATGCCTCGATAGTTGGTATTCATAGGACTCACCTTTTTTTAAATTGATAATATTAAAATAAACTAAAGGTACTGTTTTATTTGTTTCTCCAAATAAAGCTTGATTTTTATTATCTGAATAAGGGATGTGCATTTATAACTCCTTTTGATTTTGGTTAATAAATTTTTCTAATTCCTGATTATTGGGCATAGCTGAGGAACATCCTACTCTTGTTACAACTATTGCAGCATTTGCGGAACCCCGAATTACTGCATCCTCTAAACTAAGGCCATTGTATAGGGAGCTTATAAAACCTCCATTGAATGCGTCTCCTGCACCGGTAGGTTTAATAGCTTCGACATTAAATGTCCCGTATTGGCTCTCATTTTCTTTAGTAAATACTTTGGATCCCTCTTCGCCCATTTTATAGACAATCACTGATGGTTTTTTTTTAATATACACTTTTGCTAATTCAAGTCCATTTGTGGAATTATCAGCCACATTAAATTCTAAATCGTTTCCAATGATAATATCCATTTCATTCATAATTTCCTTATATACATCTGATTTAATTGTATCAGACTCCCAGTTGTAAGGGCGATAATCAAGATCGATTATTAATGGTATCTTAAGATCTGAAGTTAGTTTTGAGGCAACCAAAACAGCATTCCTTGAAGGTTCTCCTGAAAGCGCAGTTCCGGAGATGAATACTGCAGCGTAATTTTTGAAATTAATTTTATTAATATCCTCCTTATTAAGTTGCAGATCACAAGGATTACTTCTGTAAAGAATAGATTGATTATTTTTTAAAATAGTTTCAACAACAGCTATTTGTGTTTGAAAGGATTTATTGACTTTTCTGCAGTGCTCTATACCAACTTTGAATTCATTAAGTTTGTTAATTATGTATTCTCCAATTGCATCGTCAGATATACAAGTAAGTAAATCAGTCCTGACACCCAAGTTCGATAGAGCAACACAAGTATTTGCGGCCGATCCTCCTAAATGAGAAGAAAAGTTATTTACATCAGATATTTTTGTGCCAGGTGGCTCTGGGTAAATATCTAATCCGGCCCTCCCTATTACAAGAATTTTTTTTGTATTGTCAAATTTCATTTAATGAAAATTAAGTCTAGAGGAATTATTGTAATTACTTAAGAATTTTTTGTATTTCCTCTAGTGAAAAATAATCTGCCTTTTTAAAAGTAGTCTTTATCTCTTGGGGTGTTTTGGTGTCTGCTGCCTTCATTGTTGATTGTATAATATCCAAAACATGTAACGATAATTCTCCGCTACATCTGTGCTCAAGTTCATTATCAATACAGTATGCCATTTCAGCTAATCCTACACCACGGTAGTTCGCATTAGTTGGCGACTCATTAGCTCTACCGCTATGAGATGTAATATTAATTTTACCAAGGGGCATATCATCAGTTTTGTGCTCTTGCCAAACACCACTATCATCATTACTTGTGTATACTGAGCCTCCAAACATATTTGGATCAGGCACAATCATAGAACCTTTATCGCCGTAAAGCTCTATGTGATTACGTTGGTGAGCTACAACATCAAACGATAAAGTTATTTGAATTAAAGCCCCATTATGAAATTCTAAATTAACTAAATAGCTAGTTTGACATTCCACATCAAACTCCTGATCTTTTTTTGGACCTATGCCTATCACTCTTTTATCGAAAACTTTGGTAGAAATACCATGAACACTTTTAGCAGGGCCAAGTAAATTTACTAAAGCTGTTAAATAGTATGGTCCCATATCTATAACTGGGCCACCTTCATTATTTGCAAACCACGGTTCAGGATTGGGATGATAAGATTGAACTCCTGGATAAGCAAAAATAGCATTTCCAAGCCGAACATTTCCAATTTTATTATCTTTTATTAATTCAATAGATTTTTGAATTCCACCACCTAAAAAAGTATCTGGAGCATTGCCAATGTATAAGTTTTTACTTTTAGATAATTTTAAGAGATTTTCACCATCTAAAAAATTTACAGCCATTGGTTTCTCACTATAAACATGTTTACCGCTCTCCAGCGAATTTTTTGCTACCTCGTAATGAGCCTTTGGAATAGTTAAATTTAAAATAATATCGACTTCACTATCATTTAATATTTCATCAACAGAACAAGAGTTTATATTATAAATTTCGGCACATTTTTTAGAATTTTCATGATTAATATCAGCACATTTAATTATGCGAAAATTATTAAAATAATCATGTCCTCTAAAATATGTTTCAGAAATATGACCACATCCTATTAAGCCAACATTAAAGACTTTGTTCATAAATATGAATTATTTGTCTAGGCCGCACATATTGATGTATTTTATTTCAATAAAATCATCAATTCCATACTTTGAGCCTTCTCTGCCAAGACCAGACTCTTTTATTCCTCCAAATGGTGCCTCTGCTTTTGAAGTTAATCCAGTATTGACTCCAACCATACCGTATTCAAGTGCCTCAGCAACTCTCCATATTCTTCCGATATCTCTGGAATAAAAATAGGATGCAAGTCCATATGGTGAGTTATTTGCAAGTTTAATTACTTCTTTTTCATCTTTAAATTTGTAAATTGGAGCCACTGGTCCAAATGTTTCTTCAGTTGTAATTTTCGCTTCTGGTGCGACTTCAGTTAGGATTGTAGGCTGATAAAAGTTCATTCCCAAAGAATGCTTAGACCCACCAATTGCAACTTTTGCCCCATATTGTAATGCATCTTGGACGTGCTCCTCTACTTTACTTAAAGAGTGCTCATCAATCATGGGTCCAGAGGCATTTTCCTCATTTAAACCATCTCCTACTTTTATTTTAGAAACAGCATCAACAAATTTTGAACAGAACTCATCATGAACTTTTTCTTGGACATAAATTCTATTTGCACAAACACAAGTTTGTCCTGTATTTCTAAACTTGCTTTGGATTGCACCGGCAACTGCATCATCAATATTTGCATCATTAAATACAATGAAGGGTGCGTGACCACCAAGTTCCATTGAGACTTTCTTTACAGTTCCAGAGCATTTCTGTAAAAGTATTTTTCCAATTTCTGTTGAACCTGTAAAAGATAATTTTCTAACAATTGGATTTGTGGCTAATTCCTCTCCTATTTCAGAGGCCTTTCCTGTAATTACATTTAAAGTACCTTTTGGGAAGCCTGCCTCCTCAGCCAAAACAGCTAGTGCAAGTGCAGAATAAGGAGTTTGACTTGCTGGTTTAATTACAACTGGGCACCCAACAGCTAAAGCTGGTGCACATTTTCTTGTAATCATAGCATTAGGAAAATTCCATGGTGTAATTGATGCCACTACACCAACTGGTTGCTTCAAAACAACAATTCTTCGATCGGTCATAGGATCTGGAATTGTATCTCCATAAACCCTCTTGGCTTCTTCTGAGAACCATTCTACAAAAGAGGCTCCATAGCCTATTTCTCCACGTGACTCATTTATTGGTTTTCCTTGTTCAACTGTCATGATTTGAGCTAATTCCTCTTTATTTTCAATCATTAAGTCAAACCATTTTCTGAGTATTTCTGATCTTTGACGTGCAGATTTTGCCCTCCATTCAGGCCAAGCATTATTTGCAGCTTCTATAGCATTTCTAGTTTCAGATGTTCCGCACTTAGGTACTGTGCCGATCTCTTTCAAGTTAGCTGGATTGTTAACAGATATTGTCTCACCTGAGTCGGCATTAACCCATTCACCGTTAATGAAGCACTTATCTCTATAAAATTTTGAGTCTTTAATTTCCATAAATATTTATAACAGTTTTAATTCTTATTCTATAGTGGCAATTTTACCACCTACAGGGATCGTATCTCCCTCTTGTGCAATTATCTCTGTTAATTTTCCATTAACTGTTGAAGGTATCTCAGCAGCTGTCTTATCAGTCTCAACTTCGCAAAGGATATCTCCCTCTTTAATTTCATCTCCGACTTTTTTAAGCCACTTTACTACTTTTCCCTCGTCAACAGTTTCTCCAAGGGATGGCATTATTATTTCCATAATTATTCTCCTTTTAGTTTTTTTATAACCTCATTTACAATTAATTCCACTGATGGAATTGTATTATCTTCGAGTATGTCGGCACTTGGTAATGGTACATGTGGTGTAGTAACTCTAGTGACAGGACCTTTTAAATTTTTAAAACAATGTTCTGAGATTAAAGATGATATTTCCGCTCCCCATCCACAAAGTCTTGGATTTTCTTCTACTGTCAAGACATGACCAGTATCGATTACAGATTTTTTTATTGTTTGTAAATCTAGGGGCACTAGAGATCTCAGATCGATTACCTTTGCATTAATATCGTGTTTGTCTTTCAAAATTAATGCAGCCTCTTTAGCTCTTTGTGCCATTAAAGCTAAACCAATAATAGTAATATCTTTTCCCTCGTGAAGCGTATTAGCTTCCCCGATAGGAATGGATATATCAGTTTGTTCAATTTCTTCTTTAAATGCATAAAGTGATTTATGCTCATAAAATATAACTGGATCAGGGTCCTTTACAGCACTATCCATCAAACCTAACACGTCACTAGGGCAACTTGGTGCGACTACTTTTAAACCTGGTATCATCATAGACCAATTTTCTAAACTTTGAGAATGTTGTGCACCAAATTTTGAACCTCCACCATTTGCAGTCCTAATGACCAATGGAATGTTGATTTGTCCATCTGACATATATCTAGTTTTAGCAATTTGATTTGCTACAATATCCCAACAAACAGCTAAAAAATCTGAAAACATTATTTCAGCTATTGGTCTTAAGCCTGTCATTGCTGCGCCCATAGCTGCACCTAAAATCGCCTGTTCTGAAATTGGTGCATCCATGACTCTCTCTTTTCCAAACTCCTCTAAGAGACCAACCGTCGCTTTAAATACTCCACCCGCAGCACCTACGTCTTCACCAATAAAAAAAACTTTTTGATCTTTTCTCATGGATTGAGCTATAGCGAGTGAAACACTTGCTCTGTATGTTAATTGTGCCACTCAGAACCTCCATTAGCCCATACATCAGTATATATTTCTTTAATTTCTGGAATTGGAGAAGCCATGGAAATTTCAGTTGCTTTTTCAACTTGATCTTTAATTTTCTCCTCAATTTCAGAAATTATTTTTTCATTGATATTAAAATCTAATAACTTTGCTCTGTAATTTTTTATTGGGTCTTTGTTTTCCATCCAATCTTTTACTTCCTCATCAGGTCTGTACTTACCTGGGTCAGCTCTTGAATGCCCACTATGTCGATAAGTCTTGGCTTCAATTAAACTTGGACCTTTACCGTCTCTCGCTTTTGAAATAGCTTTTTCTGCTGTTCTAAGCATTTCATCAGCATCATTTCCGTCCACAATAATTTTATCTAAATCGTATGCACCTGCTCTATCAGCAGCTGGGTGCTCAACAGCAGTAACTTCATGAATTGGTGTATATTCCATATATAAATTATTTTCACAAACAAACACTATGGGTAAATTCCATATTTTTGCCATGTTCAATGCCTCATGGAATGCTCCGATATTCGTAGTACCGTCTCCAAAAAAGCAAACGCTTACCTCATTTGTTTTATTATATTTTGATGCTAAAGCAGTTCCATTGGCAATAGTTAAATGAGCACCTATAATAGCATATGAACCCATAACTCCTTTATCTACATCTGTAAGATGCATGGATCCTCCTTTACCTTTCATCAAGCCACACTGTCTACCCATTAATTCTCCTAAAACTCCTTCGATTGAGGATCCTCTTGCGAGTGTATGTGCGTGCCCACGGTATGTGCAAAATGTATAATCGCCTTGTTTCAGGGCGACTCCAAAGGCACCTGCAATAGCTTCCTGACCCAGAGCTAAATGGCTAGTACCTTTGATAAGATTTTGAAGAAAAAGATCATATGCTTTTTTTTCGACTAACCTTAATTTCAGCATCATTTCCCATAATTGAAGTCTTTTCTCTTCTCCTATATCGTCATTTAATTTATCTACCATTAATATTTATTAGCAATAGGTAGATCTTCAGCAGGGAACAAGGAAATTACTTGGCATCCTTTATCAGTAACAATCAATTCTTCTTCAATTCGCGCAGCAGAATAACCATCTTTTGCAGGACAATAGGTTTCAAGAGCAAAAACCATTCCTTCTTTAATTTCATCAGGTGAGTCCATTGAAACCAATCTACTGATTATTGGTCTTTCATGAATTGCCAAACCTAAACCATGTCCAAACTGTAATGCGAATGCTGACATTTCATTTGCAAAACCAAATTCCTCAGCCTTCGGCCATACTGATGCAATTTTATCTGTAGATACTCCAGGTTTTACAAGTTCAATGGCTTTGTCTAGCCACTCTCTACACTGCTTGTAGGCATCATTTTGAGAGTCTGATGCTCTTCCAATATTGAAGGTTCTATAATAACAGGTCCTGTAGCCCATATAAGATTGAAGTATGTCAAAGAAAGCTTGATCACCAGGTCTAAAAATTCTATCTGTAAAATTATGTGGATGCGGATTACATCTTTCACCTGAAATGGCATTTATTGCCTCGACATCATCTGAACCAAGTTCGTATAAAAGCTTATTTGCATTAGCAACTATTTGAGCTTCACTAACGCCTGGCTTCATAGTCTCATAAATTTGATGATAAGTTGCATCAACCATCGATGCAGCCTGGTTTAATAACATTAGCTCATCTCTTGATTTTATTTCCCTGGCCTCAAGAAGAATTTGCTGTCCGTCAATTATCTCTAAACCCTCTGCTTGAAGAGCAAACATCATTGCTGGCTCAACAAGATCCACACCTACAGGTTCATTTGCCAGTCCCTTTTCATTTAACATTGATTTTATTTCTTTTGCGGCATTTTTCATTAATCCTGCATCAGGATGCACCGTACCCCTCAGGCCTACCATTCCTGCCTTCCAATTTTCTTTTGGAAGCCAAGGCGAAAATAATTGGTGATGTTTAGCCGCTGAACCAAAATCCCACAGCACGGGATCATGATCTTGAGCTAATAGAGAATATCTACATATTTTGTCTCTTGACCACTCTCCAATAACTGTGCTTGTGAGATATCGGATGTTGTTGTTATCAAAACAAAGGAGTGAACCGGCTTTTGAATTTTTTAGAGCTTCTCTGGCTCTTCCTAGTCGATATTTGTGAAGTCTAGGAAAATTAATTCTCTCTTCATAATCTACATTTGTCCTTCCATGAGAAGGTACTCTTCTATGCCAATCGTAATTTGGATTAATATCTTCTGGTTTTATGACTGAAGGTTCACTCATTTATTGAATTACCATCCCTCCATCAATCATAAGTATTTGTCCTGTCATGTAATCAGACTCACTAGACGCTAAAAATGATGCTGTGCCCACTACGTCTTCAGGATAGGAATACCTCTTCATCAAAATCATATTCTCTGCAATTGAGTCCATTGACTCTCCGGGTTTGTCGAATTTTCCAATTGCAACTAAATCTTTATCTAATTGCTCCCATAGCTCTGTTCTAACTACGCCAGGGCCATATCCATTAACGGTAATGCCATGCTCAACTAAACTTTTTGCACCACCTTTTATTAGAGCAGCTATGGCATGTTTGCTCATTCCATAAACCACAACATCATCAAAAGTTTCTCTAGATAAAATAGAAGCTACATGAATAATTTTGTAAGGTTCTTTTTGTTTACCTTGTTTAATCATTTGTCGGGCTTGTTCTTGCATACCTAAAAGAGCACCTCGAACATTTATATCCATAATAAAATCATAATTTTCCTCAGTAATATCCATGAAGAAGAGTGGTTTGTTTACTCCAGCATTATTTATAGAAACATTTAGACTACCAAAATTTTCAACTGTTGCTTTTACAGCAGCTACGTGATCTTCACGATTTCGCACGTCTACTTTACATGAAATAGCCTCACCTCCAGCTGACCTAATTCTCTCTTCAACCTCTTTACAACCGTCAAGGTTGACATCTGTTAGACAAATTTTGGCTCCTTGGGCAGCAAAGTGCTCTCCTACCGCAGCGCCCATGCCCTGAGCAGCGCCTGTAATAAGGACATTTTTCCCTTTTAGTCTCTCTTTATCCATAAATTTCCTCCGACTATATTATATAATATGTAATTAAATTACTGACTTCAAATATATTCAAAATGAATATTATCTACCTAAAGCCGATCTCTTTTTTTCCAGCAAAGATGTTTTTCGTTCATCAATTGTGGCAAGCAGACCTTTCCTAGCTTGCCGCGAGTCAAATACCCTAGACATAGTTTGAAAAACTATAACGATAACCAAAAGCACTGATGTGAATAATTGAACAAAATGAACCTGAAGTGCATAAAATACGAGACCAGTATTCAAAAAATTAACTGTTAAAGCTCCGATAGCTGCTCCTAAAACACCACCCTTTCCTCCTAGTATGCTCACACCTCCAACAAAAGCTGCAACAGTTCCTGCTAAAAGAAGGTATTGTAGTCCTAAACCTTGAGCCGTTCCTGATTTCAAACCAATTACAGTTCCAGCAAAACCGGCACAAAAACCTGACAGCGCAAAGGCTATAATCATTGGGCGTCTTAAAGGTATACCTGCAGTGAGTGCTTCTTTTCTTGCTCCACCAATCGCATATATTTCCCTTCCATATTTTGTGTAACGCATAAAAATTCCTACGCAAATGAATATGAAGATAACCGTTAGACTAGCAGGAGAAAAATACATTAAAACTTTAGTAGTAATAAAATCAGGAACTCTAAAATCCGTTAACATAACTGTTTTTTCTTCAGCAATTAGCAAAGCTACTCCTCTAAGCAGCATTAGAGTACCAACTGTAATCACAATCGCTCTTATTCTTATGAATGCTATAACAAAACCTTGTGTTACGCCGATTAAAGTTGAAACTGAAAGTCCTATAAGCATCGCTAATGGTGCGCCCAAGGGGTCTGTTAATTTTACAACTATCACAGCGCATAAGGCTGCGTTAGACCCAATTGATAAATCAATTTCTCCAGCTATTATACAAATTGTTAATGCTAAACCTACAAGACCCAAGACTGCAAACCTTTCAAGAATAGCGAAACTAATATTGTGGCTAAAGAAAACTTCAATATTAATTGCAAAGAATACGTAAACACAAAATGATAATAAGATTGCAAAAGAGAGATCTACATCTTTTGTAATCTTTTTTATAAAATTTTCCATTATTCCTGAGCCCTACTTCCTTTAGCAAATAAACCAAAAACAATGATACTAAACACGATCATTAAGCCCACACCAACTATTCTAGGTCCGCTATTAAATCCTTGTAAAACCATCATATTATCAACCATAGCAATAAAAATTGCTCCCAAACTAGTCCTTAAAGTAGATCCATAACCACCCATTATTGAATTTCCACCAACCATGACAGTTGCTATAACGAGTATAGTCATATCACCTGATGATCCAAATTCTGCAGAAAAATAATTAGATTGAGCACTATCCATTTGAGCAACAAAAGCTACTGCAACAAATGCACAACAAACAGAACAGATTGTGAAAACAATTATCGCCATAGAAAAATTTTCATGGCCAGTGGCTTTTCCAGCAGCTTTGTTTGCTCCAACTAAATAAACTTTCCTTCCAAAATTTGTATGTCTTAAAACTATCTCAGCTGCAATGGCAATTAAAATAAAAGACCATGTGATACTTGGAAGACCCAAAAAAGAACCAGTTCCTAACCATTCAGCATCATGAGGTCTTGTAAAGTTTATTACAAGGTTATCACTCCACCATGCACCAATACCATATAGGATGCCTGCTCCACCTAATGTTACAACAATTGGGTTGCCTCCCATTCCAACAAAATATCCTTGTATTACTCCACTTACGACACCTACTGCTAAAGCAGCTAATAGTGAAACTAAAAAGTTTCCTGCAAGATCCGGTGATCCAAAACCAGTAGCCATACCCATAGCAAACGTAACACCACAAATAGATGCTGTTTCTTTTAATGACAATAAAAAAAAATTTCCTGATAAAGTTACAAATGTAAGTCCTATAGCCATAATGCCATATAGTGCTGCATCTCTAATAATTGCTTTAAAATTGGTTATTGTTAAATAATTTTCTGTGAAAAAAATTCCATATATAAACATCACAGCAAAAAGTGACAATAAAATAGCAAGAAGTGTGCGATCCTTATAGAATTGCAAAAACTTTGCAGAAAAAGGTAATTGATTATTTTCGATAATAGCACTCATAGGCTTGTCTCGTTAAATGGATCAGTAATCTCTTTAAGAATAACAGGTGTTTTAATTTTTTCTAATCGGTGTTCATCAATCATCATTCCTCTATAAAATGTAATCACCCTGTCAGGAAGATATGTGATTTCTTGGATATCAGTAGAGGCAAAAATAATTGTAATTCCTCTTGCTGCTAATTCTCTCATTCTTTGATATATCTCTGATTTAGCACCAACATCAACACCTCTTGTCGGCTCATTTACAAGCAATACATCGGGCTTGATTGAAAGCCATTTTCCTAATGCTACTTTTTGTTGATTTCCGCCACTTAAAAGACCTGACTCATCGTGCATTCTTTTGACATCAATTAAGAACTCTTTTGCTAAATTTCTGGAATAATTATCCTCGGAACTGCCAAAGTTAAATCCATATTTTGATATCGCACCAAGTGCTGGGGAGGTTAAATTCTCAAATATTGGACGTCCAAGAAAAAGACCATCTTTTTTTCTATCGGAGGAGCAATATGCAATTTTTTTCTTTATAGCATGACTTGGTGATTTAGGTAAAAAGGTTTCACCGTTCAAAGTGAGTGAACCTGATCTAGATTGAAGTGCACCTGCTATAGAGGCTAATACTTCACCTGCTCCACTACCAAGTTGCCCAGAGAGCCCAAGTATCTCTCCCTTGAAGGCTGAAAAACTAACCGGCTCTAGAACGCCATCAGGCCAAAGTTCTTTTACCTCTAATTTTGGATCATCACTTATATGGTCAGCTTTTGATGGGAACATATTTGCCAATTCTCTTCCAAGCATAATTTCAACTAGTTTATTTACATCAATATCTTTAGTTTCTTGAATACCTTGACTTACTCCGTCTCTTAATATTGTTATTCTTTTTGTAATCTTAAAAATTTCGTCCAGTCTATGACTTACATAAATTATTGATTTACCATTTGCAGCAAGACGCTCAACCATTTCTAAAATTCTTCGACTCTCTGCTTCACCTAACGCAGCTGTAGGCTCATCTAAAATTAAAATTTTTGCTTCTCTAGAAATTAGTCTAGCTACTTCTACCAAATGTTGTTCACCAACAGATAATAAATTTATTCTAGTAGTTGGGTCTACTTCAGTTAATCCAACTTCATCAAGATATGGGCGTGCCATCTTTGCCAATGTATTAAGAGTAGCAAATTTTTTTACTTTAGCTCCAGTAAGAAAAATATTTTCTGCAACTGACATATTAGGAATCAAGCTTAATTCTTGTTGAGCAATAGCAATGCCAGACTCCTCTGCTTGTGAAGGCGTTTCAAATTTTACTTCTTTACCATTGATTTGATAGCTGCCTTTAAAACCAGGGTCAAATCCACTTATAATTTTAACAAGAGTTGATTTCCCAGCTCCATTTTCTCCAACTAGTCCCATAATTTCACCTTCGTTTATCTCAAAATTTGCTTCTTTTAGAGCCTGTATAGCGCCAAAAGTCCTAGAAACTTTTGAAATTTTAAGAATTGGATTTGTGGACATATTAAAGAAGATTGTACACCTTATTTATTTATAAAACACACACAGGGATACTTCCCTGTGTGTAAAAATTGTTATGAAAAGACTAAAACTTAGTCCCAAGCACCTGAGCAAAGCTCGTTAATGCCATATAACTTACCATCAAAACCTCTAAGTGCTGTGAAGTCCATAGTGGCACCAGTCACTGAAGGGTTAGGTGTAAAGTTAATGTAGTTTGCTAGCTTACCGTTCTCCATGTACTCTTTAACAAGAGCTATAGCTAATTGACCTTCATGAAGAGGTGACTGTAGAGTAGTACCAAATTGCTTTCCATCAGTAATCATCTGCTTATCACCGTTACACACAGTACCAACTGTAATGACAGCATCACTATCTACACTGCCACTTTTGCCAGTACCTGCATACCAGTCAACATTATAACCAGCTTCTTCTAAAGCCTTAATACCACCAGTTAAGATCGCATCGTCCATACCATATACAAAATGAATTCCCTGATCTTTAACTTTAGCTATTAGCTTAGCTGCTCCTTTATAACCGTTAGCCTGTCCAAATCCCTCACCGATGTCACCGATAAGATTTAAGTCAGTTCCAGCGATAGCTTGTTTGAAAGCATTTATTGATAAGCCATATCCACCGTAAGAGTGAGGATATGATAATGCAATTACATTATATCCATCTCCACCTGCAGCTTGTTTCATCTTCATAGCTTTAACCATCATCTCACCTGCGTTATAAGCGCGAAGACTATCATCTGGTC
Source organism: uncultured Alphaproteobacteria bacterium (assembly GCA_902621205.1). Lineage (GTDB taxonomy): Bacteria > Pseudomonadota > Alphaproteobacteria > HIMB59 > HIMB59 > HIMB59. The sequence goes on along the minus strand of CACNLH010000004.1, from coordinate 59,316 downwards.
CGGCATATCCAAAGATGAATGCTTTATCTTGCTCATTGGGTAACTGATTGATTTTTAAAACTGGTACTCCAGTTTTAGCAAGCTTTCTTAACGAACCTAAACCTGCAACAGCATCAGGTGGCCACCAAATAAATACATCAGGTAGTGCACCACTTGACAAGTATTGTTCTACTTGTTGGTTTTGCTCTGCTTGGTTATAGTTGTTTTCAAAAACAGTAATATCATAGCCATATTGCTCTGCTGTAGCTTTAATACCTTTAACGAACGCACCAACATAAGCCTCAGATGACGCAGCATTAAAAGACACGATTTCAACTGCCTTAGCTGAACCGAAAGAAAAGCACATTAGAACAGCTAATACTTTTATTAGTTTGTTCATATTGATCCTCCTAATATCCTTATATATATAAATTATCCATGATTTATTAAGAGATTTAATCTCAAATATATTCAAATTGAATATTTTGATGAATTTATAATATAATACCAACAAATGAATAGAAACGAGATTACCACTCTTTTAAAATTCGTTGATAAAACAAGACTTTTATTTAACAGATCTATTTCAATTAAAACAATTGACGCTGATTGGAATATTTTTTCATACGTTATTATTAACCATCTAGACAATAAAATTACCACTACTACGAGTATCATCCAGGCATCAGGTTTGCCATTTGCAACTGGTTTGAGAAGAGTAAAAAAACTTATTCAAGAAAAAAAATTAATACAAAGATCAAAAACAAAATCAGGTAAATCGTTTTCTATACATCCAAGTAATAATCTCATTAAAGAATTCACGGATTATTTACTTTCAATCAAAAAAGAGGTGGCCCTGAACTTAGGTTACAGTGATTTTAATGATAATTATTTTTTTGGAACTTCTCTATCTGCAGGAAATATTATTCCTGCACCAAATGTTATAATTAATCAAAATAAAAAATACAAAAAAATTAACTTTCTTGCCAATGATAATCCCACATTTAAAGTGATAGATAAGAATATTGATTTTTTTGAATATATACTTGATTGTGAAATTGAACTTATTATTGAAGGTGATTTGAAAAAACTACTTAATGTAATAATTAAAAATTCCTCATCAAATAAAAAGTCTAAATTTGACATAGTTGCTTTTAATATTCCATGGATTGGACAGTTAACTAAATTAAATTGCCTTCTTCCTTTGAATAATTTTGTTAAAGATGTTGGAATAAATTTGAATGACTTTCACTATTCAGGAGTAAGATCAAGTTCTTTTAATAAAAAACTTTATGGGATTCCGATCGAAGCAATTCCTGATCTATTATTTTATAGAACAGATATTTTTCAAAAATATGCTTTGAGTCCACCAAAAACATTTCAGGATTTACTCCATGCCTGTGAGGTATTAAAAGGGGACAAACAGATAGAAAGTCCTATTTCTTGGCCAGCTAAAAAAGGTCAACCACTTGCTACTAGTTTTATTTTAGCAATGGCAAATTATGGAAAACCATATGTAAACCTTAGGTACATTGGGAAAAATATTTATGATTTAGATGTGGAAAAAATACTATTAAAAGCAAATTTTTTATCTGATGCATCTTTTGAAGCAGCTAAAATGTTGAAAAAATTGACTTTATACTCGCCAAATGAATTATCTGCTCATTCCAATGATGAATGTGTTGAATATTATAGTCAGGGTAAATCAGCTATGGCAATGAATTGGAGTAGTAGAGCCCATTTGTTCGAACTAAATGAGGCTTCACCTGCATATAAAAAAACTGGTTATTTACCAAGACCTGCTGGAAATTCCTCTTTTCAAGTATCTCCAATAGGTGGGTTTTCATTAGGCATACCCTCAAATATCTCTCCTGAAAAAATACCTTTTGTTATGAAAAATATTCGTAATTTTGTCTCTCCTGAATTTATAAAATATTATATTGAGCATGGTAGTTTATCATCTCCCGTTTTTAGTGTCGTAAATGATCCTGAAGTGAGAGCTTTAAGTCCAATATTTAATGAAATTGATAAAATGGAAAAGGAGGAAAAAATTATAGAATGGGCAAGATATCCTTTGCCAACCTATTCAAATATTATTGAAGAAGTTGGTCATAAAATTTATGAGTATATTTTTTTGAATAAGGATTTGGAAACTACACTAAAGAGTTGTCAACAAAGTGCCCAAAAGTATTTAAATTAGACTATTTTATTTCCATTTTTTCTGCAGGCTGAGGAGGTGCAAAAGGGTATCCTCCCCACACCGACTGGTCAAAGTTTACAACAGAACCTGTCATCATACCTGAATCATCAGATGCTAAAAATGTAACTGCTTTAGCTACCTCTTTTGGATCAAGCAGCCTTCCAAATGGTTGAGCTTTACCAGCATCTTCTAACCAATTTTCTGAGGCACCATGATATTTTGTTTGTATCTCATGCTCTCCATCTGAAGCCATCCAACCAATATTTAACTGATTAACTCTAATTTTATTTTTTAACAAAGCGAATGCTGTATTCCTTGTTAATGTTGCAAGTGCCCCTTTTGATACGCAATAAGTTGATATGAATGGTTGGCCAGTCATAGCTGCCACAGATCCAATATTAATAATTGAACCCTCTATGTTTTGTTCAATCATAATTTTCACTGTATCTTGTATAAGAAAATAAGGGCCTTTTAAGTTGGTGCCAATCATTTTATCGAACAGTTCTTCGCTCGTATTAACAATATCTCCCCTATCAGTAATACCGGCAGCGTTTACAAGAACATCCAATCTCCCAAATTCTTGTTTGGCAACTGAAACTGCATTTCTACACTCTTGGACCTCTCCAAGGTCTGTTTTTGCAAAAATTACTTTACACCCAGTTTCATCTTGAATTTTTTTTGCTACCTCATTTCCTTTATCCTCTTTTCTACCAATTGTGACAATACCTGCAGCTCCGCTATCGGCAAAATGTTTTGCAATTGCAGCTCCTAAACCTTGCGTTCCTCCAGTCACTAGTGCAAACTTTCCCTTAATACTATTCATCTCTATAATCCTCTATTTCATATCCATACATACTTAAGCATTCTACGAGTTCTTTATTTCCAATCTTAGCATATTCAAATGGGTTTGCTTTGGCGGGATCTTGCTCTGCCTCAACAATGAACCATCCTTCATAATTATTATTTGATAATGTCTCAACTACTTCCTTAAAATTAATATTTCCATCTCCAGGCACTGTGAAGGCTCCCTCTAATACAAAATCTAAAAAACTTTTTTTTGATCGATCTAAATCATTTACAACCTTTGAGCGAATGTCTTTAGCATGAAAGTGATTTATTCTTTTTGCGTATTTATTTATTACTCTCAAAGAGTTGCCTCCTGCAAAGGTCATATGGCCTGTATCAAATAAGATTTTTACTGCCTCACCCGTGTGGTTCATCAATTTATCAAGCTCATCCTCAGTCTCAATCGCTGTACCCATGTGATGATGAAATGAAATTGGCACACCAAAATCTGCACAAAATTCTGCAAATAATGTTAGTTTCCTTCCATACTCTCTAAAATCCTCACTATGTATTTTTCTTTTTGTGTTTAAAGGAGCATGTCTAATATTTTGGATAGTTCCAGATGTTTCTCCATATGCTAAAACTGCTGCGCCTAGGTCTCTGAAGAGAGTGAGTTGTTGAAGGACTTTATCTTTTTCATTTTCTAGGTCATTATCTAGCACAGTTCCTGAATACCACCCTGATGCCAAGTATAGTTTGTGATTTTTTAAAATTGGACCAAGTTTTTCAGGAGTTTTTGGAAATTTTCCACCTGTTTCCACACCAGTAAATCCAGCAAGTTTTGACTCACTAAGGCAAGTATCCAAAGAAGTCTCTCCTCCAAGTTCAGGTAAATCATCATTGGACCATGCTATAGGTGCTATTCCCAATTTTGCTTTCATAAACCCCTCCTATGAAAAGATTATAGATAAATAAACCTTTTAAAGAATACTTAAATTTTATTCAAAATGAATTTTTTTTTATTTCTAAAATTTAAAGAATACTATAATTCTGTGATATGAAAAAAGTTAGTATTGCAGTTATTGGGTGCGGGCGAATTGGCCAAATGCATGCTAAGAATATTCAACTTCATGAACAGACAAATTTAGTATGCATTTATGACCCAAATGAAGAATTTGCAAAAAAAGTATCAAATGATTTAAACGTATTTGCTGTGGAAAATGTTGATGATATTTTTAACAATAATGATATTGATGCTGTTCTTATTTCTTCCCCTACAAATACACATATTGATTTCATAGAGAGATCTGTTGCATCAAAAAAACCTGTTTTGTGTGAGAAACCTATTGACCTCGATATAAATAAAGTTGATGAGTTTTCAAAAAGACTTGAAGGTAATAAAGTTCCAATTCAATTAGGCTTTAATAGAAGATTTGATCCTGGTCATCAGGCTGCAAAAAAATCTTTTATTAATGGTGAAATTGGTGAGCTTCATCAATGTCTGATTACATCTAGAGATCCAGGTCTGCCAAGTTGGGATTATTTAAAAGTGTCTGGTGGGCAATTTAGAGATATGACAATTCATGATTTTGATTTAGCCCGTTTTATGCTTGGTGAAGAGCCAGTTAAGGTATTTGCAATTTCTAATGCTTTAATAGATCCAAAAATTAAATCTGAATTAAATGATAGTGACACCTTGATGATTATAATGGAAACAGCCTCGGGAAAACAATGTCATATAAACAACTCTAGATCAGCAACTTATGGATATGATCAAAGAGTTGAGTTGTTTGGAAGCAAAGGGATGGTTATATCTGAAAATAGAAAGCCACATGAATTGAAAAAATACAATTCAGAGTTTGTTGACAAAAGTGAACCCTATTTAAATTTTTTTATTGAGAGATACCAGGAGTCTTATATGAATTCTATTAGCTCATTTGTTGAAACAATTTTGGAAAAAAAGCCTGTATCTGTTGGCTTTGAGGACGGAAGAAGAGCTCTTCTCTTAGCCGAAACTGCTTATAAATCTGTCAAAAGTGGGAGGATGGAGAATATTGATTAAATTTATGCATTTATTCATGAATAATAAATAATTGTTATAATCATATTTTTAAATAATTTTGATATCTAACACTCAATGATTGAAAACAAAGTAAAAGCTAAATGGCAAAAAAAAGAAGTGGTTGTTAATAGCTTTTTATCAATACCTAATACTTTTACTGCTGAAATTATGTCTGAGCAAGGTTATGACGCCCTTACCATTGACTATCAACATGGGATGATTGGCTTTAGTGATTTATTTAAAATGTTGCAAAGTATTAGAAATAGTGGTGTCACTCCAATCTGTAGAGTTTCAGGATTAGATCACGCAGTAATATCGAAAGTTATGGATGCAGGTGCTTTGGGTATCATTTGCCCAATGATTAATAATAAAGAGCAAGCACAAAAACTTGTTCAAGATTGTAAATATCCACCTGTAGGTATTAGAAGTTTTGGTCCGACGAGAGCTAACTTTTCCGTTAGTTCAAATTATTTTTATGAGTCAAATGAGGGAACGTTTTGTCTTGCCATGATAGAAACTCAAGAAGCATTTGATAATCTTGATGATATAGCATCCACTCCTGGTCTTGATGGCCTTTATATCGGGACAGCAGATTTAACAATAGGGCTGAACCAAGGAAAGTTAACACCTGGGTTTGATCGAACAGAACCTGAGATGATTGAGTCTAAAAAGAAAATTTTAGATATTGCTCATAAACATGGAAAAGTTGCATGTCTTCATTGTGGGACTCCAGAGTATGCTGCCAAGGCATCTGAATGGGGTTTTGATCTTGTGACAATTACAAATGATGTAAGGTTGTTATCTGGAGCAGCAGCCACTCATGTGAGAAAATTCAAAGAGCTCACTAATCAAAACTACGATGAGTCTGATAAAGATAATAATCCTAGCTCTTACTAGTAAAAATATTATACAGCTTCAAGCTCTTTAGCTAGATCGCCTATTTGAGCACCGCCAGCCATTAAACGCTTAACATCATCTCCACCTAATTCTGATGACTTTCCAGATCCTATTACTTCACCTAAGCTTAAGAATGTAAATCGATCAGCAATAAGTCTTGCGTGGATTTCATTGTGAGTAATCAAAATAATAGCTATATTCCCTAATTGTTGGACTTTTTTAATAGTTTTTAAAACTTCCATTTGTTGTTTTTGCCCAAGTGCAGATGTAGGTTCATCCAAGATTAATATTTTAGCTCCAAAGTATATCGCTCTAGCAATCGCCAAAGTTTGTCTCTGTCCTCCAGACATCGTACCTACTAACTGAGTCGGATCAGAGATATTTATTCCTATCTTACCCATCTCAGCAATAGTAATTTCATTCATATTTTTAAAGTCTAAAATTCCAAGTGGTCCTGGACCTTTTTTTAACTCATTGCCCAAAAAAAAGTTTCTAGTAACCGAAGTAAGTGCGTTCAGTGCTAAATCTTGATAAACAGTTCCTATGCCTGCACTCGTAGCTTCTCTTGGAGATCCAAATTTCACTTCACTTCCAGCAACTTTAATAACACCAGATGTAGGTTTGTGAACACCAGATAAAACTTTTATCAAAGTTGACTTTCCTGCACCATTATCACCAAGTAGTGCGTGAACCTCTCCAGGTAAAACATTTAAGGAGACTCCGTTCAGTGCTGTGAATGTACCAAACTTTTTAACTAAATTTGTAATTTCAATAAATGGAGCTTGATTATCTTGACTCATTATATGCTTCCTATGATTCTTTTTCGGATATTTTCATTAGTTAGTGCAGAGGCTATGATCACTAACCCTAAAAATACTCTATAAAATGATCCATCAATTCCAGGTATATAGAAGAAAGCCTCTTTTGCTATTCCAAAAATAAATGCACCAACACATATACCTAAAATTGTTCCAAAACCACCTGTTAGTACGACACCACCAATAACAGCAGCAGCAATCGCCTCTAATTCTTTTAAATTTCCTTTAGCTGCATCTGCGGTATTAACCTCGAAAACTTGGCAAGTTGCAAATACAGTTGCACAAAAAGCAGAAAACATAAATAGAGATACTTTAACTTTATCTGTGGGCACACCATTAGCTTTAGCGGCACTTAAGTTTCCACCAGTAGAATAAATCCAGTTACCGGCCTGTGTTCTACTTAAAACAACATAACAGATTATGGCTATAATAAGCCAAATCATTACACACGAGTATAACCCAGGGGCAAATTGATTTCCAAAATTATTGGTATTCCAATCAATTGGAAAATATAACCAATCAAATACAGGCTCTAAAATATCTCCACCAAAAAAGTTAGCGACAGGTTGAGCTGAGTATAATGAGTCTATATAAACCCTTGCTATATCAACATCTGTAACAGTTTTTGCAACAACGGGATCAATTTGAAAGTTAGCAATTTTTTCTTGTATCATCCCAACCATATATTCGTTTCCGGTAGCCTGAGCATTTAATAGAGCTTCTTGCAAAGGTTTGGTGCCTTTATCCACCAAAATTTGAGTTTTGGCATCTGCTACCCTTTGATATGTATATTCGAGTCTTTCAGTTATTGCTGCGACTGTATCAGCTGGTAATGTTTGAGCTAAAGAAACAAGGTCAGCTTCTGGAAGAGCTTTTGCTTTTTCACGAACCATTTCACCATGTCCGGGGACATTTACAATATTTTTAATATCTGGGATTTCTGTAACTGTTGTAGCGCCTTTAGCTTGATCTGGTCTATGATTGAAAGAGCGTAGAGATACTTCTGTAAGTCCTCTTAAAAAAAATAATCCACCAAGGGTAACAATGAAAGAAGGTAAGCCTGATCTAACTACAATGGTACCTTGTATCCATCCAAAAAAAAGTGTGAAACATAAAGTAATAAATATTGCTAGTATTGGGGAAACATCAGCAATGTGGAAAACCGTATAAAATTCTATATGGAAACCTCCCTCAAAAGATATGTAGGGCACAATAAATGAAAAACCCCATCTAAGAATCATTGCCATACAGGCTCCTGCGAAACCAATCATGGATCCAATAGATAAGTCAAACTCACCTGCTATGATTAATAGACCAGCACCAATTGCTATGATACCAAGTTGAGATATAACTCTTAGAAAGTTTCTAATACCTAATGCATTAAAACCCTCGCCTGTAAAAGGGTTCCAAGACATTTCACCAGTAGGGATGGAGAAATAACCAAGCATTCCAAATAAAAGGAGCATAACTCCGATAGGTCCAATTTCTGGTCTTGAAACCAGTGTGGTAAGCCAAGTTTTCTTTTGATGCCTATCAGACTCTTGTCTTTGGGGAGTAGAGGTTATTGCCATATTTTATTTTATATAATTTTAATAAAAGTCATTCAGTTTAATTTTACTTAAATTTAAAAAAAAAGTGGGCAGTTTAATACCCACTTTTCAAAGTTTATAAGATTATACTATCTATCAATACCTGCTAAAGCAGCAACTGATGAAGCATTTGACTTGTCAACAAATCCTGGACCTGATGGAATATTTGCACCAGGTAAAAGGCCAGCACCGTTGTTGTATAAGTGTAATACTACAACAGGCATATAACCTTGTAGACGTTGTTGTTGGTCAATTGTGAAAGCAACTTTACCCTCATTGATTAAGTCCATAACAGGTGGGCTTAAGTCAAAACAAGAGTGGTGTACTGACATACCTAACTCATCGATAGCCTGTTGAACTCCAACACAAACGTGCGGACCAACTGATAATACTGCATCAACATCTGGGTTTGCTTGTAAACCAGCAGCAGCTCTTGTTGGGATAGTAGCTGGATCGTTTGAGCTATCTACTAATTCAGTAGGAATAGCTTCACCGTAACCACCACATCTATCTGTCAAAGCTGTGTTGTATGCTTCTTGAATCATGCAAAGAGCTTTTGTAGCACCTTCTGCTTTTGCTCTTGCACCAGCAGATTGACCAGCAAGGTATTCAGGCTGACCAACGTGCATTAATGCACCAAGTGAAGCAGAAGACTCAAGACCTGAGTTCATTGTGATGACTGGAATACCAGCAGCAACAGCGTCTTTAATTGCTTGACCTAAAGCTTCAGGATCTGGAAGTGAAACTACCATTCCATCAGGCTGAGTTGCTGCAGCAGCAGCAATTGATTTTGCCATGTCACCCATGTCACCTGAAGGGTTGAAGATATATTCAAAATCTGCACCTACGTGTCTAGCAGCATCTTCACCACCTTTTTGCACAACAGGCCAGAATGGGTCTTTACCCTCACCGTGTGTTACCATTACATATCTTTCAGCAAATGCAGAAAGAGATAAGAATGATACAAGAATTGTAAGAATTATTTTTCTCATAAATTCCTCCTTAATTATAACGAGAGCATAATATTAATTTTTTCAAGCAAATCCAAAACATTTGTTACTAAAAATCATGCAATTTGATCATTTGCGACAAAAAAAATCAGATTAAACTTCAAAAAGTTTCAATAATCAAAAATTATATGTATTCCTAGTGTTTTACTCATAATAAATCAAAGCATATTAGCTAAATTAACTATGAATATAAGTTTCCCAATTAAGATAATTCCCACAAGCCTCATTTAATATTTCGCCTGTATTTGAAGCATTCATCACTACATGGTGTTCATAACCGTGTCTACAAACATATTGCATTAATTTTTGAAGCTTAGGTACTTTCGCAACTGCTCTTGTACCAAAAGTGTTTAAAGGATCATCAGTTAGCTCTCCCTCTCCAAAGTAGCATTTTATTTTACCTAAATTATCATCAGTGGAAATCCTTCCATAAGTTAGAGGATTGGCTGGTGTTCTACCTTCAAGTGCACCATGGGTCTTTTCCTCACCAAAAACACTTCCCAATATAGGTGCTGTACTTATTTTCAAATCAGGGAGGAAACTTTTAGCCCAATTTCCACAATGAAATAAAACACACTTTTCCTCGTCTTGGTCATAATTATTATTCCAATCAACTAAAGCACTAGGACTGTTCGAGGCTAATTGCATAGCATACATCGTTAAAGTTCCAGTGACATCTACTTCACAAGCACTTGGAAGCATATTTTCGCTCATCATACTCATTGATGTACAAACATTACATCCATAATTTTCTTGAACACTTGTCCAACATTGAATAGCAGTAGCATCGAGTTTGTTTGTTTCAACAAAATCATTTAAAACAACATCGAGCCTCGCAAGCTGTAATAATTTTTCAGATGGAGTATCAGTAGAATCTCCATAACCTGAAATTTTATTCATCGAGTCTTTAACTTTTTTGCTATCATCATTAAGTTCTTTAGCTTTACCAAGGACTTCTGATAAATCGATAGTAGTGACACTAATACCATGGCGTTCTAAAATTTTTTCACTGAACCTGACTGTATTAAAAGCTTGTGGTCTTGCTCCAACAGCTCCTATTCTGACTCTCCTCATACCTTTCACTACTTTACAAATTGAAATAAATTTATTTAGCTCATGATCAAATTCATTTCCGGACAAACTTACAACATGGCTTTTTGTTAACGAGTACTTTATTCCATATTGATAAAGATTATTACAAACAGATATTTTACCACAATAAGCATCTCTTCTATTTGAGGGTTGCATTTTATCTAAATCATCTGGAGTTGCTTGAACCAGAACAGGCACATCTAAACCTGATAGTCTAATTGTGTCAGCTACTCCTTTTTCATCACCAAAATTAGGTAAGACCACTAATATGCCCTCTATTTCATCTTTATGGGATTTAAAAAGATCAGCGCACTTTTGAGCTTCAAGAAATGTTTCCACTCCACCCAGCTTAGTGTCTGAGTCTTTCAAAATAATAGGTTTTAAACCTTTATTCTTAAAAATATTTAAAACTTCATTTCTAGCCTCAGTAATAAGATGATCTGGAAAAAAATCTCTATTACCTATTATTATACCTAATGTTGATGACACGTCTTATTACCTCCTACCTTACTAAATGTAATATATAATAATTGATCAAGCCTAGAAAGGGGATATTCTTTATCTATTCACTATGAATGAGAAAAATTTAAAAAAGAAATCATTAGAATATAGAAAAACTATCCTTGAAATAATTTTTCAATCTGGTGCAGGTCATACTGGGGGGAGTCTCTCTTGTATTGATATTTTGAATGTTCTTTACAATTCAGTTATGAATATTTCTCCCAAAAATTTTTCGGGCTTGGATCGTGATCATTTTATTCAAAGTAAAGGACACTCTGTGGAAGCATTATACACAGTATTATGTGATTGTGGTTTTTATTCAAAAAAAGATTTAAGTACTTTAAATCAATTTAATTCGCACTTTATTGGTCACCCTACAATAAAGGTACCTGGAATTGAACATAACACTGGAGCTCTAGGACATGGTCTGTCAGTTGCTGTAGGTTTAGCGCTATCTAAAAAAATAGATAAAAAAACAAATAAAGTTTTTACATTGTTGGGAGACGGTGAGTTATCTGAGGGTTCAGTTTGGGAGGCCTGTACCACAGCTTCTAAATATAAATTAGATAATTTAATCGTAATTATAGATAGAAATGATTTACAAATTACTGGAAAGACTGAAGAAGTTAATCCTATTGAACCCATTGATAAAAAATTTGAGTCATTTGGTTTTGAAACTATTTTGACAAATGGGAATAATATATCTGATCTCTTAAATGTATTTAAAAAAATACCTATTAAAGGGGGTAAGCCAACTGTAATAATTGCAAAAACTATTAAAGGGTCAGGTGTAAGCTTCATAGAAAACCAAATCAATTGGCACCATAAAGTACCTAGTGAGGATGAGTATGGGAGGGCAATCTCAGAGTTAAACGAGAAACTAAATTCTTATGAATAAAATTGGTAAACCTAACCTTGAGATCTTTTCTGAGACATTAATGTATGAAGCGAAAAAAAATAAGGACATTATAGTTGTAACAAGTGACTCAAGGGGATCTGGAAAATTAGTCCCTTTTGGTAGAGAATTGCCTGACCAAATCATTGAAGTAGGTATAGCTGAGCAGAATTTAGTGGGAGTTTCAGCGGGGTTAGCTGCTGGGGGAAAGATTGTATTTGGGGTATCACCTGCAAGTTTTTTAACTGCTAGATCTTTAGAGCAGATAAAGAATGATGTCGCCTATTCTAACTGTAATGTTACATTAATTGGGATCAGTGCAGGGATAAGTTATGGGCAGCTTGGGTCAACACATCACTCAATTCATGATTTTGCTACATTAAGAACAATAAATAACATGACAATAGTCGCACCTGCAGATAACTTTGAAGCATCAGAGGTTATTAAACAGGCTGTTTCTTATAATCAACCTCTTTACATTAGGTATGGAAAAAAACCAATGATGGATATTCATCCTCCAGGTACAAAATTTAAAATTGGAAAATCTATTTTGGTCAAAAAGGGAGAGGATTTAACAATAATTGCAACTGGTGAAACTTTACAACGAGCATATTTAGCTTATGAAATTTTAAAAGAAAACAACATTCATTGTTCTATTATTAGTATGCATACAATAAAGCCCTTTGATGAAGATACATTTTTAGAATTTTCTAAAAACTCCAAAGCGATCTTAACTATAGAAGAACATAGTATATTTGGGGGGCTTGGAGAATGCTGTGCAAACTTAATTGCTCAAAACAATATAGATACAAACCTCAAAATACTTGGAATCCCTGATGAATATATGATTAATGGATCTCAATCTGATGTGTTAGATTACTATAATATGAGCCCAGAGAAGATAGTTGAAATATCTAAGGATTTACTGAATAAATGAGCTATCTGACTATTGACTCAAGCACATCTTCTACAACAGTTCTTGTATTTAATGAAAAATTAGAAACAATAAAAAGATTTCAAAAAGAACATCGCCAAATAATTACAGAAGAAGGATATATTGAGCACGATTTAGAGGAGATTTATCAAAACTTACTTGACTTAATTAAAGATGCATCTGAAATAATACCTAATCCCAAGTTCATTAGTCTGACTAATCAGAGAGAAACATTTACTCTTTTTAGCAAAAAGGACGGGAAGCCAATACATAATGCAGTTGTTTGGCAATGTACTAGAGGTCAAAAAATTTGTGAAGATATTCTGAAAAATGTATCAAAAAGTGATGAAATTCTTACTAAAACAGGTCTCAAACCAAATACATTTTTTTCGGGAAGTAAATTTAAATGGCTATATAACAACAAATTAGAAATTAAATCGAAGATTGATAACGGTGATATTTTATTTGGGACAATTGAGACATATCTAATTTACCGACTCACAAACTTTAGTTCATATGTCACAGACACAACCAATGCATCAAGAACTTTATTATTTAATTGTTTGAATAATTCTTGGGATGATGAATTGTTAAATATTTTTGATGGTACAAATCTCAATTTTCCAAAAATAATTAAAAGCTCAGAGATATTTGGAGAGAGTGATTTTAATAAAGCTTTCAAAAATCCAATACAAATAATTGGAGTAGCTGGTGATGCACAAGCATCACTTTTTGCTAATTTTTGTTTTAATAAAGGTGATACGAAAATTACAACTGGAACAGGTTTTAATATTCAAACAAATATTGGCAATGAAATGGTAATTGATGAAAATTCACTTACCTCACTTGCTTTCACAAGTGATAAAGAAAATATTTATGCATTAGAGTGCTTGAATTCTTTTGCTGGAGGAACAATCTCATGGTTAAAGAATAGTTTAAATTTAATTGAAACAGCTAGCGAAAGTGAAATCTATTCAAAAAAAGAAAAAGATAGTAATGGAGTGTGTTTCATTCCTGCTTTCTCTGGACTGGGTCCACCATTTTGGAAATCTAACGCAAGAGCTGCTTTCTTTGGTATCAGTGCATCAACAAATAGAAATCATTTAGTTAGAGCTGGATTAGAGTCAGTTGCTTATCAAATGGTGGTATATTTAGAAACTATGAAGAAATCGAGAAATTTGGATTTAAAAAGTTTATCTATTGATGGTGGAATGATAAAAAATAGGTTTTTTCTTCAAATAATTAGTGACCTATTAGAAATTGATTTAACTATTCCTGAAATGGAAGATATGTCTTCCTATGGAGCCTTACTTTTTGGGATGCAATATTTTCATAATTTTAAAAATTTGGACGATTTGAGAGATTTTAAAGTAAAAAGTTCAGTAATTAGCCCCGGTAATAATGAGATTACAAGAAACTCCTATAACTTATGGAAAGATATCGTAGATAAACATTTCATTAAAAATCAAGACTAAAAAATTAAAATTTAACTAGTAAGTTAGCATAACAATAGGATATTGTTGTTATGACTATATATAGGAGGAAATAACTATGAGAAAATTATCTCTAGTTCTAGCTTCACTTATGGCAGTTGCTTTTACTTTTGCTACAATGCCAGCAAAAGCAGGAAGCCATGCTGTTGAAGCTTGCTTAATTACAAAAACAGACATCAATCCTTTCTTCGTTAAGATGAAAGAAGGTGCAGAGGCGAGAGCTAATGAATTAGGTGTCAAATTATCATTCTTTGCGGGTAAAGTTGATGGTGACCATGAGACTCAAGTAAGAGCTATTGAGACTTGTATTGCTTCAGGTGCAAAAGGTATTTTAATCGCTGCATCTGACACAAAAGCTATTGTTACTCCATTAAAAAATGCTCAAGACAATGGTTTATTAGTCATTGCTCTTGACACACCACTAGAGCCAATTACAGCTGCAGACTCAACTTTTGCAACTGATAACTTCAAGGCAGGTGAATTAGGTGGAGCATGGGTTGCTGCAAAGTTAGGAGCAGATGCTGCTAATGCCAAAATTGCAATGTTAGACCTTAACGAGAGTCAACCATCTGTTGGTGTTCTTAGAGATCAAGGTTTCTTAACTGGATTTGGAATCGATGTAAAAGATGTTTCCAGATGGGGAGATGAAGATGATCCAAGAATTATCTGTAATGAAGTTACAAACGGTAACGAAGAAGGTGGAAGAACTGCAATGGAAAAATGTCTTCAAAAAGATCCAGACATAAACGTTGTTTACACTATTAATGAGCCAGCAGCTGTTGGTGCTTATGAGGCGTTAAAAGCAGTTGGTAAAGATGATGGTAGTGTTCTCATTGCTTCAGTTGACGGAGGTTGCCCAGGTGTAGCTGATGTTGAAAGAGGTATCATTGGTGCTACATCTCAACAATACCCATTATTAATGGCTTCTTTAGGTGTTGAAGCTATTAAAGCTTGGGCTGAAGATGGATCAAAGCCTGAAAATACTCCAGGTCTTGACTTCTTTAACACTGGTGTGAACTTAGTTACAGATAATGCTGCTAGCGGAGTTCCATCAATTAGTGTCAAAGAAGGTATGGACAGATGTTGGGGTTAATCCAATAATTTTATTGTTCAGGGCAGATTATTCTGCCCTGAAACTTTTGCATTTTTAATATGAATAAAATTTCTGATGACATTTCTAAAGATTTAAAGGATCAACCTAAATTTACAACTGATATCGGTGAGAAAGATCAAGATCATCACTCATTTGATTTAGGTGAACAGACCACACTAAAAAAAATTCAACATTTTCTTCATGGTAACCCAACTATAGTTCCTGTTATAATTTTGATTTTAAGCGTTATCGCTTTCGGTTTTATAGCTGGAGGAAAATTTTTCTCTGCTTTCAATTTATCTTTAATTGTTCAACAAGTTACAATCGTTGGGATACTTGCAGCTGCTCAGACGCTAATTATTCTCACTGCTGGTATTGACCTAAGTGTTGCTGCTATGATGGTTTTGGCATCAGTTTTTATGGGTAAACTTTCTGTCGAAATGGGCATACCTACATTACCTGCTATTCTTGTTGGAATGATATCAGGTGTTGCGACAGGAGCATTCAATGGATTATTAGTTACAAGATTAAGATTGCCTCCATTTATTGTTACATTGGGAACTTGGAACATATTCTTTGCTTTAGTGATCTTTTTTACCGGGTCTCAATCTATTAGAAGCTCTGACATTGAAGTAAATGCACCTCTTTTACATTTTTGGGGAGAAAGAATTAATCTTGGAGGCTTTGTATTTACATATGGTGCTTTCCTTATGATTGGCATTTTCATTTTTTTATGGTTTTTACTTAACAGAACAGCATGGGGCAGACATGTTTATGCAATTGGTGATGATAAAGAAGCTGCGGAACTCTCAGGTATTAGAACAGATAGAATGCTTGTTTCAATATATGCAGTGGCAGGATTTGTAGTTGCAATTGGAGCTTGGGTTTCAATAGGTAGAGTTGGTTCAGTATCACCTACAAGTTTCTATGAGGGTAACTTAGACTCAATTACTGCTGTTGTTATTGGAGGAACCTCACTATTTGGAGGAAGGGGAACAATAATTGGCTCTCTATTTGGAGCGTTAATTGTGGGAGTTTTTAGTTCTGGATTATCAATAGCGGGCTTGGATGTTTTATGGCAGCGATTTGCTTTAGGTTGTCTTATAATTGTAGCCGTTGGAATAGATCAATGGATAAGAAAGGTGTCAAACTAATGGATCCGGTTCTTGTTGCAAAAAAACTGTCAAAAAAATATGGAAAAGTAGTAGCGTTAGATAATGCTGATCTTGAATTATACCCAGGTGAAGTTTTAGGAGTAATTGGTGACAATGGTGCCGGAAAATCAACATTGATTAAAGCTCTTTGTGGTGCAGTAATTCCAGATAGTGGTGAAATTCAATTAGATGGAAATAAGGTTTCTTTTACCTCTCCTATTGAAGCTAGAAAGTTAGGTATTGAAACTGTTTACCAGAACCTCGCGCTCTCTCCAGCTTTATCAATCACAGATAATATGTTTTTAGGCAGAGAAATTAGACAAAAAGGATTTATGGGAAGAATTTTGAAATTTCTTGATCAAAAAGCTATGGCAGAAGAAGCAAGAAAAAGACTCTCTGATCTTGGTCTCTTAACTATTCAAAACATTAACCAACTTGTCGAAACACTATCTGGAGGACAAAGACAAGGTGTAGCCGTTGCTCGCGCTACCTCTTTTGGAACTAAGGTAGTAATTATGGATGAACCCACCGCCGCCTTGGGTGTAAAAGAAAGTAGAAGAGTATTAGAGTTAATCGGAGAAGTTAGAGCAAGAGGAATACCTATTATTTTAATTTCTCACAATATGCCCCACGTATTTGAAGTTGCAGATAGAATTCATGTACATCGATTAGGCACTAGACTCTGTGTTATTGATCCAAAAAAATATGAAATGTCAGATGCTGTTGCATTTATGACTGGAGCTAAAGAACCTCCACTAAATTAATTTTCAAGAATATACTCAGCTCCAATACTATTTTTTAAAACATTTACTCCATTAGGGAGATCGTTTTTATATACTTTTTCATCAATCTCTTGTTTTGGTAAATTGAAGTTTTTCCATCGTTCAATTAATCTTTTTTCTAAAATTTTTTTTTCACAATTTATCATTATAGTTGTATTAAAAAATTTATGTAACTCGCTCCAAGGGTAGGAATTTAAAAGGACATAATTTCCCTCAACTATAATTACTTTAGTATTTTTTGAAATTATAACTGCTGAGGATCTTGATAATTCTAATGATCGATCAAAAATTGGTATTACAACCTCGTCTTCTTTATGCAATCTAGATACAAAGTTAATTAAACCCATAACGTCAAATGTTTCTGGTGCTCCTTTTTTTGATAAAAGTTTTTTCTCTTTTAAAATTAGGTCATCGTAGTGAAAACCGTCCATTTGAAGAATACTAGAGTGATATCCCTTTGCACTAAGGTCTTTTGCTAAATTTTCAGATATAGTACTTTTGCCAGAGGCAGGAGGGCCAGAAAGAGCAATAAAATAACGGTTTTTATCATCATTATCAATGTGATCTGAAACTGATATTATAAGTTGATCATAAGATAATATTGACATTATTTTTTTAAGAAAAACTATTTAACATAATATTTCTTCCAACTATCAAAGCGATCTTTAAGTATTGATTTTGTATTGTTATTTTTTTTTATTATTTCTTTAACTAAGGGTGGCTTTAATACATCTTGATGTTTAAGATTATTAAATCCGAGATATGCCAACCTTGCGGCACCATAAGCAGCCATAGCATCTGATGCTTCTGTAATAGCTAGATCTCTATCAAGTATTGATGCTAACAGTTTAATCCATTCTTTATTTTTTGATCCGCCACCAATTACAAATAAATTATTTAATTTTATGCCAGTTTTTGAAAGAGCTTGGTAGTTATCAAAAAGACCAAAAGAAATACCTTCAATTAAACTATAAACAAGTGTATTTTTATCTGTTTCGATCCCCATATTATGAAAACTTGCTCGAATGTGTGGGTCGTTTAATGGAGTTCTTTCTCCTGTCAAATAAGGTAAGTAATAGGGTGAGTTGCTCATTGAAATATCAGAACTAATAGACTCTTTTAAAAACTTTGTAATTTCATCAATTGAAGAATTAAATGTATTTATAAACCAATTAATATTTGAGGTGCAAGAAAGCATTACTGACATGAGATGCCAAGTATTCGGCAAACAATGGCAAAAAGAGTGTATTGCATCATCATAATTTTTTAAGAATTTCTTTGTGGACCCAAATATCACGCCAGAAGTACCTAGTGATATTGATGCATCACCCTCTTCATACAATCCTAAGCCGACCGCAGCAGCAGCATTATCTCCTGCTCCACCGTAAACCTTGCATTTCATATTGAAGCCATATTTCTCAGCTATATCCTTTTTTATAATACCAGTTTGATCAGTGCCCTCACAAACATTTGGCATTTGTGATATATTCATTGAGCTCGCTTCAAGTAATCTTGTAGACCAATCTCTTTTTTCTACGTCCAACCAATAAGTCCCAGAAGCATCAGATAAATCGCTAAAAAATTCTCCTGTTAAGTAAAATCTTAGGTAATCTTTAGGCAAAAGAGCCTTATAGATTTTATTAAAATTTTTATTTTCATTTCTTTTAATCCATAAAACTTTTGGTGCTGTGAAACCTGGCATTGCAATGTTTCCAGCTATATCCATAACAGATTTATCAGTCATTATCTCTGAACACTCTTGATGGCTTCTTGTATCATTCCAAAGTATACAGGGTCTGATTATTTCATAATCTTTATTTATACAAGTAGCACCATGCATATGCCCTGAAAAAG
Organism: uncultured Alphaproteobacteria bacterium; assembly: GCA_902621205.1. Lineage (GTDB taxonomy): Bacteria > Pseudomonadota > Alphaproteobacteria > HIMB59 > HIMB59 > HIMB59. The sequence continues at coordinate 40,177 of CACNLH010000004.1, read as the reverse complement.
AGACTGAATTTATATCGTTGATATTGATTTTTTCTTTTAATCTTAACATACATTGATCAAGAGCAACTATCCAAGAGGATGGATCTTGTTCAGACCATCCACTTTTAGGGTTAGATAAAGGTATATCATCACTCGATACACTGTGTATAATTTCCTGTTCCTCACCAATGACTAAGCATTTCATTGATGAAGTTCCAAGATCAATCCCTAAATACATGATTATAACTATACAATCTTTAAAAAAATTTTCTATTTATACTGTGAGAAATTTGATGATAAAGTTTTAATATAATGAATAAATCATTAGAGACAAAATTAAGAAAGATTAAAAAACAAATTTTTAAACCCAAAGATTTTATTATAGCGGATGCTAAAGACGGTGATATGGCAATGGGTATTTATACACCGGGCCCTAAAAGAAATAATAAGGGTAAAATTTTGAAATCTTATAAGAAGCTTAATGATTATAAACAGGCTATGGTATCAATGACTAAATCTAATCTCATAGATATAATGTTAATGTCTGCGTCAACGGGAGAGGATTTAATTAAAAAAAAAATATTCAGTAATTCAAAAGTTACACCTGCTATTCGAATGAACGATACAACGGATATTTGGTTAATGAGAAATGGTAATTACAGATCTACCTACCCACGACCTTTCCAATCTGCGCGTATTGCCTTTGTATCAAAATTTGCAAATTTGGGATTATTTTCAATGACATTCTCAAAGAATTTAGATTTTGATTTAGCGATGTTAAATGCTTATAGAGACTTTAGAATCGAAGCAACCAATTATAAATTTAATCATTTCCTAGAAGTATTTAATCCTCCAATAAATATCGGTTTAAAATCAAATGAACTTGGTGAATATATTAATGATTGCATAATCAAAGCTATTGCAGGTCAAACCATAGAGGAAAGACCACTGTTTTTGAAGATTGCTTATAATGGTCCAAAAGCAATGGAAGAATTGGCGACTTATGATCCTGGAAATTTAATTATTGGTATATTAGGTGGAAAAAAAGGAACCACCCGTGATTGTTTTGAATTAATTAACAAAGCCTACAACTATGGCGCAAGAGTTGCTCTTTTTGGAAGAAAAATAAACCTCTCAGAAGATCCAATCTTACTTGTAAAACTAATGAGGGAGGTAATTGAAAAAAACTTAAAAACTGATGAGGCTGTAAGATTATATCATAATGAATTAAATATAAATAATATTCGTCCGGACCGTGCTCTTTTAAAAGATCTTGAAATAACTGATCCTATTTTAAAGTTATAATTTTTTAATATTAGGTAAATTACCTGAAGATGAGTCAATTTTCATCATAGCTGATCCCGCTGCATGTGACTTATTCAGAGTAACCTCAGTATCCCAGTCTTCATGCACTCCGAAAATAAATCCCGCACAAAAAGCATCCCCCGCACCAACAGCATTTTTAATATTCTTTTTTGAAATTTTTGGCGACTTGGAGTGATAAATATCTTTTTTAGAGATATAGAGTGATTCATGAGGGCTATGTATCACTAAAGCTTTATTAAGTCCTTTTTGGAAAATTTTCCAAGATAATTTTATAATTAATTTTTTGTCCAATTGGTTTTTTGAGTTTATTATTGGTTTTTTAAAAAGTAATTGAGCTTCAATTTCATTTAATAAAAGATAGTCAGTATAAGGAAGAGCGCTAAAAATAATTTTTTGAAAATTTGGAGTATTATTTGATGCTAAATCAATTATATTGATTATATCTTTTCTTCTTGACTCTTTTAAAACTTGACAAAGTCTTGTTTCTTTACCACTAAAGTCATCTAATTTTCCTAAAAGGCTGAGATATCCTACATATAAAATTTTAGGATAATTGTTGAGTTTACTTAATCTAAAATGATCTATGTCTAATAAATCATTTGCTCCAGAATAGTAGAGAAAAGTTCTTTCATTTTGTTTCTCAGACATGCACAAAGAATATGAGGTTGGGATATTAGATGAAACTGTAAGATATTTTGAAATAATGCCATTACTTCGACAATGATTTTTAATAAGTTTAGAATTATCATCATTTCCTATTGATCCCATGGCAATTAAATTATATTTGAAACCAAGAGAAGATAAGTTTGTTAATACATTATTAGGACCGCCGCCAACACATTGATATTGATCTTTGATAGACTCAAGCTTGCCTCTCTCGGGAAGGTAGTCAATTTTATAAGTTGTATCTACGCACCATATACCTAACCCTACAACCCCACGGCGCATTAAACTTCATTCCATAAGGGATGAAGAGGTGGCTCATCTTCTTGTATCTGACTAAATCTTCCAACTTGCTCAAGAAAATAATTGTCATTATTGTCATCATTAACTTGGGACACTTCTCCAGCCATAACCATTCCAGAACCTTTAACAGAATAAAATCTATGGAAAATATTTCTCTCAACAGTAACGCTTTGACCCTTTTTTAAAATCAAAGGTTCAAGTGGATCTAGTTCTATTTTTTCTCCATCAACTAGAACAGTAATTTTTTTTGATAATTGCTTGTTATTAGAATCAATTTCTAAAAACTCAATTGCTAAATCTCCACCACCTCTATTTATAATATCTTCCAATTTAATCTTATGACTATGAAAAGGGATTTCCTGGCCCTCTTGCATGAAGAGTAATTTTTCTGCATAAGGTTTATCATCAAAATTACTTTGAATGCCATTCCTAATACAAAAAAGTGTTATACCTTGAATATTAAAATTATCTTTTCCAAAATCTGTTACATCCCAACCCATTTGATGATCTTTGAGGTATTTAGTCATCTCGGGATTGTTGTTATAATCTTCCTTTGACCAATAACCCCATTTTGGAAGTGTCCAATTATATGTATCCATCATTTTTTTTGCTGTTTCTATAGCATTATTAATCTCTGAGCGCTTCATGATGTTAGATTATCAAAAATAAAAATAATTGATATAATCATGTAATGAAAACAATTATTGTTGATCCATTTCCACGTAAAATGGAATTAATTTTTAAATCTAGTAAACTTAAACTTTTAAAAAAAAAATTTAATATAATTAATGCACCTAAAGAAAATAAACTAAAATTTTATAAACAAAATATCCCTAATGCTGATTTTATTATTGGCCAACCTGATCTACCAAAATCAATATTAATTTTAGGTAAAAAACTTAAAGCAATTTTCAATGTTGAAAGTAATTTTATGGATAACATGGACTATGATTACTGCTTTAATAACAATATCTATGTTTTATCCACGGCTCCAGTTTTTGCTCAGAGTGTTGCTGAAATAGCTATTGGTTTGACTATTTCTTTGAAAAGAGAAATACATAAAGCACACTTAGATTTTATACGAAAAAAGGAAAAGTATGGCTTAGAAAGTAATAAGCGAAGCAGTCTATTGCTTAACAATAAAATCGGCATTGTCGGGTTTGGAGACTTAGCTAAAAGTCTTAAACCTATGTTGGTACCTTATACTTCAGATTTTCAAGTTTATGATCCTTGGCTTCCAAATAAACTTATAGAGGACAATGGTTGCAAGCCAGCATCATTAGGTAAAATTTTCAAAAATTGTGAGGTAATATACATACTTACCACAATAACAAAAAAAAATAAAAATATGATAGATGAAAAACTCTTGAGATTAATGAAAAAAGATGCTTGTTTAATCATTCTAAGTAGAGCTAATGTAATTAATTTTCAAGATTTAAATAAAATTTTAAATAAAGGTAAAATTAAAGTTGCCACTGATGTTTTTCCCCAAGAACCTGTTCCTAAAAATGATCAAATAAGAAGACAAAAAAATATTCTTTTTTCTTCTCACAGGGCGGGAGCTTTAAATAGTGTTTTTTTTGAAATGGGAGAGATTGTTTATGAGGATTTAAATTTGATCACAAAAGGACTGCCTCCTAAATTATGTCGTCGAGCAGAATTGGAAACTGTCAAAAATTTAAGATCTAAGCCAGTTGTTATAAATTAATTATATTGAATATAGTTAATTTATTTAGTTCTATAGGTACATGTTAATTAATATTGATCCAATTCTTGGACCTGAGGTTCTTCACACCCTTCGTGCTATGGGCCATGGTGACAAACTCATTTTATGTGACTCAAACTTTCCAGCTTATTCTATGAATTCAGTTGTACATCGTTTAGATGGAGTTGATGCAGCAAAAGCAGCAAAAGCTATATTATCTATTTTCCCTCTGGATAGTTTTATAGAGTTTCCAATACTAAGAATGCAAATCGATAACAAACCTGATGAGCTTAACGATGTTCATAAAGAAATTATTGATGTAACTAGAAGTGTAGCAGGTGACAACTGGAAAATAGGATCAATCGAAAGATTTATGTTTTATGAAGAGGCAAAAAAAGCCTTTGCAATTATCACAACTAATGAGACACGACCATTTGGTTGTTTTATTTTAACAAAAGGAGTTGTTAAACCTGATGGTACTGTTTGGGTACTAGATAAGTGAGTATTTGTGTATTTGGGATATTCGTTGCAGATCTATGTTTTTTTGCAAATGATATTCCAATACCAGGTCAAACGGTATTAGGAAAAAAACACATCATCGGACCAGGTGGTAAAGGGTCAAACCAAGCAATAGCAGCAGCAAGAGCTGGAGGTAATGTATCATTTATAAGTAAAGTAGGTAAAGATAGCTATGCCGATCTTGCAATCTCTTTATATGACAAAGATAAAATAAATTATGATGGTTTGGTTATCTCTGAAAATGAATCAACTGGGGCTGCAGGTATTTTGATTAATGAAAAAACTGGGCAAAATGCAATAAATGTTGTTCCAGGAGCCGCTGGTACAATCGATGAAAAGTTAATCGACTCAAAGTTAAATATAATAGAGTCTTCTGATGTTTTTTTAACACAGTTAGAGACACCAAAAGAGGTAACACTCTATGCTCTAAAAAAAGCGAAAAATTTTAATTGTACAACAATTCTAAATCCAGCACCCGCCAGTGAAATAAATGATGATAACTTTCAATATTTTGATTTTTTTACCCCCAATGAAACGGAGGCAAGTTTTTATTATGGTCAATCAATTAAAAATGAGGAAGACTGTAAAAAAGCAGGAAGTTTTTTTTTAGATAAAGGGATAAAAAATATAATTATTACACTTGGAGAAAATGGTTGTTATTTTAAAAACAATAAAGAGGAGTTTATGGTACCTGCATCAAATCTAAAGAAACCAGTAGTTGATACAACAGGTGCGGGGGATGCTTTTAATGGGGCTTTAAGTGTGGCAATCTCACAAAATAAAAACTACAAAGAAGCTATTGAGTTTGCTAATCTTGTGGCAGGTGTTTCTGTTACAAGGGAGGGAGCAGCAAATTCAATGCCATACAAAGAGGAATTACTTTAAAAATGCCATATATTTCAGACAAAAATCGCTATCAAAAAATGCATTATAGAAACTGTGGTGATAGTGGTTTAAAACTACCTGTCTTGTCAATAGGGTTATGGCATAACTTTGGTGGCAATGGAATGGCTTCAGAGTCTAAAAAAATTCTTTTTGAGTCTTTTGATGCAGGAATTACTCATTTTGATTTAGCAAATAATTATGGACCACCTTATGGCAGTGCTGAGTCTAATTTTGGAAAAGTCATGAAAAGTGATCTTGGAAAATACCGTGATGAGTTAATTATATCGTCTAAAGCAGGTTACGATATGTGGGATGGACCCTATGGTGAATGGGGTTCAAAAAAACATGTAATTGCTAGTTGCGATCAAAGTTTAACGAGGATGAAACTGGATTATGTAGATATATTTTATTCACATCGTTTTGATCCGAATACACCTCTTGAGGAAACAGCTGATGCCTTAGAAAGTATCTATAAAGCTGGTAAGGCCCTGTATATTGGTGTCTCTTCTTACTCCTCCAACAAGACAAATAAAATGATTTCAATTTTAAAGAGCAAAGGTATCAAATTATTAATTCATCAACCCTCTTATTCGTTAATCAATAGATGGATTGAAAAAGATTTAACAAGAACTCTAATAAAAAAAGGGGTTGGTTGTATCGCCTTTTCTCCACTAGCCCAAGGTTTTTTATCTAATAAATATTTGAAAGGTGTTCCTAAAGTTTCAAGAGTTAATGAAAATAGCTCTTTCAGCAAAGATTTAATAACGAAAAAAAATACTAAAATTATTAATGAACTCAATAAAATTGCAAAAAGAAGAAATCAATCTCTATCCCAAATGGCTATAGCATGGGTATTAAATAATCGTGCAATAACTTCTGCTTTAATTGGAGCTAGAACCGTAAAACAGCTTAAAGAAAACTTAGCTGCACTTGATAATTTAAAATTTTCAAAAAAAGAAATAAAAGAAATAAATAAAGCGGCAAAAGAGGGTGATATAAATATATGGGCTCCTTCTAGTGCCCATTGATTAATTTAAATTTTTTATTATCTCACTGATAAATTAAATTTTAATCCACTTTTTTTTCTTAATAGACATAAAAATTGCATCTAATACTTTCATATTTTTTTTTGCATCTAATAATCCATAATCTACTTTAGTTTTATAAATTAACTCATTAGAAAATTTTGTAACTTGATGCTCATATTGATCAGCTGCTGGAAATACTTTTATTGTATTGTCTTTTCGATAGATTGATTTTCCATTGTAGATAACAACTGTAGTTGGTTTATTCGCAATTGCGTTGAAAGGATTTTCAATAACAACTGTTTTTTTTGTGCCAAGAATTACTACTTGTTGTGAATATGTGCTTTGTGTAGCAACTGTAAAGGTTGAGAAAATATCTCCAAAATCTAATAATGCAGATGATAAGATATCTGTTTTAAATTTTTTATCATTTTTAGAAGTTGCAATAACTCTTTTTGGTTCTTTATCTATTAGAAATCTTGATATGACAGTCGGATAACATCCAATGTCATAGATGGCCCCTCCACCAAAGTTTTTGATATTTCTGATATTTTTTGGATTTTTATTATTGTATGAAAACACTGTTGATATACTTGATATTGATCCGATTTTACCTGATTTTATATATTCTTTAACCCATCGCCATTGAGGATGATGCCTGACCATAAATGCTTCTTTAACAATAACTTTATTTTGTGAGGCAATTTTTATTAATGGATCTATATCTTTTGATTTTAAAGATAATGGTTTTTCTAATAGGAGATTTTTTTTATTTTTACAGGCCTCAATACTTGATTTTATATGTAAGTGGTTAGGAAGAGGGTTATATATTACATCTACATCTTTATCTTCATACAACTCTTTATAAGAACCATAGCTTTTTGGTATTTTAAATTTTTTTGTTAGAGCTGTTGCTCTGGATAAATTTCTACTAGCGAGCGCTATAACCTGACTATTTTTAGATTTTTTTATTGCAGGTATTACGTGCTCCCAACCAATTTTAGCAGTGCTTAATATGCCCCAATTAATAATTTTTTTTTTCATAAAAAAAATTTAAAACTATCTGACTACAATCCATACATATATTTAAAAGATTTCATACATTTTTTTTATAACTTATGGTATCTATTTAAAAATGAGTGATTTTAAAATAGGCATTGATTACGGTGGTACCAAAATTGAGGGTATTTTAATAGACTCAAATGGTAAAGAAATTCTGAGAAAAAGATCTACTTATGAAAAAAATTACGAAAGTGGTTTAAATACCGTAAAATCTTTAGTTTCAGAATTTGATAAATTTACAGATCAACAAAATTCTGTAGGGGTTTGCATACCAGGATTTTCTTCATATGAAACTGGCTTAGTAAATAATGCTAATTGTATATGGATTAATGACAAACCATTTCATAAAGACTTAGAAAAAAGTTTAAATAGAGAAATTCGAATCATGAATGATGCTAACTGTTTTGCATTATCTGAAGCTATCGATGGCTCTGGGGCAAATTATAAATCAGTTTGGGGTGTAATTATTGGATCTGGTTTTGGCGGATCATTTGTTTATGAAAAGAAAGTCATTGAGGGCGTCAACCAAATTGCAGGAGATTGGGGACATCAACCATTGCCCTATCCTACTGAGGAGGAAATTAATTCTAATGTCCAATGTAATGTAGGTAATTGCAAAAGACCCTTATGTGCTGAGCAATTTATATCAGGAATAGGTTTTACAAAATTATTTAACGAGAAATATGGCACCAGTTTAAGAACAAGAGAAATAGTTGCTTTGGAAGCAAATGGAGATGAAAGAGCAAAAAAAGAATTTGAATTATATGAAGATCGTTTTGCCAGATTAATATCTGTCATGATAGGTATCGTTGACCCTGAGGTAATAGTTTTTGGTGGAGGTATGTCAAACGTTGGTAGACTTTATGACAATATACCTAAATTACTTCCTAAATACACATTTAGTGATAAGATAAGGAATAAGATCTTACGGAATACTCACGGTGACTCCAGCGGTGTTAGAGGAGCAGCGTGGTTGTGGGACTCAGATAAATTTTAAATGAAAAAAATTGGAATTCTTACTAGTGGTGGAGACTGTGGTGGTTTAAACGCGGCAGTTAGATCGATATTTTTCAGAGCTAAAAATACATATCAGATGGAAGTTATGGGTATTCGTGATGGCACTGTTGGTTTAATGCAAAGACCAGTGGCTTATGTTCCATTAGACTATCAAACTTTTAGCGGTTCTCTTCTAAGACAAGGTGGGACATTTTTGGGAACAACAAGTAAAGGTAATCCTTTTAAATTTCCCATGCCAGATGGTAAATACAAAGATAGATCCCAAGACATTATTGATGGTTACAAAGAATTAGGTCTTGATGGGCTTATTGTTATAGGCGGTGATGGAAGCATGTCGATATTAACTGAAATTGCAAAAAGAGGTGACTTAAATATTGTAGCCATACCTAAAACAATTGACAATGATGTGGGAGCTACTGAAAGCTCCATAGGGTTTAATACAGCTGTAAATGTTGCTACCCAAGCACTAGATAACTTACAAACAACTGCTGCAAGTCATCAAAGAACGATGATTTTAGAAGTAATGGGGAGAGACGCAGGACACATAGCTATTAACGCTGGCATTGCAGGTGGAGCAGATGTAATCCTAATTCCTGAATTAAATTACTCTATCAAAGGAATTGTCAATAAACTCACTGAAATGAAAAATAGAGGAATAGTTCATTCGCTGATTGTAGTAGCAGAGGCAGTAAAAACAGAAAGCGGAAAAAGTTATACTGTTGAATACGCTGATGGTCAAAAAAGATTAGGCGGTATAGGTAATTATCTTTCAGAGGAAATAATGAAAAGTACTGATATAGAGTGTAGGGTTACTTCTTTGGGGCATGTTCAACGAGGTGCGCCCCCTACTCCACGTGATAGAATTTTAGCAAGTGCTTTTGGAGTTTATGCTGTTGATTTAATAGCAAAAGGAAAATATGGAAGAATGGTTGCATGGAGAGATAGAAAAGTTGTTGATGTTCCAATTAGTGAAGGAATTTCTACTTATAAAGTTGTAGATAGATCCGATCCTCTAATTGAAACTGCTTTAGCACTTGGGGTATATGTTGGTGATATAAAGTGAATGTTTATACCAATAGAAAAAATTTCAAATCTTCAAGAATTTAAAAAAGATATTTTTAGTGGAAAAGTTTTTGTATTTCAAAAATCAAAAACTTCAAATGATTTAATAACCCAAATTAAAAATAAAATACAAAATATTTATGATGGTGAAATAGAAGAAATACACCATTTAAAAAATTCTGAGGATATAAGTAAGGATATTGTATCAAAATTAAAAAACCATGAAGATTTCAGAAAACTATTTTCAAACTTTTTATATGAAATTGGATATAATAAAGGTGAAACTTTTTGGGATCGATTTGTTGTAAGAGTAGCACCAGCAGAAAATAACTTACCTTACAGAGAAGCATCTAGAATAAATATTCATCGTGATACTTGGGGCACAAATTTGTATCAACAAATTAATTGGTGGGCACCAGTAAGCAATGTAGAGGAAAAAAATACTATGATTTTTTATCCAGATTATTTTGATGTTCCAGTAAAAAATACTACTTCGACTTGGGACTTAAACATTTATTTAGCCAATAGAAAAAAAGGCGATTTTTCTTATCCCTCTGCTCCACAATTAAAAGAAGACTTGCCCAGCAATATTAAGAAAATACCAGTAACTATAAAACCAGGAGAAATTTTATGTTTTTCAGGTGCTCACTTACATAGCTCATCAAAAGAAAAGTCTGAAAATACAAGGATAAGCTTTGAAATTAGAACTATTTGTGAAAACGACTTAAATAGTTCAGCTCAAGCCCCAAATGTAGACTGCGATTTGCAATGGAAGTTCCCTAAAATTTTTAAAAAAATTAATGACAATTCGCCCCTGAAAATAACTAGCTGATTATTTTATTTTTTGCTAATTTGCTGATGTGAAGAAAAAATATTCAATATTTAGCCTTGCTAAAAATGCACTATCTGGCCATAAAGACTGGCCAAAAATGTGGAGAAGCCCCGAACCCAGAGAGTTTTATGATGTCATAATAATTGGTGGTGGGGGTCATGGACTAGGAACTGCATATTACTTAGCAAAAGAACATGGATTAAAAAATATTGCCGTAATAGAAAAAGGTTGGCTTGGTGGAGGTAACACAGGTAGAAACACCACTATCATTAGATCAAATTATTTATGGGATGATAGTGCTCATTTGTACGAACACTCTTTGAAGTTATGGGAAAACCTATCAAGCGAATTAAATTACAATGTAATGTTTAGTCAAAGAGGGGTTATGAATTTAGCCCATAACGAACATGATATAAAAGAAATTAAAAGAAGAGTTAGTGCAAATAATTTAAATGGTATTGATTCATTTTGGTTATCTAAAGAAGAAATTCAAAAAAAGGTTCCTATAATGAATACTGACAATCTTCGATATCCAGTGCTAGGTGCATCTTACCAACCTCGCGGTGGTGTAGCACGACATGATGCAATAGCATGGGGTTTTGCAATGCGCGCTGATGAGATGGGAGTTGATATAATTCAAAATTGTGAGGCACATCAAATAAGGACTAAAAATGGAACAATAGAAGGTGTCGAAACTTCCAAGGGTTTTTTAAGGGCAAATAAAATTGGAGTTGTTGCTTCAGGTCATACTGGTGTTTTAGCAGAGAGTGCGGGTATCAGATTACCTTTACAAAGTAAGCCACTTCAGGCACTTGTTTCTGAACCAATTAAACCTATTATTGATACAGTGGTAATGTCCTCTGCAGTTCATGCTTATGTCAGTCAATCTGATAAAGGTGAATTAGTTATTGGAGCAGGAACCGACAGTTATAATTCTTTTACTCAAAGAGGTGGTTTTAACATTATTGAAGATACTATTCGAGCTATGGTCGAGCTTTATCCAGTATTTGGCAAAATGAAAATGCTTCGTCAATGGGGTGGTATTGTTGACATCTGCCCAGATGCTAGTCCTATTATTAGTAAATGTGATATTGAAGGTTTATTTTTTAATTGTGGCTGGGGCACAGGTGGTTTTAAAGCTACACCTGGAAGTGCAAATGTTTTCGCACATACCATTGCAAAAAATGAACCTCATCAAATTAATAGTGCGTTTAATCTTGATAGATTTGCAAGTGGAAGATTAGTAGACGAACACGGTGCTGCTGCCGTAGCACATTAATAAATATGCTCATAATTAATTGCCCTTATTGCGGCCCGAGAGATCAATCGGAATTTTCAAATGGAGGAGAGGCACATGTAAAAAGACCCGATGGATCAAAAGAAATTGGTGATCGTGAGTGGGGAGAATACGTCTTTATAAGAGCAAATCCCAAAGGTTTGTTTTATGAGCGCTGGGTACACACACATGGTTGTCGCAAATGGTTTAATTGTGTAAGAGATACATCTACTGATGAAATTTTGGTGACCTACAAGCTCTATGAAAAAAAACCAAATTTAAATAATTTTAAAAGTGTTGTTAAAACGCCCTCTGGTGAACCAGAAGTTGGGTCGGGTAATTTTACGGTTGAAAAATGAAATCTATAAATTTAAAAGAAAATCAATTTATTCAGTTTCATCAAAAAATTAGCTTCAAATTCGATGGGGTCAAATATTTTGGCTACAAAGGCGATACTATAGCCTCAGCTCTATTAAGAAATAATGTTAACCTTGTAGGAAGAAGTTTTAAGTACCATAGGCCAAGAGGAATTTATACTTGTGGTATAGAAGAACCAAATGCTCTAGTCCAAATAATTAGTGAATATTCCGAACCAAACACAAGAGCAACTATAAAAAAAATTTATGAAGGAATGGAAATTGAAAGTCAAAACAGATGGCCTTCTCTTGAAAACGATTTTGGAAGTATCAATAACTTATTTTCTCCAATTTTTACTGCTGGTTTTTACTATAAAACGTTCATGGGGCCGCATAAGAAATTTTGGAAAAATTTGTATGAACCACTTATTAGAAGGGCCGCTGGATTAGGTAAACCTCCCAAAGATTTCAAAGGCATAAGCAATCATATCCATCACAATGTCGATATTACAATTATAGGAGGAGGATTAAATGGACTCCTCGCAGCTAAATCTTTCATCAACTCAAATTATGATGTGTTGTTAATTGACTTTGAGGAACAACTTGGTGGCATTATAAATAATTCAAACAAAATATCATCAATTGATAACAAAGAGCCTAAAGATTGGTTAAAAGAAACTATACAAGAAATAGAAGACTCTAAGAATATAAAGATTTTAAAAAACACACTTGTTACTACTTATAATTACATTAATCATCTTATAGCCATTGAAGATAGATTTGTTGGCTCTAAACCGATAGAAGGAAAAGTTAATAGCACTTTACATAAGATACGCACAGGTCACACAATATTATGTAATGGACACATTGAGAGATTTTTATCTTTTCAAAATAACGATCTCCCAGGCATAATGCTAAGCTCTTCCTTTGAAAAATATATGTGCCGATATGGACTAGCACCTTCTAAAGAACCTGTTATTTTCAGTAATAATTCGAATTCAAACAGCTTAGTTTATAGTCTTATAAAAGCTGGTTTAAAACCAAAAGCATATATCGACTCACGATCCGGGGAGGAAATTGAGCCAAATTTGTTTGACTTGATAAGAAAAAATGATGTTCCTCTTTACACAAATTCACAAATAAAAGGAGCATTTGGAAACAAAAAAATTGAAAAAATTCTTGTTGAGGATAGTTCTGGTGCCTTGAATGAAATTAAATGTGACTGCTTATGTTTGTCAGGTGGAATAAATCCAGATGTTCACTTGTTTACTCAATCAAAAGGTTTATTAGATTGGGATGAGAAAGATTTAACTTACAAACCATCAAAACCTTTTCAACCTACCATAACTCTTGGTTCTGCTTCAGGACAATTTAATTTTGATAATTTAAATTCTGATATAAATGAAAAATTGAAAACTTTTAAAGTCAAAAAATTAGACGTTAAACTCGAATTAAATACAAATGCTAAGTATAACATTGAAAAATTGTGGGAGGTCTCTCCGCAAAAGAAATCATTATGGGCTAAATCATTTATTGACTTACAAAATGATGTAACAACTAAAGATATCCGTCAAGCAATAACAGAGGGTTTTGATAGAATTGAACATTTAAAAAGATATACAACAAATAGTATGGGAACCGATCAAGGTAAAATTAGTAGTATTAACGCACTGGGAATAGTTTCTGATCTTCTGGATAAAAAAGTAAATGAAGTTGGCACAACTATTTATCGACCACCCTATGCTCCTTTAAGTTTTTCTGCAATAGCTGGCAGAAATTGCTATGAGTTTTATGACCCAGAGAGAAAATCACCAATACATAATTGGCACTTAAAAAATGGTGCAATTTTTGAGGATGTCGGGCAATGGAAAAGGCCATGGTATTTTCAAATTAATAAAGATGAGTCGATGCATGATGCTGTTCAACGAGAGAGCAAAAATGTAAGAGAAAACGCAGGTATTTTAGATGGGAGCACATTAGGAAAAATTGAGATCAAAGGTGAGGATGCTTTGGAATTTATGAATTTAATTTACACAAACAGTTTTACTAAGATGAAACAAGGTTCTGCAAGATATGCTCTTATGTTGGGGGAAGATGGAATGGTAAAAGATGACGGGATAATTTGTAAAATTTCTGATCAGCATTTTATTGCCACTACAACTACTGGAGGTGCTGCTACTGTTTTAGGTTGCATGGAGGAATATGCTCAAACCGAGTGGCCAAATTTAAAAGTTTTTATGAACTCGATTACAGAGCAATATGCAACTTTCAACATCAGTGGACCAAAAACCAGAGAAATTATGAAAAAAGCCTTTCCAAATATCAATTTTAGCAATGAGGAGTTTCCATTTATGACTTTCCAATTTCATGAATTTAATGGTGTTCCAATACGAATTCTAAGAGCAAGCTTTACTGGGGAGTTAGGTTACGAAATATATATTCCGTCAAATAGTGCCCCTAAAATTTGGGATAACATTCAAAGTGTTGGAAAAGAATTTGGTCTTGCTCCCTACGGCACGGAGGCAATGCATCTTTTAAGGGCAGAAAAGGGTTACATTATTGTTGGCCAAGACACAGATGGTTCTATAACGCCAATAGATTTAGGACTTAGCTGGATGATTGGTAAATCAAAAAAAGATTTTTTAGGTAAAAGATCACTTACTCGGTCTGATACTATAAGAGAAGATAGAAAACAACTTGTTGGTATTATTCCCTCGAATAAAACCGATAAACTAGAGGAAGGACAACATATCATTCTTGATAAAGAAATTAAGTCTCCTGTTCCAATGCTTGGTCATATTACATCTTGTTATTATAGTCCTACATTAGGTCATGATTTTGCATTAGCTGTTATCAAAAATGGCCACTCTATGATTGGAACAAAAGCTTACGCTTCTACATCAAGTATGGGCACAACTGGTGTGGATATAGTTAAACCAGTTTTTTATGATGAAGGTAATAAAAGGTTAGTTTCATGACTGAAGTAATCCGATCTGATGGTATTGAAATAAAAAAAAAAGTTATTCAACAGATTCTGTTAAGAGGATCTGGTGACTCAAAATTTAATAATCACATAAATAAATCTTTAAAACTTTTACCACCATCAGATAATTTAAGGATAATTTCAAATGATAATTATACTTTAGCAAAAATGTCTTTTGATCAATGGAATTTGATATTTGAAAAAGAAATTGAAAATAATAAACTCAACAAAATCTTAGCTGACTTAAATAAATCACCCTTAATATTGGCGACAAATATTTCTGACTCACAAGTATTTTTTGAAATTCAGGGTAAAAATAGTTTTGATATATTAAATAAATTAACGCATTTTGACTTTAGAGAAAAATCCTTTAAAAAATCCACTGCTGCACAAACATTATTAGCTAGAGTAGACTGTTCTATTTTTAATCTTGATCTAAAATTGTTACTTAGTTGTAATCGATCATTTGCTGACTATCTTGAGGATCGTCTTATTGACGCGGTTAACTATTAGGTTTTTTTTCATATTGACATCAAATTTTGGAACTGATTAGGTATTTTTAGAGGAATAAATGGCAAGAAAATCAAGAATAATTATCGTTGGCAGTGGTATTGTTGGAGCGAGCACCGCCTATCATTTAGCTCAATTGGGTTGGAAAGATATGGTCATACTCGATCAAGGGCCATTGTTTGAAACTGGAGGCTCTACGAGTCATGCACCAGGAGGTGTATTTCAAACTAATCCTTCACGAATGATGTGTAAATTTGCGCAGTACACAGTTGACTTACTTAGATCCTTATCATACGAGGGAAAACCTTGTTTTCATACTGTTGGAGGAATTGAAGTATCGAAGACAAAAGAAAGACATCAAGACCTGTATCGAAAACTAGGTATAGCTCACAGTTATGGATTAACTGATGCAAAAATAATTACTCCAGATGAAGTTTTAAAAATGAGCCCCTATATTGATCCAGAAAAAATTCACGGAGGATATTATGTTCCAACTGATGGTTTAGCAGCACCTGTAAGGGCAGTTAGAGCAATGGCAAAATATGTGACTGATTTAAAAGCAGGGGAATTCTTTGGTGACACAGCAGTTAATGGTTTTAAAATTCAGAATAATCAAATTCGCGGTGTACAAACATCTAAGGGTGATTATGAAGCCGATATTGTACTTGTCTCAACTGGTATCTGGGCTCCAAAAATGGGAAGACTTGCGAACATATCATTGCCTCTAGTTCCCTGCGAACATCAAATGGTGTGGTTAGAACCGTTTGAAGAATTGAAAGAATTTAAAGCTGATCACAAAGAAGCTTTGGTTGAACACGCATTGATGCGTCACCAAGATTACAGTCTCTATTTCAGACAATGGAATGATACTTATGTTATTGGGAATTATCGACATGAACCAAGAATTTTAGAGTCAGAAGAATTAAAGAAACCTGAAGATGCTGAAGAAATGCCCTCTTTGGTGGACTTTAGACCTGATGATTTTGAAGGTGCACATAAAGAGTCGAATTGGTTGTTCCCAAGATTTTCAGAAAAAAAACTTACAAAAAAAATTAATGGAATTTTTTCATTTACAACAGATGGTAACCCTTTAATGGGCGAGACAAGTGTAAAAGGTTTGTGGACCGCTAATGCTGTATGGATAACACATGCGGGTGGTGTTGGAAAAGCTATGGCAGAATGGATAGTGAATGGTGAGCCTGAACTTGATGTTCGTCAAGGAGATATCAATCGTTTTCATCAACATCATCATGTCAGGAAATATCTAAGGTCAAGGGGTAAGCAGAATTATAAAGAGGTATATGATATTATTCACCCGCTTCAACAAATGGAGCAGCCAAGACCACTCAGAAGAAGTCCATTTTATGCAAGGTTAGAAGGACAAAAAGCACATTTCTTTGAGACTATGGGCTGGGAAAGACCTCAATGGTATGAGTCAAATGCTGAATTAATGAAAGGTAAAAACTTTCCAAATAGGACAGGCTGGGCTGCAAAATATTGGTCACCAATTCAAGCAGCTGAACATCTTGTAACAAGACAAACGGGTGCCCTGTTTGATATTACAGGATTTGTGAAAATTGAAGTAAGTGGAAAAGGTGCTCTAAAATTATTACAGAAAGTTTGCACAAATAATATTGATGTTGCCGTAGGTAAAGTTGTTTATAGCGTAATTTCTAATATGTATGGTGGTATAAAGAGTGATCTAACTATTAGTAGACTTGAGGAAAATAAATTTTGGGTCTTGGCAGGAGCTGGGAATGGAATGATTGATATTAGTTGGCTTCGAGCAAATGCTCCTGATGACGGAAGTGTTCAGATCATAGATTGGACATCTGCTTTTGCAGGTATCGGATTATGGGGGCCAAATTCAAGATCTGTTCTTGAAAAGCTGTGTGATGATGATGATGTATCTAACGAAGGTTTTCCATTTTTCCATATTAAAAAGATTTCAATCAGTAACATTCCTTGTGTTGCTGTAAGAATATCTTATATAGGTGAATTAGGTTGGGAAATATACACACCTACTGAGTATGGGCTATCATTATGGGATGAACTTCGAGAAACCTCAAGAGAGTTCAACATGATTTGCTCAGGTGCTGGTGCTTTTGAGTCACTCAGATTGGAGAAAGGCTATAGATCACTGGGTACAGATATTCATACTAATTACAACCCTTATGAGTCAGGCTTAGGCTTTACAGTAAAGCTTAAAAAAGATGATGAGTTTATCGGTAAGAATGCACTTCAAAAAATAAAAGAAAAACCAATTGAAAAGAGACTTACTTGTATGATTATTGATGACCCTGAAGGAATGGCCTTGGGCACAGAACCAATTTATTCAAATGGTAAAGCTGTAGGGTATGTTACAAGTACAAATTATGGCTATTTTGTAGATAAACACATTGTTTATGGATATTTACCAACAGAATTGTCAGAAAAAGGAAATAAGTTAGAGGTCGAGTACTTTGGCAAAAGGTATCCATTAACAGTTACAGAGGAACCTTTGCTCGACCCAGAAAATCGTAGATTAAAGTCTTAACTATTATATTTTAAAAATATGATCAAAGAAAATATCATTTCTTTAGTAGATGGCTTTACCATAGAGTTAAACCCAAAAGTAAGACACAAACTAAAGTCTATCCCTCTAGATAAAAAAAATAATGTCTACATAACATATTTACCTGATGCTACGGAAAACGATATCTTAGAAACTGTTGATTTTGTATCTAAACAAGAATTAACCCCTATTACTCATTTGCCTGCAAGGACAATGAGAGATTTAGATCATGTTTCAGACTTCCTAAAAGAACTAAGAAATAGAACAGATAGCAAAAAAATTCTTGTTATAGGTGGTGGTGGTAATCAGAATGGATCAGTATCATCCTCGCTGGAAATACTAGAGTCTGGTTTATTAAAGGATAATGAATTTGAAGAGATAGGAATAGCTGGACACCCAGAAGGTTCACCTGATATTGATCAAAATACTGTCAACGAATTTTTAGATAAAAAATATGAATTATCAAAGAATAAAAATTTAAGTTTAGAACTTGTTACTCAATTTTTTTTTAATGCCGAACCATTTATTAAATGGTGCAAATTTTTAGATAATTCAAATATAAAATTACCCGTCAGAGTAGGCTTTCCAGGCCCAGCGTCTTTTAAAACACTTCTTAATTTTGGGATAATGAGTGGTGTTGGAAATTCATTAAGTTTTCTTAAAAAGAACTCGTCTAAAGTAACTGACCTTCTAACAAAAACTTCAAACGATGAAATGTTTATTGAGTTAGCAAATTTCTCTGAAGAACAAAGTTCATTTAAAAATTTTCACTGCTTTCCTTTTGGTGGCTTCGAGAAGACATGTCATTGGTTAAATGCTCTTCAAAATGGTGATTTTACTATGAAAAATGACAAAATAGTCCTCCACAACAAAATCTTTTAAGTTCAAATTTTTCGATTGCATAGACCTTAAAAAGAAATTAATTTTCAAAAATTGCTACTGCATTTTTTATAGGAGGATATATGAAGCTAAAGCAACCAAGTTCAGTGGACCAATCTGATAGAAAAGTCCCATTTAATTTAAGGCAATCAGGACCAACACCTCAACAAATGCTTATATCTACTAGAGTTAGAAAAAATCCTTATTGGCATTTATCAGTTGAAGCGGGATGTTGGAGATGCACCGTATACAATAGAATGTATCATCCTAGAGGTTATGTAAAACCTGAAGATGGTGGTGCAATGATCGAATATGATGCGTTAGTTAATCACGTAACAATGTGGAATGTAGCAGTTGAAAGACAAATTCGTGTAAAAGGGCCTGATGCATTAAAATTTACGAATTATGTAATCACAAGAGATGCAACGAGAATTGAAGTTATGAAAGGAAAATATGTAATCCTTTGTAATGACAAAGGAGGAGTTTTAAATGATCCTATATTACTTAGAATTGCAGAAGATGAATTTTGGTTTTCACTTTCTGACTCCGATATTATGTTTTTTCTTCAAGGCGTAAATCACGATAAAAAATTTAATGTAGAAATTGATGAAATAGATGTATCACCTGTTCAAATTCAAGGACCAAAGTCAATCGATCTTATGGCAGATTTGGTTGGAGATGCTGTTAGAGATATTCCCTACTATGGCTTAATGGCAGCAAAAGTTGGAGGGAGAGATTGTATTATTTCCCAAACAGGTTTTACTGGGGAAAAGGGATATGAAATCTACCTAAGAGATGCAACTTTGTATGCAGATGATATGTGGAATGCTGTTTTAGAGGCTGGAAAAAAACACAATTTAAAAGTAATTGCACCTGCTCATCATAGAAGAATAGCTGCAGGAATTTTATCTTGGGGTCAGGATCTTGATGCTGAAACTTATCCATTTCAATGCAACCTTGGCTATCAGGTCCCAAGAAAAAAACAAGCTGACTATATTGGTAAAGAGGCTCTAGAGACAATGAGAACAAAAATTGAGGCAGGTGAGAAACCATATAGCAACCAACTAGTTGGATTTAGATTAGGTGGTAAACCCATTGATGAATATGCTCCAGACTTTTGGCTTATATCTGAAGATGGATCTACACCAATAGGGTATCTAACATCACCTTGGTATTCCCCTGAATTGGGAACAAATATCGCAATGGGATATGTACCTTATGAGAAAAAAGACTTAGGTAATAAATTTAAATTTCATCTACCTGATGAGTATTGTGAAACTCCAGGGTCGCCTGTAGACGGTGAAATAGTTGAAATACCTTTTAGACCGTCAGTAAATCCTAATGCACGAGAAATTGCAAAGGATGATGGAAGAGATACGGCATATTAATTTTATTTTAAAAAGCCTAGATAAATAAGTATTTAGGCTTTTTTCATTTTAAAATTTCTTTGACATATCAAAAGTATCTAATGTAATCTTTATATATGAATATTCCAAAAGTCATAAATTCCCAAAAACTTTACGATTTGTATGAACAAATTTTTGACTATTTTAGTTTAACTGTTTATGACTTGGAATCTAAAATTGATACTAATTTAAATATCTCAAATATTAAAAATAAACTTGAAACTTTTTCTGATAAACATTTTAAAAATGCACTTAATGATTTCAATCAAGAAGTAAAAAAAATAAAAAATCACATACCAGAAGATTTTTTAAAAATCGAGCAAATCTCCCATGAGATTAAACAGAGTTATAATAAGTTTTTAGAACAGAATTTTTTTGATTATGAGTCATTAAATATATTAAAGAATAAATTAAAGAGTAATATTGATAATATTCATAAAATTTACTCTTAAATATTAATTAAATTTATATGAATTTGGATTTTTTAATAATTATATTTTTAATTATTGTAATCGTTCTTTTAATTTTTGTTTTGTTAAAGTCGAGTACTAAGACTAATGATAACACAGATTTAGATTTAAAAAAAATTAACGAAAACCTCGCAAACCTATTTGATAAAACTCTTGAACAAACAGGATATGTAAATTCCAAAATAGATGAAATTGGAGTTTAAACAAAAAAAATGACTAATGCCTTGACAGCAAATATCTCCGATATGGGCGACATGGGTGAGGCTATTTTGGAGAATATCTTACAAGATTGTGGAATGACCAAAGATAGAGACTACAAAACGCAATTTACTGATAAAAATGAGAGTGGGCAAATTTTTAGGCCTGATGTAGTAATTTTTCTTCCAGAAAAAAGGAATATTATTATTGATTCAAAATTACCAATGAAAGATTGGTATGATTATCAAAATACTGATGATGAAAAGGCAAAAGAGGTGTCTATAAAAAATTTCATAAGTTCAATGAAAAGTCATATAAATGCAATTCACAAAAAGGATTATACAAACCTCATAAAACTGAATTCGCCAGATTATGTCTTTATATTCATGCCTCATGATTATGCATTGATCACTGCTCAAAAGTACGATCAGAGTATTTCAAACTATGCACAACAAAAACAAGTAATAATTGTGGGACCATCTACTCTCATTATGTGCATGAAACTCGTCGAGAGTATTTGGAGACTCGAGAAACAAAATAAAAATTCAAAAGAAATTGCAGAAATTGCAGGTAGTATGTTTGACCAGATTGCAAAAACTTTAAATTTGCTAGAAAAAACTGAAGCAAGTTTAATTAAATCAACTGAAAATATAAATCAGTCTAAAAAATATATAACAGATGGTAAGGGTAGTTTATTAAGTAGGGCTAATAAAATTAAAGATTTAGGTGCCAAAACAAAAGTTGAGTTAGATATTAATGAATGAATATTCTTGTATATAGTTTTAATGATAAAATTGGAGATGGCTTACAAAAGGTAACTTTTTTACAAACTTTAAAAAACATATACCCTGAATCAAAAATTTATTACACGACAACCAATTCAACAACTTTTAAAGATAAATTAAATCCATTAGTAAAAGATACAATTTTTGAAATCATTGAAAATAATGGCATACAGTCATCAATATTAAATCTATTTAGAAAAAATACTAAACTTGAAAATCAATATTTTGATTTAATCATAGATTTACAAAAAGTTGTTTTAAGGACACTAAGTCTAAAAAAAATACCACACAAATATTTTTTTAGTTCATGTGCAAACTTTTTTTTTTCTGATATTAAAAATAAATACAATTTAAAATTTAAAGATGTTTATATTGAGCAATTTTATTTTAATATTTTATCAACCCTTCAAAAAAGAGTTATTAAAGAGATACCTAATATAATACTTCCAAAAAATATTAAGTTTTCATTTAATAATGAAGAAATTAACAAAAATATTGCAATCTCACCAGGCGCTGGCAATAAAATAAGACAATGGGATTTTGAAAAATATTTAATGATTGCACACAAATTGCAGAAAAATGGCTATAATATTTTCTTTTTTTTAGGTCCTGATGAAAAAGATCTCTTAAATATTTGTCTAAAAAATGGCTTTAACTGCCCAGAATGGAAAAATGGTGAGTTAATCTCAAACGATATAACTTTCACTATGGGTTTAGCAAAACAAATGAGTTGTTTGCTTTGCAATGATAGTGGCACTGCTTGGATGTTTGAATTTATGGGAGTAAAAACACTTAAAATATTTGGAGTTACAAATGAAAAAAAATTTTCAAGACCTGGTTTTTCAAAGACAATTCAAATAAAAGATTACGGTTTTAAAAATTTAAAAGATTTCCCATTGAATATTTATGAAAATATTTTACGAGAATTTCTTAAATCAATTGATGCTAACTAACTATTTTTGAGTTTTTTTGATAAGTATAACTAGGGACTATATAATGTCTTACAGAGGATCCCTTTAATTTAAATATTCCATTGTTATTAAACTTTATATCTAATTCAGACATGTCAAAAATATCATTATTTGAAATATAATTTCTCATTACTTTTGTATACATACCAGGTCCAGTAAAATTTAAAATAGCTACCTTTGGATTTTCAAAAACTTTATCTCTATAATATTTATAGTCTGAACAAATATTATTTATTAAACTCTCTAGAAACAAATTTTTTGATGAAAATGCAAGTCCCCATTGCAAAAAATGGTTAAAAGGTCTGAGTAGTGAAAAAAGTTTTGGATCATTTGGTGGGTAATAGCATATTGTATCCTCATAAGTTAAGACTCCTATGTGATTACTATCATGAAGTTGATTAAGTGGGCATTTGCAGCCTTTTGCTATATCGAAATAATAACCACCTAACTCATACAATATACAATAACGGAAAATATCAGCTTTCATTGGACCAAAGATACTTTTGAAATATATTTTTGAAATATCTTCCTTGCCCCAACTAGACTCCATGTAGCTATCTCTTTTCTCCTTATCATATAAATAGAAAGAGAAAGTTGGATTTTTTTCTCTAAATTCTTGAATTGATTTAGCGTGAGTCTTTCCAAGAGATCTAGTCTCCCATGTTTGATAGACATTTTGGGGTATTTTATTAATTGATTTGTGGTTGATTATTTTGTCTTTTATTTCAACTAATGGAAACTCAGTAAATTTTCTGGCAAATTTTCTAAGATTATATCCTATTGACTCACTCATTTTATTGGCGGAGAGAGTGGGATTCGAACCCACGATAGAGTTGCCCCTATACACGCGTTCCAGGCGTGCGCCTTAAACCACTCGGCCATCTCTCCATGATTATTCATTATCACCTATTTTTAATGCCTCAAAAAAAGCAGTCTGCGGAATTTCAACATTACCAAATTGTTTCATTCTTTTCTTTCCCTTTTTTTGTTTTTCCAAAAGTTTTTTCTTTCTACTCACATCTCCGCCATAAAGTTTAGCAGTCACATCTTTTCTAAAAGCTTTAATGGTTTCTCTGGCTATAATTTTTCCATAAATTGCAGCCTGAATTGGTATTTGAAAGTTTTGTCTTGGAATTAAATCTTTTAGCTTATTACAAATCCTTCTACCAATCGTTTCAGCTCTTGATTTATGAACTATATTTGAAAATGCATCAACAGTTTCTGAATTAACAAGAATATTTAGTTTTACTAAATCTCCTTCAAAATAATCGTAGACCTGATAATCAAAACTAGCATAACCTTTTGAATAAGATTTTAATTTGTCATAAAAATCTATTACAATTTCATTCAAAGGTAATTCCATTTCTAAGATAGCTCTGTTGTTTTGTATATTTAAGTTTTTTTGTTTACCTCTTTTTTCAATACAAAGTGTTATTACAGTACCCAAATAATCCTGTGGCACTATTATAGTAGATTTAACCCATGGTTCTAAAATTTTATCTATTTCAGCTGGATCAGGTAGTTCAGAGGGATTTCTTATTACAATTTCGTTTTTATTTCTGTCAATTACTTTATATACAACTCCTGGAGCAGTAGTAATTAAATCTAAATCAAATTCTCTTCTAAGTCTTTCTGTTGTAACCTCTAGGTGAAGCAAACCTAAAAAACCACACCTAAAACCATAACCTAAAGCAGCACTAGTTTCATTTTCATATGTAAAACTTGAGTCATTTAAAGCAAGTTTTTCAAAACTCTCTTTAAGTCTCTCATAATCTGATGTATCAACAGGATATATCCCACAAAACACGACTGGTAATGAGGGCTTGAAACCTGGAAGTGGTTTTATTTTTTGATCATTTAATTCTGCTATTGTGTCACCGACCTTACAGTCAGCAACTGACTTTATACTAGCATTAATAAAACCTATTTCTCCTGGACCTAATTCATCACAATAATTTATTTCAGGTGTGAAATATCCAATTCTATCGATATTGTATTGTTGATTATTAGATAAAAACTTAACCTTCATACCTTTTTTCATAACTCCATCAAGAACTCTCACCAGAACTGTTACTCCTAAATAATTATCGTACCAACTGTCCACTAAGAGAGCCTTGAGATTTTTTTCATTTGTATTTGGAGAAGGTAGTTTCTCTACAATCTGATCTAATAAATCTTCAACTCCAAGTCCAGTTTTTGCAGAAACGAGACGAGCTTCTGAAGTATCTATTCCTATTGTTTGTTCAATGTCTTCTTTTACTCTTTCTGGCTCGGATGCAGGTAAATCTGCTTTATTGAGAACTGGAAGTATCTCATGATTTACATCTATTGCCTGATAAGCATTTGCGAGAGTTTGTGCCTCAACACCCTGTGTGCTGTCAACAACTAAAACTGAGCCTTCACAAGCTGATAGTGATCTTGAAACTTCATAGGAAAAATCAACGTGTCCAGGTGTATCAAGTATATTAAGTTGATATTCATCACCTTTTTTATTTTTATAGTTTAATCGGACTGTTTGAGCTTTTATAGTGATCCCCCTTTCTCTTTCAATCTCCATTGAATCCAAGACTTGGTCTTTTTTAGTCCTGTCATCCATCCCTCCACAAATTTCAATTATTCTGTCCGCTAGAGTGGATTTACCATGATCAATATGAGCTATTATCGAAAAATTTCTAATTTTAGAAATTTCCATTAGCTTCTAATTTTTGCTTTAAATTTATTTGATACTTTTTCTAAAATATTTTTATGTAATTGTTCTAAATCTTTTTCTTCAAGAGTTTTTTCTTTAGATTGAATAGTAACCCTAAATGTTACACTTTTACTGTCATCACCTAAGTCTTTTGCTACATATAAATCAAAAAATTCTACATTTTTAATTAAGTTTTTATCTAAACCTTTTACGTATCTCTGAACTTCATAGAGGTTTTGCTCCTTTTCGAATAAAAAAGAAAAGTCTTTTTCACTGAACTGAAATTGGGAATCTAAGATATTTATATTATTAGCTCTACTAATTGAATCAATTGGAAGGTTTTCAAAAAATAATTCAATTGCATAACAATTTTTAAGTTTAGAAAATTCCTCCATAATTAGTGGATGAACTTTTCCATATCTAGCTATTAATTTTTTTCCCATAAATAGTTCAGCAGACTGACCTGGGTGATAAGTATTTGAAGTTGATCTTGATATGTTAAATTGTTTTATGTCAAAATTTAATGAACTTATTAATATTGAGGTTAATTCTGTTAAAGAGTAAAAATTAAATTCTTCAGATTTGTAAATAGAGTTTGTATTTTCTTCAGTTGAAATAAGCAATG
Organism: uncultured Alphaproteobacteria bacterium; assembly: GCA_902621205.1. GTDB lineage: Bacteria > Pseudomonadota > Alphaproteobacteria > HIMB59 > HIMB59 > HIMB59. Next base: position 14,097 of record CACNLH010000004.1, on the reverse strand, counting down.
ATAGAATATTTTCTTGAGATTGAGATGAATTATAAATAGGTCCTATTTCAAATAATTGAATATTTTTAAAACCTTTTTTAAAATTTAATTCTGCACTTTCTAAATGGTTAAATATCATAGAATTTCTCATATAAGATTGATCATCACTGATTGCATTTGAAATTTTTAAGGATTTATCTCCTTTAAGGATTTCTTGGGCTCTAATTGAGTGAAAAGAAAAAGTTATAACTTCAGAAATTCCATTAGATATAAGGGTTTTTTTAAGTTTTTTTATTGATTTAAATTTCTTATTTGATGATGAATTATCAATTTTATCAATCTCATCGATTGATGCAGATGGCACACTTTGTTTAATATTTTCATATCCGTAAATTCTTATAATTTCTTCAACTATATCGATTTTGTTTTTAACATCATTCCTCCATGATGGAACTAAGACTTCACATTCCTTTTCATTGCTTTTATTAATTTGAAATTTAAGATCTTTTAATATTTTGATTTGTTTTTGTGGGTCTAGTTCTAAACCAATAGTCTTATTAAAGTAATCAAAATTATAATTTATTTTATGCTCAAAATTTTCTAATTTTCCAGCTTCAATATTTTTACTTACTAAGCCCCCACATATTTTATTTATTAAATATGATGCATATTCTAAACCTTCAATGACCATATTTTTATCTAATCCTCTTTCAAAACGATACCTAGCATCTGAATTTATTCCAAGAGATCTTCCAGTTTGCGCTACGCTATTTGGATTAAAAAGAGCAACCTCAAGAAATACATTTTTAGTATCATCTGTGCATCCGCTGAGGTCTCCTCCTATAATTCCTGCTATGGCAAGTGCATTATTTCCATCAGCTATTACGGTTGTATTTTTATCTAATGTGTATTCTTTGTTATCTAAAGCAAGAATTCTTTCGTTCGCATTTGCAAGCCTCATATCTAGTTTTTTTCCAATTTTATCTGCATCAAAAACGTGTAAAGGTCTGCCTAAATCAATAGTGATATAATTTGTTATATCTACTAAAGCGTTTATAGGTCTTAGTCCAAGGCTGATAAGTTTTTTTTGTAACCATTCTGGAGATTTAGAATTATTTACATTTTTAAAATATCTACTTACTACATATTCACAACTATTATCATCATTGTTAATATTCCAAATGATTGGGCTTGCGAATTCTAACTGATTTATTTTTTTAAAATTTAAAGGCTTTAGTTTACCAACACCTTTAGCTGAGAGATCTCTAGCAACGCCTCTAACACCAAGGCAATCTCCTCTATTAGGTGTAATACCTATCTCGAAAATAGGATCATTTAATTTCAAAGCTTCAACTGCTGAAGTGCCATTTTCAAAATCATCAAGTAACTCAATAATACCCTCATGATCATCACTTAAGTTAAGCTCCCTCTCAGACAAAAGCATACCCTCAGATATTTCACCTCTAATTTTTCCTTTTTTTAAATTTATCTGTGTTCCTGGAATATACATGCCATCTTTGGCAAATATTCCTTTTAATCCCTTCTTTACATTATTTGCTCCACAGATTACCTGATAGGTATTGGTTCCATCGTCAACTTTACAGATATTTAATCTATCTGCATTAGGATGTTTTCTAAAATCATTTATGGTTGCAACTACAAACTTTGAGTATTCTGAATAGTCAGTCAAGCTCTCAAGTTCAAGACCTAAATTTGTAAGAGCTTCACCAATTTCATTTGCATTTTTATCTGTCTCTAAATGATCACACAACCAACTATAACTAAACTTCACTAAAATTCTCCTATGGTAAAGCCATTGCTAGCTATCCAATTTAAATTTCCACTAAAAAATGATCTAATGTCTGTAAGCCCATACTTTAACATTGTGATTCTGTCTAAGCCCACTCCAAATGCAAAACCTTGATAGGTATTCGTATCCACATTGCAGTTCTCTAAAACTATTGGGTTCACCATTCCACATCCAAGAATCTCAAGCCAACGATCACCTTGACCTAATTGGATCTTGTTATTAACTATTTCATAAGCAATATCCATTTCAGCAGAAGGTTCAGTAAAAGGAAAGTAACTAGGTCGAAATCTTACTTTTAAATTCTGTACATTAAAAAATTGTTTACAGAATTCAATTAGAGTGCCCTTCAAATCTCCCATATTTGCATTTTCATTAATAAACAAACCCTCAACTTGATGAAACATTGGAGAATGTGTTGAGTCAGAGTCACACCTATATGTTCTTCCAGGAGCAATTATTTTGACTGGGGGTTTTTGATTTAATAACGTTCTAATTTGAACTGGGCTAGTGTGTGTTCGTAAAACGTAGGGCTTACCTTCTTTATCCTTGTCATCTATATAAAAAGTATCCTGCATTTCACGTGCAGGATGATTTTCAGGAATATTTAACGCTGAAAAATTGAAAAAATCTGTCTCAATATCAGGGCCTTCGGCAACAGAGTAACCCATTGATCCAAAAATAGTGATAACCTCATCAAATGTTTTTGATATTGGATGAGCCTTCGAGGCTATAGAATTTGGTGGAGGGAAACTTATATCTAAATATTCGTTTTTTAATTTAGAGTTTATTTCTTCAATTTTTAAATCATTAAATTTATTTTTAATAAGATTATCAACTTCAATTCTTAGTAAATTTAATTTTGAACCTGAAGATTTTTTTTCTTCTAAAGAAAGATCCTTAAGACTTTTCAATAACTCAGTTATTTTCCCCTTTTTTCCTAAGTAAGCTACTTTAACGTTTTGTAATTCTTGTTGGCTAGAGCTTTGCTCTATCTCTTTAGTAACTTCATTTAGGACTTTTTTAATGTCCATTATTAATCTAGTTGGCTAAATTAGCCTTGGCTTTCTCAACAATTGATTTAAAAGCAGCGGGTTCATGAAATGCAATTTCAGAGAGAATTTTTCTATTGATTTCAATGTTTGCTTTTTTTAATCCATCGATAAATTTTGCATAAGTTAGACCATGCTCTCTAACTCCGGCATTAATTCTTTGGATCCATAATCCTCTAAAATCTCTTTTCTTATTTCTTCTATCACGATAAGCGTATTGGAGAGCTTTATCCATACTTTGTGTTGCTACTCTATAAACATTTTTTCTTCTACCTCGATGTCCTTTTGTAAATTCAAAAACTTTTTTATGTTTGGCTCTTGCTGTAACACCTCTTTTAACTCTTGGCATAATATCTCTCCTTTACCTATTTAGAATATGGCATCATTGACTCAATTATTATTGATGCAGATTTTGATAAGACCCTTGTACCTTTAGAATTCCTGATAAAAGAGTTTGTTCTTTTAGACATGCCATGGCGTTTACCAACGTTTCCGACAACTAGTTTTCCTGATGAGGATTTTTTAAAGCGTTTTTTGACGCTACTTTTTGTTTTTAGTTTGGGCATTTCATCTCCTTTTGAGTAAGTTAATAAGATCTTAAGGCATACCCTTTAAAAGCCTTTTCGATCAGTTGATGTCAGTTAAATATCATAAAATTTATTTGGGTGCAACTACGAGAAAAGCTTGTCTTCCCTCGATTTTAGGTTCCATTTCAACTCTGATAAGATCTCCCAAATCTGTTTTAACCCTTTTGAGCATATCAATACCTAAATTAGAATGCTCCATTTCTCTACCCTTAAATCTCAAGCTGAATTTCACTCTGTTACCCTCTTTTAAAAATTTCTGAGCATTTCTGATTTTAACTTGGTAGTCGTGCTCTCCTGTACCCGGTCTAATTTTAAGCTCTTTGGTTTCAATTACTTTTTGTTTCTTTTTTGCTTCATTTTTTTTCTTCTGTTCTTGATACTTAAATTTTCCATAGTCTACTATTTTACAAACTGGAGGATTATTATTTGGAGCTATCTCTACTAAATCCATACCTCTACCTTTAGCAATGTCTATAGCTTCATTTTTTTTCATAACTCCTAATTGCTCCCCATCATCAAGAATAACCCTAACATCCGCCGCAGAAATAAAATTATTTATCTTATGGAGATCTTTTTTGCCACGAAAGTTATTATTTCTTTGGTAAGGTTTATTCAAAATATTTTGTGTGATGGAAAAGAAAGGAGGTTTGCAATTATAAATGTCCTAGTGATTGCTTTAATAAAATCATCTAAGGATTATTAGCAAAGATAGATCAATTGTAAATATAAATTATTTTAATATTTGTTCTATTTTATTGATAATAATGTTCACACTAATATTTTTTACGTTAGATGCCGTGATTTTATGTAAATTATTCCCTAGAGGGTAACATGATCGAGAAATTTCGTTATCATTTGCTAACCAAATTACGTTTTTATTTGTTAAACCTGCAATATGGGCTGGTCCTGTGTCATTTGTAATGACTAACTCAGAAGAATTACATAATTGATAGAAATCCTCAATCTTTGATTCATTGATTTTATTTTTAGACTCTGGACACAATTTAATTATTTCATTAATTGTATCTAAATCCAAATCAGAGCCTGTTAGATAAACTTCATAGTTTCTACCAACTAAATACTTTGCTACTTGGGCATATTTATCCGAAGGCCATTTTTTATATTCTCCAGATTTAGATGTCCCTGGTATAAAAATTACTTTATTTGATGGTTTTGTATTACCTTTAAGCATCCAATTTAAATCAGGTTGTGAGTAATTATTTATTTTCAGATATTTTAATTGTTCTTGATGGTTTTTTGTGATGTGTTGAATACCAAGTTTTTTTTGCTTATATTTGAAACTTGAAAATTTTCTTGCAGATAAGATTTTACATTTAGTAAACATCTTAATAAAAAAATTATAAATTTCTGTTCTATTTGAATTTTGTAAATCAATTAATAAATCTATTTTTTTTTCTTTAACTTTTTTCAAAATATTTTTTATTGAAGGGAAAATTAATATCCTATTATCAACTAAAATTTCATTCACATAAGGTAAGTTTTTAAAAATTTGTTTATAGTTAGACTGAGTGAGTAAGTATATGTTCGAGTTTGGATAATTTTCTCTTAAAGTTTTAATAGCTCCAAATGATAAGACTAAATCACCAAGTGAACCATGTTTAATTACTAGAATATTCATGAATTTATTAAATGATTATAAATATCCAAAGTTTTTCTGCACATAAGATCAGATGAGTAATTTTTTTCTACATAAGATCTTCCTTTTTTTGATATTTCTTTATAATTTTTTAAAGCATATTTAAAAGTTTTTTGGAATGATTTAAAAGATTTAACATCAAATAACAAATTTTTATTAAATTTAAGAAGTTGCTCTTTAGTACCACCTTGATTAGGCGCTATAACAACTTTAGATACGGATAATGCCTCAGAAACAGTTCTACCAAACCCTTCGGGTCTCTTAGAGATATTTACAACCAAGTATGCCCCTTGATACAGTTTTTTTACATCTAATGTAGGTTTGTGAATTATAATTTTTTTTGATATATTTAATTTATTAATTAGTAATTGTATTTTTTTTTCTTCTTTACTTTTATTTAAAGATACAATGTGAATATTGAATGTGTCTTTGTGCTTTTGCTGCAATAATGAGAAGTAATTTAGTAATAATTCATGCCCTTTCCAACTTGAAATCCTCGAGGGTATGAAAATACTTTTACTAACAAGTTTTTTTCTCGATGGTGAAAAGTAATTTGTATCTATGCCCCTTGGAATAACATGTAGTTTAGTTTTATCATTAAATTTATGCTCATATGTTTTTTTGACAAAATTTGAGTTAAAAATTATAGCATCGCCCTTCAATAAAAAACTGTTATACCAATCTTTTAAAAATGATTTTGACTCATATTTGTTGTGAACACTTGTAACAACTTTTATATTTAAATTTTTAATATATTTAATAAGAAAAAAAGCTGGCGCTCTTGAAGAGATATGAACTAAATTTATTCTTTTTTTTCTTATTAATTGTTGTATTTGCATTTTGATTTTGTTTTGATCGAAAATGTTTTTAAATTTTAAATTGTCTAATTTTATTATTTTTAGACCTTTAACTTTTAAATTTTTGTTGCTGCTTTCACATAAAATATAGTTATCAATTTTTTTTTTATTAAGGTAATTTGCAATATCTCTCACACCAGTCTCAATACCTCCAATACCCATGGTTGGAATAATTTGTAAACAAGTTATTTTTTTTGTATTTTTAATCTGTGTCAAAACTAAGCTTTTATAAAAAAGATGATGTTAAAATATCTTATAGATATTACAAAAGAAGTAAAAAAACTCTGATTTTTTTACATGGTTTATTATCTGATAAGGATGGTAAAAAGTCTAATTTTTTAAATAATTATTGCAAAAAAAATAAAATTTCATATTTGTGTTTCGACTTTCAAGGGCATGGTAGATCTAGTGGTAAATTCACTAACTTTGGTATTAGTGATTGGTATAATGATCTAGTCAATATTATAACATACTTAAAAATAAAGAATTTCATTCTGGTTGGCAGTAGTATGGGTGGATGGGTTGCGATCATATATGCTTTGATACATCCAAGCAAAGTTACAAAACTTATAGGTATTGCCCCTGCACCAGATTTTACTACAAAGTTAATTTGGAAAAATTTTAATATTCATCAAAAAAATAAAATTAAAAACAATAAGATCGTAAAACAAAAGGTTAGTTCTGATTTTGCGTATTATTACTCTCCGGAACTATTTAAAAGAAGTAAAAAATATCTAATTAAAAAAATTAAGGGTAATTTTTCAGGTGAAACTATTTTCCTTCATGGGGGCCAAGACAAAGCTGTTCCGTATGGATATAATGATAGTTTCTATTTTAATAAAAAATTTAAAAACTTTAAAAATATTTACATTAAACATGCAGATCATAGCTTATCTGATAAAGATAGTTTAATAACCCTATCTAAATTTATTTAAGCTATTTTTGATTTTTTTGTAACTGGAAATTCTAGTTTATCAATCACTTCATTAGGAACGACGTGAGCAAATTTTTTTATCTCAGATTCATAATTTTCAATAATAAACTCAGCTCTTTTTGATTTAGTCTCTTTGTAGAAATCTTTTAAAAGATCTAGAATATGGTTTTTCCAATCTTTATTATCTATTTCATAAAGCCCTATTGTTTCCATGTTCATCAAATCAGAAATATTCTTTTGTTCAGAATAAATAAATGCAGAACCACCAGTCATCCCAGCACCAAAGTTATCACCAACATCTCCTAAAATAATTGCAGAACCACCTGTCATATACTCACAGCCATTAGCACCACATCCTTCGACAATTGCAAGTGCACCTGAGTTTCTGACACAAAATCTATCCCCTGCTTGACCAGAAGCATATAACCTTCCATCAGTAGCTCCATAAAGGGTGACATTTCCAATGATTACATTTTCATGACTAGGTTGAGTAAATGAGTTTCTTGGCTGAACGATAATCTTTCCTCCAGAAAGACCTTTGCCTACATAGTCATTCGCATCGCCAAACACTTTTAAAGTAAGACCCTTGACGGCGAATGCTCCTAAGGACTGACCAGCTGAGCCTCTTAGTTTTAGAGTGACATGATCTTCAGATAAGGTATTCATTCCATATTTTCTTGTAATTATAGATGAAATTTTAGTTCCTATTGTTCGTAATGTATTTTGTATATTGTATGTTAATTCAATTTTTTGACCTGAGTTAATAAAGTCTTTTCCATCTTTTTCGAACTGATCATCAAGTGTTTTTGGTACATCGTTTCGTTTTTTTATAGAATGGTAATCATAAATTTTGCCATCATCGATCTTTGTTAATATAGGATTTAAGTCAAGATTATCTAAATCACTAGATCCATAATGAATTTGAGATAATAATTCTGTTTTACCAATAATATCCTTTAAGGATTTGTAACCTAAAGATGCCAGAATTTCTCTGACTTCTTCGGCAATAAATGAAAACAAATTTACAACTTTTTCAGGAGTTCCTCCAAATTTTTCACGAAGTTTTTCATCTTGGGTACATACACCAACTGGACAAGTATTTGAGTGACATTGTCTTACCATAATACATCCCATAGCAACTAATGAAGCTGTACCGATACCGTATTCCTCAGCTCCTAATATTGCAGCAATAACAATATCTTTTCCTGTTTTGATACCTCCGTCTGTTCTAAGAAGAACTTTGTCTCTTAAACCATTTAAAGCTAAAATTTGGTGAACCTCACTTATTCCCAATTCCCATGGAAGGCCAACATACTTAATACTTGACTGAGGACTTGCCCCTGTACCGCCTGAGTGTCCTGAAACTAAAATTACATCAGCTTTGGCCTTTGCGACACCGGCAGCAACAGTTCCTATTCCTGATTGCGCGACTAGTTTTACACAAACCTTTGCTGTTGGATTGATTTGTTTTAAGTCGTATATAAGTTGAGCAAGATCCTCTATAGAATAAATATCATGATGTGGCGGAGGGCTAATAAGCGTTACACCTTTTGTACTATGTCTTAATTTAGCTATTAAATCAGTAACCTTAAATCCAGGTAATTGACCACCTTCTCCAGGCTTAGCACCTTGGGCTATTTTAATTTCTAATTCTGAACAGTTATTCAAATATTCCGCGGTCACACCAAATCTTCCGCTTGCAACTTGTTTAATTGCTGAACTTGGATTATCACCATTTTTTAATTTGGAATATCTTCTTGCATCCTCTCCTCCTTCTCCGCTATCTGACTTTGAACCTATTCTGTTCATTGCAATAGCCAATGTCTCATGAGCCTCAGGGCTAAGAGCACCAAGTGAAATTCCAGGGGATACAAAGCTTTTTCTTATTTCAGAAATACTCTCTACATTATCTAAATTTAGAGAATTGCTACTTTCATTAAATTGAAGTAAATCCCTTATTTGAATTGGTTTGGAGCTATAAATTCTTGAAGTATATTTTTTATAAAGGTTATATGAGTCTCTGGTTACAGCTTCTTGAAGCATATGTATTGAAACACCCTCATAAGCGTGTGCTTCGCTATTAGCTCTAAATCTATACTCACCACCTATATCTAAAATTACATTATCAGATTTAAATGATACCTCATGCTGTCGCCTTACTCTTTTTTCTAAACCGTCTAATCCGATACCAGAAATTCTAGAAGACATTCCTGGAAAAAAACTCTCAACCATGCTTCTACTTAAGCCAATTATTTCAAAATTTCTTCCACCGCGATATGAGCTAATTACTGAAATTCCCATTTTACTAATAATTTTTCTTAGTCCTTTCTCTATAGATTTTTTAAAGTTTTTAATTAGTTGAGGATAATCAGTATTCTGATAAATATTTTTTTTATACCTATTTGAAATCAGTTTTTCCACTAAAGAAGCATTAACAGTAGTAGCACCAACACCAATAAGTACTGCAAAGTAGTGTACGTCAAGACACTCTCTAGAAGAAACGTTTAAAGAAGTAAAAGTCCTTAAATTATTTTTTATTAAATAACTATGAACAGCACTAGTTGCAAGTATCATAGGTAAAGCAATTCTGTCTTTATTAATATTATTATCAGTAATAATTAGATGTTGAGAACCAGACCTAACTGCTTGTTCAGCCTCAGAACATATTCTTTGGATTTCATTTAAGAAGTTAGTCTCTTCATTTAATTTATAAGTACAGTCAATCTCTGTTGTATGCTTTGATAAATGACTTTTTAATGTCTCCAGTTCATTATCTAATAATAAAGGGCTCTCTAAAAGTACCAAATTACATTGTTCAGAGTCTTCTTCTACAATATTTCCAAGGTTTCCAAGCCTAGTTTTTAAACTCATTACAACTTGTTCCCTTAGGCTATCAATTGGAGGGTTTGTTACTTGAGCAAAATTTTGTTTAAAGAAACTATGAAGGCCTCGGTATCTTTCAGTGAGCACACTTAAGGGTGCATCGTCTCCCATTGATCCAATAGCCTCTTGTCCTGTTTTAACCATAGGGTCTAAAATTAAATCAAGAGTTTCTAATGTTAAATTAAATGATTTTGCAATTTGAAAAACATTTTCTTCATCCTCAGGTGATGGTTCGTAAATTATGTCATTAGATAAGATGTTATCTAACTTTATAGTTTTTTGATTCCAATCTGAGTAATTATTACGTTTACTAAGTAATTCTTTTAATTCAAAGCTCTCATAAAACTTATTCTCTTTATAATTAACTGCTATAAGTTCACCAGGCCCAACTCTGCCTTTTTTTGTAATATTTTTCTCATCTATATTAATCATTCCAACTTCAGACCCTGAAATTAGTAAGTCGTCATCCGTTAGTATGTATCGAAGAGGTCTTAACCCGTTTCTGTCCATGCCGGAAATTATCCAATCTCCAAAATTTCCGCAGACAGCTGCCGGTCCGTCCCATGGCTCAATAACAGCGTTACAATAAGCGTACATGGCCTTTAATTGATCAGATAAATCAGGTCGATTAGACCAAGACTCAGGAATTATCATTGATTTTGCCATCGGCAAGTCCCTATCAGTTTGAACAAACAGTTCAAAAGCAGCATCAAGCGAAGCAGAGTCAGAGGCGTCTGGATCGAGTATCGGTTTCAAATCGTTAATTCTCTCGTTAAAAAAGGGGTGTGTAATTCTTGGTTCGTGTGCACTCATCCAATTTATATTTCCCTTTAGAGTATTAATTTCACCATTATGAGCTAAAACTCGAAATGGTTGCGCCAAGGACCATGTAGGAAATGTGTTGGTAGAATATCTTTGATGGTAAATGGCAAATTTAGAAGTAAATTCATTATCAAGTAAATCTGGATAAAACTCTGATAACTGTTCAGCTAAAAACATACCTTTATAAACAATTGTTTGTGTCGATAAAGAGCAAACATAAAAATCATTTATACTCTGTGCTTTAATTTTGTTCTCTATCCTTTTTCTTGTTAAATAAAGTTTCTTTTCGATATCAGGTGTTTTTTCTTTAGGTGAGAAAATTATTTGTTCAATTTCTGGTTTAGTATAGTTAGCTTTTTCACCAATGATTTCTGTATTTACAGGAACCTGTCTCCATCCGAACAGATTCATTCCAGATTTTATTATTTCATATTCAACGATAGCTCTGCATTTTTCTTGAGCTCCAAAATCTCTTTTAGGAAGAAAAATCATACCCACACCTAACACAGAGTCTTTAGTTGTTCTGTGACCCATTTTTAAAACTTGTTTGCTGAAAAAAGAATTTGAAACCTCTAACATAATACCAGCACCATCTCCAGTTTTGCCATCAGCATCGACCGCACCTCTATGGAATACTGCCTTAAGTGCCTCAACTCCTTTTTCGACTATATCTCTTCTTGACTCACCGCTTATTGAAGCAACTAAACCTACACCACAATTATCATGTTCATATTTTTCACTATAAACGTGATTATCCTTTAGTTTTTGTCTATTTATTTTGAAAATTTCTGATGGATTATCTTTCATGATGCTTTTTTAATTTTCGAATTCTGTAAAAAATTATGAATAGATTTTGCAACTTCTCGGCCATCATGTATCGCCCAAACAACGAGAGAGGCGCCTCTAACAATATCCCCTGCAGCAAAAATCTTTGGATTATTAGTTTGAAACTTTTTAAAATCAACTTTAACCGTTTTCCAGCTAGTTAATTCAATATTTGTTTTGAAATTATGGTTTAAATCTTCAGGCTCAAAACCAAGGGCTTGAATAATTAAGTCACTTTTTATTTGTTTTTCAACACCAGTGTCAATTGGTTTTCTTCTTCCACTCTCGTCCACCTCTCCTAATGTAGCCACTTTGTATGTCATACTCGTTGCGGTAGAGCTATCGCTGATAATTTTAGAGGGAACAGATAGCCAATTAAATTTGATACCCTCTTGTTCTGCATTTAAAACTTCTCTTGCTGATCCTGGCATATTTTCTTTGTTTCTTCTGTAGAGACAAGTAACCTCTTTTGCCTGCTGTCTAATCGCTGTTCTGACACAATCCATAGCAGTATCGCCTCCACCAATAACAACTACATGTTTATCTTTTGCTGTGAGATATTTATTTTTTGAGGGAGAGTCACCTAAACCAGTTCTGTTACTCTCAATTAAAAAATCTAAAGCAGGAATGCTATTATTGACTGATGAGGTGTCAATATCCAATTGTCTAGCTTTGTATACTCCAGTTGCAATTAATATTGCATCATAATCTTTTTCCAAATCTTGAAAGGAGATATTTTTCCCAACTTCCGTGTTTAAGTTGAATGTAACGCCACTCTCTGTGAGCCACTCCGTTCTTCTTTCAACAATTTTTTTATCTAATTTAAAGTTTGGTATGCCATAAATCATTAAACCACCAGCTCTGTCATTCTTTTCAAAAACATCTACTTGATATCCATTTTGAGTTAAATAGGCTGATGCAGCCATTCCTGCAGGGCCCGATCCTATTATTGCAACTTTCTGCTTGTATTGGTTTTGTGATGATAGGTTTCTAACCCATCCTTTTTCCCATGCTATTTCTGTTAGATATTTTTCTAAATTACCAATTGTAATTGCACCAAAGCCTGCCTGTTCAACAACGCAGTTGCCCTCACACAATCGATCTTGAGGACAGACCCTCCCACATACCTCTGGGAATGCATTTGTAGAAGCGGATACTTGATAAGCTTCTTCTAATCGGCCTTCAGCGATGTAACGAAGCCAATCTGGTATATTATTGTTTAAAGGACAATGAATTTGACAATATGGTATTCCGCATTGTGAGCATCTTGACGATTGTTCTACAGAGTCATTTTTACCAAACTGACTATAAATCTCCTGAAAATCCTTTATCCTTTTTTCAGGTTCAGTTTTAGATGGATTCTTTGGTTTTTTTTTATGGAACTCTAACATGATAATAAAATATTACTTTATTTTCCTACAAATAAATCGGATGGTATTAATATAAAGATTATAAGACTTAGTAAACCAATAAATGGTAATATATTATGACTAATGATGGTTTTTTTTATATTTTTTATGGTTTAATACAAGGAATTACTGAATTTATCCCCATTAGTTCAAGCGGTCACATAAATATCTTAGAAATACTTTATAGGAACACAGAATCAAGAAACTATTTATATGAAACATCTGCTCACTTTGCCTCTTTATTAGCTTTGTTAATATATCTGTTTGCACATAAACATTTTTCAAAATCAAATATTAAAGCCAACTTTAAGATAATATTTTATGCAACTATTCCAGCAGTATTTCTGGGCATAATACTAAAATTTTATAATTTAAGTTTTATTAGCTTAAAGTTAATAGGATACACCTCAATTATAGGAGCAATATTGCTCTATATCTCAGACAAACCAAATAAATTTAAATTTGTCATTAAAAGCAAAAGTGCCAAGTTTATTTTAGCTGGTTTTTTTCAGTGTCTTGCCTTTTTACCAGGTTTTAGTAGAGCAGGAAGTTGTATCATTGCCTTTAGGTTATTTGGAGAAGACCGTAAATATTCTTCTATCTACAGTTTGTATATGGGTATACCTATTATTGGGCTATCTTTTTTTTCAAATATAAGTGATTTTGAGAATGTTATTATTGATAAGGGTCTATATATAGTTTTTTTTTCATCATTTTTTGCAGCTTATATCACAATTTCTATTTTTATTAATTTTATAAATAAAATTAGTTTCACACCGTTTGTTGTTTATAGAATCTTGATAGGCATAGTCTTGTTAATTTATGTTTATTAAACTCTATCAATAAACTTTTTAAGATACTCTGAAGTAATAATTTTCATATTTGACAGATCTTGTTTCAATATCTTGGTGACTAATTTTTGACTTCCCTCTGATATACTATCATGTGAAAGAGTTACATACTGATCATAAGTAAATAAAGGTTTAGGAAGTTTTTCTAATATTTTGCCTTGGAGGATTGCAAGAAAAGAAGGCATATAAAAAAATCTTTCCTTTTTTTTCAAAGACATGAATACATGACTTAAAATTTCTTTAAAAGTAAATATCTCATTACCTACAGCTGCTAAATTAGAATTTTTGTATTTATCAAAATTATTTAATTAGCAAAAAAATGGGCGAAGAATTTATTGAAAATAATAATACCAATCATATTATCGTAAGACCGAGTACAGTTTATGGTGAAGAGGATAATTTTATTAATTTATTTGGTAAGATGGCTAAAATTC
>CACNLH010000003.1 GCA_902621205.1 uncultured Alphaproteobacteria bacterium | reverse complement strand
TTCTTCAGAAAAGAACCTATAGTTGGAAGTTTTCTACTAAAAACTTCTTTACCACTTTTAGCAATCTATCTATTAAGTAATAAAAAAAATATACTTCTTATTTTTCTATTATTATTTTCATCATTGATAATTTTTTTATCAGGGGAACGTATGCCTTTATTACAATATTTTTTTGGTATTGCAATTATGATTTTATTTCTAAAAAATAAAAAAAGACTACTGACTATTCTTATTATTACTTTATCTATGTTACTGATTCTTTTATCTTTCAACAAAAGTTTACTAGATAGATACGTTTCAACTTTTAATACTTTTACAACCATAGTTTCTAATTCTGTAAACAATGAAAATATTCATGAAAAACAATCGTTTAATGAGTATCTATCAGTCAATGAATATATTCTCAATTTCAAATCTGGTATAAATGTTTGGTCATATAATAAATTCTTTGGAGGAGGTTATAGATATTATAATAAGAATTGCGGTTTATTGTTGGGTAATGATTATCATGAAGGATGTTCTAAACATCCACATAATATTTATATTGAGGTAATATCTGATTACGGATTACTAGGTTCAATAGTATTTATAATATTTTTATTTAGCTCTTTATATGAATTTTATAGGAATAATCATAATAATACATTTATCGGAATTGGAATATTATTTATAACTATTTGTTTTCCATTTTCGACATCACAAAGTATTTTTTCTAGCTATTATGGATCAATATTTTTTTTAATAATCTTTTTAATGAATTATTACACTAAAACAAATAATGAATAAGAAAACTCTTTAATTTAAATAATTCTTGTCTGGATAAAATCCTTCAAAATCTTTTTCATTTGAAATTAAGTCCATATAAGACTTATGATTTTCAATATAATCCGAATAATCTAATTCGGTAATATTTTGATTTTTATGCTGTAATAATTCAATGTATTTCTCAGATATTGAATCTTTAATTGTTAGAATTTCATTTTCAGATAGTGGGCTTAATTCAATATTAAAATTCTTGAACGCATTTAATCTATTTTCTCTTTTGGTCAAATAACACAAAAAACTAGAATGAGAACTATTATTTAAGTAAGCACTAAAGCCAAAAAAAGATTTTGACTCAAAATTGTTTTTTATTTTAAAAAAACCATCTTCTTCATTCCAAGAATATTTACTTTTTGGAACTCTTTGATATGTTTTAAAATCAAATCCTTTATAAAGAATTATCCCATCGCTAAATAGTGTAAATAAGTTCTCAGAGTTTTCATATGAATTATAGATTTCATCAAAATTACTTAATAATATATTTTTATTCATATTTTTATAATTTTCCCTGAGAAGAGTAAATTTAGACTCAAAATTTACATTATAATTTTTGAATTCAACTCCCTCAAAAATATCTGAAATAAAATTAATAAACTTTTCCTCAGGTAGAAAACTTAGTCCCAATGTGTAGAATGTTGTACTATGTAACTTTGATAATTCTTCTAGCTCAATATTATCCAAGTTTTGCTTACTAACTAAAATAAATGTATCTAAATCCAAAGGAAATATATTATTAGAAATAGTTATACCATTTTGCTTGTAGAAATTAATTAAATCTGTTGGAATTAGAATTTCTCTTTGATTTATTTTTTTTAGATCATAATATTCTCCAAAAATGATATCAAATTCATTAGGATTATCCTCATAATACGACAACTCAAAGTTTAAATTATTTTTGAATGAGAAATCATTTAAAGTGTATAATAGGTAATAATTGTAATTAATATAAGAGCTATCTATGAGCGCTACGCGTAATAATTTATCAGATTTGCATTCTTCACTTTGAGCTTTAATTGAACTAAAAAGTAATAAAAAAAATAATAGGTATTTAAATATTTTAATCAATCTTAGTTAGATTTGAACATTTCTTTATAGACCCGTTCTTCAATTTTATGATCATTATCAAATAATAAAGGTATTTCCATACCCTCTGACATCTCTATTTCAACAGAAATAACATCTTTAGCTTCAATATGATCAGCATGAACTACTATCGGTCTTTTTGATGGATTGTTGTTAATAATTTTAATTTTTGCATTATCTTTTAATAAACCTCCACGCCAATGTCTTGGACTATATGCACTTACAGCAGTAAGTGCTACAACATTACTACCAAGTGGAATAATTGGTCCAGAGGCAGAGTAATTATACCCTGTGCTACCTGCTGCTGTTGATAATATTACACCATCACAAACAAGCTCTTCTATTCTTACTTCATTATCAATCATAATTTGAATTTTTGCAGCCTGATATTTTTCTCTACGAATACTGATCTCATTAATTGCAATAGCTTTAATTTCTTGACCTGTGGGATTTAAAGTTTTCATGACTAGAGGTCTTAATTTTGTTAATTGAGCATTATTTAACCTTTCCTCTAAACCATCAAGTTTATAATCATTCATCAAGAATCCAACAGATCCAAAATTCATACCGTAAATTGGTTTGTTAAGTTTCATATAATTATGAAGTGATTTTAATATAAAACCATCCCCTCCTAGCGCTACTATAAAATCTGCCTCCTCAGGCTCGTGATTACCATATTTTTTTATAAGCTTCTCTTGAGCTTCAATGTTTTTTTCAAGAGGAAAAGAAACAAAACATATTTTCATTTACTAACCTCCAGTCTCATTCATATAACGATTAATATATCCCTCAAATTTATCTTTTTGAATTTCAAAGTTATGTGCTTTTGGTTTAATTGACATTGCATATTCTATTAGAGCAATAATATCATTTTTTGTTTGATTTCTTAGGGCAAATTTTAAATCTACAAAATCATTTTGTCCTAAACACATATATAATTTACCAGTACATGTGAGCCTTACCCTGTTGCAAGTATCACAAAAGTTATGAGAAATAGCAGATATAATACCAATTTTTGATTTGTGATTTGAATACTCATAGTATCTAGAGGGGCCGTTAGTTCGGTATTTAGAGGGAATTAAATTTAATTTATTTACTAAATCTTCTTCAAATTTCTTCATTGATAAATATTGATTAAATCGCTTTTCTCCAATATCACCTATGGGCATTATTTCAATTAATGAAATATCAAAATGATTTTTTTTACACCAATCTAAAATATCAAATATTTCTTTGTCATTGAAATTTTGAGTCAAAACAGTATTTATTTTTATCTTTATACCTTCTTGTTTAGCTACCTCTATCCCATTTAAAACTTTATTAAGATCTCCCCATTTAGTTATTTTTCTAAAACTTTCAGCATTTAAGCTATCAAGAGAAACATTTATTCTTTCAACACCATTCTTTTTAAGAATAGGTGCATATTTTGATAAATTTGTACCATTTGTAGTTAAAGTATGTTCTAAAATTTTACTCTGATTTTTTAGGTTATTTAAATGTTCTATAATTGAAACTATATTTTTTCTAACAAGAGGCTCACCACCTGTTAATCGAAATTTTTTTACACCTAACTCATTAAAAATATTTGTAAGTTTAATAATTTCTTCAATTGATAAAACCTCTTGTCTAGGTAAGAATGTTACATCCTCAGCCATACAATAAGTGCACCTTAAATCACATCTATCAGTGACAGATATTCTCAAGTAATCAATTTTTCTTTTAAAATTATCAGTCAGCATTTTCGTGTATCTTTAAATCAACTATATTTAAATCTATAACTTTTTTCCCTACGTTCTCAAAGTTAATAGTGATTTTACTATTTATACAAGATTGAACTTGCCCCAAGCCCCAATCTGGTTGAGATGGGCACTCCACAATTGTACCTGGTGTAAAATCGCTAAAATTATAGTTATTTTCCATTATTACTCTTGTTATGTAGAAACAAATATTTACTATTTACTATAGAATCAAATGGATAAAAAAGAAAATTTAAACAAGCTTAAATCTGTTATCAGTAATATTGAAAAATCATATGGGAAAGGTTCCATAATGATGCTTGGAAAGAAAGATATTGATGCAAATATAGATGTATACTCAACGGGCTCTCTTGGTCTAGATATAGCTCTAGGAATAGGCGGTTTACCTAAAGGAAGAGTCATAGAAGTTTATGGCCCAGAAAGCTCAGGTAAAACAACTTTAACATTACATATAATTGCGGAAGCTCAAAAAGTTGGAGGAACTTGCGCTTTTATTGATGCTGAACATGCTTTAGACCCAGGTTATGCAAAAAAACTTGGAGTGAATATTGATGAGTTATTAATATCCCAACCTGATACTGGTGAACAGGCTTTAGAGATCTCAGATACGCTTGTAAAATCTGAAGGTATAGATTTATTAGTTATAGACTCAGTGGCAGCTTTAGTTCCAAGAGCAGAGTTAGAGGGTGAAATGGGCGACTCTTTACCCGGACTTCAGGCAAGGCTAATGAGTCAAGCACTTAGAAAACTAACTAGCTCGATCTCAAAGACAAATACTATGGTTGTTTTTATTAATCAACTTAGAATGAAAATAGGAGTAATGTTTGGAAGCCCTGAGGTCACCACTGGAGGTAATGCTTTGAAATTTTACTCTTCCGTAAGACTAGATATTAGAAGGATTGGAGCAATAAAAGATAAAGATAATATTATTGGAAACCAAACAAGAGTGAAGGTTGTCAAAAATAAAATGGCTCCTCCTTTTAAAATGGTTGAATTTGATATTATGTATGGTGAAGGAATTTCTAAAATTGGCGAAATCATAGATTTAGGTGTTCAAGCTGATATTATAGATAAGTCTGGAGCATGGTATTCTTACAAAGATGAAAAAATTGGTCAAGGTAGAGAAAATACAAAACAGTTTTTAAAGGACAATCCTGAATTATTGAATGAAATAGAAAGTAGAATAAGGTCAAATTCTGAAACCGTTGAAGAGCTTATGATTGATCCACCTCCTTCTACAACAGAAGAAACCGTCGAAAAAAACTCTAAAGAATAATATTAAATTTCAGTCAAATTAATCTATATTCCATGAATATGAATTCTAATGAAGTCCGAAATGCGTTTATTAATTATTTTAAAAATAATGATCATAGGCATGTCAAATCTGGATCTTTAGTGCCTGAAAATGACCCCTCCTTAATGTTTGCTAATTCAGGAATGGTTCAATTTAAAAATGTTTTCACAGGCATGGAACAGTTAGACTTCAAAAGAGCTACGACCTCTCAAAAATGTGTTCGGGCAGGAGGAAAACATAATGATTTAGAGAATGTTGGATTCACAACTCGACATCATACTTTCTTCGAGATGTTAGGAAATTTTTCTTTTGGAGATTATTTCAAAGAGCAAGCAATTATGTATGCTTGGAACTTAATAACTAAAGAATTTAAAATAAATAAAGATAAACTATTAGTTACTATATATCATGATGATGAAGTTGCAGAAAAATTTTGGAAAAAGATAGCTAATTTACCCGATAGTAAAATAATTAAAATTTCAAGTTCTGATAATTTTTGGTCAATGGGTGACACAGGACCTTGCGGACCATGTTCGGAGATATTTTATGATCATGGCGATAAATATTTTGGTGGCCCCCCTGGTTCGGTTAACGAAGATGGTGATCGTTTCATTGAAATATGGAATTTAGTTTTTATGCAGTATGAGCAGTTAGATAAAAATACTAGACTTGATTTACCTAAACCATGTGTAGACACTGGGATGGGATTAGAAAGAATAACAGCGTTATTAAATGGTAGTAATGATAATTATAGTTCTGATTTATTTTCAAATATTATTGATGTAACTCAAGAGTTTATACAAAAAAAAATATCTGAACAAAATAAATCTAGTTTTAGAGTCATAGCAGATCACTTACGGGCTTCCTCTTTTTTAATAGCTGATGGGGTTTTACCTTCAAATGAGGGGAGAGGGTATGTATTAAGGCGAATATTAAGAAGGGGAATAAGGCATGCTTATACATTAGGCTCCTCAGTACCATTATTTCATAAAATTTTTGATGAATTGCAAAACTTAATGGGCGATTTCTTCCAAGAACTTAACACTGGAGCTGAGGCTATTAAGGAAACTCTCTACAATGAGGAGATTAAATTTAGAGAAACTTTAAGTAAAGGCTTAGAGATACTCGGACAAGAAATACCTAATATTAAAAATAATAAATTAGATGGCAAAATCGCATTTAAATTATATGACACCTTTGGATTTCCCCTTGATTTAACACAAGATTATCTTAAATCAAAGAAAATCGATGTTGATGTAGAGTCTTTTGATGCATCAATGAAGCTACAAAAAGAGGAAGCTAGATCTTCATGGAAGGGTAGCGGTGATGGAAATACTGAAAAGCTATGGTTTGATATTGCAAGAAAAACGAAACCAACAGTATTTAAAGGATACGATGAAACTACTTTAAAGGCAAATGTAACTGCTTTAGTCTTAGACTCACAAGTAGTTGACGAATTAAGTGATCAAATAAAAAAATCAGCAATTATCACAGATGAGTCATGTTTTTATGCAGAGTCTGGTGGGCAAGTTGGAGATAAAGGCATAATTTCCACAGAAAATGCAGAATTTAAAGTGACAGATACTAGAAAAACTCCTCAAGGCATTTTTATCCATTTTGGTAATGTAATTTCAGGCAATTTTAAAATAGGAAATGAAGTTAAACTTAAAATAGATAGTAGTTTAAGGGAATTAATTAAAAAAAATCATTCTGCTACACATTTGCTTCATGCAGCATTAAGGAATAACTTAGGACTACATGTAGCTCAGCGCGGATCTTTAGTTAATGAAAATAAATTACGTTTTGATTTCAGTCATAATAAACAAATATCATCAAAGCAAATAGATACTATTCAAAAAGAGGTAACAAATATAATTTCTAATACTTGTGAAACACAAATTGATATTAAGTCTCAAGAAGAGGCAATAAAACTAGGGGCTATGGCTTTGTTTGGAGAAAAATATGGTGAAGAGGTAAGAGTTGTTACACTGGGAGAAGATAATAATAAACCTTATTCAATTGAGCTATGTGGGGGAACGCATGTATCAAATGTTAAGGATATAGAGAAATTTTATATTATAAGTGAAGAGTCTGTCTCATCAGGAGTAAGGAGAATAGAGGCTTGCACTGGTAATAAGGTAGATGAATTTATTAGTAATAAACTAAAAGAGGATCAATTACTTGAAAAAAAACTTGATGATAAAATCATTAGCTTAATCTCACAAATAAACAAATTAAATGGAAAAATAAGTTTTAGTGAGGAAAATAAAAACCTTTATATAAAGAAGTTGGAAAATTATTTAGATAATTTAAAAAATAAATCAATACTCTCAAATGAGGAAAATAATAAAATAGAAGAAACAAATATAAATGGAATTAATTTTGTGTCTCAATTAATAGAAAACTTGCCTCCCAAAGAACTCAGATCAATTTTTGATAAATTTAAGTTAGAAAAATCTAAATCTATTTTGGCTTGTATTACCACAAATGAAGATAAGGTATCCATTATAGTTGGGTTAACTAATGATTTAATAGATACTTATGATGCCAGAGTACTAATAAAAAGTACTTTTGATATACTCGGATCAAAAGGTGGTGGGGGAAGAATTGACTTCGCTCAAGCTGGTGGCAACAAAAAAGATCAATTAAATCAAGCTTTTTTAAGTATTAAAAATCAGATTTAATTTAATTTAGTTTGAAGATTTTTATCAAGACAATTTAAAAAATCTTCAGTATTCATCCACGGCGAATTTTTGTCTACAAGTATTGCTAAGTCCTTAGTCATTTGACCAGACTCAACAGTTTCAATACAGGTTTCTTCAAGTGCCTTTGAAAACTTAATAAGTTCATCGTTGCCATCGAACTCACCTCTAAAATTTAAACCTTTTGTCCAAGCAAATATTGATGCTATAGGATTTGTTGAAGTTTTTTCTCCTTTTTGATGTAGTCTATAATGTCTAGTTACAGTTCCATGAGCAGCCTCAGCTTCAATTGTTTTCCCATCGGGTGTCATTAAAACACTAGACATCATACCCAAAGAACCAAACCCCTGTGCAACTGCATCTGACTGAACGTCTCCGTCATAATTCTTGCAAGCCCAAATAAAGTTACCTGACCATTTCATTGAAGACGCAACTAAATCATCAATAAGACGGTGTTCGTAAACTATTTGGTTATTTTCAAAATCAGTTTTAAATTCTTTCTGAAAAATTTCATTAAATATCTCTTTAAATCTTCCATCGTATTTTTTTAAAATAGTATCTTTTGTTGAGAGGTATACAGGCCATTTTAATTTTAATCCATAATTAAAACAAGCTCTTGCAAAACCTCTAATTGACTCGTCTACATTATACATAGAGAGGGCAACACCCTGATTTTGAAATTGAAAAACCTCTTTTTCCTCTACTTTTCCCTCTTCATCAACATATTTCATAAAGAGTTTCCCTGGTTTGTCGATCTTCATTTCTGTAGCCTTATATTGATCACCAAACGCATGCCTACCAACAACAATAGGGGCATCCCATGTCCTTACAATTCTTGGAATATTTTTACATATAATTGGTTGTCTAAAAACAGTTCCATCTAAAATATTTCTTATAGTTCCATTTGGAGAACGCCACATTTTTTTTAGCTTAAATTCCGATACTCTATTATCGTCAGGAGTGATCGTTGCACATTTTATACCAACACCAAATTTTTTAATTGCTTTAGCAGCCTCAACTGTAATTTCATCATTTGTTTGATCTCTATTTTGTACAGATAAGTCGTAATATTTTAGATCTATATCAAGATATGGAAGAATGAGCTTTTGTTTAATAAAATCCCATATAATCCTAGTCATTTCATCGCCATCTAATTCGACCACAGGATTTTTTACTGAAACTTTTGCCATTTATATAGAGATATTGATTGTATAACAGATTAAATTAATAAAAAAAATCTATTTTATTGATCAAATTATACAATTCAGATATTAATTCCATCTTATGTACTTCAGGTTTCATAAAGAAATTTCAGCTGCGCTGATTATACTATTTTTATTAGTAATTTTTTTTTATTTTATATATAAACCTTTATTTCTAATTTTTTTAATATTACTAATTTTTACATTCTATTTTTTTAGAGATCCTGAAAGAGTCGTTCCATTAGGTGATGATATTTTAGTTAGCCCAGCAGATGGATTAATTACAAATATTAGTGGGTTCAAAGATGGAAAAAAAAGTTATACCAAAGTTTCAATTTTTTTGAGTGTGTTTAATGTTCATATCCAAAGATTGCCTCTTTCAGGTCAAATTACAAAAATTGATTATATTGAGGGTAAATTTATCAATGCAACTTTAGATAAAGCAAGTGAAGAAAATGAAAGATTAAGATTAACTCTTAAATCTGGATCTAACGTTATATACATAACACAGATTGCTGGTTTAATTGCCAGAAGAATAATTTGTTATCTTAAAACTAATGAGAGAGTAAACCAAGGTGAAAGATATGGAATTATCAAGTTTGGAAGCAGAGTAGATATTGAATTTCCCAATTCATATAATTTAATGGTAAGCATTGGTCAGCAATGTATCGGTGGTGAAACTATCATTGCAAGAGATTTTAAAAACAACAAAAATATACAATCTAGAGAATATAAAAAGATTTAGACATTTAGATGACCGAACATCCGCTCACTAAATTTATTCCTAATTTAATTACACTAATGTCACTTATTGCAGGTATTTCCTCAATAAAATTCTCTATTCAAAGTAATTATAAAATTGCTGTGCTTATGATAATGCTAGCAGCCTTCTTCGATTTCTTTGATGGATGGATGGCTAGAAAATTAAAAAAATCATCCCAATTTGGAGCTGAATTAGACTCTTTATCAGATTTTATTAGTTTTGGATTAGCTCCATCTTTGCTTATAAATTTAAGTTTTACAAATGAGCTAGGAAGAATTGGATGGGTTATAAGTCTTTTTTACATTATTTGTGCAGCTCTTAGACTTGCTCGTTTCAATATTGAAAATATGAGAGAGCAAAGCAAAGTATTTTATGGCATACCCTCACCAGCTGCCGCAGGTATTATAATGATTCCGCTTTATTTAAATTTTATTGAACAAATAAAATTTACTATCAACTATCCTATTGTAAGTGCCTTATTAACTATATTTGCGGGTGCTATGATGATTAGTAGAGTTCCGACTCCCTCTGTGAAAAATCTAAAGGTAAAAACTCTATATTTTAGACTTATGATTATATTTACAGTTATTATATTAATATTTTTAATTAGTTATTTTTGGCAAACAACTCTTTTAGTTGCCCTTATTTATTTATTATTTTCTTTATTGAGTTTGTTTACCTATTTTACCAAATTTTTTAGAGGAGTTAGTTAAGTATTTTGATTTAAGCATCAAAGCTGATGGAGTTACAAGTAAAGTCAATAAAGTAGAAAAAAGAAGTCCAAAAACAATTGCCCTCGATAAATCTACCCACCACTGTGTGTCAGGGGAGTTATAACTATATTCAAAGTTTACAAAATCAATATTTAATTTTAAAGCCATGGGAAGCAAACCAAGGACAGTAGTAGTTGTCGTCAATAAAACAGGTCTTAGTCTTTGTGCACCTGTCATTAAAATGGCATCTCTAGCATCATTTGTCTTTTTTATTAATCTATCGAAGGTATCAATTAAAACTATATTGTTGTTTACAACTATGCCTGCTAACGAGATAACACCTATCCCGCTCATGACTATTCCAAATGGTTGTTTCGTAATTAAGAGCCCTAATACAACACCCACCGTTGACATAATTACAGCAAATAAAATTAATAAGGTGCTACTAAAACTATTAAATTGGGTCAAAAGAATCAAACCCATTAAAAATACAGCTATCAAAAAAGCTTTTTGTAGGAAAGCTTTAGACTTCTGCTGACTTTCATCCTCTCCCTTAAATTCTATTTTTACTCTAGGGTCAATATTTGCTGAATTAAATTCAGGTATATCTAAACCAAAGTTATTTGGAATATTGAATTTTTCAATTCCAAGCCAATGTTTTATAAGTCTGACATAAGCATCAGTTTGATAAAATCTAGTTACATCTGATTTAATTGTTTCAATTCTATTCTGTTCTACTCTAGTCAAATTTCCTGTCTCTTGATTGGTTTCAATTTTAGTAAAATTTGAAATTGGTACATAGCCTGCAGATGTTGGTATTTTAATACTGTCTAATTGATCGATCGTTCTCTGTTCTTTTGGCAATCGAAGGTAAATGGGTATAGATTCATCACTATCATCAGGTCTAAATTCACTCAATTTTAGCCCACTTGTAAGAAGTTTTATGGTGTTACCTATTATTGAAATACTAGCACCATATTTTGCAGCCTCTTCTCTATCAACATAAAGCTCATATTCAATACTAGGAGAGGGTAGAGAAGTTTCTAAATCCTTTAAACCAGATATGCTAGATAAATATTTTTCAATTCTCTTAAGTTCTTGAACTGTGATTTTAGGATCAGAAGAAGTTAAATTGATTTCAATGGGCTTCCCTCTAGGAGGACCTGCTCTTAAAGTTCTTGTTTCAACTTTAATCCCAGGAATAGATGAAGTTTCTTGTCTTATTTCAGAAATTATTGTTTCTGCTTTTCTTCTTTTATCCCAATCTTTGAATTCTATATCTATAAATCCTATAATATCTGGCGAGCTCTCTTGTCTATTTTCTACATTACCAGATGTTGTATAGACAGACTCAAATTCATTATTCTTTTTTTGTAAGTTTAATACCTGTGACTCTACTTTTGCAACTAGTCTATCTTTTTCTAAAACTGAGAGATTGCCTGTAGCATAAATAATTACTTTGGTATTCTCTGCTTCAACTGAAGGAAAAAAAGTAACTCCCTTACCAAACTTTCCATATGCACCATAGATACCAACTAGCAGTATGAAGGATAGAACAACTATTTTTTTAGGATTATTTATACAGAGCCTCAAAATAAAAAGGTAAATCTTAGTAAAAAAACCTACTTTTTCTAAATCAGTTAAGTCTTCGTCATCATCAGCATTTATTCTAGGGATAATCATTTTCTGAAAAAAACCCTTATTTTTAATATACCTAAAAACAAAAAACAAAATGACGCCAATTGAAATTGTTGTTATGGCTTTTGCACCCATATTTATGTAGCTATCAAATTCTAGTTGAGATAAAAAATTAAATGCAACAAAATTTACAATACCAAATAAAATTAAAGGTATAATAAAGAAGAAAAAAAGATTTTTAATTTTATAGGCCTGAGTTCCAATTATAGGAATAACTATTAATGCCATAGCTAAACTAGAACCTAAAACAGATATTACTGTTATAGGTATATACTTCATAAAACCACCAGTTGTGCCTGGCCAAAATAAAAGAGGAATAAATGCTGCTATAGTAGTAAAAGTAGAAGCCATGATAGGAAGGGACATTCTTGATGCAGCCTTTATATATGACTCTGCTAGCCCCATACCCTCTTGTATTTTTCTTTGGGCATATTCAACTACAACCACAGCACCATCAACAAGTAGCCCAACTGAGAGAATCAACCCAAACAAAACAACCATATTGATTGTAAAGCCTAATGAATAGAGGATTAAAATAGATGATAAAAAAGAACCCGGTACGGCTAAACCTACAAGTAAACTTGACCTTATACCAAGAAAGATAACAACCACACTCATAACAAGTATTATTGAAAAAATTACATTATTTTGGAGATCTCCTAGCATACTTTTAATATTTACAGACTCATCACCAGAAAAAGTTATATTGACCTTTGAAGGAAGAATTTTTTGCTCTTCCTTTACCAACTGTTTTACTTGATCAACAGTCTCTACGATGTTTGCCCCAATTCTTTTTGATATCTCCAGAGTGAATGCAGACTCATTATTTAAGCGAGCAAATTTTTCTGGATCTTTAAAAGTTCTTTTAAGTTGAGCAATATCTTTAAATTTAATCGTCTTTTTATCATTAACTTTTATTGGTGTATTAAAAACATCATTAAGACTTTCATATAAACCAGGAATTTTAATTACAAACCTTCCATCTCCTGTATCAAGATTTCCAGCAGAAACTATTTGGTTATTAGATCTTACAAAATTTAATATTTCATTTAAGTTTAATCCATAAGCTTCAATTTTATTCTGGTCAATAACAATGTCTAATTGCTCTTCTCTTTCACCACCAATATTTACCTCTAAAACATTTGGTAAAGATTGAATTTTGTTTTTTAGGTCGTTAGAAATCTTCTTCAGTAAAAACTCAGACATATCCCCACTAATTGATACCACTAAGATAGGAAATAAGCTTATATTGACTTCACTTACCTTTGGCTCATCTGCATCATCAGGTAGATCTGATTTTGCTCTGTCAACTTGTTCTCTAGTGTCTAAAAGTGCTTGATCAGGATCAAACCCAGCATCAAACTCTAATAATACATTTCCACCTCCTTGATAAGAAGTGCTGGTCATTTCTTTTTTTCCTTCGATATTTGAAACTTCATCTTCAACAGGTTTTATTAGAAGTTTTTCAGAGTCCTCTGGGGATATTCCTGTTAAACCAAGAGATACATATATATAAGGCAAACTTACATCTGGGGATGACTCTTTAGGGATATTATTAAACACAAGTGATCCACTAACTATAACAAATAGGAAAATGGAGATTGTAGTTCTGTAGTATTGACTTGCTAAGTTAACCAAGCTCATGATTAATTAAAATTAACTTTTTCTCCCGAAGAAACATATTGCTGTCCTACAATTATAATTTTTTCTTTTTGACTTAAGCCAGAGACCAACATGTAATCAGAGGTATCTTCTATAACGTTTATTTTTTTAAATTGTACTGTATTGTCAGACCCTATGACTTTTACACCTAACTCTCCTGAGTTTCCTAAAGCAAGGATTGAGGGAGAAATTTTATGCGCAAGAACATTTCCTTTAACTATAGAAATTATTGATGATAATCCATCTTTATACCTAAGATCTTTATTTTCAACTTTTACAACAATTTCAAAAGTTTTTGTCTCCGGATCCGAAATAGGAGAAATGTAATCAATTGTGCCATTAACTTTTTCACCAAGTATTGTCACCTCAACTTCATTTTCTAGGGATATATCTAGAATCTCATTTTCATTAATGTAACCAAATATTTTTAATGAGCTTAAATCTATAATTTCGTAGACTTTTTCTCCAGGCATCACAAGCTCTCCAGCAATCTTATGACCATCTAAAAGCATTCCACCAAAAGGTGCAAAAAGAGCATATTTGTCAAATTCACTTTGGGACAATAAATTTAATTTATATAAATCAGCGTTCGTTTTATAATCGTCTAATTCAACTATATGCTGACCTTTTTTTATTTTAGATCCTGCTTTGACCAACACTTTTTCTATTGTGGTCATCACCTCACTCTTAACTTCAATTCTCCTTAAAGCTTCAGTAGTTGAGCTAAAAACAATACTATCTTTTATCGTTTGTGCAGAGGAGTCTATAACCTCAACAGAAAATAATTTTTCATCTGTTTCTTCTTTGCTTCCCCACTCTGATGAGTAACATATAGAGTTTATAAGTGTTATGATTGATACAATAATTATTTTTTTTATGTTCGGTAACATGGATTTGTTTAAACCTACTAGAATATATGTAAAAGAATACATATCAGATTATGTGTAAAATTAAATGAAACAGTGGTATAAAACTAGAAAAAAAGACCCTTTTTACATAAAAGCAAAGAAAAATGATATTATTTCCAGAGCTTATTACAAATTAGAAGAAATAGATAAAAAACACAATTTATTCAAAAATGATAAAAAAATATTAGATGTTGGATGTTCACCAGGTGGCTGGACACAATATATTTTGAATAAACACCCAAAAAACAAAATAGTAGGTATTGATATACTACCAACTGTTAAGCAGATTGAGGGCAAATTCAAATTTTATATGATGGACTTAAATCAGTATCAGTTAATTGATGAATTATTTACATTAAATAAATACACTTTTGACTCAATAATTTCAGATATCGCGCCAAACACAAGTGGAAACCAATTTTTAGATCAAACTAATAGTTATGATTTGAGTATGCTTTCAGCAAAATTTATTCAAAAATATTTAAACAAAGGTGGTAATTTTTTAGTAAAAAACTTTCAAGGAGAGGATACAGAAAAGTTATTTAAGTTTGTTAAAACTTATTTTGACAAAACACAATATATTAAACCAGCTGCATCAGATAAAAAATCTAAAGAAATTTACATCTTAGGTTTGTTAAAAAAATAATTTTTTAACCATACATTCAATGAATTCAGAGTAGAAAAATTTTTCTTTTTATCTTTATATGTAACTTCAAAAATTTCTTTATCGAATTTTTTAGAGTAAATAATTTTGATAATTGGAAAAGAAAAATTTGATTTGTAAAAAGTAATTTTTGTTTTTTTGTAATTTGAGTCCTGAGTTTGGATTGAATAATTTCTCCATATATTTTTGGATAAACCATAAGAGTAAGTATTAAGAATATATTGGAATGTTTTCTTTGGGATTGTGTCGATATAATTTTTATTTATGTTTAGAATTTTCAATATATATTATGTTAAATGGTACTTTTAAATTCTTCAAGTTGTAATTTCGATTGGCAACCTACTAATTTTCAATTTATCAACTTAAAAGGCGAAAAAGGGTCCTTTTATGATTCTTTTGACATGAATGGTCTTTTAGTAATGTTTATTTGTAATCATTGCCCGTATGTTAGATCTATAGAAACTAAGATTGCTACTGAAACCCAAAGACTCAAAATTTTAAATGTTAATTCTATTGCTTTTATGTCAAACGATCAAAATTTGTATGAAGAGGACCACAATAAATTTCTTTTAGAACAAATATTAAGAGCTAAATTTGAATTCGAATATATTGTTGATGCCACGCAATCAATAGCTAAAACATTTGATGCTCAATGCACTCCTGAGTTCTATTATTTCAGCAATGATAAAAAACTTAAGTATAGAGGTAGGTTAGACTCCAATGGCAAAGATTCTTCTATGGGCAAACCAGAGCTTTATTCTGCTGTTGAAGAAGTTATTGCTAAAGGATATTGTTCAAGCCAACAATATCCAAGTATGGGTTGCTCAATAAAATGGAAAAATTAATCACTAAAAGAAATCTATCTTTATTTGGAATTATATCTTTTTTATTGGTTATTGCTCTTTATTTCATTTTACAAAATAATTCTAAAGATGATGAAAAATTATTCGATATTTTTTTGGCAGAGCTTTATAATGAGCAAAATTCAAATTTAGATGAAAAACTCTATTATTTATCAAGTTTAGATAATCCTAAAGTTTCATTTTTTAGTGATTTGAAATTAACCTCAATTGAAAATTTAGATAGATATAACAAAATTGATAAGGATATAATATTATTGAAAAAGGCCTTAATTGACCTAGATAAAGAATTGATAAAATCTTTATCATTAGATAATAATTTTACTTTTAACGAAATTGCTAAAATATACTTCTATAATTTAGAT
Source organism: uncultured Alphaproteobacteria bacterium (assembly GCA_902621205.1). Lineage (GTDB taxonomy): Bacteria > Pseudomonadota > Alphaproteobacteria > HIMB59 > HIMB59 > HIMB59. The sequence goes on along the minus strand of CACNLH010000003.1, from coordinate 121,043 downwards.
ATTAATAACTTCGAATTTAGTGAGTCAGATAAAGATAATTTAAATAATTTTTTTATCAAAGCTGTTGATAGATTATCTAATGAAAAAAATTAAATTTTTAATTTTACTTCTAGCTCTACCTTCTTGTAATCAATATTTGGGTACTGTTGAACCTGATTACACTCCAACAAATGAGGTAACTGAGATTTTTTCAGATCTTCAAAATGATGATTATATCTCAGAGGTTGAGTTTGGTGATATAATTTTTCCTAAATCTGTTGACCCCTCTTTAGCTATCAAAGATTTTGAAATAGAAAAAGTTATTAGTATTAATAAAAACTCTACAGTTAATTTTCTAAAAGAAAAGATCATTGTAAGCAAAAATAAAACTATTTACTTAATTGACATGAATGCCCAAAACAAATTTGAATATGAATTAAACCTTAACAAAGATGAAGAAACCATAAGCATTTTTGAATTTAATGAAGATATTTATATATTAACTAATAGATCTCGATTATTTACTATTGATGGTCAAAACATATTTGAGTTAGCAGACTATGATATTTTTTTAAACACAGCCCCAATTGTTTTAGAAAAAAATTTAATATTACTTAGTGTTTTTGGAGATATTTACGATATAGAATTAGATGATTTTTCAATATCTAAAAAAGATAATTTCATATTAAAACCAGGTATATCAATTAAGTCAAACATATTTGAAGACAATAAAAATTTATATGCTCTCTTTAATTCAGGAACTCTATTAACTTTTGACAAAAATAATTTTGATTATTATAGCAACTATATATTAGAGGATCTGAATATTCTTACATCATTAGATAGATTTAGCGAATTAATAGATACTCCTTTTAGTTACAATGAGAATTTATATTTTTTAGATCGTTCTGGAAAAATTTCAGTATATAATCCTATTTCATCAGAGATACTTTGGGAACTAAATCTCAATGAAACTATAATAAGTTACCTTTTTTCAAATGATGGCTATTTAATTCTGATGACCTCTAATCAAATTCTTATCATATCTAATAAAGGAAAAATTATAAATTCATACTTGCACAATAAGAAGTCGCCGATAGCAATTTTTAATATTCAAGAAAATATTTATTTAATTCTAGAGGAAGGTATTAGTAAATATAATTTGAAAGACAAAAGAGAGGATAGTTTTTACAAAAATAAATTTACAATTAATTTAGAGATTTATTTTCAAGGGCAAAATATATATTTAAAAGATAACAAAAGTATTTTTTTAATTAAGTGAATAATTATTTTATTATTGGTAAAGTAAATGAGGGAAAATCTTTCCTTTTTAACCTTTTTTCAAAAAATCATAAAACTATATCTAATCCCAAAGCTAATACTACAATTGACGTAATTAGGAAAAATATATTATCAGAAAACTTTGAATATAATATTTTCGATACGCCAGGATTCTATAAATTTAGTGATTTCACAGACCTTCTAAATAAAATTTCAACTCTAAGATTAGATAATATTAACTTTATTTATTTAATCTCATCTTTCACTAATGAGGATTTAAAAATATGTAAAAAATTATACTCTAAAAATTACAATATTTTGCTTTTTTCATTTAAAAAAATTGATGAAAATGACTACGTATCAAATCTATTTAATAAAACCTTTACTAACAACTCTGATAACTTTTCAATATTAAAAAAATATCTCTCTAATAAGAATAAAAAACAGGGCTTTAAAGTAAAAAATGTTAATAAGAAAATAATAACAATCTTTGGCAAAGAAAATACAGGTAAATCTACACTCTTTAATAAAATCATGAATATATCCTTATCTAAGATGTCACCTAACCTTCATACAACTCGTGACTCAGTAAATTGGGATATTCATTATAATAATCAAATATTAGAATTTATTGATACTGCTGGTTTTATTAGAAGTAGATCTAATAGAAAAAATCTTGATTTTGAAAAACTTTCTCTGGAGCAATCTGAATACTTTATAAAAAAATCTTCGTTAATTGTACTGCTATTAGACGCTAATTCTGAGTCAAGATTAGACCTATCATTAATAGGCTCTTTGTCTAAAAGAAATAAACCTTTTTTAGTACTAGTTAATAAAATTGATTTAATAGATAATAAAACTTTATATCAAAATAAGTTTCTTAGTTATCTCTCATCAAATCATAATTATTATTCCTCTTTGAATATATATTTTATTTCTGCATTAAAATCCTCAAAATCAAAAATACTTCAGATAGTAAGTAATCAATTAAACAACAAGTTTTTTTTTAAAACTTCTTATCTAAATAAAATAATCAAATCGATTAATGGTGAATTAGGGAAAATACAAAAAAATTCCAGAGAATTTAAAATCTACTTTATTACTGCTTTTACAGTTAATCAAAAAAATTACTTCAAAATTTCATGTAATTTTCAAAAAAAAAATATCAAACCTCATATTAAGAGTTATTTATCAAAAATATTAATAAGGGAATTAAATCTTAAAGGAGTAAATTTTAATTTAATATTTTAATATTTATATTAATCGATTTAATTAGATCTACTTTTAATGTTTCTAAATATCTTATTAATGACATTTTAAAATTGTTAAAGTGAACTTTGTAATGATTATCTTTTTCGAAAGATAAAATAAATTGAAATTCTTTTTGAAGTAAAGGCACAATTAAATTTATAAAATAGATAATATTCATTAACTCTTGGTAATTTTTTTTAATATGATTGTAGTCGTATTGATAAGAAATCATATTTAAATCAATGCTCCTATAGACAATTATCAATTCATCAATTTTTGAAAATTGACTTTTTATAATTTCATTTGCTTTAATTAAATCCTCTAAAGAGTTAAAATTTGTCTGAAGTAGTGTATGATCATGATTTATATTTTCGAGCTTTTTTTTTGCCAAGATTATTTTATTTGAATTTTCAGATAAAATTGTTTGATCCTCACCATTTAAAATAATAAAGACTTGGTTATGAGGCAATTAAATATTCGATCCTGAGCTTAGTAGAGAAAGTTGAGTAATTTTATTGTCACCTAATTGGTCAATTAATTTGATTGGATAATCACCTGTAAAGTAATGATCTGTTAATTGAGGTCTATTATTATCTCTTTTAAGATAACCTAGAGCTATATATAACCCGTTTAAAGTTAAGAATTTTAAACTTTTTGCTTTTACATAATTACATATTTCTTCAACACTTTTATTTGCTGCTAATAATTCCTTTTTTGTTGGCATATCAACTCCGTAAAAATCTGGAAATTTAATTTCAGGACAGGCTATTCTTAAATGAACTTCTTTAGCACCTGCATCATATAGCATCTTAACAATTTTATGTGAAGTTGTACCACGTACTAAAGAGTCATCTACTAATATAATTTTTTTATTTGCAATAGAGCTTCTGTTAGCATTTAATTTTAATTTAACACCCAAGCTCCTTATTTGTTGGCCAGGCTCTATGAAAGTTCTACCAACATAATGATTCCTAATTAATCCCAAATCAAAATTAATTTTCTTTTCCTGACTATACCCTATTGCAGCTGCATTTCCTGAGTCTGGAACAGGTACAACTAACTCTGCATCTAAATCATCCTCTTTTGCTAACTCTCTTCCTAAATTTTTTCTATATTCATAAGCTGTTTTACCTCTTAAAATACTATCTGGTCTTGCAAAATATATATATTCAAATACACAAGGGCGAGATTTGTGATTACCAAATGGTTTTAGACTATGTAATTCATTATTTTCTATATACACAATTTCACCGTTATCAACCTCCCTAACAAATTCCGCACCTATGATATCAAGAGCACAAGTTTCAGATGCTAAGACATATGAATTATTTATCGTGCCTATCACTAAAGGCCTGATCCCATATATATCTCTTGCACCAATAAGAACGTCTTTAGTAAGCATTACCAATGCATAGCCACCCTGAATTTGTGAAATTGCCTCAATAATTTTATCAATATTTTTTTCTTTTTTTGACCTTGCTATTAGCTGAACAATTGTTTCAGAGTCTGAAGTTGTGTAAAAAATTGCTCCATCTTTGACCAGTTCTTTTCTTAATGTAATAGCATTCGTAAAATTACCATTATGAGAGACTCCTATACCACCAGCATTCGTGTCTGCAAAAAAGGGTTGAACATTTCTTAATATTTTACCGCCAGTTGTGCTATATCTGTTATGCCCAATTGCATAATTACCAGGTAATTTCTTAATTGTGTCCTCATTATTAAAATTATCTCCTACAAGTCCAAATCTTTTTTCAGAATAATAATTTTTACCATCATATGAGACTATTCCACAGCCCTCTTGTCCTCTATGTTGAAGTGCGTGTAAACCCAAAGCTGTTAAAGCTGATGCATCATTAATATTTGAAATACCAAAAACACCACATTCTTCTCTTACCTTAGTAGAGTTTTTCTTTATCATTCTTTTTTTCTTTATTAGATGAGTCTTTTTTAATTTTTTTTTCAATCTTTGGGTCTTTATACATAAGGTTTTCATATATTGAAATATTTAATTTCATAATTCTATTTTTATCGTCAATGTAATTATTAAAAAAAGCAATATAAGAAAAATAAAAGAGGACTGAAAATAAAATTATTCCATAAATTGATCCAATTATAGAGTCTAAAATTTTGAATTCAAGTTGCGTGGGTGATTTTAAATTTAAAGCTTTTTCTAGAATTGAGTAAATAATGTATGTTATCAAAAAAAGAGTAACAAAAGATATAATCTCTAAAAAAATTGCATTTTTATCTTGTAATAAAAAAAAATATTCAATATCTAACTTTTGTAAAGAAAAATTTAGTATTCTCTTATGAAAAATAAAAGGTAGAGATATAGATAAGATGATTTTAAGACTGTAGCTGATAGATTTAGTGGCACCTTTGATACCAAAAAAAACTACAAATATAATAAGAAGTATTAGATACGAATAATCAATGTAATTTAAACCTAAAAAATCCATTACTATTTGAGATTTGCTCCCATAATAAATGACTTAAATATTTTATTTTTTGTCTTTAAAATTTTTTTACAATCTCCCTTATCTTGAATTATACCTTTATGAATAAAAAAATAGTAATCTCCCGTTTTAATTGCACTTTTGATATCATGAGTTATTGTTACAGCTGTGATTTTTCTATTTGTTATGACTTTTAATATCAACTCGTTAATTTTATCACTATTTATTGGGTCTAGACCTGTAGTAGGTTCATCAAGAAAAATTACTTTAGGATTTTTATAAAGTGCCCTTGCTAATGCTACTCTTTTCTTCATACCTCCAGATATCTCTGAGGGATATTTATTAAATATAGATTTTTCTAAACCTACATCGCTCATAAGAGAGATAACTTTTTTTTCAAATTTTGTTTTATTATTAATAAAATCAGTAAAGGCAATATTTTCAGATATTTTTAAACTATCAAATAGAGCACCGTATTGAAATAACATACTAAACTTATCAGTATCAACTTCTGACTTCCCATTATATAAAATCGACCCGGTATCAAAATTTAATAATTTATAAATAGTTTTTATCAATACAGATTTTCCACAACCAGATTGACCCAGAATTACGGTAGATTTATTTTTCTCTATAGTTAGACTTATATCTTTTAAAATAAATTCTTCGCTAAATTTTTTTTTTAAATTTTTTACTTCTATTTTCATTAAAAGAATAATTCTGTGAGAAAATAATTTGAAGACAAAATAAGAATTGAAGAAATTACAACAGCATTTGTTGTAGCTGAACCAACACCAAATGCTCCTTTATCAGAAAATAGTCCACAATAACAACTTACAATAGATATAATAAAACCAAATGCAAATGCTTTAAAAACTCCTGATAAATAATCACCTAAACTCAAAAAATCAATTGTATTTAATAGATATAAGTTATCATTAAATCCAAGTCTGTATACTGATACTATGTATCCACCCATTACTCCTATGAAATCCACTATTGTTACAAATATAGGTAAAGCTAATGTTAAAGATAAAACTCTAGGTGTCACAAGATAATTATAATAATTTGTATTGAGTGTCTTAAGTGCATCTATTTGCTCAGTGACCCTCATAGTGGCTATTTCTGCAGCAATTGAAGAACCAACTCTTGCTGAAACCATGAGACCTGTTAATACAGGTCCTAATTCTCTTGTTAAAGTTATTACAACTATATTGGGTATAGCTGACTCTGCTGAAAATCTTGAAAAACCAGTATAAGATTGTAAAGCAAGTACCATTCCTGAAAAAATTCCAGTTAGTGCTATAATCGGTAAAGTTGAAATAAATATGTTAATAAAGTAGTTAAAGTTATTTCTTAAATAAAATTTTGGTTTAAATAAATATTTAAAAAAGAAAAGTATAAATAATATGAATTTTCCTAAATTAGATAAAAGTTTTATTATTAGTTCACCAATATTTTCAATAAATTTCATTTAAAATCTTAATTTGATGCATTTTTTTCAATTCCCAAGAATTTGGTATATTTATCGTCAAAGTATAACTCAATCTTACCCGTAGGACCATTTCTTTGTTTTGCAACAATTAATTCTGCTTTATTAAAGACCTCCTCATTTCTATCTTTCCAAGTGTCGTGTTTTTTTTGATATGACTCTTGAGTTTCATCAGCGCCCCTTATTGGTTCGTTTCTTTGTAAGTAGTAACTTTCTCTATAAATAAACATTACAACATCCGCGTCTTGTTCAATGCTTCCTGACTCTCTTAAATCTGATAGTAGGGGTCTTTTATCATCTCTATTTTCAACCTGACGAGAAAGCTGAGAAAGTGAAATTACAGGTAAGTCAAATTCTTTAGCTAACTGTTTTAAATTTCTAGTTATTTCAGATAATTCATTTACCCGATTGTCTCTACTGCCCTCTGGTTTTATTAATTGTAAGTAATCAATTAAAACTAATTTTATATTATAATTATTTTTGTATCTTCGAAGCTTAGACCTTAATTCTGATACAGTTAAATTTGGACTATCATCAAAATAAAAGTTTAAATTATTTATTTCTTGATATGTATTTTGAAGTTCAAGAGAGTCTTTTTCATTAAGCTCACCCTTACGAAGTTTATCGCTTGGTATTTTTGATTGTTCAGCTAAAATTCTTAAACCTATTTGCTCAGCAGACATTTCTAAAGAGAACATTACAACGGAACCCTTATCCTCTTCTCTAGAAAAATATTTTGTAGCATTAAAGGCAATGTTAGTTGCAAGTGCAGTTTTACCCATGGAAGGCCTACCTGCGAGAATAATTAGGTCAGAATTTTGTAAGCCTCCTAACATATTATCTAAATCTTCAAAACCAGAAACAATACCAGAATATTTACCTTTTTTTTTAAATGCTTTTTCGACTAGTTGAAGAGATGATTTTGTAACTGTGGCAAAGTTTTTAAATTCATAATTACTTTTTTTGTAGTTAGTCAAATCAAATAATTTTTTTTCTAGATCCATAAAAATATCTTTAATATTGCTAGCTGTTTCAAAAGTTGTTGACTCATTATTTTTATTTTGTGTAATTTTGAATAGTTCTCTTCGCATATATAACTCTTGAAGAGTTTCTAAATAACTAGAAAAAATATCTTTTGAAAAAACAATTTGATCTATTTGTTGAGAGAGTTCTTTATGTGTTTTGGATTGAATATCTGGGATATAATTTTTAATTGTATCGATAGAAATGTTTTTCTGTGATTTGTTAAAATCTTCTAAAATATTAAAAATTTTTAAATTTTCTACATTAGCAAACAGTGAATTATCTAAGTGTTCAAAATGAGTATCAAGCAAATCTGGGTGCTTAAGTAAATAAGCAATAACTATAATTTCAATGTCATTATCTTTTAAACTCTCAAAAGTTTTTTGCATAATATTATTAAGTTATTAATATATTTAAAAAAAGATAGTCTTAGGAAGAAGTTTTAGGGGATAAGATCTCAATATCGAGTGAACAATTTACCTCAGGATGTAAGTCTATATCTACAGAGTATTCGCCTGTGGTTTTAATTTTATTACCAAGTTTAATTGACTTCTTTTGAATATTAACTTCGTTTTCACTTAGAAAGACAAAGATATCAGATACACTAAGAGATCCATATAATTCTCCATTTTCTTTAGCCGCTATCTCCTTTGTGAACTTTAATTCGTCTATTTTCAAAGCTATTTTTTTTGCATTAGTTTTATTTTCATCATCTTTTTTGATAAGACTCTCTTCTAACGATTTTGTTTCTTCGATATTTTGTTTTGTTGCAAATTTAGCTTTACCAGTCGGAATTAGGTAATTTCTAGCATAACCGTCTTTTACAGATACAACAGATCCAATATCCCAATTTTTTTTAAATTTTTCTAGAACAACAACTTTAGTCATAACTCTATATCAAGGACAAAAATCTCGCCTGTTTAATTGCCTTAGTTATTTTGGTGTGATTAGATCTAGATATATTTGTAACTCTTTGTGGGATAATTTTTCCATTTTCATTTGTGAATTTTTTTAAAATATGTGTATGTTTATAATCAAGCTTCATTAATTCATCATTTGTAATATTTAAGCTTTTTTTCATTAACTATCCTTGTTCATTTGAGGAGTAACTTCATCTAACCCATTATTTGACTTTGTAATAAGAAAACGAAGGCAATCTGTATTAAATTTCAAAAAAACATCAAGTTTTTTTGGAAAATCTGTTTTAGAATTAAATCTCATGAATTTGAATGATCCCTTTGAATAATTATTTATTGAAGTTTTTAAATTTTTAATTCCCCAGTCTTCTTTATAAGCAATTGTAACATTATTATCAGAAAAAAAATGATCTATAGATGTATTAAGACTCTTTAACTGATCGTTGGCAAGATCAGGTTTTACTATAATTGTTGTTTCATATATGCTACTCATGTAAAAAGAGTGTCTACAGATATAATTTAACTATGTCAAATAAAAATCTTTCTTTGCTTTTTACAGGTCAAGGTTCACAATTTGCCGAAATGGGTATTGATTTTATTAGTAAATATGACTGGGTTAAAGAAAGATACACCACCAGTTCTAAAATTCTTGGTTATGATTTGCTTGAAGCTCAAAGTGACCCTAATTTATTAAATTTAACTCAATATAGCCAACCCATGATCTTTGTATTTAGTTCAATAATAATCGATCTTTGCAAGGATTACTTTATCAAAAATTTCTCAAAAATTATTTTAGCAGGTCACTCTTTAGGAGAATACTGTGCTCTATATTTTGCTGAAACCTTAGATTTTGAGGAAATGCTTAAAGTAGTCATTTCTCGTGCTGAGTCAATGTCAATAGTATCAGATCCAAATAAATATGCTATGTATGCTATTTTAAAAAAAGAAAATTTAAAAATAGATGAAAAGTTATTGGGAGATGGTGTTTACTTAGCTAATCTTAACTCAGATAGGCAGGTTGTTATTTGTGGTTTGAAAGAAAATTTATTAAAATTTAAAGAACATAATCAAATTGGAAAGTTTATACCTTTAAATGTTTCAGCACCATTTCATTCAGATTTGATGGTTGAAAGTGCAAAAGTGTTTAATGAAAAAATTAAAAATAAAATATTCAAAAAAATTGAATTTGATTTAATTTCTAATCATAAGCTTATCAATTATAAAAATATATCAGAAAAGGATTATGGTAAACAGCTATCTCTTCAAATACACTCCCCAGTGTTGTGGTCTGATACTATTGAAACTATTTTGAAAGAAGAAGTTGATGCATTCATAGAAATAGGACCAAAAAAAACATTATTGAATTTCTTACCAAGAGATTTTCAAGGTGATAAATTATCTTTTTGTAATGTCAAGGATATAGAAAATGTTTAATGATAAAAAATTGTTTTTAACAGGGGGCACGGGATCAATTGGTAGCTCAATATGTAGTTACTTCAATAGTAATGGTTGTAAAGAGATATATTCAACAACCACAAATCTTGATAAAGTGAGATCAGATCAGAGCTATATAAATTTTAAAGAATTAAATTTAAATAATATCGAAACCTATAATTTAGATGACCTATTTAATTTTGATATTGATTATCTAGTTCTAAATGCTGGCTTAAATAAAGATAATATTTTTTTAAGAATGTCATCAAATGAATGGAACAGTGTTATAAATGTAAATCTGAACTCATCTTTTTATTTATTAAAACACTTTATAAAAAAAATGGTAAAAAAAAGGTTTGGAAGAATAGTATTTATTTCATCAGTAGTGGCACATACTGGAAACCCAGGTCAAGTAAACTATACAGCATCGAAATCAGCTATTTCAGGAATGGTCAAATCCCTTGCTTTGGAATTATCGACTAGAAACATTACTGTAAATAGTGTGGCCCCAGGTTTTATAAAGTCAAATATGACTGATAAACTCAATGATGATCAAAAAAATGCTATTTTGGATAAGATCCCAATGAAAAAACTTGGTGAATCCAATGATATAGCAAAAGCAGTGGGCTTTTTATGCTCTGAAAACGCTAGTTATATTACAGGGCAGACCTTGCATGTTAATGGTGGCTTGGCTTTAATTTAATTATTTGAATATTAACTATAATGTGGTACGAACTTTTAAATTTATTACTAAGAGGTTTTTAAAATGAGCGATATAGAAGAAAGAGTAAAAAAGATAGTAGTAGAGCATTTAGGTGTCGAAGAGGGCAAGATACAAAGTGACTCAAAATTTATTGATGACCTGGGTGCAGACAGTTTAGACACTGTTGAGTTAGTTATGGCTTTTGAAGAAGAATTTGGATGTGAAATTCCGGATGATGCTGCTGAAAAAATTGTAACATTAAAAGATGCAGTTACTTATTTATCAGCTAATTCAAACTAATTTAAGAAACTTTAAAAATTGAGGCGTGTAGTAGTAACTGGACTCGGAACAATAAATCCTTTAGGCAATAATGTTGAAACATCCTGGGATAACCTTATCAATTCAAAAAGTGGTATTTCAAAGATAACCAAATTTAATGTTGATAACTATCCATGCAAAATCGCAGGTTCAATAGAAGACTCACAAATCAATGATAAAATAGTCAGTATCAGAGAACAAAGAAAAATTGATAGATTTATCACTTTAGGTCTTATAGCAGCTAATGAGGCAATTATTGACTCAGGTTTTACAACTAATGATAAAAACTCATTAAGATCTGGAGTCATGGTTGGCTCTGGAATTGGTGGTCTAGATACAATATATAAAAATTCATCGATTCTAGATAACCAAGGAATAAGAAAAATTTCTCCTTTTTTTATACCGTCTTCTCTAATAAATTTATTATCTGGCCATATTTCAATTAAGTATAATCTCAAAGGACCTAATGGTTCACCAGTTACTGCATGTGCAACAGGCACTCATGCAATAGGTGACTCCTTCACATTAATTAAAAATAATAAGGCTGATCTTATGGTATGTGGAGGTGCTGAAGCTGCTATTTGTCCTTTGGGTATATCTGGATTTTCTGCAGCTAGAGCTTTATGTGATACTTTTAATGAACAACCAGTGAGAGGATCAAGGCCATGGGATAAAGACAGGTCTGGTTTTGTTATGGGTGAAGGAGCGGGGATTTTGATCTTAGAGGAATTAGATCATGCAAAAAAAAGAAATGCAAAAATATATGGAGAAGTAAAAGGTTATGGATTGTCTGGTGATGCATTTCATATCACTAAACCCTCTGAAGATGGTAATGGAGGATATAGAGCCATGGAAATGGCATTGAATGAGTCTCAATTAAATTCCCATGAAATTGATTATGTAAATGCGCATGGCACCTCTACTCAGATAGGAGATATGATTGAACTATCAGCCGTAGAAAAATTATTTGGATCAAATGATAGTTTATGTATGAGTTCAAATAAATCAGCAATTGGTCATCTTTTGGGCGCTGCTGGCGCTGTTGAAGCTGTATTCTCATTAAAATCAATGCAGACAAAAACTCTGCCTCCGACTTTGAACTTAGAAAATCCTGATACAAATACTAATATCAATCTCATACCTAATGAAGCAATCTCAAAATCAATTAAAAATTTAATTTCAAATTCTTTTGGTTTTGGCGGTACAAACGCAAGTTTAATCTTTGGTTATTAAAAGCAAAAATTTTTGTATTGTTTTATCCTCACCATCTGGTGCTGGAAAAACTTCTATTTCAAAAATGCTACTAAAAAAAGATAAGTCATTATCACTGTCCATATCTTGCACAACAAGACCAAAGAGAAAAGGAGAAATTAACAAAAAAGATTATATTTTTCTTACAGAGATCGAGTTTAGTAAATCTTTAAAAAAAAATAAATTTTTAGAGTCAGCAAATGTTTTTGGCTATAAATATGGGACACTAAAAGAGACAGTTAATAGTTTTTTTGACAAAAAAAAAGATGTTATATTTGATATTGACTGGCAAGGCTATCAACAATTAAAGCAAAGTAATATGGATGTAGTAGGTATTTTTATTCTACCTCCTAGTAAAAAAGAATTAATCAGTAGACTTCAAATTAGAGGAAGAGACACTCAAGATGAAATGAAAAAAAGAATGGACTTAGTTCAAGATGAGATTTCTCATTTTCCAGAGTATGATTATGTGGTTTTTAATAAGGATTTAAGTGAATGTGTTGATAAAATCAAAAAGATAATTGAAGCAGAAAGGTTAAAAAAATTTAGACAAGTAAATCTTACAGAATTTGTCAATAAATTTAGAGTTTAGCCTCTCTAAAGATTTTTATTAAATCATTTAATCTTAGACTTTCTGCCCTTATATCTTTATCTAAGGTAATATTTATCTTTAGTTTTTTTAAAAGATTTTTTAAAGATTTTCTTTTGTATGAAAATAAGTATCTTTTAAATTCAATAAAACTCTCTATTTCACTTTTTTTAATTAAACTCTTATCTAATTTTTCAAATTTTAGTACACTAGAGTCGACTTTGGGTATTGGTTTGAAACAATTCTTACTAACATGAAATTTTATATTTATTTTATAAAAACAATTTATAATTGAATTAATAGCATTTAGTTTTTTATCTGTTAATTTGATAGCAAATTCTCTCTGAAACATTAATATCATTTCTTTTGGAATAACATCCATTAATACCAGCTTAACTAATACTTGAGATGAAATATTATAAGGTAGATTAGATATTACCAAGTCGTACTTTTTATTTAAATTATACTTTAAAACATTAGCATTAATTACATTTACAAATTTATAAATACCAAATTTGTATCTTAGACAATCTACTAAATCTTTATCAATTTCTATTAAATCTAAATTTTTAGGTTTTTTATTAACTATTTTATTTGTTAACTTTCCATCTCCTGGGCCAATTTCCAAAATATTAATTTTATTATAATTGATTAAATTTATAATTTTGTCGATGATATTTTTATCAATTAAAAAGTTTTGACCATATTTTTTTCTTAACTTAACATGCATGCTAAATAAGAAGAATTATCTGATTTATTTTTATATTTAATATCTTCGGCAGTGCCATGAGCTGGACTCAATCTACGATAACTTAATCCTAGTGTTAAATTGAAACCTTTCTTATTAAGTATTTTATAAGGTATCAAAGCCTGATCATGATAGGTGGATATATATAAAGTATTTTTTTTGTAAATGTTAAATGCACTGTCGGCTGGATAAGGTCCCAATATTTTTTTAAAATTTTTATTTATTAGATGATTTAATACTTTATCTTCACTACCAATAGTATTATTTTCACCACAATGAGGGTTAAAACATAGAAATTTAATTTCTTTAAAATTTAGATTATATCTTTTTAATTTTAATAAATTCATAATTAGGTTTAATTTTTTTTTAATTTCTATTTTATTTAAATATCTACTAACATCTTTTAAGTTTATATGGGTTGTTAGAGGAATTACCGAAAAATTCTCACCATACATAAGCATTGTAGTTTCACAATTATTCAATTTTCCTAAATACTCAGTAATACCTATGAATTTTAGTTTTTTTTTTATAACAGATTTATTGATAGGCATTGTTACTAGGTCGTATTTTGTTTGACAAGATAATTTATTGGCTAACACTAATTGATTAAGCAAATTTTTATATTTATCTCTATAAATATCTTCAATATTAAAGATATTTATTTGATTCTTAATATAGTTTTCAAAGTTTATAGGATCAAATATTTCATTAATTTGAAACTTAGATTTAAGTTTAATTATGTATTCCTCTAATTCAAATTTATTTCCAACTAATAAGTATTGTAACTTTTCTTTTAAAAAAGAATGTGATTTAAGGATAATTTCAATATTAATAGAGTTGGTATCTCCTAAGAAAACATATTTTTTTATTTTACTACTGCTTTTCATAAACAAAATTTTTAAAATCTTCTTCAGTTAAAATATCAATATAATTTAAAATATTTTCTTCTAAAATTTGAATATTTCGTGTGTCAATGCATACATCATATTTGACATCGTCAATCAAAACTTGGTATTTTCTTGTTTCCTTTTTTAAATTTACAAAGAAATTATTTAAGAAGCTTTTATTATTTTTTAAATTCTCGAGTTTTATAATTGTAAGACAATCATTATTACTTATTGGAAGTTCAATTTTTTCAAAAGATTGAAATATATTATTTAAATCATTTATATTAAATTTATTAACATAATATTCATTTATGAATTCATTTTTGATTTTAAAGTATCTAATAAAATCTCTTAATATGTGTATATTCATCTTTTCTTCGCCGTATTCTTTGATTAAAATATCATCAACTCTTTTAATAAAATTTGGGTTATTTTTTTTAAAATTTTTGATCACATTTTTGATAATTACAATATTCTTTATTGCAGTTGGATCATTAAGCTCTTCTCCAAAATTTTCAAAATAAAGTTGTTTATAATAATTTAAATCAATAGCTGAGATAATCACATCGCCTTTATCATAAATTATGTTTGAATTTAAATTTATTGGAATTAAATAAATTATAGAAATAAATATTATTTTTTTTATTATTCTATAAACCATAATCAATTGTTCCAGGTTCTTCAAAAAAAAGATCCGTTGTTTGTTGGTATCCAAAAAATCCAAGATAATCCATATAAAAACTTACACTTATTAACTCTTCTGGACTTGTGTTATAGTTATCATTGTATCTTCTATTGGAATATTGAATTCTTAATTCCGAACATTCATCATGTACCTTTATCCCAAATGTATCATAATATGGGCTGTAATTGTTTCTAAGGTCAATGCTTGATTGGTATGTTAAGAGAAAATTATTATTTATCTCTTTTTCAAAACCTATCCCCAAATATTCTGTGTCATTAGATTTTTCTGAAAAGGCGTCTTTACTTGTTTCATGATAATTAACAGAAATATTGAATGGATCTTCTGTATATAAACTAAAATTCAATTCTTTACTTTTTAAACTAGACCTATCAAGTCTGGAGTCCAAACTTAATTTTAATTTTTTGATTTCAGTTTTAGCCTCAAGAGCTAAATCTGAATAAAAAGAGGTTTGATTTATTTTATTGCTAAAATTATTATTTTTTTTAATGTCATACGATTGACTTGTATTTACATTAATTTTGTAGTTTTTTATATCGAATTCACTTTCAAAACCATAGACTAATCTGGATGTGTTATCTCTTAAATCTGTTCCGAAAAACCTATTATCAGAGTATGAATTTTGATAATTAAAAGTAATTGTATTGCTATCCTCATTTATTGTATCATCAGAGCTATTAATTTCTTGGTTTATTATAAATTTAAATCTAGGTTTAACTATTTCATTTAAATTGAAAAAATAATCGCTTGATAAAATAATGTGATTAAATGCGTCATTTCTATTTAATGAGTTATCATGTTCAAATATATAATCATTAAACCCATTTAATAATGATATTTTATTATAAACTTTAGTATTTTCAAATTCATTGTTAATAGAAATGTAATTATTAATTTTTAATTTATTATTTTCAGATGCTAAATTATCTTGAGATTCATCTCTCTTGATTACAGCAAAGTTAAATTCATTATAATTTGAAATATTTTTATTTAGTTTAAAATTATTTTGATAATTAACCTTGGGAGTAAATGGAATTAAAGAAACATTAGTTGAGTCAAAAGCTTCTACAGTCGACACTTCAACACTAAAATAATCATTCTTTGAAAATAAATCATAATTATCTAATCTTAAGTAGATATTCTCAAATTTTACAGGTTCTTCGTTAAGTGATCTTGTTGTAGAAATGCTGTTAGTTACAACACCTTCAAAATAAACTATTTTATTTTTATCAAGTACTTGCCTAAAATTTAATCTTGCTGAAGAATTTATATTATCATTATTTTCATACTTTAAGTTGTCCATAGTCAGAACATAAGTACCACCCGACGTTTTACTATTTAATATAGTGTTTAAAGAGTAATTATTTATAAAATTTAAATTCTCAGAGAAAATAAACTTTGGAGTAATTTTAATATCAATATTTTCTTTTATAGGAAGATAATAAGGTGTATAGACACCACTATTTCCTCCAATTGTAAATTCTAGGGTAGGTGTCAAAAAACCTTTTTGTCTGGGAGCTTTTGTTCCATAATGTGAAAAATAAGGAAGATAAAATAATTTGTAATCCGCTATTTGTAAAAAAGTATCAAAATGAACAAACTTATCTTTTTCGATATTGTATTTAGTTTCATCAATTCTGAGTGACCAAGTAGGGCAACCAAAATACCCATCTAGCTCACATGGTGTGAGAAAATTGTTATAAAAAGATACAATGTTAGCTGACCTCTTTGATTTGTCCGAGTCAATTTTTAAATCGTTATTATAAATATAGCTGACATCTATTGCTGAAAAATTATTTAATTTAGTATCACCAATCAAGTTCTTACCACTTAGTATATTTTGATTTTGATATAAGTAAAAATTACCAAATACCTCAACTCTTTCATTTCCATAATCAATAATGCCCCTATCTACTAGAATATTAGTATCATTAATGTTTATCTTTGAATTCTCAGCAAGTTCAATTATATTTTCAACTTCATCATATGTTATGTTAGTTGTATTAATGTAAGTGTCATTGTTCGCACCAAAGGAAATTAATTTTTTAAAAAAAAAAATAATTATAAATACAATTAAAAATAACTTACTCATTTGCATAGGTTTTTAAGAAAAGTATTGTAACCAGTATACTTGCTAATATCTCAAATACTTGTTTGAAAGAGCTGAAAGAATTATTAAATATTAAAAAGGCATACATAAGCATAGACAAACCAATAAAAATGGGAATTTTATAGCTTTGTTTTGAACTTAAAAAGTTTACGCTAAAAAAGTTTAAAAAAATATAACTCAATACTAAAAGTAAAAAGATTAGAAAATTAAATAATTTTAAATTTAGTTGGATATTATTTTTTAAAGATATATCTTTTACTAAAGAATTATTTAACACTAAGTTAGCAAGATTAATTTTAATTTTTTTTTCAGTTTCATAATCCTTAATGATATTAGTATTATATTGCGTGTAATTATTTAAAATAATTGTATTATTTGAATATGTTAGTTCAGCACTGAAATCTGCCTTATTAATTACTCTATTATTAATATTATAAGATCGATATTCAGTATCTTCTAAATTATTTAAATCAAGATTTTTGAAAACAGTATAAGTTTTTTTATTCCCAACTTTATTAATAAGTATTTTTGCTTTTGATACGCTATTAGTTTGAATTAAATTTAATTTATTATTCTCCAAAAAAAGAGCCATATTTTTTTTATTAATTTCAAAAATAGTAAAAATTAATACAATTGGAATGATAACAATCATCAATTTATTAATACTAAGATAACTCTTAATAATAATAATTTCATTCCTAGATTTTAAAAATGTTGAAAATAAAATTATAGAAAATAGAAATACAAATAAAGGAATATAAGTCAAAATTTGAAAAGAATTTAAGACACTTAATTTTAAGATAGTAATGAAAGAGTACTCTTCTCCCAAATTACTAATAAGTGAGAATATGAAAAATACTATAAAACTTGATAATATGCATATTACAAAGGATAGAACATATTTTACATATAGAAGCTTAATTATTTTCATTCAACTTAAACACAAAGTAGCTAAAACAAAATAACACAAATATATTAATAGAATAATAATAATATAAATTCATGTGATTATTGTTATTTAAAAGAAAAATTAAGTATGAATTAATAACTTGCATCACTAATACACTTAGAAATAATATTAAATAATATTTAAAAACATTTTTTTTTGATATATAGAAAAAAAAGATTTTAAATGAGATCAATATAATCAATAAGGTGAGAAGGCATTGATAAATTCGATTATGTCCATGATAATAAAGCTCCTTGTCTTCAATATTTAATAACTCTAATGTATTAAAATGCTCTTTATCCATCATTAACATTTCCATTGCATCATTTTCTATACTGTAAATAAATTTATTAAAAGTCGATTTACTTTTTTCTTCTGCATTTAATATTACTCTTTCACCATAATTAAAAATTAAATTATAATTTTTTTTATCAATCTCAATTTCAGCATTCTTTGCAATTATAAATTGCCCATCTTCGTAAATAATTGCCTCAACATTGTTAAATTTATTGTTTTTTAATTCCTCAAAGAAGATACTGACTTCTTCTTCAATATGAAATTCATTAACAGACGGTACGCCTAATTTTAAATTATTTCTGATTTCTAACTCTTTGACTTTATATTTATGGTAAAGATTAACTGAGAAGTATTCGTTGTTAAATACATAAATCAGCATTATTACTGTCGATATAAAAATAGATAAAAAAAAACTATTTTTTGAAGATACGTATTGTTTCAATATGAGTATTTCGTTACTAGTGTTAAATTTATAGTTTAAAAAAAAACTAGCCATAATTAATAAGAAGGGCATTAAAGGACTAATAAAACTAGGCAGGACTAAAATAGTTGTTTTTATAACTTCAAATATCTGTGTTGTGATGGAATGTTGTAACTCCAAAATTCTTAGTATCTGTGAAAACCAAATTAATCCAATAAAGATCATTACATTTATTGAAATATATTTGAAATAATTGAAAATTATGTATGATCTAGTCCCACCAAGCATGAAAGCACAATTTAACTTAATAAATTTACCTAATCAAAGTATTAAATTATCAGCAAGTCTTTTTGACAAAGGTTCAAATAAGAAAAACCTGTCTAGTTATACTTATAACAAAATAGTCTTATTTAGATACTCAATAAATCTTAAAAATTCACAAATTACTCTAGATATTTTTAATGAAAGCTCAAAAAAAAATCATTTTACAAAAATGGTTTTGGGATCATTTCTTTATCAAACAGCTATAAAATACTCAGTATCAGAAATAAATATTGATACTAATAACAAATTAGCTTTAGACTATTTGGTATTTGGTTTCCTACAAAAAGATTTTATTTATTCTGTATACAAAAATAATTCAAAAAAAAATTTATATAAAACTAATTATAAACTTTCAAAAAAATATTTAAGTTTGTTAAATTCAATTAATTTTCTAAAAGAATTAGTCTCTGAGCCTAGTAATATTATTTACCCAATTTCATTTGTCAAAAGAACTTTAAAACAATTAGATAAAAACAATTTAAATATAAAAATACTTGATAAAGAAAAAATTAAAAAAATTGGTTTGAATTGTTTGCTAGCAGTCAGTCAGGGTAGTAATAGAGAACCAAGAGTAATGGAATTTTCAAAAAAAAATTCAAAGAAAAATATAGATATTTTATTTGTTGGAAAAGGTGTTTGTTTCGATAGTGGAGGTATTTCAATTAAACCTAGTGGTGGAATGGAGGATATGAAATGGGATATGGCAGGCTCAGCTGTCACTGTTTCAATAATTAAATATCTTAGTGAAATTAATACTAACTTTTCTTATGCAGGTATTGTTGGATTAGTTGAAAATATGCCAAGTGGCACTGCTTATAAACCTGGAGATATTATAAAATCATATAAAGGTATCAATGTTGAAGTTCTAAATACTGATGCAGAGGGCAGACTAGTATTAGCAGATATAATTACATATGGATGTGAAAAATATAAACCAAAGATAGTAATTGATTTTGCAACCTTAACTGGCGCGATAATGGTTGCACTAGGTCAACATTACGCAGGTTTATTTTGTAACGACGATAAACTAGCAGATACACTTTATCAATCTGGTTTAGATACAAATGAAAAAGTTTGGAGAATGCCTCTTCATGACGATTTCGATAAAGAACTTAACTCACCATTTGTTGATTTGAAAAATATTGGTGCAGGAAGATATGGTGGATCTGTAACTGCAGCACAATTCTTACAAAGGTTTGTTCCAAAGGATACAAAATGGGCTCATCTTGATATAGCTGGTACCACATGGAAAAATGCTGGAGATATTATGAACAATAAAGGATCCACCGGTTTCGGCTTGACATTGATTGCAGATTTTATAAGTAAGTATTTCAAAAATTAGGAGCTAATATGCAAAAAACATTTTCGATAATTAAACCAGATGCTGTGAAAAGAAATTTAATTGGTCATATAAATCAAATGATTGAAAGTGCTGATTTGAAAATTTTAGCTTCAAAAAAAATATATATGACCAAAGATCAAGCACAAATTTTTTATGAAGTACATAAAGAGAGACCTTTTTTTAATAGTTTAGTTGAGTACATGACATCTGGCCCTGTACAAGTACAAGTTTTAGAGGGAGAAGACGCTGTAATAAAATATCGCAAAATTATGGGCGCTACTAACCCAGATGAAGCTGAAGAAGGGACTATAAGAAAACAATACGCCGAGTCTATTGAAGCAAACTCTGTTCATGGAAGCGACTCTGAGGAAAATGCAAAAATCGAAATCAGTTTCTTTTTTTCAGGATCCGAACTAATTTAGTAAATAATTAACAAGTTGTTTGTATACAAATTGATGCTCTAAGCTCTTATGTTTTTTCATAAGCTCTAACTCATTTTTAGTGTCAATTTTTTTGGTTTTATTTGAGATTATTTTACCATCGTCTAATTCAGGAGAAACCTTGTGAATGGTAAAACCATAGAATTTTTCATTATTTATTAACATTCTTTTTTGTGTCATAAGTCCTTTATAATTAGGAAGGATGGATGGATGTAAATTTATAACATCAAAGTTATTTATGATTCTCTTTTCAATAACTTTCATATAACCAACTGAAAAAATAATTTCTGTATTATTGAAATTTTCTTTTTGTAATGTGCTTTGGAATTCTTTAACTAAAACATCTTTATAAAACTTATCCACATAAGATTTAATTTTTGTTGAGATATTATTATTACTAATAATAGCTATGACTTTAAAATCTTTATTTAAATGGTTTTTTTTTAATATTTTTAGAAGATTAGAACCACTCCCTGATATTAAAAAGGATACTTTTTTTTTATGATTATTTAATTTCACCAATTAGACTAAACAAGTTCCTTTTAATAAATCTCTTATAATGCTTTTTGTTAATTACAAATATCATACCTATTCCACAATTAAATATTTCCATTAATTCAAGGTTAGTAATATTTATGTTGTCTTTAATAAAATCGTACTCTTTAGGTAGCTTAATTATATTTAAATCAAATTTTGTACCCTTAGGTATACTACGTTTGAAATTTGAATAAACACCACCTCCAGTAATATGGGAAAGTGTTTTTATAAATTTTAAATCATTATAATTAATATACCTATGGTAAAGACGTGTAGGTCTCATTATAAGATTAGAAAGCTTTTTTTTATTAAATTTTGCTCTTTTTATATTAATTTTATTTTTTCTAATAATTTTTCTAATAAGAGAAAATCCATTTGAGTGAAATCCATTTGATTTTATTCCAAATATAAGATCCCCTCTTGTTACATTTAAAGTCTTATATCTCTCTTTTATTCCTATTAAAAAACCAGCAATATCAAAATGATTACCTCTGTATAAAGATGGCATTTCAGCAGTTTCACCTCCAATAAGTGAGCAATTAATTTTTTTGCAAGCATCTGTGATACTTCTCAATATTTCAGTATATTGTTTTGACTTGACCGAACTACAGGCAAAGTAGTCTAAAAAAAATAGTGGTTTTGCCTTGTTGCAAAGCAAATCATTTGAGCACATTGCAACCAAATCCTGTCCAATTCCTTTATAATCATTAAGCTCAGCAGCCAATATAGCCTTAGTTCCAACTCCATCCGTAGCGGCACAAAGCGTAACATCCTTACTAACTCTATATTCTGCACTAAAACCTAATTTATTCCCTAAAACTTTATCATTGTGTGAGCTTTTGATGAATTTTAGTGCTTGACTAATAAGTTTGTCAGTTTTTATTACATCAACACCCGATTTTTTGTATAGTTTGCTCAATGAAATATTTATATCTAATTAGTATATTCCTTGCATTTAATTTAAAAAATTTATCAGCTTATCAAGAAATTACTATTCAAAAAGACAACAATCTTCAAAATTATCAAGAATTACTTTTAAGAATAAATAATTCAATTACTGAGGATGACATTATACCTTCAATAGAAAAAAATATTTATAATATTAATTTTAGTAATACTCAAATATCTTTTAATTTTGATATAGATAATTTATCTAAAGATTTATATGCAAAAAATATCAAACATAATTTATTTTTTTTAAATTGTTCATTACTAGAAAATTTTTTTATATTTAATAATAAATTTGAAAATTGTCCAAATTTTATTATTCAAAACTTTGAAAAAGATTCTTATATATACTTAAATTTTAATAAGAATTATTTTCGATTACAAAAGTTTTCAAAAAATATAAATTTAAAATCATTATGGTTTAAACTCTTGGATAAAAATAAAAGCTCTTACCAATTATCAATCGATTCATCAAATTATAAAAAATTAAAATACTTTACTGGTTTAGATTACAAGATATCATCTTATGAACAAAACAAATTACTATTAGATTTCGAAAATATCTATGATGATAAACAGATTAATTTCTTGGTAAACTTTTTTTAGTGCAAACATTTTTAAATTTAGACAGCTCTGATGAGGAAATTATACTTTCCTCAGAAAATGATTCAGTAATTCAATCGCTCAAGAAAAGAATAAAATACCTAATTATTTATGGACCTAGAAAATCTGGTAAAACCTCGATTGCAAATAATTTTTCTAATGTTTTTAAAACTAATTTGATTAATAAATTACCTAATGATTTACATATAAAGAAAGAAACATATTTAGACTTAAATAATTTACCTGCAAAAGATGAAAATTTTTTTCACTTCCTACAGCACTTTATATCAAATAATATTCCATTGACTATATTTACCTCTGATAGTTCTATAGAAAACCTATCTGACAAAATTTATTTACCAGATATTGAGTCAAGGCTAAGACAATTTAATTTATGCAATATACAAAACCCTAATAAAGACCTTCTTTTAAAATTAATTAAAAAATATTTGTTTTTAAAATCTATTACTGTTCCAGAACAGATTATTATTGAAGTAATGAATCATATTGAAAGAACATATCTAGCAGCATTTGAGGCAGCAAAAACCATTAATCATTTGCTTTATGAGAATAACCATAATATTAATTTGTCACTAATTAGAAAGTATTATGAACAGTTATAGAGATTATTATTTAAAAGATATTGATAATAAACTAGTAGATAAAAAAATTACGGTCTCTGGATGGGTTAATAGATCAAGAGATCACGGAAATTTATTATTTATAGATTTAAGAGACTCAACCTCACTTTTACAATGTGTTGTAGATAATACTTCTGTTAATTTTTCTGAATTATCAAAAATAAAAAACGAGGATGTAATTAAAATTTCTGGTCTAATAACCAAAAGAAGTGAGGAAACTATTAATATAAATTTAGAGTCAGGCGAAGTTGAATTGAAAATAGAAAGTTTTGAAATATTAAGCCGATGCTCTAGAACTCTCCCACTTGAGGTAAATTCAGATAGTGATTATGGCGAAGAGGTAAGATTAAAATATAGATATTTAGACCTTAGAAGATCCAAAATGCAGCGTAATATTAAGCTTAGAAATCGAATTATAAATTATGTAAGAGATTTTATGAATAATGAGGGTTTCATGGAATTAGCAACTCCAATTCTAACAGCTCCTTCTCCAGAAGGTGCCAGAGATTACCTGGTACCCTCCAGATTACATAAAGGATCTTTTTATGCTTTACCTCAAGCACCTCAGCAATTTAAGCAACTTTATATGGCCTCTGGTATTGATAAATATTTTCAAATAGCTCCATGTTTCAGAGATGAAGATAGTAGGGCTGATAGATCTCCTGGTGAATTTTATCAAATTGATATGGAAATGAGTTTTGCCACACAAGAAGATGTTTTAGACGTCATTAGTCGTTTACTATTTAATACTTTTGATAAATTCAAACCTTTAGATAAATCAGTAAATAAACTTCCATTTCCAACATTCACTTACAAAGATAGTGTTGAGAGTTTTGGATGCGATAAACCAGACTTAAGAAACCCTCTGAGATTAGCTAATGTAACAAATTATTTTGAGGGTTCAGGTCTTCAAATTTTTGAAAATTTAATTAAAAAGGGCGCTATTGTTAATTGTATTCAAGCTCTCAATTCTGAAGGTAAGCCAAGAAGTTTTTATGATAACCTTAATAAATGGGCTCAAGAACAAGGAAAAAAAGGTCTTGGATATATAAACTTTGAAAATTCACTACCTAAAGGCCCATTAGCTAAAAATTTTAATCAAGAAAAGTTAAACCAAATGATTAAAGATAATAATTTTAATTTAAATGATGGATTACTTTTTGTATGTGATTTACCAGATGAGTCATATGAGTTTTCATCAAAGGTTATTTCAAAAGTAGGGGAGGATTTAAATTTAATTGATAAAAATAAATATGAATTTTGCTGGATCGTTGACTACCCTATGTATGAAAAAGATGTTTTAACTGGCAAGATTGACTTTAGTCACAATCCTTTTTCTATGCCTCAAGGAGGAATGGATGCATTGACGATAGATGACCCCTTGAATATTTTAGCATACCAATATGATATCGTATGTAATGGAACTGAATTGTCATCTGGAGCCATAAGAAACCATAGACCGGATATCATGAAAAAAGCTTTTGAAATTGCAGGATATGGCGAAAGTGAGATTAAATCTAAATTTAGTGCTTTGTTTGATGCTTTTCATTATGGAGTTCCCCCTCATGGAGGATGTGCACCGGGTCTAGACAGAATAATTATGTTACTAAGTGAAAATGAAAATATCAGAGAAGTAATAGCTTTCCCATTTAACCAAAGAGCTCAAGACTTAATGATGAATGCACCAGTTAAAATAGAGGATAAACAATTAAAAGAGTTAAATTTAAAAAAAATTAGCGATTAGATTTAAGTATTTTTTCAACATCCTCAATTGTTAAATTTTCTCCATCATATTCTGGAGGAATTTTGTAATTCATTATCCCTATCTTAAAATAAAATTTTCCTGATTTCCCTTTATAGAGATTTGCTCTTTGTTTCCTTCTCTTTAGGACTCCTATTTCTCTTACTTTATTTGTAGGTTTATTTTTTTTAATAATTATCAATTCCACTGCTTGATCTAAATTAATTTCCAAGACATCATATTTTCTTCCCAAAGAGGCAAAAATATCTTGGTATTTAACATATGGTCCATACGCTCCTATGTTTGCTATTACAGGATCTTCACTATTTGGAAAATTTCCAAGTGTTATTGGTAGCTTAATTAACTGACTAGCTATATTCATACCAATTGTATTTTGATCATAACTTTTAGGAAGAGTTACTCTTTTAGGCTTATCTTCATCAGTTTCTTTTCCTAATTGTAGGTAATAGCCATAAGGACCCAAGTGAACTGCTATTTCTTTTTTAGAGTCAGCATCTATACCTAGGGTTCTTGGAAAGGTGATGATTTCATCTCCCTCACGATTTTTTGGATTTACCTCTTTAATGAATGCACCTATTGAAATTGTAAATTTACATTCAGGGTAATTTGAACAGCCAATAAATCCTCCCATTTTTCCAACTTTCACACCCAAATTGCCTTCACAATTTTCTGTGTTTGCCCAAGAGGAACATTTGATATCTATGTCTCCTCCAATTTTTTTAAAAATAACTGGTGATAATTCATCATTTATCACATCAATAACTTCTCTATTAGGCTTACCCATAACTTCATTTATGAAAAACTCAAAATCCTTCCAAAAATTTAAAACAATATTTTTCCATTCTGCTTTATCAGCAGCTACATCATCAAGCTGATTTTCTAAATCAGCTGTAAATTTATATTCAAGAAATTTTTTAAAATAATTACATAAAAATACATTTACTACTCTACCGCGATCATTAAGTATAAATGATTTTCCACTTTTTAAAACATAACCCCTATTGACAATTGTCTGAATTATAGAGGCATAGGTTGAAGGTCTTCCAATTTCTAACTCTTCTAATTTCTTTACTAAACTGGCATCAGTATATCTAGATGGAGGAGAAGTATATGATTCTAATGTTTCAACTTCGCTAACAGTATATTTATCATTTTCTTTTATATTTTCTAATAGTGAAATAATCTGTTCTTCGTCATCCTCTTGTAGGTTATAAACTTTTTTATATCCATCAAAAATT
Organism: uncultured Alphaproteobacteria bacterium; assembly: GCA_902621205.1. GTDB lineage: Bacteria > Pseudomonadota > Alphaproteobacteria > HIMB59 > HIMB59 > HIMB59. Next base: position 94,396 of record CACNLH010000003.1, on the reverse strand, counting down.
AATTTACCAAGCGTTGCTTTTAAAGTTATGTTTTTTTCTTCACAATCTATTTGAAGTGTATTTTGGTTCGTTTCAGCACTAGTCATTTGGGAGGCTAATGTTCTTTTCCAAATTAAATCATAAAGTTTAAATTGTTCCTCACTTAGATAATCTTTTATGCTTTCAGGTTTTATTGTAATATCTGTCGGTCTAATTGCCTCGTGCGCTTCCTGTGCATTTTTTTTTCTGGACTTATACTCAATAAGCTTATCTGGTAAATATTTATCACCATATTCATCAGTTATATTTTTTCTTATTGTATCAATTGAATCTTTAGAGAGCGTTATGCTATCTGTTCTCATATAAGTTATTAAAGCTATAGTTTCCTTTTTTATATCTATGCCCATATATAAACCCTGAGCGATAGTCATAGTTTGACTGGCACTAAAATTTAGTTGACTATTTGCTGTTTGTTGCAAGGTTGAAGTATTAAAGGGTGCTTTTGGTTTTCGAGATATTGTCTTTTCATCAATTTTTCTGATGAAAAATTTGTTATTATTTAGATAATTTTTAGCCTTTTCAGCTAAAGCCTCGTTTTTAAAGAAGAGCTTGTCTACTTTTTGCCCGTCTAGACTTGTAATGGATGTATCGAGTTTTGCACCGTTAATTTCTCCATGTACATTTATTTTATAGAATTTCTCTGGTTCAAATTGTTCTATCTCAATCTCTTTTTCATATATAAGCCTTACTGCTACAGATTGCACTCTTCCTGCAGATCTACTGCCAGGCATTTTCCTCCAAAGAACAGGAGATAAACTATATCCCGCTAAATAATCTAAACTTCTTCGGGCTAAATATGCAGAAACTAGATTATCATCAACTTTCCTAGAATCTTTAAAACTATTTATTACTGCATTTTTAGTAATTTCATTAAATGTAATTCTCTCAAATTTATTTTTATCTATTTTTTTTTCTAAAGATTTCACTAAATGCCATGTAATCGCTTCACCTTCTCTGTCTGGATCAGTCGCAAGGTAAATTTTTTCATAACCTTCTGCTTTTTTCTCTATACTGTCTAACATTTTCATTCCTGCAGTTGTGGTTTCCCAATTCAACTCAACATCACTGTAGTCTTCAGTAACTTTTACACCATCTTTTTTTGCTAAATCTCTAAAATGACCAACCGTAGCTATGACTTCAAAATCATTTCCAAGATATTTATTAATCGTCTTTGCTTTTGCGGGTGACTCTACAACAAGTAAGTTCATAACTATAAATCTATTTTATTTTCTTCGTCTTTAATTAATCTTTTAATATTTGAACTGTGTTTAAAAAATATTAAAAGAAAAATAATAAAAACTATTGCCTTTTCTAAGTTGCCATAAATAAAAATTAATTGATAAATTGTCAAAAGAAATATTGATAAAAGAGCTCCTAAAGAAGAAAGTTTAGTAATTTTGACTGTAAAAAACCACAGGATCATTGCTAAAATGGTTGGAATAGGGGTTAAAAATAAATTTGCACCAAAAAAGCATGCCACACCTTTTCCACCTTTAAAATGAAGCCAAATTGGAAAAATATGTCCAATTATAGAAAAAAGAAAAATTAAATATTTATATTTCAAGAAGTGTTCTGGAAATAAATAATAAATAATTAAAAATGCACAAATTGGTTTTATTCCATCTAATAATAAGACAGTAATACCAGCTTTTTTTGATACACTTCTGTATACATTGGTTGCACCTATATTTCCTGATCCTGTCTTTGTTATGTCTTTGTTTGTTAAAAATTTGGTTATTAGTTTCCCAAAAGGTATAGATCCCATCAAATAGGCAAACGTTAATATTAGAAAAATCACTTTAGTATATAATGTAAACAAGCCATCCTGAGGTAAACACCCATCTCAACTTGTTTTAATATCAGTGATTTAGAATAATTATCTAAAACTTCATCACTAATCTCAATGTTTCTATTTACTGGGCCAGGGTGCATCAAATAGGGCTTATTTAATAGATGGTTATTTTGTAAACAAAATTCTTTTTTAAAAGATTTCATCATATTCTTTGCACCTTTTGGAATTCTCTCTTTTTGAACTCTCAACATCATCAAGACATCTAGTTTTTCGAGATAATTCAAATTTTTATGAAATTTAATTTTATCATTTATTTTAATCAATTCATTTCTGTTTAAAAAATATGTAGGTGCAATTATATGAATTTGATAGCCCATTTTTGAAAGAAGTTTGATATTTGAGTGTGCTACTCTACTATGCTTAATATCTCCACAAATACCAATTTTTATTTTTTTCTTTTTAAAAATTTCTTTTATTACACAATAATCAAGTAGCGCCTGAGTGGGATGTTCGTTAGTCCCATCTCCTGCATTTATTACAGGAACATTACTTTTCTTTGCTATGTTCATTGGTGAAAAATTATTTTTATCTCTGATGACTAAAGCATCTGGTTTCATACTCATCAAAGTATTCATGGTGTCATTAAACGTTTCACCTTTAGACAAAGAACTTTTTTCAAAATTTATATTAACTGAATTGTATCCTAAATTTTTTGCTGCAAGCTCAAAACTTATTGTAGTTCTTGTAGAGGGCTCTAAAAATAAGTTAAAAATATTTTTTGTTTTTTTTCCTAAAATTCTTTTTTTTGATTTTTTAAATTTTATAGCTAACTCAGCAATAGAGTGAATATCCTTAGCTGATAGATCGTCTATAGAAGTGATCTTTCTATTTTTCACTAGTGGAGTTTCTATACAAACTTAGAAAATCATCAAGTATTAAACATGCACTCTTTTCATGAATATTAGTGTTTTCTGAATTTTTCCTTGATTTATATGGCTTACTAGACAATCTCTCATCGATAAACAAAATTGGACAAGAGATAATTTTCTCTAATTTTTCGGCAAATATTTCAACTTTATTTACCATTTCAGATAAAGAACCATCAAGATGGTAAGGTTTACCAATAACGACTCCATGAACATTTTCAGTTTTTATAATTTCAATAATTTTTTCGAATAATAATATTTCGGTAAAAGTTCCATAAGGAACAGAAATAATATTTGATGGATCGCTTATAGCCATTCCTATGTGTTTTAGACCATAATCTATAGCAATAAATTTCTTGGTATAATTATTGCTTACAAGAAAATCTGATATAGTATCGACGACCATTATGAGTGACATTGATATTAAAAGAATTTCTTATTTAGCAAAGCTAAAATTACCCTCAGAAAAAGAGGAATTTTACTCTAATTCGTTAAAAGATATAATTAAATGGGTAGATAATCTTAAAAAGGTTGACACAAGTAAAACAGAACCTTTGCATAATGTAACTGAAAAAACCGTATCAATTAGAAATGATGAGGTAAGTAAAAGTAATTCTGTTGATGATGTATTAAGTAATGCTCCAGAGAGAGCTCAAAATTTTTTCAAAGTGCCTAAAGTGGTTGAGTAAGTGAAGAATTCAATTAGCCAAATTAAAAAAGCTCTTATTGAAAAAAAAATAAGTGTAAGTGAACTTTATGACGAATATTTAGCAAAAGCTAAATCTGGTAATAACAACAGCTTTAACTTAGTGATCGACAGGGAAAACAATATTTCATCAATTAACGACTCTCAAAACAGATATGATAATGGCAATCCTTTACTTTTAGATGGTATTCCTTTAGGTATTAAAGATTTATTCTGTACTAAAGGAATAAGAACAACAGCATCATCAAAAATTCTGAGTAATTACATCCCTAATTATGAGTCTTTTGTGACTCAGCAACTTTTAAATGATGGTTCAATTTTTATTGGCAAAAATAATTGTGATGAATTTGCGATGGGCTCTTCAAATGAAACTAGTTATTTTGGTCCTGTAATTAATCCTTGGAAGAATAAAAATTCTCAAAAAGATAATCTAGTTCCAGGCGGCTCCTCAGGGGGATCAGCAGCAGCTGTGGCAGAGGGCTCATGTGTAGCATCAATGGGTACAGATACTGGTGGCTCAATCAGACAGCCAGCTAGCTTATGCGGAATAGTTGGTTTAAAGCCCACGTTTGGCTCATGTTCAAGATGGGGAATTGTAGCTTTTGCCTCTAGTTTAGATCAAGCAGGACCTTTGACAAACTGTGTAGAGGATGCGGCTTATGTTTTAAATTCAATAAACAAACATGATTTTAATGACTCTACCAGCTCAAATCATCAAAGAGAGGACTATTTAGTTGATATCAACAACAGCTTTGAAAAAAAAATTAAAATTGGAATTCCCTCTGATTATCTTGAAGATGTCAGTGACGACATTTTAAATCAAATTGATAATACAAAAAAAGCACTCTCCAAACATGGCATAGAATTTGTTGATGTAAAATTTAAGACTACCGAATACGCACTTTCAACTTATTATATTTTAGCACCAGCTGAAGCTTCGTCAAATTTAGCAAGATATGATGGAATACGCTACGGAGTTAGAGAAGACGGCGAAAGTCTTGATGATATTTATCTAAATTCCAGAACAAAGGGATTTGGTGATGAAGTTACAAGAAGAATACTTATAGGCGCTTATGTATTGTCAGCTGGTTATTACGATGCTTACTACAGACAAGCTCAAAAAGTTAGAAGATTGATTAAAAATGATTTTCAAAGAATTTTGAACGAAGTTGATTTTATACTAACACCCACAACACCGAATGAGGCTTTTAAAATTGGTGATAAACTTGATCCTATATCTATGTATAAAAATGATATTTATACTGTTCCCACAAGTCTTGCTGGCCTTCCTGGCATATCTATTCCATCTGGATTAAGTAAAAATGGTCTACCTTTGGGAGTTCAATTTATTGGAAATTATTTTGAAGAAAAATCACTTTTACAATTAGCAGCGCTTGCAGAAAAGGAATTAAGTTTCAATGAGTAATAATTGGGAAATGGTCATAGGTCTTGAAGTACACGCCCAACTTAAAACTTCATCTAAATTATTTTCCTCCTCACCAAATCAATTTGGATCTGAGCCAAATGAGAATGTAAATTTTATTGACTCAGGAATGCCTGGAATGCTTCCAGTTATGAACTTTGGTTGTATTGAAATGGCAATAAAAACAGGATACGCATTAAATTTTAAGATTAACAAGTATTCTGTTTTCGAAAGAAAAAATTACTTCTATCCTGATTTACCTCAAGGTTACCAAATTAGTCAATTTGAATTCCCCATTCTTAGCGAGGGTTATATCAATATTGATAGTGGTGATAATCAAAAAAAAATTAGAATTGAGAGAGCCCATTTAGAACAAGATGCTGGCAAAAGTATTCATGATATTGATCCGAAATATAGCTTTATTGATCTCAATAGAGTAGGCACACCATTATTAGAAATAGTTTCGTATCCTGATTTATCATCTGCAGATGAAGTAATTAACTACATGTCTTCTTTAAGACAATTGCTTATGTACATAGATGTGTGTGATGGAAATATGCAGGAAGGTTCTTTAAGAGCTGATGTAAATTTATCTGTTCGCAAAAAGGGCCAAGAACTTGGCACTAGATGTGAAATAAAAAATTTAAATTCATTTAAATTCATTAAACAAGCTATTGAATATGAATTTCAAAGACAAATTAATATAATTGATGGTGGTGGAGAAATTGAACAGAATACTATGTTGTTTGATACAAGCACCGGGGAAACAAGAGCAATGAGAAGTAAGGAATTCTCACATGATTATCGTTATTTTCCTGATCCCGATTTATTACCTGTAAATTTAAGCCAAGAGCAAATTGATAAAATAAAACCCTTAGTAGGAGAACTTCCCCAAGATAAGTTAAATAAATATTTAGATAATTACAGTTTAGATAAAGACATAGCTAAAATCATAATTGCTGAAAAACAAAACGCAAATTTATTTGAAAAAATGATTTCTGAGTCAACCGTGAAACCAAAATTTATAGCTGCTTGGTTAGTTGGAGATATATTTGCATTTATCAAAGAAAATAATTTAGAAGTAAATAGTCTAAATGATAAAACAAAAGATATTACTGATCTTTTGAAATTAATTTCTGATGATGTAATTTCAAATAAAGCTGGTAAAGAAATTTTACCGAAAGTTTTAAATGGTGAAGGTAAGCCATCTGAACTTGTAAAGGAATTAGGACTTGAACAAGTGTCTGACTCAGGTGAATTGGAAAAAATAATTGATGAAGCTTTAGTAGGAGAAGAGGAGAACATTTTAAAATTTCAAGGAGGTTCTGATAGAGTTTTAGGATATTTTGTTGGTAAATGTCTAAAAGCTACAAAAGGTAAAGGTAATCCTAAATTAATAAATAAAATCCTTCTCGAAAAACTTAAAAAGTAACTGCATAGACATTTTTATCAATAATAAGAATGACAATTCTTTTTATTCGACTATATTTCGGCTATAAATAAGCCTATGGAGAGGTGGGTGAGTGGCTGAAACCAGCGGTTTGCTAAACCGCCGTACGACGCAAGTTGTACCGAGGGTTCGAATCCCTCTCTCTCCGCCATAAAAAAAACATATATATTTGATATAAAAATAGTAAAAAATAATAATGCTCACAGGATCTATACCAGCAATAATAACTCCCTTTTCAAATGGTGAAGTTGACTACGATAGTTTTGAAAAACTACTAAACTGGCAAATTAAAAGTGGAATATCTGGAGTAACGGTTTGTGGAACCACAGGGGAGTCACCAACTTTATCACATGATGAGCATATGAAGTTAGTTGAGTTCGCAATAAAAGTTGCTTCAAAAAAAATACCTGTTATTGCCGGCACAGGATCTAATTCGACTAAAGAGGCAATTGAATTTACTAAACATGCCTTTAAAGCAGGAGCAAATTACGGATTAGTCGTTACACCATATTATAATAAACCTAATCAATTAGGTTTGATTAACCATTTCAAAAAAATTGCAAAAGTTTCACCTTTAAAACAACTAATTTACAATATACCAGGAAGATCAATTGTAGACTTGTCTTTTGATAGCTTTAAGGAACTAAATAAAGTATCAAACATCGTCGGTATTAAAGACGCCTCCAATGATATGTCAAGACCTTTGATTATGAGAACTTTTATGAAAAAAGATTTTAATTATTTGTCTGGTGAAGATGGAACCATTGCTGGTTTTTTAGCTCAAGGCGGGCATGGCTGTATATCAGTTACAGCTAATGTTGCTCCTAAACTTACATCAATGCTCCACTATCATTGGAAAAAAAAGAATTATAAGGAATTTGATAAAGTAAATTTAAAATTAGCTCCATTGTCAAAAATATTGTTTGCTGAGCCTAATCCTACACCAGCTAAGTATGCCCTTTCTTTAATGGGTAAATGTAAAGCTGATTTAAGAGAACCTTTGTATGAATTAAGTTCTGATACAAAAAAACAAGTAAGAAAAATAATAAAAGATTTAAATTTTATTTAATTGTCTATTCAAAATCGTAGAGCAAAATTTGATTATGAAATCAAAGAAACTTATGTTGCTGGAATAGTGCTTGAAAGCAATGAAGTTAAACCACTTCGAAGTGGGAAAGCCTCTATTCAGTCAAGTTTTATTAATGAACAAAAAGGTGAAATTTACATCAATAATTTTGAAATTATTTCAAGAGGTAAGAATTTTGACCTCAAAAAGAAGACGAGATCTGTAAAAAAACTTTTACTTAATAAAAGAGAGATAAAGAAGATTTTAGGAATGTTGACCACAAAAGGTTTTACAGCGGTTCCTATGGAGATTTTCTTTAATGAAAAAGGTTTAGCAAAAGTAAAATTTGGAGTTGGCATCGGTAAAAAGAAATTTGATAAAAGGGAGACAATTAAGCAAAGAGAGTGGGATCGTAAAAGACAAAGAATTTTAAAAAAATAATAATTTTCTTGTAATTTTACTTACTTTTTCATATAAACCTCACATGGCAAGAGTTACAGTAGAAGATTGTACTAAAAACGTTGATAGTCTTTTTGATTTAGTTTTACTGGCATCTCACAGAGCAAAGGTTCTTAATGCAGGTAATGAAGCCCAGGTTCCACTAGATAATGATAAAAGCACGGTCATAGCTCTTAGAGAAATTGCTGATGAAAAAATTAGTGTCGGAGATGTCAAAGAAGACATTATTAAGAGTTATCAATTAGTTCAAGAAAAAGAAGAAGAAAACGAAGATCATCTTCTTGAAGATTAAAAGTTATATTTAGTTTATTATTTTAGCTGATGTTCCAAACCAGCTACTTCAACAAAAGTTACAGCGAGTTTAAATCCGCATTAGAATCATATGACAAAAATTTTAGAGAGGATCTATTTGTAAAAGCTATTGAGGTTGCTGAAAATTCTCATAAGGACCAATTTCGTGCCTCTGGAGATCCGTATATAATTCATCCATATGAAGTATGTAAATCACTAATTGAATTAAAATTAGATACTGAAACTGTAATTACTGGCTTACTACACGATGTCATTGAAGATACTGAATTTTCAAAAGATGAATTAAAAAAAAATTTTGGCGATGCAATATCTGGCCTCGTTGATGGTTTGACCAAAATAGATTTTTTGGAAGAAAAAAAAACAACAAGATCAGAAAAAGAGGCCGAAAATTTCAGAAAATTATTAATTTCTACTGCTAAAGATATAAGAGTTTTAATTATAAAATTAGCTGACAGACTTCATAATATTAAAACTATTCATTATTTTAAAGATGTTGAAAAAAGAAAAAGAGTGAGCAATGAAACTTTATTAATTTATGCCCCGCTTGCTCAAAGATTAGGATTTGAGAATTGGAAATCAATTTTAGAAAATATATCTTTTAAAAATTTACACCCAGATATTTTTAACAGAATCAATGACAAAATAGATAATACCTTCAAAAACTTAGAAGGTTCATTTATTGATCTTGAAAATTTAATGAGGGAGCAACTTTCCAAGTCTGATATTGATGCTGAGATTCATTACCGAAAAAAAAATCCTTACTCTATTTGGAAAAAAATAAATAAGAAAAATACAGATTTAAATTCTATATCTGATATAGCTGCTGTCAGGATCATTACTAAATCAACAAGAGATTGTTACAGGGTTCTGGGTATTATTCACCGAAATTTTTCCGCTAAAGTTGGAAGAACAAAAGATTATATATCTAGTCCAAAACCCAATGGGTATAGATCGATACATTCTGATCTTATTTTTCAAAAAAAAATATTTGAAGTACAAATAAGATCAAGAGCTATGCATATGATAGCGGAAAATGGTATAGCTGCACATTGGAGATATAAATATTTAAATAAAGATAGTCAAAGCGAGGGCGTCTATGCTTGGTTAAGAGATGCTGTAAATTATGTTGAGGAAAAAGATGAACAACATCTCATCCTTAACAAAACCTCACAACAATTTTTTGATGAACAAATTTATGTTTTTTCACCTAAAGGAGAATTATTTACACTCCCAGTTGACTCCACTCCAGTTGACTATGCGTATACTATTCATACAGATATTGGAGATAGATGCGCTGGAGCAATAGTTAATGGACAAGAGTCACCTTTAAGTACAAAACTAAATAATGGAGATCAAGTTGAAATCATTCTTGATGAAAGCACTACAATTTCACCTTTATGGATTAGATTTGTAAAAAAAGAAAAAGTAAAAGAAAAAATAAGGTATTTTTTTAGGTCAAAAAGAAGAAGAGAGTTTGAAATACTAGGTAAAGATATTTTAAACTATATCGCAAAGTCTAAAAACATCGCTGCCGATGAAAATACTTTTAACAAAATTTTAACCAAAACTGATTTTAAATTTAAAAATAAACTTTTTGAAAATGTTGGAAGAGGTTTTTTATCTAGAGCTGAACTAGATAAATTATTTAAGGAAATGGAAGATAATATTGTAAAAAAAATTTTTCAATCTAATGATGACGAAGAAAGAGTAGATATATTAAAATATGAAAATGGTATTGCTATTAATTATGCAACTTGTTGTTCTCCTATTAAAGGCGATAGCATTATCTCAATAATGTCATATGGTCGAGGTCTAGTAGTACACAATACAATTTGTGACAGTTTAGGTTATTATCATAAAGATAATTTTTATAAATCTGAATGGGGGGAAGGAGAAAGTCAATCTGAATTTAACTCAAGGATAGAGATAGTTATTAAAAACCAACCTGGAGCTCTATTTAGTATTACATCAATCTTCGATAAGCATGAAATTAATATCGAAAATATTCGTATCGCTAATAGAACTAAAAAAGTTTACACATTTATTATAGATATAAGTATTGAAAGCTCAGATAAACTAAAATTTGTTCTTGCCGAAATGAAAACTTTAAGCCAAGTTGATAAAGTTAAAAGACAATCAATTAATTATTAATGAAACTAGGCGTTAATATAGATCATATAGCGACTCTTCGTAATGCTAGGGGTCAGGATAATCCAAATTTAATTAGAGCATTGAAAGTTTGTCATGAAGCAAAAATTGATACACTAACTGTTCATCTAAGAGAAGATAGGAGGCACATAAAAGACAAAGACCTCTTTGAATTAAAAAAATATTCTAAAATTCCTATTAATCTTGAAATGGCGCTTACGGAAGAGATGATAAAAATAGCAAGCAAGATCAATCCAAAATTTATTTGTATTGTTCCCGAAAAAAGAAATGAAATTACAACAGAGGGTGGTCTTAATTTAAACAAAATATCACAAGCAAAATTAAAAAAATTATTAAAAATATCTGGAAAAAAAAATATACAATTAAGTGCCTTTATAAACCCGACAAAAAAAATGATTAATTTAGCTAAAAATTTAGGTTTTGATACAGTAGAACTACACACAGGTAATTTAGATAAAAAAATTATTAGAAAATCCACAATAAATCAAATAAATGAAATGATTGAGTATGCTCACTCTAAAAAATTAATTGTAAATGTAGGGCATGGTTTAAATTTTAAAAATATTAAGTTTATAAAAAAAAGAAAATATGTCGATACTGTTCACGTTGGTCATTTTATAATATCTGAAGCAATATTTATTTCACTAACCAAGACTATAAATATTTTTAGAAATTTAATAAAAAAATGATAATTGGTCATGGTATAGATTTAGTTGAGATAGATAGAGTAAATAATATCTATGCTAAATATAAGAAAAATTTCATATCTAAATACTTTTTGAATGATCAATTCAAATCAATTAATAAAAACTTATTAGCAAATAATTTTGCAATAAAAGAGGCTTTTTCAAAAAGTATAGGTATGGGCTTTAGATCTCCTTGTTACCCAAATAATATTGTGGTTAGTCGTAATGAATTAGGAAAACCAGTCATTTCTCTAAAAAATAAACTTGAAAGTTATTTAAATGATACTTTTGGGAAATATGTTATTCATGTTAGCCTAACAGACACAAAATTATATTCGATTGCGTCGGTAATTATTGAGCAAAGTTAAATCATCTTTAATTAATAATTTTAAAGCGCTTTTTTGGGCTTTAATCATTGCAGGGGTAATTAGAACTTTTGCTATCGAGCCATTTAAAATTCCTTCTGGATCAATGAAGCCCAACTTATTGGTTGGGGACTTTCTATTTGTTTCTAAGTGGGATTATGGATACTCAAGATACTCATTTCCTTTTGGACTTCCTCCGTTCAAAGGAAAAATCTTTGAAAGTAAACCTGAGAGAGGCGATATAATTGTTTTTAAACTCCCAGGACAAGAAAATATCAATTATGTGAAAAGATTAGTTGGGCTACCAGGAGAAACAATAAAAGTTGTAAATGGTAAAATTTATCTTAAAACCGAAAATTCAACTGATTTTGAAGGGCTAGATCAGATAGAGGATGGATTTTTTTATGATGATCAATACGGTAAGGAAATTCAGCAGTTAATTGAAAATGAGTATAGGATATTAAATATCACGAATGATGGACCACTTGATTACACTCCTGAGTACGAAATACCAAAAGATAAATTCTTTTTCATGGGTGATAACAGAGATAACTCATCGGATAGTAGAATTTTAAGTGGAGTTGGATTTGTGCCAAAAGTTAATATAGTTGGCAAAGTTTGGTTTATTTGGTTCTCAGTTGATACAGATTTCTCTCTATCAAAATTTTGGAATTTACCCTTTCATATTAGATATGATAGGCTCTTTAGAATTATCAAATAAATATTTTGAATAAGACACAAATTTTCAAAACAATTAAAAGCCTTGAGGGTTTTAATAAAAGCATAGAACACGATAGTTTTGAAAAATCAAAAAAAAATACCGATAAACCCTTTCAAAAATATGAATTTCTAGGAGATAGAGTTTTGGGTTTAGTAATTTCAGAATATTTGATAACCACTTTTTCACACAATACTTTAGATGAGATCTCAAGAAGGTTTATTCATCTTGTTAATACAAACACCTTAGCGAAAATATTCAGAAAAAATAATTTAGGTGATATTTTTAAACATCAACTTGATCCCAACTCAAGTAAAAATTCTATATATGCTGATGCATTAGAGTCTCTCATCGGATTTGTTTACACAAGAAAAGGTTTAATATTTTCAAAAAAATTAATAATGGAATTATGGCAAAATGAATTAGACATACTTCCACAAAAAGATCCTAAAACATTTATACAAGAATATTGTCAAAAGAAATATAAGACAATTCCTCTTTACAAATTAATTGAGGAAGCTGGTACGAAACATAAACCTAAATTTTTAGTATCATTGAAAATTAAAGATAATGAAGTAGAAGCAGAGGGAGTTTCAAAACAAAAAGCCGAAATTTTAGCAGCAAAAAAAATGATTAAGATCATCAATAAATTTAGTAAATAATCTATTGTACAAAACTGAGGCCATAATAACGAAAGTAGAAAATTTTAAAGAAAATCATTTAAGTATTTCGGTTTACTCTTCTGAGTATGGACAAAAATCTCTAGTAGTTTTTGGAGGAAAATCAAAAAAAAAAAATTCTACATATGTTAAGGGATCACTTAATAATATTGAATTTGACAATAATAATGTTTGCCTTTCCTCAACATCTATAAATAAATTTAAATGGTTTTTGTTTTCAAAATATGAGTTGAAGACAATTGATTATTTTTGTTTTTTAATAAATAAATTATTATTTTTAACCGACCAAAATTCTAATGTTGTAAGTTATTATTTGTTATTGATTTCTAAATTGAATGAAAGATCTAATTACCTACCAGAGTTATTATTGCTAGAGCTTGAAATTTTAAAAGCCTCAGGTTATCAACCTGATTTAAATGAGAGTGTTTTAAAAAAAATTTTCAATTTCCATGAAAAAAGTAATTTGAAAACTTATGAGCATATTTATGAACATTTGAAAGATAATAAAGATCATCAGTTGGTTTTTTTTGATTTTATGAGCAGAATAGTTAACAGAGTATTGATTAATTTGAATATTAATTTACCTTTTTCTAGAGATGAAATTACCAGGAAAATATAAAACTATTTATATAGCCTCTGATCATGCAGGTTTTAGATTAAAATCCTTTATTATTGAAGAATATTTGGCCAAAAAAAAATTTAATTTCTTCGATTTAGGCACCAATTCAGATAAATCTGTAGATTATCCAAAATTTGCAAAAAAATTATGTAAAAATATCAATAAATACAGCATGGGTATCTTGATCTGTGGATCGGGAATAGGAGTATGTATTAGTGCTAACAGACACAAGCACATTAGGGCATCGCTTTGTCATAATGCACAAACAGCAAAAATGACCAGAAAACACAACAATAGCAACGTTATATGTTTAAAAGGAAGACCTTTTGTAAAAAAAAATATTTTTGCTATGCTCAACGCCTATTTTAAAACAGAATTTGACAAAGGTAGACATTTAAGGAGAATATCGCAACTATGACACTTAGTGAGAATTTTTTTTCTAGTAATCTAGAACATGCAGATAAAGATCTATATCAAAGTATTTCACAAGAACTTTCAAGGCAACAGAACCAAATCGAATTAATTGCTTCTGAAAATATCGTCTCTAAAGCTGTACTTGAAGCACAAGGCTCCATTATGACTAATAAATATGCTGAGGGTTATAGTGCTAAAAGATACTATGGTGGTTGTGAATTCGTAGATATAGCTGAAAATTTAGCAATTGACCGTTTGAAACAATTGTATGGATGCAGTTATGCTAATGTTCAACCTCACTCAGGCGCACAAGCTAATCAAGCTGTATTTTTAGCACTTATTAAACCAGGTGACACTATTTTAGGAATGTCTTTAGATGCAGGTGGTCACTTAACACATGGTTCGAGACCAAATCAATCAGGAAAATATTTTAACGCTGTTCAGTATGGCATAAATCCAGAAACTTCTTTAATAGATTATGACGAAGTTGAAAGATTAGCTATTGAACATAAACCGACCTTGATTATTGCTGGTGGTTCAGCTTATCCAAGAAATATCGATTTTAAAAAATTTAGAGAGATAGCAGATAAGATCGAGGCATATTTACTAGTCGATATGGCACACTATTCAGGTTTAGTTGCTGCCAAAGAATACCCGGATCCATTGCCACACGCACATGTGGTTACATCTACAACTCACAAGACTATTAGAGGTCCAAGAGGTGGTATGATACTTTCAAATGATTTAGACCTCGGAAAGAAATTTAACAGCTCTGTTTTTCCTGGTTTGCAAGGTGGACCACTTATGCATGTTATTGCTGCTAAAGCTGTTGCTTTTGGTGAAGCCCTTCAACCAGAGTTTAAAACATACATTCAACAAGTAAAAAAGAATGCATCAATTCTTGGAGAAGTTCTCATGTCAAACGGAATAGATATTGTCACCGGTGGAACAGACTCGCATATGGTTTTAGTAGATTTAAGATCAAAAAATGTAACGGGTAAAGATGCAGAAGAGAGTTTAGAGAGAGCTGGAATGACTTGTAATAAAAATGGTGTTGCAAATGATCCAAACCCTCCAACAATTACTTCAGGTATAAGATTAGGATCACCAGCTGCTACTACAAGGGGCTTCAAAGAGGAAGAGTTTAAATTTATTGGTGAAAAAATCTCAACAATCATAAATGCACTATCATCATCTAATGCAGATATCTCGATGACCGAAAGCTCTATTCTCAAAGATGTTACCGAACTCTGCTCTAATTTTCCAATCTATAAATAAATATGAAGTGTCCCTTTTGTAAGGAGAAGGAAACATCTGTCTTAGACTCTAGACCTACAGAAGACGGTGGTGTTATTAGAAGAAGACGTCTTTGTGGATGTGAGAGAAAAGAGAGGTTCACTACATTTGAAAGAGTACAATTTAGAGAATTCTTAGTAGTTAAAAAAAATGGTGAAAAATCCATGTTTGATAGAGATAAAATTGCCAAATCTGTTGAATTGGCGTTAAGAAAAAGACCTGTAGATATTGATACAAAAGAAAAATTAATTTCAAAGATAGTCAGAGACCTTGAAGGTATGGGTGAAAATGAAGTCAGCACTAACACAATTGGCGAAATGGTTATGCAAGGTTTATATTCATTAGATAAAGTTGGCTATGTGAGATTTGCTTCTGTCTATAGAGATTTTAGAGAAACCAAAGATTTTGAGCAATTCCTAGAAAAAATAGATAAAAAATAAGATTTGTTAAGTGCAATTCATCAAAATTATTTACAAAGTGTAAATAATTTATCAATAAAAAATATTGGATTAACTGGGAAAAACCCTTCAGTAGCATGTCTGATTGTTGACTACTCTAAATCTCCAAAAGGAATTGTCCTAAGTTATGGTTTAACATCAAAAAATGGCAGACCTCATGCAGAAATTAACGCCTTAAATAAATTACCTCAAAATAAAATAAATAATAAAACCGTTATGTATATTAGTTTAGAACCTTGTTTTAAAAATAATAGCTGTTGCGCAAAAGCAATTGCCAATGCTGGAATAAAAAAAGTTTTTATAAGTTCATTAGATCCAAACCCAAGTATAAAAGGAAAGGGGATCAAATTTTTAAAGCAGCAAAATATCAAAGTAATTCACTCATCAAATTCTTCAGACAAATTTCAAAAAATAAATAAATACTTCTACACTCACCAAACTTTAAATAGGCCTTTTATTACTCTCAAAATTGCTATCTCCAAAAACGGTTTTAGTAAAAGCCCAACTATTAAGAATATTACCTCTGAACAAACTCAATATTTTATGCATCGGATTAGATTATCACACGATGCTATTGCTGTTGGCATGAACACATTATTAGACGATAAACCAAAATTAACTTGTAGATTACAGGGGATTGAAAAAAATATGCAAAAAATCATTATCTCAAATAATAAAAATAAAATTAAAAATTATTTGTTACTTAATATTGATTACAAAAAATTATTAAATAAGGATTTTTCTTTATTTAGAAATTTACAAGTTCAATCTATTCTGATCGAAGGTGGAATCAGCACTTTTAAATATTTTCTTAATTGTAATTTGTTTGATGAGATTATAGTCTGCCAATCAAATATGATTATAAAAAATTCTAGTAAAAAATACTTTTTATCAATGAAATCATTAAAAAATAATCTTAAATTAAAATCCTCTTACCAATATGGACAGGATACAATTTATAAATTTATGAATTAATGTTTAGTGGAATAATTCAATCTCAAGGTAAAATTAAAAAAATATCTAGAGAAGAAAAATCTTTAGTGGTTGAAATTTATTCCTCTCTAAAAGGATATAAGTTAGGCTCTTCAATATGTTGTTCTGGTATTTGTTTAACAGTTACATCAAAAAATAAAAATTCGTTTAAAACTGATATTTCATATGAAACTATTAATAAAACGAATGCTAAATATTGGAAAGTTGGAAAAAAAATAAACTTAGAAAAATCTTTAAAAGTTGGCGATGAGATCTCTGGTCATTTTGTTTTTGGTCACATTGACTCCACTTGTTCTGTTGAAGAATTATATAAAGTTGGAAGTAGTTGGTTTTTATCTTTTAAGTTCCCAAAAAATCTCAAAAAATTTATCGTCCAAAAAGGTTCTATTTCTCTTAATGGTATTTCACTTACAATAAATGAAGTTAAGTCAAACAAATGTCATTGTATGATTATACCTCATACGTATAAATATACTGATATTCATACATATAAGAAAAATGAAATTTTAAATCTTGAAGTCGATATGCTTGCAAGATACGCTCACTCTTCAAAATCATAGGTTATTAAATTAATGTCAGATTTTACAAATATTGAAAATATAATTAACGATGCCCGTAATGGTAAAATGTATATTCTAGTTGATAGCGAGGATAGAGAGAATGAGGGTGATTTAATTATACCAGCATCTCTTTGTAAGCCAGAACACATAAATTTTATGGCGACTTATGGAAGAGGTTTAATTTGTTTATCAATATCTGAGACGAGAGCAAAAGAATTAAAGCTTCCATTGATGAATCCTGATAACTGGAAAAAAAAAACCACTGCATTTACTGTCTCAATAGAGTCGAGCACTAATATAACTACAGGTATTTCTGCATTTGATAGAGCAGAAACAGTAAAAGCTGCTATTAATCCAAATTTTAAATCAGGTGATATTGTTAGCCCTGGTCACGTATTTCCATTAATTGCCTGGGATGGTGGAGTGTTAACAAGAGCAGGGCATACTGAGGCAGCTGTAGATATATCTAGATTAGCTGGATTAAATGACTCTGCAGTAATTTGCGAAATTATGAATGATGACGGCAATATGGCTAGGGTTCCAGACCTGATACCCTACGCAAAAAAACACTCCATTAATATAGGGACAATTCAAGATCTTATCGCATATAGAATTAAAAATGATTTACTCATAAAAAAAATCCCTGAAAAGCAACACCAAATTAAAAATATTTACTCGGATATTTTTGAGTTTAATGTTTTTGAGAATACCATTGATGGGTTACATCATGCAACATTACACTTAGGAGATTTATCCAAACAAGATAGCGTAATGACAAGAGTTCATCCTGTTCAGGGTTTCGATGACATAATTATGAATTTTAATAATCCTAAAACAAAAGACTTACATGCTTCAATTGAAAAAATAAAATCTCATGGATCTGGAATAATTGTGCTAATTAATAATCCTATATTAGGCGATCTAGGGAAGTTATCAAATGACGAAAAGGTAAAATATTATGGTTTAGGAGCCCAAATTCTTAAAAATTTCTCTATCAATAATATTTCTGTATTATCTAATTCACTAGGTGAGGATTTAGACCTTGGCATTTATGGATTAAGCGTAAATAAAATAGAGAGCCTATGAGAAAATTAAAAATTAAAATAGTAGTTGCCGATTATTACAAAGAAATAACTAATCCATTAACACAATCCTGTATAGAGATTTTAGAACAGAGTAAACTTAAATATGAAATTTTAACTGTCCCTGGTGTTTATGAGATACCTCAAATGATAAAATGGAAAATTAAACCAAATAATTACAATTTATTTATTGTCCTAGGTTGTGTCATTAAAGGTGAAACATATCATTTTGAAGTTATATCTGATTCTGTTGGAAAAGCACTTTTAGATATTGTAAATCAAAATAAAAATACACTTATATCTAATGGTATAATAAATGCTTACAACAAGTCTCAAGCAATAAAAAGATCTAAATCAAAAAATAAAGGGATAGAGGCAGCTAATGCTATGGTTAAAATGATTGAATGCTTAATTTAAACAAAAATACAAGATTATTTTTCTTTCAGTTTATATTTCAAAGAAATTATTCAACTGACTTTGAGTTAGATGAATTTATAAAACAAAATATAAAAAGAAGACCTTTCAACAAAAAAAAATTACTTTCATTAAATGAGAGCTTTAATTCGAATTTTGAGAAAATCAAAGGACTTATAGATTCTAATATTATTGAAAAAACCAACAAAATTACTATTTTCCTTCTTTACGCCTTTTACTCTGAGTACCTTTTAAATAAGAAGAAAAAAAAGATATTAATGAGCGAATATATCAAGCTTTCCAAGGATTTTCTTACCCAAGAGGAGGTGAAATACTTCAATTATTTGTTAGATGACGCCTCTAAAAAAGCACCTTGAAAATAAAATTAAAATAGATTAACAACTTACCATGTCTCAAATACAGTTTTTGCAAATAGTAATATTTGCTGCAATAGCAGCAATTGCTTTCGGATTATTAACAACCAATAAGATTTTAAGTTTACCAAAAGGCACAAAAAGAATGACCTCAATTTCTAGTGCCATTCAAGAGGGTGCTAAAGCTTACCTAAACCGTCAGTATACCACTATAGCTATTGTTGGAATTGTAATTTTCTTTGCATTTTTTTTAATACCTTTTAAACATATTTACGATGTACCTGTTGGTTTTTTGATTGGTGCTGTTCTCTCTGGTCTTGCTGGTTACATAGGTATGAATGTTTCTGTAAGAGCTAATGTTATAACTGCTCAAGCTGCAAGTTCTTCTCTTAAAAAAGGACTTTATGTTGCTTTTAATGCTGGAGCGGTAACAGGATTATTAGTAGTTGGTTTAGCTTTGGCAGGTATAGCGGGCTATTTCATGATTTTATTTTATGGTTTCGAAAGAACTGGAAGAGAGCTCATTGAACCTTTAGTTGCCCTTGGTTTTGGATCTTCATTAATTTCAATATTTGCGAGATTGGGTGGTGGAATATTTACTAAAGGCGCAGATGTAGGTGCTGATTTAGTTGGAAAAGTGGAAAAAAATATCCCAGAGGACGATCCAAGAAACCCTGCTGTAATAGCAGATAACGTTGGAGACAATGTAGGTGACTGCGCTGGTATGGCTGCAGACTTATTTGAAACTTACGTTGTTTCAATTGTTGCAACTATGGTACTAGCTATTATTTTTCAAGGAGCTGTCAGCGAACTAACTATTTATCCTTTATTAATTGCAGGATCTAGTATCTTAGCATCAATTATTGGTTCTCAGTTTGTATCAATATCAACTCCTAAGTCCTCTATTATGGGTGCATTGTACAAAGGTTTTTTTATGACGTTATTTATTTCTGTAATTTTATTTGCAGTTATCACGCAGTACTCAATTGGTTTTGATAAATTTTTCCAGTTAGGTAACAAATGGTATAATGGAATGGATTTATTCCTTTGTGCAGTTTATGGATTATTGATCACATTAGCACTTGTTTTTATTACAGAATATTACACTAGTACTGAGTATAGACCTGTAAAAAGTGTTGCTGAAGCATCCCAAACTGGCCATGCAACTAATATTATTCAAGGACTTGCTATGGGAATGGAATCTACAGCAATACCAGTGCTAATTATATGCGCAGGAATTGGTATAACTTTTTCGACTGCTGGACTTTTTGGTATTGCAATCGCAGTGACATCAATGTTGGCTCTTGCAGGAATGGTAGTTGCTTTAGACGCTTACGGACCAGTAACTGATAATGCAGGCGGTATAGCTGAAATGTCTGGTTTAAATAAAAGAGTGAGAGAGAGAACAGACGCTTTAGACGCTGTAGGAAATACTACAAAAGCTGTAACTAAGGGATACGCTATAGGATCAGCAGGACTCGGTGCACTAGTTTTATTTGCTGCATACACTGAAGATCTTAAGTTTTTTAATCAAGAAACAGGCAATAATGCATTTAAAGTATCTTTTGATCTATCAGAGCCTTACGTGATAATTGGTTTACTATTAGGAGGACTTTTGCCCTTTTTATTTAGTGCACTAAGTATGACCGCAGTAGGAAGAGCAGCTGGCTCAGTTGTTTTAGAGGTCAGACAACAATTTAAAGAAAAAAAAGGTATCATGTCTGGAAAAGAAAAACCTGATTATGGAAAGTGTGTTGATATACTTACAAAAGCAGCTATAAAAGAGATGATTATCCCATCTTTATTACCCGTTCTTTCACCAGTTATTATTTTCTTTGGAGTTTATTCTTTGACAGGCAGTGTTAACACAGCTTTTCAAGCATTAGGAGCTCTTTTGATTGGTGTAATCATCACAGGTTTTTTTGTTGCAATATCAATGACTGCTGGTGGTGGCGCATGGGATAATGCAAAAAAATATATTGAGGATGGTAATTTAGGAGGAAAGGGCAGTGAAACCCATAAGGCATCTGTTACCGGAGATACAGTGGGTGATCCTTATAAGGACACTGCAGGTCCAGCCGTTAATCCGATGATTAAAATAACAAATATTGTATCGATCCTTTTACTGTCAATAGTTGTTCATTTAAATATAATTTAATTTAAGTCAACTTCTTCAATAGACTTTAAAACATCGTCCTCAAATTTTAGTTTTAAGGTCTTATTGTAGACTGTATCTTTAAAAGCAGCATTTCCTGTTTTTTTATCAGTTCTATAAATCCACAAATTATCTGAGTTTTCTTTAATCAAAGGAGATCCAATAATAGCTATAATATTATTTTTTGAGTAGTTAATTTTTTGATAATTTTCTTTAATTTCATTAATACTATTTTCTGAAATACCAGAAAAATAAACCTCTTTAGAACAAGAAAATAGAATTATTGAGGTTAATAAGATTATAAAAATAATGGGTTTATTTAAAATATTCACATAAAAACAAATAAGGTATAAGTTTCTTTAAAGCAATAATAAACATTTATGAGTAGGTATATAATCAATCTTGATCTACACGGAGGAGACTTTGCTCCAAAATCAGTCCTAGAGGGGGCATTAATAGCCCAAAAGAAAAACTCCACTATTAATTTCAATTTACATTCTGATAGGTATACTTATGAGAAATTTAAACCATCATTTTCAAAGCTATTTTCCCACTCTAAATGGGCACAATCTAAAAATTTTATATCTCCAGATATGAAACCAAGCGATGCTTTAAAAAAGGACAATCGAAATAGCTCAATGTCAAATGCTATTTTAAATTTAAAAGAAAACAAAAATCAAATAACTATTTCTGCAGGAAACACTGGCGCCATGATGGCATACTCAACCGTATATCTTAGAACAATTGAAAATATTTCAAGACCTGCAATAGCATCTTTTTTTCCTTCAGAGAAGCATCCGGTATGTTTTTTAGATTTAGGTGCAAATGCTGAGTGTAACTCAGAAAATCTTTTAGATTTTGCTGTTATGGGCAGTACTTATTACAAAGTTCTTTATCCAAAAATTGATACCAAAGTGGCACTTTTAAATATTGGATCAGAGGAGCTTAAAGGAAATAATTTAATTCAAGAGACACATGAGTTGATGAAAAGTGATAAAAGAATAAATTATCAAGGATTTGTTGAAGCAGACGAGATAACCTCAACAAACAATCATGTTATTGTCACAGATGGTTTTTCTGGAAACATTGCACTGAAAACAGCAGAAGGTGTATCTAAATTTATTACTGACTCTCTAAAAAAAAGTCTAACTGACTCCTCTTACTCAAAAATACTATCTTTACTTTTAAAAAAAAATTTCAAAGACTTTAAAAATTTAATTGATCCTAGAAACTACAATGGTGGAATGTTTATAGGAGTCAATGGTATTGTAATTAAAAGTCACGGAAATGCTGACTCTCACGCATTTGCGAATGCAATAGATTTTGGTGTAAAATGTATTGACTATGATTTATTAAATAAGATTAAAAAAAATGTCTCAAGATAAAGCAACCAGAGAAACTATTGCTAATCAAATATCTATTGAATTTGGTTTAGCATACTCCATAGTTTACAAAAAAATAGATAAAATTCTTGAAATTTGGGGCAATGAAATGATCATCTCTGATTTATCAATTAGTCATATAGGCTCATTTAAAATAAAAAAAAAAAATGAAAGAATAGGTAGAAATCCAAAAACTAAAGAGCGACATTTAATAAAATCAAGAAAAGTAATAGGTTTTAAAAAATCAAATAAATTAGTCTTATGAACAAAAATTTTTATAATATTGATGACGTATCTCATTTAGTGGGAGAGCAGAAACATACAATTAGATTTTGGGAGAGTAGAATAAAAAAACTTAAAGTTATCAGAACTCAATCTGGACATAGATTATATAATTATGAAAATTTGCTTCTTCTAAAAAAAATAAAATACTTACTTGATGTTCAAAAATTGACACTTGATGGTGTCAACGATTATTTATCAAAATCAAAGCTTAAAATGAAATCGCTAGATGATAATATCCTCTCAGACTTAAAGGATTTATTGGGACTATTAAAAAAGTCAAGATAATCGGGGGTTAGCTCAGTCTGGTAGAGTGCGCGTCTGGGGGGCGTGAGGTCGCTGGTTCAAGTCCAGTACCCCCGACCAAAAAAATGAGAATAATGTTTAAAAATTAAGTTTATTATCAATTAATGAGGAAAATTTTATCTATAATCCTTGCTTTTTTAATGATTTTACTTATATTCCCTCTATCGTGAAAACTACTACTTTAAAAAAATCTGAATTTCAAAAAGCATGGCATTTACTAGATGCCACAGATATCTCTGTAGGAAGGCTTGCTTCAAGGGTAAGTTTAATTCTTAAAGGTAAAAACAAACCACAATACTCCCCTAATTTACCAGTCGGAGATGGTGTAATTATTATTAACACAGATAAAGTAAAATTTTCAGGTAATAAAAACACTGATAAAAAATATTACAAACACACAGGTCACCCTGGTGGAATTAAAGAAACTACACCTGACAAACTAAAAGAAAAAAATAAATCTGATGATATTATTAAAAAAGCAATAAAAGGAATGCTTCCAAACTCTCCTTTATTTAGAGACCTTATGAAAAATAGTATAAAACTTTATAGAGATGCCAATCATCCACATGAGTCTCAAAATCCAAAAAACTTAGATTTTAAATCTATTAATAGGAAGAACAAAGTAAATGTCTGATCAAGTCTATAGTACTGGAAGACGTAAAGAGTCTATTGCAAGAGTTTGGGTTTCTAATGGAACAGGAAATATAACAATTAATAAAAAAAATATTGATGAATATTTTCCTGATAAAGCATTAAGAATGATAATTAACCAACCATTAGAGGTTGCAAAAAAATCAGACTCTGTGGATCTTAGAATTACAGTATTAGGTGGAGGTTTATCTGGTCAAGCTGGAGCTATTAAACATGGACTTAGCAGAGCTTTAACAAAAATAGATCCAAACACCAAAGATGTTTTAAAGAAAAATGGGTTTTTAACAAGAGACTCTAGAACAGTAGAACGAAAAAAGTATGGTAGGCAAAAAGCTAGACGAAGTTTTCAGTTCTCTAAAAGATAATTTTTTATTTATTTTTTCTGTCATTTCACTATTAATAATTACTATTTCTTGCGAAAGATCATTCCAAAATTTTGATAAAAATTTGATGGAAAAGAAAAAAGAATTAGAGGAATTTAACGAAAAGAGTAATATTAGAAAAGAACAAATTTTAAAATCTCAAAATGAACAAGATTAAAATAGCAGTTTTAGGTTTAGGAGTCGTAGGCTCTCATGTTGTAAAGCTATTAGAAAAAAATTCATATATTTTGGATGATACTAAATGTGAAATAGTTGCTATTGGTGCAAAAAATAAGAAAAAGAAAAGAATAATCAATATTAGTAAATACAAATGGGTTGGCGATTATAAGAGCTTAATCCAATTTAAACCTGATTTAATCATTGAAACTATAGGAGGCACAGGAAAGTACATAAATGATCTATATAAATTTTGTTTAAAAAATAAAATATCTCTTATTACTGCTAATAAGGCTCAATTAGCAGAAAAGTCTAGTTTGTTTTTTGAGGGCTTTGATAAGTCGAATTTATTTTTAGGTTTTGAGGCTGCTGTATTGGGTGCTGTGCCAGTAATAAGAACAATAGAGAATAGTATTCACCCCTCAAAGGTTAATTCAATTTATGGAATTTTTAATGGCACAACTAACTATATTATTTCAAAAATGTATGAAAATAAGATCAGTTTCAAAGAAACATTAGAACAAGCTATTAAAAATGGATTTGCTGAACAAGACTCTAGTGCTGATTTATCTGGAAAAGATGCTATGCACAAACTTGTTTTACTCTCAAATATATCTTTTGGAAAAAAGTTTAAATTTTCTGATATGCACTATGATGGAATTGAAAATATTAAGCTAATAGATTTAGAACAAGGTCTAAACCTTGGTTATAAATTAAAACTTGTCTCTTTAACAGAGAGGTATAAAGATAAGTTTTTTTCATCTGTGGCACCTTGTTTTGTGCCAGAGTCAAGTTTGATTGCAAAAACTAATTTTGAAGAAAACGTTATTACTTTAGAAGGTGAGAATTTTTTAAAAACTAGCTTAGTTGGCAAAGGAGCTGGAGGTTACCCAACAGCTACTTCTATCATCTCAGATTTAAAGAAATTTATTAATTATTCTTCTATTAAAGGTGTTTTTATAAAAAAATACTCACAAATGTTGAATGCAAAGTTTGTCAATCAATCTCAAAGAATTAGACCATATTACTTAAGAATGTCTGTGCTCAATAAAGTTGGTGTTCTTAAATCGATTGCCCAATTATTTTCTCAAAAATCAATTTCCATAAAATCTATAATTCAATTGAATACTAATAATGAAAAAGTTGTTCCTATAATTATTATATCTGATCCTGTTGGTATTAAAAATATCACTCAAGTTGTAAATAATTTAAAGAAGACAAGTTTTATTAAAAACGAGATATCAGTCATCAGGATAGAGGAAAATATTGGATAGGAATCTTGCTATAGAGTTAGTTCGAGTTTCTGAATTTGCAGCATTAGCTGCTTCTAAACATATTGGAAGAGGAAATGAAAAGGCAGCTGATCAGGCTGCAGTTGACGCAATGAGAAAATGTCTGAATTCTCTTACAATATCTGGGACAGTAGTTATAGGCGAGGGTGAGAGAGATGAAGCGCCCATGCTCTACATAGGTGAGGAAGTTGGTCAGGGTGGCCCTAATGTGGATATAGCCCTTGATCCTTTAGAGGGCACTACAATAACAGCAAAAGGTGGAGAGAACGCTATGGCTGTTATTGCGTTGGCTCAAGAGGGTGGTTTTTTAAATGCACCAGATGTCTATATGAGAAAAATTTCAGCTAAGGTTGAAAATGAAAATGTTGTATCTCTCAACCAAGATCTTAGATCAAATATTAAAGCACTTGCAGAATATAAAAAAATTAATACTGAGGATTTAGTAATATGTGTTTTAGATCGAGAAAGACACCAAGAAGATATTGAAATAATAAGATCTGCAGGTGCTAGAATAAAAATTATTGGTGATGGAGATGTCAGTGCTGTCATTTCCTCTGTCATAGATAGTAGTAACATTGATATGTATTACGGTATCGGTGGCGCTCCAGAGGGTGTGCTAGCCGCTGCCGCTTTACAATGTGTTGGGGGATATTTAGAGGGTCAGCTTATTTTTTATAATGACCAAGAAACTGATAGAGCGAAAAAAACAGGCATAACAAATTTAGATAAAATTTATAAGCTCAACGATCTAGCTAAAGGAGATGTTATGTTTTCAGCTACAGGTGTAACTGATGGTACAATGCTTCGTGGAATTAACATAAACAAGAATTTTGCTACAACACACTCTATTGTGATGCGTTCAAAAACAGGAACTATTAGAGAGATTGATGGAAAACACAACTTTGACATCAAACAACTTGACTACTGATAAGAGTTTTAACGGTACTATTTGGAGACCATTAAATTCTGATTTTAATGATGAATTAGTTTTTGAAGTAGCTCAAAAGAATAATATATCTATTAATCTTTCAAAATTATTAATAAATCGTAAAATTAGTAAAATACCAAATTTTTTAAATTCAAAATTAAAAGATAACATATCTTTTAATGAAATTTTAAAATTAAATAATTTAAAAAAAATAACTTCATTTTTTAAAAAAATAAAAAATGACAAAAAAATTTCTATATTCTCAGATTATGATGTAGATGGTGCCTGTGCTGCATCAATTTTCAAAAAATATCTAACTCAATTTGACATTGAAGTCTTTGTTTATATTCCAAATAGATTAAATGAAGGGTATGGATTAAGCACACCCGCCTGTAACAAATTACTAGAATTTAGCTCGAACATTTTGGTTTTAGATTGTGGTAGCAATAATTTTGATGAACAGAAGTATATTAACAGTCAAGGTGCAGAACTTCTTGTAATTGATCATCATGAATGTGATCATTATTTTAATGAATCGATTGTTATAAATCCTAAAACACCTGAGGATAAATCTAATCTTGATGATTTATGTGCAACAGCTCTATCATTTTTAGTTATCGTTTTTTTAAACAATGAGGAAATATTTGAAAAAAAAGACGTTTTACAATATTTAGATCTTGTTTCTCTTGCTACTATTTGTGATTTAGTTCCTTTAAACAATATAAATCGAACACTTGTAAAACAAGGACTGAGACTAATTAATTCTGATAACAGCAATAAAGGTATACAAACTCTTATTAATCTTTCGAAGATAAAACAAAAAATATCAGAATATCATCTCGGATATATTATAGGCCCTAGAATTAATGCTGGAGGAAGAATGGGAGAGTCTTTACTTGCTTATAATCTTTTATCTTCAGAAAATATACACCAAGCTGTTCAGTTTGCACAAATTATTGAGCTACACAATCAAAACAGACAAAAAATTCAATCGAAAATTGTTAAAGAAATAGATATCAACATCAATAACAATTTAAATATAAATTTTTTCTATGATGAAAAATGGCATATTGGTGTTGTAGGAATTATAGCTGGAAGATTAATGCGTATTAATAATCGTCCATCATTTGTAATGACTCAATCAAACGATTTGGTTGTTGGATCAGGTAGATCACAGGGTGAAAAAAATATTGGATTATTGATGATGCAAGCTACAGAAAAAGGTATTTTGATTAAAGGTGGTGGTCACCATAAAGCCTGTGGTTTTACTTTAAAAAAAGAAAATGTTGATGACTTTAAAAACTTTTTAATTGCAGAGACAAATAACCTGGAAATTTTAAATGAAAAGTCTTATGACTCTTTAATTGATGTTAATGTGATCAATAATAATCTTTTAAGTGACCTTGAGTCTTTAAGTCCTTTTGGCCAACAAAATTCTGAGCCAATATTTAAAATTGAAAATGCTAAAATTGAAATATTACAAATTTTTAAAGATAAGCATGCCAAATTAAAAGTATCAGATAATCTTGGCTTTTCATGTGAAGGCATGTTCTTCGATATATCATCGAAAGAATTAAAAAATTATTTATCAAACAAACCTGAGTTTAATTGCTATTTTAAGGTAAAAAAAGATACTTATAGTGAAAAAACTATAATTCATCTTGAAGATATTCATTGATTGATTTTTTATTAAATCTAGCTATTTTGTTTGTTTTAAACACCGATGTCTCCTTCGTCTAGCGGTTAGGACATCACCCTTTCACGGTGAAGACACGGGTTCGATTCCCGTAGGAGATGCCAAAATATTGACTTTTTTATTTCACTTTGTGAAATTTTAATAAATATTGTATTAAAGCAATCCATAAGGTCATTATTTGTATAGAAAGGATATAGAATAAATTATGCCAGGTAAAATTTCACTTTTCGTACCAGGACCTACAAACATGCCAGATAGGGTTAGACAGGCGATGGATATTTCAAACGAGGACCATCGTGCACCCGGTATGGATAAATTTTGGCACCCACTAATAAACGATTTAAAAAAAGTTTTTGAGACGACATCTGCACAACCAATTATATTTCCTGGTACAGGCTCAAGTGGATGGGAAGCAGCACTTACAAATTTATTAAGTAAGGGAGATAAAGTTTTATCAGCTAGATTTGGACATTTTTCACACCTTTGGATAGAAATGTGTAAAAAACTACACATTGAAGTTGAGGAAGTTGATCTAGAGTGGGGTTCTGGGACACCTCATGATGAATTTGAAAAAATATTATCAGAAGATAAGGATCATAAAATTAAAGCAGTTCTTGTAACTCACAATGAAACCTCCACTGGGGTTACAAATGATGTTAAAGCAACAAGAGACCTTTTAAATAATCTTAATCATCCTGCCTTACTATTTGTTGATGGCGTAAGTTCAATAGGCTCAATCAAATTTGAAATGGACGCATGGGGGGTTGATGTTGCAGTTTCAGGCTCTCAAAAAGGATTTATGTTACCTGCTGGTTTGGCTATATCTTGTGTAAGCCAAAAGGCTTTAGAAATTGCAAAAACATCGAATTTACCCAGAGCTTACTATGATTATCATGATATGCTTAAAATAAATGAAACAGGCTATTGGCCTTATACTAATCCAATGCCACTTCTAAGAGGACTTAGAGAGGCACTTAATATGATGATGGAGGAGGGAATTGATAATATTTATGCACGTCATAAATTTTTAGCACAAGCTGTTCAAAAAGCATCTAGTGCTTGGGGTCTTAAACTTTGTGCAAAGGATCCCTCACTTTATTCAAATACTGTTACTGCAATAATGGTACCAGAGGGAATTGACTCTACTGATGTAGTTAAAACAGCATACAACAAGTATAACACCTCATTTGGAGGAGGGCTTAATAAAGTAGCTGGAAAGTTGTTTAGAATTGGCCATCTTGGAGATTTAAATAGCACTATGATTTTAGGTGCAATTTCTACTGCAGAATTAGCCATGTACGATGTTGGAATAAAATTTGAACTTGGAAGTGGTGTTGCTGCTGCCATCAAACATTTAAAGGTTTAAATGAAAATTTGTATTTACGGTGCAGGAGCTATTGGTGGTTATCTGGGAGCAAAACTTACTGAGATAGGTGCAGATGTAACTTTAATTGCTAGAGGGCCTCATTATCAGGCTATCAAGCAAGATGGACTGAGATTAAGAAAAGATGGCAAAGAACTAGTTGTATATCCAAAATGTGTAGACACAGCAGAAAAAGCTGGAAAGCAAGATTATATTTTTGTAACTCTAAAAGCTCATTCAGTTCCGGGTTGCCTTGATGCATTTGAAGTTCTTATGAAAGATGATACTTCATTTGTTTGGGGTGTGAATGGTATCCCATGGTGGTATTTCTACAATCACATTAATCCTGATTTCAAAGATAAAAAAGTTACTTCAGTTGATCCAGATGGAAGTCAATGGGATCGAATTGGCCCTGAAAAAATAATTGGCTGTATAGTTAATCCCGCATCAGAAGTTATCAAACCAGGCGTTATTCAGCACTTAGAGGGAGATAAGTTTCAACTAGGAGAAATAAATGGAGAGGAAACTGATAGAATTAAAAATCTTTCTGAAACTTTAGAAAAAGCAGGCTTTCAAGCACCCGTTAGACCTAATATAAAAGGTGATATCTGGTTAAAACTTTTTGGTAATCTTTCTCTTAATCCTATTAGTGCACTTACAACTTCTACACTTGTCAAAATTTGTAGCAACGACGAAGTCAGAGCCGTTATAAAAAATATGATGAATGAAGCTCATGCAATTTCTCAAAATTTAGGAATAGACAAGCCTTTCGATGTTGAGAGAAGAATTGATGCAGCTAAAGCAGTTGGCGAACATAAAACATCTATGCTCCAAGATTTAGAACGCGATAGACCTATGGAGATTGATGCTTTAATCACCTCTGTTCAAGAGCTTGGAAAAATTACAAATGTTCCAACACCTACAATTGATACAGTTCTTGCTTTAACCAAACTTAGAGCTAAAGAAGCTAAATTATATTAGTTTAAAGCTTCTTTGATTGTCTCACCTAGCTTAGCTGGTGATTTGGATATATGAACTCCTGCTTCTTCTAAAGCACTAAACTTTGACTCTGCAGTGCCTTTTCCACCAGAAATAATAGCACCTGCATGACCCATTCTTTTTCCAGCAGGAGCACTAGCACCAGCTATAAAAGAGGCAACTGGTTTTTTTATTTCAGATTTTTTAATAAATTCTGCAGCTTCCTCTTCAGCAGTTCCACCAATCTCTCCAATCATTATGATACCTTCAGTTTCGGGGTCTTTTAAAAAAAGATCAAGGCAATCTATAAAGTTTGTTCCATTGATAGGATCTCCCCCAATACCAATACAAGTCGATTGACCCAGACCTACAGCAGAAGTTTGTGCAACTGCTTCATATGTTAGTGTGCCAGATCTGCTAACAACTCCTATTTTTCCTTTTTGGTGAATATGACCTGGCATAATACCTATTTTGCATTCATCAGGTGTAATTATACCAGGGCAGTTGGGTCCAATTAAACGCGATTTTGATTTTTCTAATTTTCTTTTTACTTGCATCATATCAAGAACTGGAACTCCTTCAGTTATACAAACGATTAGTTCCATGTTTGCATCAATCGCTTCAATTATAGCACCAGCTGCAAAAGGAGGTGGAACGTATATTACAGTTGCATTTGCTTCTGTGTTGTCTTTTGCCTCTTTAACACTATTAAACACAGGAAGTCCTAAATGCTCTTGACCACCTTTCTTTGGTGTCACCCCACCAACCATTTGAGTTCCATATTTTATAGCTTGTTCTGAGTGAAATGTACCTTGAGAACCAGTAAAACCCTGGCAAATAACTTTTGTGTTTTTATTAATTAATACTGACATAATTTCTCCTTTAGTTTAAAGCCCTAACTGCCTTTTGAGCTGCATCTTCTAAATTATCTGCCGAAATAATTGACAGCCCAGATTTATTTAAAATTTCTTTTCCTAGGTCAACATTGGTTCCTTCTAATCTTACTACCAATGGAACTTGAATAGACAGCTCTTTAGCTGCAGCTACCACACCCTCAGCGATAATGTCACATTTCATAATGCCACCAAAAATATTTACCAAAATAGCTTTTACATTTGGATCTTGCAGAATTATAGAAAAAGCTTTTGCCACTCTCTCTTTTGTAGCTCCTCCTCCTACATCTAGAAAATTTGCAGGACTGCCACCATGTAATTTTATTATATCCATTGTACCCATTGCAAGACCAGCTCCATTTACCATGCATCCAATTTGACCATCTAATTTGACGTAGTTAAGCTCATGTTTTGAAGCCTCAATCTCTGCAGGGTCCTCTTCAGTTTCATCTCTCATTGAAGCTACATCTTTATGTTTATAAAGTGCATTATCATCTATCGATACCTTTGCATCTAAAGCCAAAAAATTACCCTCACCAGTCAATACAAAAGGATTAACTTCCACTAAAGAGGCATCTGAGGATAAAAAGCTATTGTAAATTTTTTGAATTTGATCACAAAAATCATTTGATAGGTTTTGATCTATCTTTAGACCCTCAGTTAATTTATTTAAACTATTTTGGTCAATAATACTGTCCCCAGGGACATTAACAGTAATAATTTTTTCAGGTTGCTTTTCTGCTACCTCCTCAATTTCCATACCACCCTCAGTAGATGCTATAATTGAAATTGAAGATGTCGCTCTATCCACGAGCATACTTAGATAGTACTCTTTTTTGATATCACACCCTTCCTCAATATAAAGTCTATTTACTTGTTTTCCACTTGGACCAGTTTGTTTTGTAACTAAAGTTTTACCAAACATTTTTTTTGCATTGTCTTTGGCTTCATCTTTTGAGAAGCAAACTCTCACACCGCCTTTGTCATCACCACTATCTGTAAATTTTCCCGCGCCTCTTCCACCTGCATGAATTTGAGATTTCACAACCATAACGGGTGTTTGGATAGAGTCTACAGCAGTTTCTATATCGCTATCATCTAATACTGGGTAGCCATTTAAAACTCTAACGTTATTATTTTTTAATAATATTTTCGCTTGGTATTCGTGCAGATTCATTATTTTTCTCCTTTTATGTTTAAAACTATTTTTCCTATATGGTCAGATTTTTCCATAACCTCATGTGCTTTATTTGCATCACTCATATTAAAAGTTTCAAAAATCGTTGGTTTATATTTATCATTCTCTATCAAAGGCCATATTTCTTTGACAACCTGATCAACAATATTTCCCTTTTCAGATGGAGATCTTGATCTTAATGTTGATCCAGATATTTTTAATTGTTTATTCATTATATGTAAAAGATTAGTTTCTGCTTTAATCCCACCGAGAGCAGCAATATAAGTAAGTCTTCCTTTAAAATTTAATATTTTTAAATTTTTTTTTAAATAATCTCCTCCAACCATATCTAATATTACATCAACCTTTAATTTTTTCTCATTAAAATATTCTTCAAAATCTTTATCTTTGTAGTTTATAGCATCAGTGGCTCCTAATTCGATACAACTCTTACATTTCCCACTCGTACCAGCGGTTACAAAAATATTTTTTGTATAATTTTTTAGAATTGAAATAGCAGTTGTGCCGATACCACTACTTCCACCATGTATCAAAATCGCCTCATCTCTTTGAAATTTAGATACATTGAAAATATTCTCAAAAACAGTGAGTGTTGTTTCTGGTAAGCAGCCAGCTTCATGTAAATTTAAATTTTTTGGTAATGGCATTACTTGTTTTTCATTGACATTTACGTACTCCGCATATCCACCGCCTCCAAGAATTGCACAAACTTGTTCTCCTAAACTAAATTTTTTAACTGACTTTCCTAATTTGGTAACTATTCCGGAACACTCTAATCCAATAATTTCACTCTCACCTGAGGGTGGTGGATAATGTCCGTTTTTTTGGAGAATATCTGCTCTATTTATTCCAGCGAAATGAATTTCAATTTGGATTTGTTCATCAAGAGGGTCAGCGATCTCTTTTTCGTCTAGAAACAAACTTCCATTTTTATAATTTATAAACTTCAATTTAACTGCCTGTGGTATTTTGTATACATTATACAATTAAATAACACAATCACTGTTGTAAAAGTTAGGAAAATCAATGCTAAAACAAGGTTTTTTCTAATTTTAAACTAAATCCTAAATTAAGAATATATTTTTAATATTCTCTTAAATAGTTTATTGTACTGCTTAACCTATAGGAGGAAACAATATGTCAATAATCAAAAAATTAGCATTAGTTATTGTTTCACTTTCACTTGTCGCTGTTAGTTCAGTGTCTTCTGCGAAGCCTTTTAGTCCAAAGAAGCCTATTGAACTTATTATCCCAGCTGGTCAAGGTGGTGGAGCTGACGAAATTGCTAGATTAGTTCAAGGTGTTATCGAGAAAAACGACTACGCATCTAAGCCAGTGATTCCGATTAATAAAAAAGGTGGTTCTGGTGGTGAAGCTATGACTTATGTTAAGAAAAAAGCTGGTGATGAGCACACACTTATCATTACTCTTAACAACGTTCTAACTACACCTGTTAACCAGCCTGAGTTAGGAATTGACTTCTTTAATGACTTCACACCATTAGCAAGACTTATTACAGATACATTCTTAGTATGGATTGCAACTGAAGGTAAAAATACTCAAGGTGTAGAAACATTTGATGACTTCATCGCACTTGCTAAAGGTAATGGTCTAGTAATGGGTGGTACAGGAAGTATGTCTGAGGACGAATTACTTCTTGGTATGATGAGAGGTCAGTTTGGATTTGATGCAAAGTACGTACCATATGACGGTGGTGGTGCTGTTGCAAAGGGTCTAGTTGGCGGCGAGTCAGATTTTACATTAAACAACCCTTCTGAGCAGATGGGATTCTATCAATCAGGTGATTCAAAAGCATTAGTTATGATGACTCCTGAGAGAAATCCTGCATTCCCAGAAGTACCATCTTCATATGAATTAGGTTATCCTGATCTTGAATACTATATGATGAGAGCATTCATGGCTCCAGCTGGTGTTGATGCAGAGGTAGAGAAGTACTACACAGGACTTCTTCACACTGTTTATCATGATGACGAGTTCCAAACTTTCAACATCGACGATGGAAAGTTAATGAGCTGGTTAGAGGGTTTTGGTCTTAAAGATTTCTTAGCAATCGAATATGCTAAGCACGGTGAGATCATTAAAAACTTTGACTAATATTTAAATTAAGAGTGATATGAGCGTAACAAACAAAATAACTGTCAAAAAAGCAGAAATTGCGGTGGCCGTTATTTTAGCGTTATGCTCAATCGCTCTGATGATTAAAAGTGCTGAGAATAGAATTACATGGAACGCAGAAGAAAACATGGGTGCGGGATTCCTTCCTTTTTACCTTTCTCTTGGCATGCTTATTTGCACTGTCCTTACCATAATTAAATTCGTTCTAAAAAGGTCACCACAATCTAAAGATGACTCTCCTTTTATTGAGGCTGAAGCATTCAAATATATTGCAGTAACAATTATTTCATTAGTTATTTTAGTTTTAGCAATAGGCTATTTGGGAATTTACTTTTCACTTATCTTTTTTTTAGCTTTTTATCTTAGATATTTTAGTTCTAAAAGTGTCCTATTTATATCTGTATTCTCTTTAATCACACCAGTTTTAACCTTTTTATTTTTTGAATGGCTTTTAAAAATACCTTTACCCCAGGGTATTTCAGAGCCCTTATTTTATCCAGTATACGATTTTATGTATTCTTAATGAGATTGGTAAAGTAAAGACATAAAAGATGGATGTATTTATACTTCTTCTAGAGGGAATTTTTGTATCCTTTGAACCCTTAAACCTTGGTCTTTTAGTATTTGGCTGTTTAATTGGTTTATTTGTGGGTGCAATGCCTGGTCTTGGTTCAGTTAATGGTGTTGCAATACTTATTCCAATTACATTTATTATACCACCCACTGCTGCAATAATATTTTTAGCAGCTGTCTATTACGGCGCTATGTATGGAGGTGCCATAAGTTCCGTTATGCTAGGTATACCTGGAGCTTCTACTGCAGTAGCTACAGTTTTTGATGGAAGACCCTTAGCTGTTAAGGGAGAAGCTATGACAGCTTTAACTGCAGCAGCAGTAGGTTCCTTCGTTGGTGGAACTGTATCTGTTATTTTATTTACTTTATTTGCACCACCTCTGGCTGAGGTAGCACTAAGATTTAATGCGCCTGAAACCTTTGCATTAATGGTAATGGCCTTTGCAACATTTGTAGGCTTAGGTGGAGATGACGTTCCAAAAACTATTTTTTCTATATTAATTGGATTAGCTTTATCAACTATAGGCTTAGATCTAATTACAGGAAAGCCAAGATTAATTTTCTTTAATATCCCTGGATTTCTTCATGGAATTAATTTCCTTGTACTTGCTATCGGAATTTATGGAATTGGAGAGATGCTTTGGACCCTTGAAGAAACAAAAGGTAAAGTTCAAATGTCAAAATTATCAGTCAACATGAAGGAAGTTGGAAGAGCATTTGGCGCTCTTAAAAAAACTATAATGGCAATGAACATTGGTTCTTTTTTAGGTTTCTTTGTAGGAATACTCCCTGCGGCAGGTGCCACACCGGCATCACTTATGTCATATGGAATTACAAAACAATTATCAAAAAATTCAAAAGAATTTGGTTCAGGTGTTCCTGCTGGAGTTGTTGCTCCGGAATGTGCAAATAATTCTGCTAGTACTGGAAGTATGCTCCCTATGTTAACATTAGGTATTCCAGGATCACCTACAACTGCTATTTTACTTGGTGGCATGATTTTATGGGGACTTACACCAGGTCCTCTTTTATTCACTCAAGAACCCGAGTTTGTTTGGGGCTTAATTGGTAGTCTTTACATTGCTAACTTCTTTACGCTGGTTTTAAATATTGCGTTAATTCCAGCTTTTTTAATGGTATTACGTATACCATTTGCCATCTTGGCTCCAGTTATTTTTGTTCTTTGTGTAACAGGCGGTTATGCACCTACACAAAGCCTTCACGACGTATGGTTAATGTTGCTATTCGGTTTTGCCGGATACATTTTGAGAAAATTAGATTACCCTGTAGCACCAGCTGTTTTATCTATTGTTCTTGGTCCATTAGCTGAAAAAGCTTTAAG
Organism: uncultured Alphaproteobacteria bacterium; assembly: GCA_902621205.1. Lineage (GTDB taxonomy): Bacteria > Pseudomonadota > Alphaproteobacteria > HIMB59 > HIMB59 > HIMB59. The sequence continues at coordinate 57,681 of CACNLH010000003.1, read as the reverse complement.
ACAGTCTCTAATTTTATCTGATGGTAGTATGGGGATATTTTTTGATATGGCAGAAAAACCTATTGCTGCAATCATAATGTATATTGCAATTGTGCTTTTAATTATGCCAGCATTTGGCCCTCTTTACAAAAAATTTTTTAAAAAAGCACAGACTACGTAAATGATCCAAAAAATAGGACCGGTAAACCTAAAAGGTAAGGTATACGATTCACTAAAAAAATATATTTTGTCACTTAATATATATTTAAAACAAAGTGATTTTCATCTAGATGAAAGGCAATTATCTGAAAAGCTAGGAGTTAGTAGGACACCTATTCGAGAAGCTGTTGCTAAATTAGAGCAAGAGGGAATTGTTAAAACAGTTCCAAGAAGAGGCGTATTTGTGCACAGAAAATCAAAAAAAGAATTGATTGATATTGTAACTGTATGGGCAGGTCTAGAGGGTTATGCAGCTCATTTAATTATTGCTAATTCAACTAAAGATGAGATTGAAAGTTTAAATAAGTATTGTCATTACTCAAAAGAAAACGTTTTGTCTGAACTTGATAACTACTCAAATGATAATATTAAATTTCATAATCAAATTATGAAATTAACTAAAGTAAAATTAATGGGAGAAATTTTAGAGTCACAGTTAATTCATTTACAATACTTGAGGAAAAAATTTGTAATAGAGTCACATAGAGCTGTCAAATCTATTGATGAACACAATGACATTGTTAGATCTCTTGTCGCAGGCCAGGGATCAAAAGCAGAAAAACTTCTTAAAAATCACGCACTTACTTTAGTTGATAAGATACAAGAAAGCATTAATTCATAAGGCAAAATTCTTTGCAAGACCTCTAAATCTGGTATACATTATACCACCAGGGAGAGGTTAAAAATGTCTACAGGATCGAACGAACAAATGATAACTGGCGGGGAGCTGGTTGCTAAAGCCCTTAAAGCAGAGGGAGTTGAGGTTATTTACACTTTATGTGGGGGACACATTATTGATATTTACAATGGATGTCTAAACGAAGGAATTAAAATTATTGACGTACGTCATGAAGAAGTTGCCTCTCATGCAGCTGATGGTTATGCAAGAATGACAGGTAAACCTGGGTGTGCAGTTGTAACCGCTGGACCAGGCACGACACATGCATTAACAGGAGTAGCAAATGCTTTTAGAGCTGAAATCCCAATGCTTTTAATAGGAGGACAAAGTTCACTCACACAACATAAAATGGGATCTTTACAAGATTTACCTCACGTAGACATGATGCAACCAATTACAAAATTTGCAGCAACTGTAATGTCAACCGAGAGATGTGCAGACATGGTATCAATGGCTTTTAGGGAAACTAGAAATGGATCTTTTGGTCCATCATTTTTAGAAATTCCAAGAGACATACTTGACTCTTCAATTCCAATGAGCAAAGCCGTCTTACCAGAAGCTGGAAAATATAGTGCTTCATCAAAAACATTAGCAGACCCAGTAGATGTACAAAAAGCTGCAGACATAATTTCAAATGCAGAGAGACCATGCATACTTTTAGGCCAACAGGTTTGGACTTGCCAATCTACGAAAGATGCAATCGACTTTGTTAAAAATATGAATATCCCTGCTTATTTAAATGGTGCTGCAAGAGGTTCAATGCCTCCTGGAGACCCACATCACTTTCACAGAACAAGAAGAAATGCCTTTACCAAGTCAGATTGTATTATAATTGTTGGAACACCTTTTGATTTTAGAATGGGTTACGGTAAAAGATTAAATCCTAACGCAACTGTTATTCAAATTGATATGGACTATAGAACTGTTGGAAAAAATAGAGATATATCACTCGGTTTAGTTGGACATATAGGAACAACTCTAAAGGCTATCTCTGAAGCAGGAACAAAAAAAGATCGATCAGATTGGTTTAATGAACTTCGATCTGGAGAAGAGGCAGCTTTAGAAAAATTGATGCCTACATTTACAACAGATAAATCTCCTATTAGTCCTTATAGAGTAGCTTGGGAACTCAACCAGTTTTTAAATGATGATACTATTTACATAGGTGATGGAGGAGATGTTGTAACCATAAGTGCTCAAGCAGTTCAACCTAGAATGCCTGGTGCTTGGATGGACCCAGGGCCCCTTGGAACTTTAGGTGTCGGAGTACCATACGCGCTTGCAGCCAAATTAGCTGCACCTGAAAAAGAAATTCTTTTATATTGTGGTGATGGTGCTTTTTCGATGACCGGAATGGACTTCGAGGCTTTTATCAGACACAAAGCACCTGTTTTAACAGTTATTGGTAATAACTCTGCTCAAAACCAGATCAGATTTGGTCAAATTATGAAGTATGGTGAAGATAAAGGAAATGTTGGAAACATCCTGGGTGATGTTAATTTTGATGAGTTTGCAAAAATCTTTGGTGGTCATGGCGAAGCAGTTAGAGAAGCAAAAGAAATCCAACCTGCCCTTCAAAGAGCTAGAGAAGCCGTAAAGTCAGGTATACCTGCAATCGTAAATATTTGGGTGGATAAAGAAGAATTTGCTCCTGGTACAAAAAACCAGACTATGTACAAATAAACTTTAGGAGGAAACTATGGAAGCTTTAAAAGGTGTCAAAATATTAGACATGACACACGTCCAGTCCGGACCAACTTGCACACAATTACTAGCTTGGTTTGGTGCAGATGTCGTAAAAGTTGAAAGACCAGGAGTGGGTGATGCTACAAGAGGTCAGCTAAGAGACGTTCCTGATGCAGACAGTTTGTACTTTACAATGCTAAACTCAAATAAAAGAAGCATAACATTAAACCCAAAGAAACCAGAGGGTTCAAAAATATTTACTAAGTTAATCCAAGAGTGTGATGTTATGGTAGAAAATTTTGCTCCTGGTGCTTTAGATAGAATGGGCTTTTCATGGAAAAAAATCCAAGAAATAAATCCAAGAATGATTTATGCGTCTGTTAAAGGTTTTGGTCCTGGCAAATATGAAGATTGTAAAGTTTATGAGAATGTTGCTCAGTGCGCAGGTGGATCTGCTTCAACTACAGGTATGCTTGGAGAAGTTCCTTTAGTCACCGGTGCACAAATAGGAGATAGTGGAACAGGACTACACTTAGCATTGGGTATAGTTACTGCTTTATTCCATAGAGAAAAGTCAGGAAAGGGACAAAGAGTATCTGCCGCAATGCAAGATGGAGTTTTAAATCTTTGCAGAGTTAAACTTCGTGACCAACAAAGACTTTCAAGAGGGCCTTTAAAAGAATATTCTCAATTTGGAGAAGACATTCCTTTTGGTGACTCTACGCCTCGCGCAGGTAACGACTCAGGTGGTGGTCAGCCAGGAAGAATTCTAAAATGTAAAGGTTGGGAAAAGGACCCTAATGCATATACATATTTTATTACCCAGGCGGCTGTTTGGGAAAAAGTATGTGATGTTATTGGTAAACCCGAATGGAAAGAGGATGAAAATTACTCAACTCCTGCTAAAAGACTACCAAGGTTAAACGAAATATTTGATACAATTGAGTCATGGACAATGACCAAGACTAAATTTGAGGTTATGGATATATGTAACCCTTTAGATATACCAGTTGGTCCAATATTATCTCTAAAAGAATTAGCTGAAGATCAAGGCCTGAGAGACACTAATACTATAGTCGAAGTCGATCACCCTGAACGAGGGAAATATTTGACTGTTGGTAATCCAATTAAGTTATCTGACTCCCCAGCAAAAGTTGAAAGATCTCCACTTCTCGGAGAGCATACTGATGAGATATTAAAAGAATTTTGTCAGATGAGCGACGATGAAATTAAAGCTGTAAGAGAGGCCGGAGCAGTATAAGATATATTTTAATTTAAGGAGCAATAATGAAAATAATTTTAATGGGGCAACAAGCATTTGGAAAAAGTGCTTTAGAAAAATTTCATACAGAAACAGACCATGAAGTAGTAGCGGTATATTGTGCACCTGACAAAGAGGGTAAACCAGTCGATCCTGTTAAAGAATACGCTCAAAGTGTTAGTTTGCCTGTTTACCAACCCTCAAATTTTAAAGACCAAGAGGTACTAGACCAAATTAAGTCTCATGGTGCGGACTTATGTGTCATGGCTTATGTAATAATTTTTGTGCCTGAAGGAGCGAGAGATATTCCTACTCATGGATCTATTTGTTTTCACCCCTCACTACTTCCACTCCATAGAGGACCAAGTTCAATAAACTGGCCTATAATTGGTGGCTCCACAAAAACAGGTCTTTCAATTTTTTATCCAAATGATGGGCTAGATGAGGGTGAAATATTACTTCAAAAAGAAGTTGATATTGGTCCTGATGATACTTTAGGAGATGTTTACTTTAAAAAGATATTTCCATTAGGTCTTGAAGCTTGTGTTGAAGCTGCAAATTTAATTGAGTCTGGTAATGCACCAAAGACACCTCAAGATGACTCTAAAGCAACATATGAGTCTTGGTGTAAAAAAAGTGATGCAAGAATTGATTGGAAAAAACCCGGAAACGAAATTTATAATTTAATAAGGGGTTGCAATCCTCAGCCTGGTGCATGGGCTGAATTCATGGGTGATGAGTATGTCTTTTATGACACTAAGTTTATTGACGAGCAAAGTGCTGAGCATTTTCCAGGTCAAATCATATCAATTAATGCTGAAAACGTCAGAATAGCAGTTAAAGGTGGATTTATTGAGGTATCAAGATTTAAATCAGACCAAGGTAAATTATTTGTTAAAGACATGAATACTGCAGTATTTACAGAGGGTGATTTATTCTCATAATAGCTTTTAGTGGCTAAACTTAATAAAGATTCACTTAAGACTTTATCATATATAACTTATTTCATAATACTTTTTGTATTCTGGTTTATTTTATCTGGTTACCTTAAATCGCTTTTACTTTTTTTTGGACTAGTCAGTGTTCTTTTTGTTTTTTGGATGTCTTATAGAGCTAAAGCTCTCGAGGAAGACTCTCTTCCTTTAAAAATTATTCTTAGATTACCATTTTATTGGATTTGGTTATTTAAAGAAATTTTTAAATCTGGAATTACGACAACAGCTTTAATATGGAATGGTAAATACTCTCCACAACTAATAAGTGTTAAAGCATCTCAGAAGAATAGAACAGGTATTGCAAACTATGCAAACGCTATAACTCTTACTCCGGGTACAGTAACAATAGAAGTAGATAAAAAAACATTTCTAGTTCACGCATTAAGTAAGAAGCTATCAGAAGACTTGCAAACAGATGATATGAACAAAGTAATTACGGATTTAGATAAATGATTTTTTTTGCAACTTTAATTGTTCTGGGCGTCTCTGTAGCATTATGTTTAGTTCGAGCAATCAAAGGACCAACTCCTTTTGATAGAATATTATCTATATCAAGCATTGGAACTATTATAGCCATAGGTATCAGTGTTCATGGTTTTGCATTTGATAGACCTGATTTTGTCGATATTTCTTTGATGTATATACTTTTGAATTTTTTAGGCACCATTGCAATACTTAGGTATTACAAAATAAAAAGAAAAAAAAGTAATGTCGCATAATTATATCGAGTTAATTTCTTTAGTCTTATTAGCTATTGGCTGCTTCTTCATTTTATCTGGAAGTCTAGGCCTTATAAAGTTACCCGATGTATTTAGTCGAATTCATGCTGCTGGTCTAATTGATACTCTGGGATCAGGTTTTATAGTCTTAGCTTTGATAGTTTATTCTGGTTTTAGTTTATTAAGTCTTAAACTTTTATTAATACCGTTATTTTTAATATTTACTAGCCCTGTAACAGGCCATGCAATAGCTCTATTTGCGCATGAGTCGGGGTATAAGCCAAAGGGAAAAAATAAAAAATGAACTTTTTATTAATTAATTTTTTCTTAATTTCGCTTCTATTGGTAACAACCTTTTTTATTTTTAAAACCACGTCATTAATAAGTGTTGTTGCACTCACAGGCGCTTTTACTTTGTTATGCTCAGCTATATATGTGAATTTAGATGCGGTTGATGTAGCATTTACTGAAGCTGCAGTTGGTTCTGGTATATCAACAATTTTAATGGTAATGGCTGCTGCGAAATTACCGGAAGGAAAAAAAAATAAATTAATAAACTTATTTCCGAGCATTATTCTTGCAGTAGCGATATCACTTATATTGATTATTATAATTGCAAACCTCCCTTTATTAGGAGATCCTAATGCACCAATACATCTTCATGTAGTTCCAGAGTACTTAAAGGAAAGTAAAGATTTTTTTCATATACCTAATGTTGTTACTAATATTTTAGCAAGTTATAGAGGTTTTGATACTTTGGGAGAAACAATAGTAATATTTACCGCAGGCTTAGGTGTCATTGCTTTATTAACTAGCAACACTCTTAATCGTAAAACTAATTTTAAAAAAAATAAAAAAAATGAGAGATAAAATTTCATCTAGTCCAGTATTAAGTGTTGTTAGCAAAATTCTTTTTGCACCGATTATTATATTTGGGCTTTACGTTCAATTTCATGGTGACTATGGACCAGGCGGTGGATTTCAGGCTGGGGTAATAGTAGCGGCAGCATTTATATTGTATTCAATGATATTTGGGCTTTCAAAAGGAGAAACTTTAGTTCCAATAATGATCAATCGATATTTAATGTGCATAGGTGTTTTGTTATATGCAGGTGTCGGAATAGTTTCAATATTTCTTGATGGGATGTTTTTAGATTACAATGTTTTGTCATCAGACCCATCAACTGGTCAACATATTGGTATTATATTAGTTGAGCTAGGAGTAGGCATTACAGTTGCAACTGTAATGATTGCTTTGTATCACTCTTTTGCTTCCTTTGGGGAAATTAATGAGTAATTTTATTTATTTTTGGAACCATTTTGCCTTTATTTTACTTATGGTTGGAGGATTATTTATAATCATTACAAGTCAAAACTATTTAAAAAAAGTAGTTGGCTTAGCAATTTTTCAAACTGCAGTTTTTGTATTTTTTGTATCACTCGCAAAAGTTTTAGATGGAACCGCCCCTATATTAACAAAAATGGCAAATGCCTATTCAAATCCATTGCCACACGTCTTAATACTGACCGCTATCGTCGTTGGAGTGGCTACTTCAGCGCTTGGATTGGCTTTAGTATTACAAATTTACAAGAACTACGAAACAATTGAAGAAAAAGAAATAGAGTCCTTGGAGCTAAAGTCAGATAAATAAATGTTTGATATATTTTTAGATGATGCTCCCGCATTGGTAGTAGTTTTGCCTCTTCTTATTTCTGCAATTATTGCATTTATGCCGTCAAAAATATGGCCTTGGATAATTTCAATAATCACTTTGTTGTTACATTTATTTTTATCTTTACATCTTCTTAAAGAAATTTCTGTTTCTGGTTTAATTATATATGAGTTTGGAAATTGGGAACCACCATGGGGTATTTCTTTTAAAATAGATGGGGTGAATATTGGACTTCAATTGTTATTTTCAATTTTTGTTTTGGTATCAACATTTTACTCAAGAAAAATCTTCTTGAATGAAATTGACTATAGGGACTCTGGAAAGGCCTATTCTTTGTGGTTATTGGCAGTTGGAAGCTTGAACGGAATTATTTTAACCAATGATATTTTCAATTTATTTGTCTTTTTAGAAATATCTGCATTAGCTTCTATTTCTTTAATTGCCTTAGGTGCAGGACAAAATAGAAAAGCATTACTCGCAGCTTTTAATTATCTAATTATCGGGGCGATCGGGGCTACATTTTATGTAATTGGGGTTGGCTTTGCCTACGCTATGACAGGTACGTTGAACATGAATGATCTTGTAATTCAACTGGCCCAATATTCCGATGGTCAGTTAGCTATCTTCGCAGGTATGTCATTCATGCTTATAGGTCTTATGGTAAAGGCTGCAATTTTTCCTGTCCATATTTGGTTACCACCTGCATATAGTTATGCTCCATCAGCTGTCTCAACACTTTTGGCTGCTTTAGCGACAAAAACAATTCTTTATTTTTTTGTGAGACTTTTGTACGAAGTATTCATAATTTATCCGAGCTATTTAAGTTTGTTTTTAGATTTTGTTTTATATCCTCTATCTTTACTCGCTATATTCATTGGGACTGTAATAGCCATCTATCAAGATGATATCAAAAAACTTTTGGCATTTTCCTCAATTGCGCAAATTGGTTACATCACACTGGCTTTTAGCCTTAAAGACCACAGTGGAGTAGCTTCGGGCTTTGTGCATATATTTAATCATGCTTTGATCAAAGGAGGATTATTTATGGCTGTTGGTTACTTCGCTATTCTTTATAAGGATCGAGTAACCCTAAACAGTTTAAAAGGTTTTGGCTATAAATACCCCATAACTTCATTTGCTTTATTAATTTGTGGATTATCTTTAATTGGATTACCTCTGACAAATGGTTTCATTTCAAAATTATATTTATTTCAAGCTCTTTATACAAACCAGATGTATTTTTCAATCGCTTTAGTTGCGGTAAGCTCCGCATTAGCTGTTGTATATTTTTGGAAAATAGTGGAACAGATGTGGTTTTCAGAAATTAAATTTAAATCTGAAAAAGAAGATGCTTATATTTATTTACCAATATGGATAGTTACAATTTCAATCATTGTTTTTGGGATATATTCAACACCAATAATTGAATTTTCTAACTTGTCCGCAGACTATTTAATATCAGGTTATCAAAATTGAGTAATTCGTTTTTAATTATACTGGGTATTAACACTCCACTTTTTGCAGCATTATTTTCTTATGTCTGTAGATATAATAATAACTTAAGAGACTCTTTTGGTATAATTGGAGGTCTCATAACCTTTGTAATCAGTTTAAAAATTTTTCATGGAATACAAAATAATGAGTTATATCAAATAACTTTTTTTACACTTTTTGATGGGGTAGATTTTGCTTTTAAAGTATCAGCTCTTGGATCTATTTTTAGTTTAGTGGCATCTTCATTATGGATACTGGCATCTATCTACACTATTGGTTATATGAGGGGTGCTGGTGAAAAAAATCAAACAAGATTTGTAATTTTTTATTCAATCGCAATCCATGCTGCATTGGCAATAGCTTGGTCTGGAAATCTTCTAGTCTTATTTATTTTTTATGAAATATTAACTTTTTCAACTTTCCCTTTAGTTGGACATAAGCAAAACGCTGAGTCGCAATCTGCAGGAAGGCTCTATTTGTCGATTTTAGTGGGTACCTCTTTAATATTTTTCTTACCAGCTATATTTTGGATTTGGCTTAAAACAGGGACTTTAGATTTTCAAGATGGGGGAATACTTATGAATAAATTCCCAGCAGAGTACCTATCTTTTCTAATAGCTATGCTTGTGTTTGGTATAGGTAAAGCAGCAATTATGCCTATTCATCGTTGGTTGCCTGCTGCAATGGTGGCGCCAACACCAGTTTCTGCATTACTCCACGCCGTTGCTGTAGTAAAAGCTGGTGTATTTAGCTTTCTCGTGGTCGTTGTTTATATTGTTGGTCCAGACTTTTTACTTCAAACAAAAAGCTCTGACTGGTTAGTCTGGTTAGCATGTTTCACTATAATGGCTTCTAGTATCATAGCGATAACAAAAGATGATTTAAAAGCGAGATTAGCTTATTCTACTATAAGTCAACTTTCCTATATTATTTTGGGAGCAGCTTTGGCTTCATCTTTAGCTCTAAAAGGGGCATCTTTTCATATTATAACTCATGCTTTAGGTAAGATAACTCTATTCTTCTGTGCAGGTGCTATTTATGTAACTGCCCATATTAAAAAGGTAAGTGACCTAAAAGGTATGGGCTACAAATTACCGTTAATATTTTTTGCCTACACTTTAGGGGCTCTTTCTATCATTGGGGTTCCTCCCTTTATTGGTTCTTGGAGTAAATTTTATTTAATCATGGGCTCTATTGAGAGAGAATTTATAATCGTTGCAATAATTTTAGGTATTTCCTCATTGCTAAATATTTATTATCTTTTACAGCCTGTAGTAATAGGCTTCACCCAAAACTCTAAGAAAGAAATAAAATTAATTAAAGCCCCTTTAACTGTTTGGCCACCATTAATTACAGGCTTAGGCTGTTTAGTTTTCTTTTTTTATGCAAACTATTTTTTGAATAATATTAGTGGAGTAATAGTGAATTAAATGAAAAAAAATGATTTAAAGAGTATGGGTAAAAGCTTTACAAAGTACATACTTATAATCGGAGCACTTTTAATTCTTTTAGACTTTACTTTTCACAGACATGAATACTTTTCCTTTGCCGAGATATATGGCTTCCCAGCATTTTTCGGTTTTGTAAGTTTTGTTTTTATAGTCATGTTAGGAAAGTGGCTGAGGAAATTCTTAATGAGGAAGGAGGATTATTATGATCAGTAGTTTTGTTCCCGGTTTAATTATGATAATTACTTCATTCTTATTGCCAACCATTCCTCAATACTTTAGACATCCTGCGATGTTATTATCGGTGGGTTTATCAGCTTTATCTTTATTTAATGGTTATGGAACTTTTTTAGAGTGGGACATACTTGGTTTAAATTTAATATTATATCAATCAGATAGTTTAACTCTTCCATTTGCTATTATTTTTCATATTGCAGCTATACTTGTAATAATTTTTAGCTGGCACAGTAAAAATTTAATGGAGCACATGGCGACACTAGCTTATGCAGGCTCTGCTATTGGTGCTCTCCACGCAGGAGATTTTTTTAGTTTATTTATTTGGTGGGAAGCAACAGCTCTTACTTCAGTCTTTATAGTTTTTGCTGGAAATACAAATGTAGCAAAAGATGCAGCTATGAGATATTTGATCATTCAAGTTTCTTCAGGTGTATTACTTTTAATTGGCGCATGTTTAATGCTATATCAAACAGGAAACCATAATTTAGCTGTTCTAGATTTAAAAACAAATTTTGGAATTTTTATATTTATTGCTTTTGGAATTAAGGCTGCATTTCCTCTTTTAAATGGTTGGCTACAAGACTCTTACCCTGAGTCTTCGGTTACTGGCACAGTGGCACTTTCTGCTTTTACAACAAAATTGGCAATTTATGCTTTAGCTAGAACTTTTCCAGGCACTGACTCACTGATTTGGATAGGTGCTATAATGACAGCTTTTCCTGTATTTTTTGCAGTCATAGAAAATGATTTAAGAAGAGTTTTGTCATTTAGTCTTAATAACCAATTAGGCTTTATGGTTGTTGGTATTGGTATTGGGACAGAACTTTCTCTTAATGGAACGGTAGCGCATGCGTTCGTTCATATAATTTATAAAGCTCTTTTGTTTATGAGTATGGGTGCTGTTTTATACAGAGCTGGAACAACAAAAGCTTCTGAATTAGGTGGCCTTTACAAATACATGCCATTCACAACAATATTTTGCATTATAGGGGCCATGTCTATTTCTGCATTTCCGTTGTTCAGCGGATTTGTCGCCAAATCTTTAATAATGTCCTCGCTTGGAGGTATGGGAATGGTTTTAATTTACTTTATTTTATTCTTTGCATCCGCAGGTGTTTTGGAGCACTCAGGGATAAAGATACCTTACTTTGCTTTTTTTGCACACGAGAGGAAGAATAAAGTTAAAGAGGCTCCAATTAATATGCTCATTGCAATGGGAATCGCTGCTTTTTTATGTATTGCTATAGGTGTATTCCCAAAATATTTGTATCAAATACTTCCATACGCAGTTGAGTATCAGCCCTATACTTTAGACCATGTAATAAGTCAGCTACAACTTTTAGTTTTTGCAATTATTGCATTTTTATTTTTAGTTAAATTTAAACTTTATCCCTCCGAGATTAGATCAACTGTTTTAAATTCTGATTGGTTTTACAGAAAAATGTTACCTGGTATTGGTAAACCCTTATTTAAAAAAATAGGTTTATTAACAGATAGTTTATATAAAAATTTAGGTTTATCTTTTAAACAAGTATTAAGTAAATCTTATAAATTTAGTAATTTATCCTACATTAAAGTTACAACACCTAGTTTTGCAGGCACAATTCTAATATCAATTTTATTTATAATGTTAGTAATCGTTTTGGTGTGATTATTTTTTTATTTTTGCAGACTCTAGTTTAATAGCTTCTTGTATAAAAATTTGCCAAATTCTAACAATTATTTCAGCGTCAATTTTATTTTTTTTTGCTTTTGATTGAACAGACTTTAAAATATGAGTAATTCTTTCGTGATCAATTATTTCTTCTCTATTTTCCTTTAATTTAGTGACTTTGTGTATTTCTTTAAATCTATCACCAATCAGTTCAATAATCTTGTTATCAATATTATCAATTTTCTTTCTTACTTTTTTAAGCTCTTCAATGTTATTTTTTTTAGTCATTTTTTTCAATATTGTTGTACAGTAAATCTATATGAAATTAAAAAATTCTAAACATAAAGTTGCCGTATTTTGCGGATCTATGTTTGGATCAAACAAAAATTTTAAAGATTTAGCTATAACAGTTACAAAATATCTAGCACAAAATGATTATGACATTGTTTATGGAGGTGGAGAAAATGGATTAATGGGTGTTGTTGCTAAGACAGCATTAAAATATAACGCCCATGTAACTGGTATCATCCCATCTTTTTTAGATAAGCGTGAGAAAATTCACACAAAAATCAACAAAATATATGTTACGAAAACAATGGAGCAAAGAAAAAAAAAGTTTTTACAATTGTCAGATAGTTTTGTCGCTTTACCCGGGGGTGGGGGAACAATAGAAGAAATTAGTTTAGTAATCAGCGCTCTTCAATTGGGTGTTATAAAGGGTAAAAAATGTATTTTGTTTAATTATAATAATTATTGGTCTGATATAATTAATCAATATAAGAAAGTAATGAACTCCAAATTTGCTTATAAAAACTTTAAAGATTTATTTTCAGTTTGTAATAATCTAAAAGAATTTAAAGAATTATATTAATTCTTTCTTAAATAACTTAGCCAATTTTTTAATTCTTTGTGTCTTAACGTATCTTTTAACAAAGATTGACTATAACTCTTGTTATTAGGTCTTTTAAAGTCTTTGATTAACCCTTGTATTTGATTTTTACTAAACAGTTTTTCTTTGAGTAAAATATTTTTTCTTGCATTTAAAATTTGTCCTGTGTATTTAAAATTAAATTCAGGATGATATTGGGTACCCCAAAATTTATTGCTTACAAGAGACTGAATTGAGTAATGATTGTCTGAAAGAACATTAGAGCTATTTGGCTTTTGGGATATATGGTCAATATGAGAAGCAAAAGCATCAAATATCAAGGGCTTATCTTTGTACATTGGATGATGCGCACCATATTTATTAATATTTATATTATAGGCTATTCCAATTTCTCTACCTTTAGGATTTTTTTTAACTGCGCCGCCATTTGCAACAGTAAAAAGTTGCATACCCCAACAACTACCAAACATATTTACTTTTAACTTTGATAACTTTTTCATGAGAGAAATTTGGTTTTTAATTTCTCTTGTATTATCATAAATATTGAGACTTGAACCTGTCCACACAATGCCGGTAAATGATTTGATGAAACTTTCATCATAATTTTCATCTAAGTTCATAGATGGATAAATGAATGTAGTTTTTATTTTTGAATTAATTATTTTTAGTTGGTCTCTGTAAAACTCACATATTGGTTGTAATCCATATTTAGCTAGTTTACCCCATCCGTTTTTGTCATATCCATTAACTATTAGTAAATTCATTCATATTTAATATATTTAGATTAACCACATGTCAGCATTTATCTACAAGTCTTTGTCCGTCCTTTTTTTTGTTTTAATGAGTGTATGTATAAAAGCAACAGGCGACAACTTACCATTATTTGAGGTAGTTTTTTTCAGAAATCTATTTGCTCTTATTCCATTGATAGTTGTCATTTATTATTTAAATCTAAAAATATCTTCTATTAACAATTATAAACTTCATTTTTTTAGAGGTTTAGTAGGAATTTCAGCTATGAGTCTTTTCTTCATATCTCTTAGATATGTTCCGCTGATCGAAATGCAAACAATCAGTTTTTCATCTGTTTTTTTTATATCTATATTATCAATTTTTTTTCTGGGTGAAAAAATTGGATATAGGAGGGTAATTGCAATTATTATTGGTTTTATAGGGGTAGTAATTATTTTGAAACCGGACGTGAATTTATTAAACAACTATTCTGTTTTACCACTTTTAGCTAGTATTTTTTTGTCAATGGCAGTGATAATTCTAAAAAAAATATTAATAACTAATAATAATATTTTAACGGTATGGGCCTTTACTTTATTTGGAACAGTTTCAAGTTTATTTTTCTATAGTGATGATTGGATATGGCCAAATAATTTAGACTTAGTTTTTCTAATTGCTTCGGGTTTTTTAGGGTTTACTGCTCAATTTTGTCTTACAAAATCTTTTCAATTAGCAGAAGCCTCTGTTCTTGCTCCTTTAGACTTCACTTCTGTTGTTTGGGCATTTGTCATCGGTTATATTTTTTTTGGTGAGTTTCTCTCGAAAGAGGTGCTACTAGGAGGTCCATTAATTTTACTTTCAGTCGGATATATTTTTTATCGTGAAACTGTCCTTCGAAAAAAAATAGTCCTTGGAAGCAATAAGCAATTTTAGAAATTTTTAGACAGATTTAAAATTTTTTGATATTTAATCTTAATGGAATATTTGCACACAATGGTTCGAGTAAGTGATATTGAGCAATCACTTGACTTTTATTGTAATAAATTAGGACTAATTGAATACTCGAGAAAAGAGAGTGAAAAGGGTCGATTTACTTTAATTTTTCTTTGTGCCCCTGATGATAAAGACACTGCTGACAGTAAAAAGAAACCTCTTTTAGAATTAACTTACAATTGGGACAAAGAAGAATACAAAGGTGGCAGAAATTTTGGTCACCTAGCTTTTAGAGTAGATAATATTTATCAAGTTTGTGAAAATCTGATAAAAAAGGATGTTGTGATAAACAGGCCTCCTAGAGATGGATATATGGCTTTCATAAAATCACCAGACGGCATATCAATAGAGTTACTTCAAAAAGGTGAGGGTCTTGAAATAAGAGAGCCTTGGGCCAGTATGCAAAATAATGGGTCTTGGTAGATTATATTTCTGAGAGTTTTTTTACTAGATCTTCTCTAGTCAGACTACCGTTATTTTGAGCTAATACATCTAAGGCTTTACGTATTATGTCTTCATCTCCTGGTTCCTCAAGATCAGATAATATTATTTCTCTCAGTAATTCTGAATTATCGGATTGTCCAATATCATCTAAAATGTATTGAGCAAAGATTTTGTTTCTTGAATTTCTTTTTTCAAATTCTGTTTGCTCTTTTTGGCTTTGCTCTGCTTCAAAGGCTTTTTGTCTGTCTTTAAATTTGTCCATAATTCATTATTTCATAGTTGGCATGTTGAGTGAAGCCCCTGCGACATCATCTGGCCATCTCGATGTTATTGTCTTACGTTTGGTATAAAAATTAATCCCTTCTTCTCCGTGCATTCCATGACCACCAAATATTGAACCTTTCCAGCCACCAAAAGTATAAAAAGACATTGGAACTGGAATAGGAATGTTTATCCCAACCATTCCTATTTGGACATTTTTCATAAAATTTCTCGCTAATGAACCACTTGATGTATAAATAGAAGTGCCATTGCCAAACTGATGTTTATTAATCAGCTTTATGGCCTCTTCAAAATTATTCATATTAAGGACAGATAAAACAGGGCCAAAAATCTCTTCTTTGTATATAGTCATACCATCAGTAACATTATTAAATATTGTAGGACCAACAAAGTTACCATTTTCATAACCTTGAAGACTAATTCCTCTTCCATCTAACTCTAATTTTGCACCCTCTTGAACACCTTTTTCAATATATGATAGAACTTTTTGTTTGTGTTCCTTTGTAATGAGAGGTCCCATTTCACTTTGTGGGTCTAAAGACTCCCCAACTTTGATTTTACTTGCCTTCTCCTTTAGTAAATCCATAAATGGTTTTTGAATATTTCCAACTGGCATAGCAACTGATGTTGCCATACAACGTTCACCAGCAGATCCAAAAGCTGCTCCAATTAGTCCATTTACTGCATCCTCTAAATTCGCGTCTTCCATTATAAGCATATGGTTTTTAGCACCACCAAGAGCTTGAACTCTTTTATTTGTTTTTGAACACTCGGTGTAAATGTACTTAGCAACAGGTGTTGAGCCAACAAAACTTACTGAAGAAATATCTTCACACTGAAGTATTAGATCTACAATATTTTTATCGCCATTTACGACCGTGAGGACGTTATCAGGTAGACCAGCTTCACTCATTAATTCTGCAAGTTTTAATGAGCATTGAGGAACTTTCTCAGAGGGTTTCAGCATAAAGGCATTTCCACATGCTATAGATAATGGAAACATCCACATTGGAACCATAGCTGGGAAATTAAATGGTGTAATACCAGCACAAATTCCCAAAGGCTGCTTAATATCAAACAAATCTACGTTTGTTCCAACGTTAATTGAGTGATTTCCTTTCAATAAATGAGGAATACCGCATGCAAAGTCAACTACTTCAAGACCTCTCTGCAAAGATCCTTTAGCATCAGAAAAAACCTTACCATGTTCTTCAGATATTATTTTTGCTATTAAATCAAAATTTTTTTCAATTAAATTTTTAAATTTAAATAAAATTTCACTTCTTTTCGTAATGGGTGTATTAGCCCATAAAGGCTGTGCTAATTTCATTTTATTGATAATTTTTTCAAACTCATCTCTTGTTGTTTTTGGAACATGCGCATATTCCTCACCCGTACTAGGTTTATATAATTTTATGAAGTCTTCAGAATTACTAGATATTGCTTTAGAGTCAGAGAAGTTTTCAATTATTTTCATGTGATGTTTTTAATATTAAATTTGTTTTTAGTAAAGATAATTGATTTATTTTAGTTAGTTTGATAATATTAACTTTTAAGGGGTGCTGAAAGGCTGAGAAAGGTAATACTTAACCCTCGAACCTGATCCAGGTAATTCTGGCGTAGGAAGTTTCCCTTAAATACTTTTAAAATAAGAGCAAATTAGATGGAAATTATTTTTTTAATTTTATTTGGATTAATTTTTACTGCATCATTCTTTTTTTTGAAAAAAAATGAATTGTCAGATGATAAATTCGTTATTAAAAATAAATATAATTTATTTTTTTCAATATCTTCTTTTGTATCTTCTGCATTGGGTTTTTGGATAATATTTTCGCCTGCTGCAGCAGCTACTTGGGGTGGAATGGGTAATGTGATTGGTTATGCTCTTGGAGCTGCGATGCCTTTAGTTTTATTCATCTTTATAGGAAAATATGTAAGAAAGGTTTTTCCAAACTCAACAGGCTTTCACGATTGTATCGAAAATCGGTTTGGTAAGTACTTATCCCACTTTGTTATAATAGTTTCGTTAGTTTATATGACAGTTTTCTTAATAGCTGAAATTACAGCTATCTCAAAGTTCTTTAATTTTTTAAATGATACACCTTATTGGATTTCTTCAATGATAATTATATTAATTGCTTTATCGTACGTTCTAATTGGGGGGTTGTCGGCAACAATATTCACCGATTTAATTCAATTCATATTCATTATAGGAATTTGTTTGTTTTTAGTTTTTAAAATTCCATTCCAAGACTTTTCAGATAACTCTTCATTTATGATCGAAAATGCACATTTATTTGATTTTAATAATCAATTCCTATGGATAACAGGTTTGACTTTTTTAGTAGCAGTTACATTTACAAATCTTTTTCACCATGGTAATTGGCAAAGAATTTATGCTGCTAAAGATAATAAAACGCTTAGTATTGGCTTAGTTATATCTGCTTTAATTATATTTATAATTGTTTATTTCATTGGATACTCTGGACTAGTTTCAATCTCACTTTACGCAATGGATGATCCTGATTTAACATTTGTGAAACTTTTCGGTTTACTCGAGACTTCATTTATAAAATACATTTTTGTAATATTAGCTGCTTCTCTTGTATTGAGTAGTATTGATACATTAATAAATGCTATAAATTCTCAGATTGTCACCCTAAGCACAAGTTACTCCTTAAAATCCTCTTCAAACTTATACTTTATTATTGTTTTCTTGGTGGCAGTTTTCATACTATCCTCGCAAGGTTACAATGTTTTGTACGTCTTCTTAATTGCTGATTTAATTTGTTGTTGCTTAGTTTTACCTTTTCTGTTGGGATTATTTGGTTTTAATATCTCTACAAAACAAATATATATAATCTCTTTTTTGAGCTTACTACTGGGAGTATTAATATTTCCTGATCCCTCATTCAGCAAAAATATAATGAGCGATTTTCTAAATATTAATTTCACATTTATTAATAACTATAAATTATTCTCATCATTTTTAGTGCCAATTCTATTTTCAACAATATTGACACTTTTGATGAAAAGGAAAGGTATATAATGGAACATATTTATAATGATTTAAAAAACTTAAGAGATAAAGGAGCGCTTGTACATTGTATTACAAATTACGTGGCAATGAACATAAACGCTAATATTCTTCTCTCTATCGGAGCATCTCCTTTGATGTCTCATGCAACAAATGAACTTAAAGAAATAGCTGCTATATCGTCTTGTCTTGTTAATAATATTGGAACGTTAGACGATAATTGGAGGCCTAGCTTTTTAGAGGCTTCTAAATATTATGTTCAACAAGAAAAACCAATCATATTAGACCCTGTGGGTTCAGGTGCGAGTAAGTTAAGAACTCAAACTTCTCTTGACATTATTAAAAGCTCTAAAAAATTAATTATTAGAGGAAACGCATCTGAAATTCAATCACTAGTAGATCAAAATAAAATATCTTCAAAGGGAGTTGACTCATCAATTGAAAGTCACGCAGCTATTGAGTCTGGAAAAATTTTATCTAACGAGAATAATTGTGTTGTATTTATAAGCGGTAGAGATGACTTCATTATTTATGAAGATAATGTCACTAAAATTTCAAATGGATCAAGTGTAATGACGAAGGTTACAGCTATCGGTTGCTCTTTATCGTGCATAGTAGGAGCATTTGCTGCTGTAGGTGAAAGTTTATACAAATCTGCGATAAGCTCAGCGGCTATTTTTTCAATCGCAGGAGAACTCGCAGCATCAAAATCAGAGGGGCCAGGAGATTTTCAAGTAAATTTCTTGAACAAATTAAATGATATTACAGAAAAAGAAATTTTAGATAATTTAAAAATTACTAGTGTTTAAATTTTGTTTTGTTACTGACGATAAACTTACACCATTAAGTAAGTTGGATAATTATTTGAAAATAATATTTGAGAGTAAGGTCGATTGTATTCAATTAAGGTTTAAAAATTTAAAAACAATTGATTTATACAACTTAGGAAAAGATTTAAAAAAAGATTGTGTTAAATTTAAAAAAACCCTCATTGTCAATGATCGTGTGGATATTGCAAAATCTATAAATGCTCATGGTGCACATGTTGGTATGGATGATTTACCCTATAATCAAGCTAGAAAATTATTGGGAAGAAAAGCTATAATAGGAGTTTCAGCAAGTAATAAAAATGAATTCATAAAGGTAAAAAAGTTAAAGGGAGTTGACTACATAGGTGTTTCAGCCTTCTCGTCAAATACAAAAAAAGAAATGAAAAATTATTTTGGTTTAAGCGGGCTTAAAATTTGTGCTAAAGCTACAAAAATTCCTTTAATAGCAATAGGAGGAATCAATATAAGTGATGTAAATAGTATACTAAAACTAAAAATCCATGGAGTTGCTATGATATCCTCTTTATTAAAAGGTAATATTAAGAAGAATTGTATGGATGTAAGTAAAATTATTTCAAGTTATGAAAAGATATAAAACTGTATTAACAATTGCAGGTTCTGACTCATCAGGAGGGGCAGGTATCCAAGCTGATATTAAAACTATAACATACTTTAAATGTTATGCGATGTCTGTAATTACTGCTTTAACTGCACAAAATACTCAAGAGGTAAAAAGTATTTTTAACACAACCCCAAAGTTTATAAGAGAACAACTTAATACGACGTGTAGTGATATTAAACCAGACTCAATAAAGATTGGTATGTTAAGTGATAAAAAAATTATTCAAGAAATTTCAAAATTTATTGACAACTATAAAATATCTAAAGTTGTTTTAGACCCTGTTATGGTTTCAACATCTGGTTATTTACTCTTAAAGAAAAGCGCTATATCAAGTTTAACTAAAAACCTTATAACAAAATCTATGATAATTACTCCTAATTTGAAGGAGGCAGAAATTCTTACAAATACCAAGATTAATAGTAAAGATGATATGATTAATGCAATTCAAATTTTAGAAAAAATTGGTGCTAAGAATATACTGATCAAAGGTCTAATCAAAAATGGAAAAATATTCGACTGTCTATTTATTAAAAAAAATAAAAAAATTCATTTTTTTGAGTCTGGTATCATTAAAAGTAAAAACACACATGGAACTGGGTGTACTTTATCGTCAGCAATTGCTTCGAATTTAGCTTTAGGTGAAGATATTTTAAATTCTGTCAAAAAATCAAGAAATTATATAAAAAGAGCCATAATTAAAGGAAGTTTGTATAAAATTGGTAAAGGTAGCGGCCCGGTTTACCATTTTTAACTTTAAATTTAGAAAAATTGCTATAAAAAGTTTAACAATATTTAGGCTTACTATTTGAATACTAATTAAAAAAATCTCATAAAATTTTTAACTATGTTTGGATACGCTAAATATTTACTACTTAAGATTAAGAAAGGACTATAAATGGCTACAGGAACAGTGAAATGGTTTAACCCAAAAAAAGGATATGGGTTTATTGCCCCTGATGGAGAAGATAAAGATATCTTTGTCCACATCACAGCTGTTCAACAAGCAGGTTTAGACCGCCTCGATGAAGGCGACAAAGTCGAATTTGAAGTTGTTGAAGACAAAGGCAAATCCAAAGCAGATCAGTTAAAAAAAGTTTAATTGATTTTGCGAATACTTTTTATTTTATCGTAGGCTTGATTTATCTCGGATAGTCTGTCTTCAGATTTAATGATTAATTCTTGAGGAACACCCTGTGCCCTTAATTGGTCAGGGTGTAACTCTTTGCTTAGCTGTATCCATCTCTTTCTAATTTCACCATCAGAAAAACTTTTCTCAACTCCTAAAATTTTGTATGGATCAATTTGTTTATCCAGCCACATAGTTTTTATGCTTTCATATTGAGCTTTATTTAGTCCAAAATAATCAGAACAATTTTGAATAAATACTATCTCTGAGTCGCTGATTTCACCATCAGCCTCTGCGATATAAAAAAGTAAGTTTAAAATTTGCTCCAAAACTTGAGGCTGTCCACGAAATAACATTCCTATTTGTTGAGCATATTGATGATAATCATCAGAGTTTTTTTTAGCTTCATTAAATATTTTGCTAACATCGCTTTGAAAATCAGGAGGTATTTTAAATTTTTCTTTAAAGGCGCTTATTTCATCAGTTGTAACTTGACCATCTGCTTTAGCCAGTTTAGCTGCTAAAATAATTATACCTATCGTTATAATTTCTTGTGGTGAATTAGAGGCTATATTAGAGTCAGATTTTTGGTTTCGAATACGATCTACACTGTGACCCGCTATTACACCTAACATAGCTCCGATTGGCCCCCCAAGAGCAAAACCAAAAGTCCCAGCTAAAAGTTTTCCCCATATACTCATCTAAAATTTATTTTTTATAAGTCTTACTTAACTATTTAAGCCATTCGTTAGTTTTGTTAATGTCCTTAAGACTGCTTTCTGTGCCATGAGAAAAATGTTTGCTCATATCAGGGTAATATTTATAAGAAATTGGTTTTCTACCCATAGCAACTGCCATTTCTCTTACATGATGAGGGTCGGCACCGCAACAAATACCAATAAAATTTACATTGATGTCCATACATTGTTTGGTGAATTCAGCCATTTCAAACCTGTTACATGTTAATCCATCAAGAGCAATGTGAGAAACATTACCATCTAAACAATTACAATTTGGATCCTCTATATACATGTGTGTTGGGAATTCTTCAGTTGTTCTATATGGAACAGGTAATGCAGCCACATGGCATGAGACTTTTTCTCTAATGCTTGGCAGCAGTTTCATTGTCATTTCAGGACCACGATAACAGTTAAGGCCAACTACATCAGCACCATGGTCTTCCAAAATTTTACAGGCCTCTGCAGCACTATGGCCTTCTCTTGTTTTGTCACCTTTAGGTATAGCAAGATTTACGACAGCTATTAAACCTGCATTTTTAATTTCCTTTAATGCTAATTTAGCTTCTCCAGTCCAATTAATTGTTTCAGCAATAACAAAATCAACATTAGCTTCTTTTGCCCAAGCTATTTGTTCTTCAAACATTTTTTGACAATCAATGTGAGATTGTTTGTCATCAGGGTCATAAATATTAGTATTAGCTACATTACCAGCTATCATTAAATCTAACTGGGGAAACTCAGCTGCAGCATTTTTTGCAATTTCTAATGCGTTTTTTTGAAGAGGTTCTAATAATTCTTCCTTTCCAATCAAACGCAACTTTTCTCTGTGACCGTAATAAGTAAATGCTTGAACAACATCACTACCAGCTCTAATAAACTCTCTATGAAGTTGAGTTACTACTTCAGGATTATCAAGAACAACCTCAGGAACGTAAGTTCCTGCCTGTAAATATCCTCTTCTCTCCATTGCAAAAAGATAGCCTTCTGCACACAAAATAGGTCTTTCATTGAGTCTCTGTATTAGATCCATACTACCTCCTAAATAAATATCTAGATTATTATAGCTTTTAAAAAAAATTCTATAAAAAATTTCACAATGTTTTTGGATTTTATCCGTAGAAAATAATTCAAAGATCAGTATGTTTTAATCAAATGGGATTTGAAAATAAAATCAAGAGTCTTCCAATATGGAAAAATCTTGAAAATATTGAACCTTTAGCGGGAGGAATTACAAATCTTAATTTCCTAGTATCAGACTCTGGTTCTAAATCAGTTGTTAGACTAGGTTCAGATATACCAGAACATCTAGTTTATCGATCAAACGAAATTATTGTTAGTGAAGCAGCTTATCAAATAGGGGTGTCTCCAAAATTAATTTATAATGAACCTGGAGTATTGGTCTTAGAATTCATTGAAAGTAAAACTCTTGAACCAAAAACTGTAAGAGAAAATTTAAATAAAATTGTTCCGATCATAAGAAAAATTCATGATGAAATACCTAACAAGTTATCAGGTCAGCCTCAAATTTTCTGGGTTTTTTATGTCATAAAGTACTACTCAAATTACTTATTAAATAATAATAGCTCTCACATTTCATTAATTCCAAGTTTGTTAAAAAAAGCAGAAAAGTTAGAAAAACTCTCCTCTCCAAGAGAAATTGTATTTGGTCATAATGATTTATTGGCTGCAAATTTTCTTGATGATGGTTCAAAAATATGGGTAGTAGATTGGGAATATGGTGGTTTTAATGATCCTTTGTTTGATATAGGAGGTTTATCTTCTAATAATGATTTAGATGAAAATCTAGAAAATGAAGTTTTAGAAATGTATTTTAAAGAAAAACCATCAAAAGATTTAATAATTAAATATAACGCAATGAAAACTGCTAGTTTATTAAGAGAGACAATGTGGAGTATGGTCTCTGAGATCACTTCTAAGATAGAATTTAATTATGCTGAGTATACTTCAGATAATCTCAAAAAATTTGAGGAATCATTTGATAAACTATAATGATAGATAGTTCAAAAATTGTAGTAATTGGGGGTGGTATAGTGGGTTGCTCTACTGCATATCACTTAGCTGATTTAGGACATGAAGTTGTACTTATTGAAAGTGGTAAATTAACATCTGGTAGTACATGGCATGCTGCTGGACTAGTTGGCCAATTAAGAACAAATGCAAATATTACTCAATTATTAGGATATTCTGTTGATCTTTATGACAAGCTTGAAAAAGAAACAGGATTAGGAACAGGATGGAAGATGAATGGTGGATTAAGACTAGCTTGTAATAAAGAGAGATGGCAGGAGGTTTTAAGACAAACTACTACAGCTCATTCATTTGGTTTGGAGATGGAACTACTTACTCCAAAAGAGGCTCAAGATTTATGGCCAATCATGAATATAGATGATGTTTATGGAGCAGCCTTCCTTCCTACAGATGGACAAGCAAATCCGACAGATATTTCACAAGCATTGGCTAAAGGAGCTAGAAACAAAGGAGCAAAAATATTTGAGGAAACTAGAGTATCAAAGGTAATTATAAATAATGGTGTAATTGAAGGTATTGAAACATCTAAAGGTAAAGTAAAGTGTGAAAAAATTGTTTGTTGTTGTGGTCAGTGGACCAGACAGTTTGCACAAGATGTTGGAGTTAATGTCCCTTTAGTATCTTTTCAACATCAATATTTGGTTACTGAAAAAATAGAGGGTGTTAAATCAGACCTTCCTACTTTAAGAGATCCTGACAGGTTAATTTATTTTAAAGAGGAAGTTGGGGGCCTTGCAATGGGAGGGTATGAACCAAACCCTTTATCATGGGCTGAAAAATCAGTCCCAGAGGATTTTCATTTTTCACTTTTAGACTCAAATTACGATCATTTTGAACAAATAATGAATAATGCTCTTGGAAGAGTCCCTAGTCTTGAAACTGCTGGGGTCAAAGAATTAATAAATGGACCTGAGAGTTTTACTCCAGATGGAAACTTTATTTTAGGAGAGAGTCCTGAATTGAAAAACTTTTATGTTGGCGCAGGTTTCAACGCATATGGTATAGCTGCTGGAGGTGGAGCGGGTATGGCACTTGCAGAATGGGTAGCTAATGGAAGACCACCTTACGATTTATGGCCAGTTGATATAAGAAGATTTGGAAAACCCCATCAAGATTTGGAGTGGGTAAGAAAAAGAACTTATGAGGCTTATGCTAAACATTACACTATGGCATGGCCTTTTGAGGAAAACTCCTCAGTGAGAGATTTTAAAAAATCTCCAATTTATGAAAAACTTAAAAACTCAAATGCATGCTTTGGTGAAAAAATGGGTTGGGAGAGACCTAATTGGTTTGCACCAAAAGGAAGTGAGCCTCGGGATATTTATTCCTTTGACAAACAAAATTGGTTTGAATTTGTTGGAAATGAAGTAAAGGCCGCAAGAGAGAGTGCTGTTCTGATTGATCAAACATCTTTCGCTAAGTTTATTGTATCAGGTAAAGACTCACTACAAGCTTTAGAGTATTTATGTGCAAATAAAATTGATAGACCAATCGGTTCGACCATCTATACCCAAATGTTGAATGACGATGGTGGAATTGAATGTGATTTAACAATAACAGTTATAGATAAAAATACCTTTTATATTATAACTGGAACAGGTTTTATGACCCATGACTATGATTGGATAATTTCAAATATTCCAAATAATTTAGAAGTAGAAGTTAAAAATATAACATTTGATAATTCAGTTTTTTCATTAATGGGACCAAATTCTAGAAAGATCCTTCAAGGGCTAACAAATACAGATTTATCAAATGATAATTTTCCATTTGCTACATGTAAAAAAATCAAAATTGCATCAAAAGATGTTTATGCAATTAGAATAACCTACATGGGTGAGTTAGGTTGGGAGCTTCATTTCCCAATAGATTTTTCCTCAGAAATTTATTCCAAGATAATGGAATATGGAAATCAATTTGGACTAGTTAATGCTGGATATCGATGTATAGAGAGTTGTCGTTTAGAAAAGGGCTACAGAGCTTGGGGTTCAGATATCGGGCCGGACCATACCCCTCTTGAGGCTGGATTAGGATGGGCAACTAAAATTAACTCTGACAAAGATTTCATTGGAAAAAAAGCACTTTTAAATCAAAAATCAAAAGGTTTGAAAAAGATTTTTGCAGGTTTTACGTGTGATGATCCAAATCAAATACTTTTAGGAAGAGAAACTATATTTAGAGATGGTAAACAAGTAGGTTGGTTATCAAGCGGGGGTTACGGATACACCATAGGCAAATCTATTGGTTATGGGTACATAAGAAGTAAAGATGTTATTGATCAAAACTTTGTAGAAAATGGTAATTACGAATTAGAGATAGCTACTAAAAAAGTTCCCTGCAATGTGCATCTTTATCCTATCTATGATAAAGAGATGATTAAGATTAAATCTTAAGCTCTTTTATTTTTAAAAAAGCGTATTTTGTAACAATATTTTGTGTTTTATTTGTTTTTAAAATTTCTAAAATTTGTTTTTTTTTCATCGGGATTATCTTTATATATTCTCCCTCATTAGGATTTATAATTTTAAAGTTTGTAATTCTAGGTACGTATGCAAGATATATATCAGTAATTTCTTCTAAAATATCTGGAGCAATAATGAGTGACTCCAACTTTTTTACCGAAATAGGTTTGACTCCAAGTTCCTCTTTGATTTCTCTCATAATAGCTTGTCTACTTGATTCTTTATTTTTAATCCCACCTGCTACTATTTCTAGAGGGTAGGATGAAAATTTATTAAAAAAATAATTTGGTCTCATCTGTCTTATGAAATAAAAAACTTGATCTTGTTTGTTAAAACAAATAGCTGAGACACTATTTCCATTATAAATGTAGTTTTCTCTTATCTCCTTAAAATCAAGTTTATTGGTATATTTAATAAATAATTCATAAATATTTTTATAGATCTTCCTCTTCTTAATATTTGTCATAGTTTTTGGATCTTGTAAGTTGTTTAACTTAGTTTATTTTATTGAAATTCAAATGAAAGTTTTAGTTGCTGTCAAAAGGGTTGTTGATTACAAAGTGCAGATTAGAGTAAAAAGCGACAATAGTGGAGTAGAAACACAAAATGTTAAAATGTCTGTTAATCCACCAGATGAAAATGCCATTGAAGAGGCAGTAAAGCTTAAGGAACAGGGTCTTGCGAATGAGATAATATCTGTATCTATTGGAGATGATAAATCTCAAGATGTTTTAAGAACATCCATGGCTATGGGAATTGATAGGTCTATATTGGTCAAAAGTCAAAACACATTAGAGCCATTAGCAGTTGCTAAAACACTAAAAATAATAATTGATAAAGAAAAACCAGATCTCGTTTTAATGGGTAAACAAGCTATCGATGATGATTCAAATCAAACAGGTCAGATTTTATCTGCATTATTAAATTGGCCACAAGGATGTTTTATTTCAAATTTAAAAATTGAAAATAATAAAGTTTTTATATCAAGGGAGATAGATGAAGGTATTGAAAACCTAGAAACTTCACTTCCAGCTGTTTTAACATGTGATTTAAGATTAAACACACCAAGGTTTGCCTCTCTTCCAAATATAATGAAGGCTAAAAAAAAACCTCTTGAGACAATTGATATTGACACTCTTGGAATTGATACATCATCAAAAATTAAAACTTTAAAAGTAATTGAGCCTCCAAAAAGAAAAGCAGGTATTATGGTCAATGATGTTAAAGAATTGGTTCAAAAACTAAAATACGAGGCAAAAGTAATTTAAATGTCTGTACTTGTAGTAGCGGAACATGATAACAAAAATTTAAAATCATCAACTCTTAATACTATTAGTGCTGCCGAAAAATTAAGCGAAGATATTCATCTTTTAATTTTAGGTAATAAAATTGAAGATCTTGCTAAAAGTTCAAAATCAATACAGTTAGTTAAAAAAGTAATTATTTGTGATCATGAGAAATTAGAAAATCAAATACCAGAATTATCATCTCCTATAATTTCTAATTTAGCTGAAAACTATTCACACATTTTAGCACCTTCTAGTACATTTGGAAAAAATCTGCTACCTAGAGTATCTGCTCTGTTAGATGTCACACAAATAAGCGATATCATAGGTATAGAGTCCCAAGATACTTTTATCAGACCTATTTATGCGGGAAACGCTATTTCTTATGTTCAGACTGATCAAAAAATTAATTTAATGACTGTCAGACCCACTTCTTTTGAAAAATGTGAAGAAACAGGGGGTGATGCTGCTGTAGAAAATATTTCTTTCATCGACTCAGAGGTTAAAACAACATTTGTAAGTAGAGAAGTATCAAAGAGTGACAGACCTGAATTGGGTAATGCTCGGGTAGTTGTATCTGGTGGCAGAGGACTTGAAAACTCTGATAATTTTAAATTATTATATGATTTAGCTGATAAACTTAATGCTGCTGTTGGAGCTTCGAGGGCTGCTGTTGACTCAGGCTACATTGGCAATGAATATCAAGTTGGTCAAACTGGTAAAATGGTTGCTCCTGAGCTTTATATTGCCGTAGGTATATCCGGTGCAATACAGCATTTAGCGGGTATGAAAGAAAGTAAAGTCATAGTCGCTATTAATAAGGATTTAGAGGCACCGATATTTAATATAGCTGACTACGGACTTTCTTCTGATTTATTTCAAGCAATACCTGAAATTATTAAAGAGTTAGATCTACTTAATCAGATAGAATCGTAATATTTAATATATAATCAACATTATGAGCGAAGTGCAGAGAGAAGAACTAAATTACGATGTAGTAATAGTTGGAGCTGGTCCAGCTGGTTTATCAACAGCAATTAAACTAAAACAACTCGATACGAATATGTCTATTTGTGTACTAGAAAAAGCATCTGAAGTCGGAGCTCATATTTTAAGTGGTAATGTTTTTGAAACTAAGGCTTTAGATGAACTCATTCCAAATTGGAAAGAACTTAATAGTCCAATCAATACATCAGTAACATCAGAAGATTTTTTATTTTATACAAAAACTAAAAGTATGAAGGTGCCAAACTTTTTTTTACCAAATGTTTTAAAAAATCATGGAAACTACATAATTAGCTTATCTAATCTTTGTAAATGGTTAGGTGAATTTGCCGAAAACTTAGGAGTGGAGATCTTTCCAGGATTTGCAGCTAGTAAATTACTTTATGATAACGATCAAAAGGTAATTGGTGTTCAAACAGGTGATATGGGTTTAGACAAAAATTTTAAACCTAAAGATAATTATGAACCTGGGATTAATATTAAAGGTAAAGTTACAGTTTTATCAGAGGGTTGTAGAGGTCACCTGGGAAAAGAGGTCCTTAAAAAATTTAATTTAGACTCCAACAATAAATCTCCTCAACAATACGGTATAGGCTTTAAAGAAATTTGGGAGATCAATTCTGAAAATCATCAAATTGGTAAAGTTTCACATAGTGTGGGATGGCCTCTTGAAAGTGATACATATGGAGGTAGTTTTTGTTATCATGCTGAAAATAATCAAATATACCTAGGTTACGTAATCGGTTTGGATTATAAGAACCCATACCTTTCTCCTTATGATGAATTTCAACAGTTTAAAACACACCCTGATATCAAAAAATTATTAGATGGTGGTAAAAGAATTTCTTATGGAGCAAGAGCTCTAATAGAGGGAGGATTGCAGAGCCTTCCACAAATGCATATGCCAGGGGCATTATTGATAGGATGTGATGCAGGCACTCTAAATATGCCAAAAATTAAAGGATCACATACCGCAATGAAAAGTGGAATAATTGCTGCAGAAGTCATCAATGATCACATAAATAGCAATAAAGAACTGTCAGAGTATGAGTCAAAATTTAAAAACTCATGGGTATTTGAAGAATTATACAAAGCAAGAAATGTAAAGCCCAGTTTTCAATGGGGCCTGATACCTGCAATGATTTTTACTGGATTAGATCAAAAAATATTTGGAGGTAAACTTCCCTTTACCCTTCAACATAAGCACGCTGATCATGAATCTTTGATCCCAGCTAAAAAAGCAAAAAAAATTACTTATCCTAAATATGATGGTGTTATTACTTTTGATAAACCCAGCTCAGTTTATCTATCAGGAACTAACCACGCAGATGGTCAACCTAACCATTTGTTACTTAATGATAAAGATCTGTCAACTAATTTTACTATTGAAGAATACGACGAACCTGCCCAAAGGTATTGCCCCGCAGGTGTGTATGAAGTTGAATTTGATAATGACCTCCAGAAAAAAATTTTAAAAATTAATTCTCAAAATTGTATTCATTGTAAGACATGCGATATTAAAGAACCTTCTCAAAATATTGAGTGGGTAACTCCTGAGGGTGGGGGTGGACCTATTTACTCTGGGACCTAATTAAAGTCGTATTCAAAGTTTTGCGAAGTTGCATTGATATTTACTAATTTAGCACCATGCTTTATATGAAAATGTGTTGCAATAGGTGTCAAAGGAGAGAGTGTGATAAAGCGATCTATATTTTTCATTTCATCTTTAACAAGCTTTTTTGTTGTAAAAATAGTTTGTTTACCTGCTCCTCTTTTTCTTGACCAAACAGTATAGGCTACAGCAATGTTTGCGTTTTTTTCATGAAAAGCATTTTTGCTCATTAAGTCTAATTCTTTCATTGTTTGTGGTACATCGTTACAGAATGCTAGACAAATGAACCCTTCAACATCTTCATTAGATTTTAATCCATAAATCTTGCGGCCATACGAGGTGCGAAATTCATTGTCAATATCTGGTCTGATTGGATCTTCGCTAGTATCCACTGAGTCTAACTCAACTAATTCTGCCTTTGATAGCCAACTAAAAAAATTACTTAATTTATTTTTAAATTTTTCCAAATTACAACCATTGATGCTTCATAGCTAAAACATCCTCATCACCATGCAAAATAATGGAAGCTAAACTATCAATTTTTGGCAAAATACTTGATACATAAATGCTTGATGTAGCTATTTTTGCGTCCAGAAATTCATTATCAATTTCACCTTTATCTTTTAATTCAAGTGATTTTTTAGCAGTTTTAATCATCATCCAACCTCCAAAAATATAACCTAACATCATTAAATAATTTACACTAGATACAGCAGGTCTTTTTTTATTATTAGATGAAGAAACAATGTGCTCAACAACTTTTTTTGCAGTGTCAATTGAACTATCCATTTTTTTACATAACTCTTTTAATCGATCTGAACTCGCAGATGCTTCTGTATCAGTTTTAATTTCATCAATTAATTCTAATATGCTTTTACCATTGTCTCGAAGCGTCTTCCTAAAAACTAAATCATTTGCTTGAATTGCAGTGGTGCCCTCGTATATAGGGAGAATTCTAGCATCTCTATAATGTTGTGCGATTCCTGTTTCTTCAATAAAACCCATTCCACCATGAATTTGAATAGCATTTGATGTAATCTCAAGTGACCTTTCAGTCAACCACCCTTTAATAATAGGTATCATTAAAGATGATTTTGTTTCCCAATATTCACTCTCTTCTGACTTAGTCATATCCAAAGCAAAAGCTCCATAAATTGCAAGAGCTCTCATAGCTTCGATTTCTGATTTCATAGTCGAGGATAATCGAAGCACATCTGGGTGATGAATAATAGGATCACCTTTCTGACCATCAATCGGAACTCCTTGAACTCTATCAAAGGCATACATTTTAGATTGTTGATAAGCTCTTTCAGAAACAGCAAGTCCTTGTACTCCAACTGAGAACCTTGCATGGTTCATCATTTCGAACATGATATTTAAACCCTGATTTTCTTCTCCAACCAAATAACCAATAGCTCCATCCTGTTCACCAAACTGTAAAACTGCAGTAGGAGAACCTTTAACACCAAGTTTTTTTTCAATAGACAAACAGGTTACATCATTTTTTTTGCCGATACTGCCGTCATCATTTGGAATAAATTTAGGTACAAGAAAAACAGAAATACCTTTATTACCCTCTGGCGCTTCAGGTGTTCTGGCTAAAACCAAATGAATAATATTCTCAGATAAATCATGTTCCCCATAGGTAATATAAATTTTTTGTCCATAGATTTTATAATGACCATTTTCTTTAATAGCTTTAGTTTTAATCGTAGACAGGTCTGTTCCCGATTGTGGTTCAGTTAAATTCATCGTACCTGTCCAATGACCTGATGCTAATTTTGGTATATAAAAGCTTTTTTGATCTTCTGATGCTGATTTTTGCAATGCATATATTAAACCTTGTGTTAATAGGTGGCAAAGCGCCAATGACATATTAGAACTATGCCAAATCTCATTAACAGCGGCAGATAAAGTTACTGGTATCTGTTGACCACCAAATTTTTCTTTGGCCTCTAAGCCAAACCACCCACCATCTCTTAAACTCTCATAAGCCTCTTTGTAGCCTTTAGGAGTTACGACTTCACCAGTATCGAGTCTTTTTGAGCCCTCATGGTCTCCTGAAAGGTTACAAGGGTCTAACACTTCAGAAGCTATTTTTCCTGCCTCTTCAAGAACGGCTTCAACTAAATCATCAGAAAATTCAGAATAATCACTAACTTTATTTAGTTTGCCTAAATCTATAAGATTTTTAATTACAAAATTTAAATCTTTAATTGGAGCTTCGTACATGACTTATATATATACTTTTCTTAAGTTCCTGCCTAAAGAAATTAAAATCTCGTGTTCATTAGTCCCAGTTTCATATGCAATTCTCTCATATCGTTGATTACTTCCAATTATTTCGACAGGTTTGCCCAGATACAATTTGTTATTGGGAACTTTCGACACATCAATCGTGATCAAGTCCATTGAAACTCTTCCTAAAATTCTACATTGAAATTTATCTATATAAAGAGATGCTTTATTACTTCCGCTTCTAAGAAATCCATCAGAGTAACCAAAATCTATTGTTGCAACTTTTAAGTCTCTTTTAAGTTTATAAGTTTGGCTGTAGCCAATTGAATTCCCTTTTCTGACATTTTGAACTTGTAATATAGGTGAGTAAATACTCATAACCTGTCTTAAGTTAAATCTTTTTTTATAGAAAGGATTAATTCCGTATAGGCTTTTTCCAGGTCTTACATAATTTAAATGATATTGTTTTCCTAAAAAAATTCCAGATGAATTAGCTATGCTTAAAGGTAAATTATAATTTTTATTTAGGTCAATAAGTTTATTTAATTGTTTACTTGACTCATTTTTTTTTAAATCATCTGCAGAAGATAGGTGAGACATTAAAAAAATAATATTTTTTTTATCGATTAAATTTGAATACTTTTCAAGTTCGCTTGACTGCAATCCAAGACGATTCATTCCAGTATCAATATGCAAAACGTACTTAAGTTTTTGTGAATTTTTTAATAAGGATAATTGATCGACATTATTAATAATAGGAATTATTTTATATTTTATTATTTCTTTTAAATCATTGTTTGAAATCACACCTGATAACAGGTAAATATTTATATTCTTAAAATTTTCTCTCAGTTTGATAGCATCATCTAACCTAGCAACATAAAAATCTTTACATTTACTCGTTTTTAATATTTTACAACATTCCAAAAGGCCGTGCCCATAGCCATCACCTTTTATTACGCTTATAATCTTTGAATTACCTGAAAACTTATCGATTTGCCTGTAATTATGCGACAGATTTTCTTTACTCACAAAAATCATTTTTTTGTTGATTTTTTGGTTTTTTTTAAAGACTAGTTGTTTCATATTATGGATTTTAAGGCTTCAACCTTGTTGTCTTATGCCCTATATTACTCCTACTATTATAATAGATATAGGAGGAGTAAATGAAAAAATTTATTTCATTATTTTACGCTCTAGTCCTGTTTGCTGGTTTTACAACTGTAGCAAAAGCGGCAGACCCGATTAGAATTCCAGTTTTAAACTGGTCAAGCCAAATCGTTATGGCTAACGTTATGGCACAAGCTTTTGAAGAGCTT
Organism: uncultured Alphaproteobacteria bacterium; assembly: GCA_902621205.1. Lineage (GTDB taxonomy): Bacteria > Pseudomonadota > Alphaproteobacteria > HIMB59 > HIMB59 > HIMB59. Next base: position 23,971 of record CACNLH010000003.1, on the reverse strand, counting down.
GGTTATGATGTTGAATTAGTCCCTGCTGAGTCAGCAACAAGATATGAGGCTGTCAGAGTAGGTGAGCTTCACGTTGCTCATGAAACATGGCAGTCAACTATGGCTAAACCATTTTATGAAGCTATGGACAAAGGTGGTTTAATCGATGCTGGTTCACACTTAGCTCCAACTCTTGAAGATATGGGTGTTCCACAATGGGTTATTGATGAAAATTTATGTCCAGGTCTTCCAAATTGGGAAGCTTTAAAATCTCCTGAGTGTCAAGCTAACTTTGCTACACCTGACTCTGAAGGTAAAGGTAGATGGTTAGAAGGTCCTTATGAATGGCACACTGATGTGATGCCTAACAGACTAAAAGGTCTTGGCCTAGATGACCAGTGGATGGTTAAGTTTGCTGGTAGTGCTGATGCACTATGGGCAGAACTAGCAGCTGCAAAAAAAGAAGGTAGAGGAACAGTGATCTTTAACTGGACACCAAACTTTACTGATGCTGAGGGATTTGTATTTATTGAATTCCCACCTTTCTACCAAGGTTGTAGAATTGAAGACGGCGGTTCTGTTGAGACAACTGGTTGTGGTTCACCAATTGGTTGGTTAAAAAAAGCAGCACACATCAAGTTCCCAATCACTCATACATCTGCATATAAATTCTACACAAAAATGGAATTTACATCAGGTAACATTGGTGAAATGGCTAACTATGTTGATAACGGTGGTATGACTCACGCAGAGGCAGCTACTGCATATATTGCTAATAACAGAGATCAAATCGATCTCTTCATGAAGTAATAAAATATTTTTAAAATCCTCCCTTAAATGGGAGGATTTTAGTTTTAATTTTTTTTGATAGGTTAATCTTATGTCACCAACTATTAGTTGCGATTCTGTCTACAAGATCTTTGGCGCCAATGCGAACAAGCTATTAGCAGACTCTAATGGGTCTGTGGATGCTAAACAATTTCAAGAAGCAGGATGTATAGTGGGTGTAAATAATGCCTCTTTTGATGTTGAAAAAGGAGAGATGTTAGTTGTCATGGGCCTATCAGGCTCAGGAAAATCCACCTTATTGAGATGTATTTCAAGATTGACTGACGCAACCGCAGGTAAAATATTAGTTGACGGTGAAGATATTTGTTTAATGAACAACAAACAATTAGTTGAGCTTAGAAGAGAGAAAATGGGAATGGTTTTTCAAAATTTTGCCCTACTTCCTCATAAAACAGTCATTGAAAATATTGCCTTCCCCTTGCAGGTAAAAGGAGTCAGTACAGAAAATAGTATGTACAAGGCTTTAGAAATGGTCGAATTGGTTGGGCTTAAAGGAAGAGAAAATTACTTTCCAAGAGAGTTATCTGGTGGACAGCAACAAAGAGTAGGAATAGCTAGATCACTGGCAGTTGAGCCAGACATTTGGTTTTTAGATGAACCATTCTCTGCATTAGATCCTTTAATTCGAAAAGAAATGCAGGATGAATTTTTAAGACTTCAAGGGGTTCTTAACAAAACAATTATGTTTGTTACACACGATTTTGATGAGGCTCTTAGATTAGCTGATCGTATTGCAATTATGAAAGATGGAATTATTGAACAATTAGATACCCCGGGTAATATTGTTTTAAACCCCGCAACTGATTATGTTAAAAAATTTACAGAAGATGTTCCTAGAGAAAAAGTATTAAAAATAGAGTCTATAATGGACCCTAAGGACACAAATGCTTCAGACAATTTAAAAGTATCTAAAGACGACATTATAGAGAGTGTTGCTGAAAAAATTCTTAATAGTAAAGAAATAATAAAAGTTATAGATCCTAAAGATAGTTCAGAAGTTGGATCAATCAACCCTTCAAAAGTAATAAAAGTTTTATTTGGTGGATAAGAACTACTTAGAAACTATAAGAAATTCTAAGCCAGCTCAATTTGGCATTCTTATATTTATTTTTCTTATTCTTTACTTTCTTATCCCACAAAGTGAAAATAATTATTTATGGAGACTCCCATCAGTCCTTAAAGGAATTCCATTAGCAATTAATAACGTAATCTTTAATGCTTTATATGAGTGGTTCCCATTAAAGGTTTGGGATCCAGTCTTTGAAATGTACGAAGAAAAAGCTGCTTTTAGAGAATTCACTAAAGCTGTTTCACAAGGTTTGCTCTTTTTAATCACTGTCGTAAGAGAACTCTTATTAGGCGGAGACAAAATAATAGATGTATTTGTAAGCGACTCATGGCTAAAAGAAAATGATTGGTTAAGTTGGCCTGCATTGCCTTGGACAGCAACAACTGTGGGTGCATTTCTTCTTGGATACCAGCTAAATGGTATCAGGCTTGGGCTTTTAGGAGGTATAGGTGCTTTATACATTTCGGTATTTGGAAATTACGTTCCGTCAATTCAAACATTGTCATTTGTGTTGATTACTACGCCAATTTGTTTCGTTCTTGGTCTTTCTTTTGGAATTTGGGGATACCTTGATAAAAAAGTCGAGACTGCCTTACAACCAGTTTTAAATGTTATGCAGACTATGCCTCAGTTTGCATATTTAGTTCCAATTATTGCTTTATTTGGACTAGGAGATCACGCTGGTTCAATCGCTACTATTATTATTGCAACTCCACCTATGATAAGAAATACAATTCTTGGACTGAAAAGAATTTCTCCTGAAGTTGTTGAGGCAGGCTTAATGAGTGGGTGTACAAAACCGCAATTGCTTTTTAAAGTTTTAATTCCAGCAGCTAGAAGAGATATTCTTAATGGCGTAAATACAGTTATCATGCAATGTCTAGCAATGGTTGTCATAGCTTCATTCGTAGGAGCTAAAGGCTTAGGTTTGAATTTAAAAATTGCATTAAACAGTTTAAAAATTGGAAAAGCAGCAGAGGCAGGTTTGTGTATCGTTATTATAGCGGTTATCCTCGATAGATTTACAAAAGCTTGGGCAGATAAACAAAAAGACTATTTTGAAAATTTAACATTCTTCCAAAGATATAAATTATTAATTATTTTTGCTATTTCTGTCGTCATTTTTTCAATCATTGCTTTTATATCTGGTGGTTACTTTGATAAAATAAACTACTTATATGTTATTCCCATAGAAAAAGGTTTAACAATAGCTCATTACATTGATGGTGCAGTTGACTGGGTTTGGGAGACATTTTTTTACTCATTAAATTCTTTTAATAAGTTTTTGCTAACGCAAGTATTAGGACCAATGAAACATGCCTACTTAGGTATGCCAGTTATTGCAACATTTACTCTTGCGATGGGTGCAGCGTATATTGTAGGTAATGCAAGAACTGCTTTGATTGTTGGCGGTATGTTATTGTTTATTGCATTATCTGAATATTGGGACAGAGCTTTAATTACAATGTATATGGGCTCATTTGCCGTAATTATGGCTTCACTTAATGGAATAATTTTAGGTTCAATATTTGGTAGAACTGAAAGAGGTGGAAGAATACTTTTATCTTTTTGTGATTTTTTTGAAACGTTCCCTTCTTTCGTTTACCTAATTCCAGTTATATTCTTATTTAATATAACTGACACCTCAGTACTAATAGCAGCTATTGTTTATGCTACTGTTCCAGCAACAAGATATACGGTTTGGGGTTTAAAAAGTGTTCCACTGTCTCTCCACGAGGCTGGAACTATGTCAGGAGTTTCAGCTTTTCAAAGATGGACAAATATTGAAATACCCATAGCTTTCCCAACAGTAATGTTGGGAGTCAACCAAACAGTCGTTTTCTCTCTTCAGATGGTAATTTTAGGGGCACTTATAGGAACTGAAGATCTAGGACAAATTATCTTTGGTGCTTTATCTAGAACAAAAGATGGTGCAGGTGTCGCTTTAACACTTGGAATATTTGTCTCTCTTATAGCTATATGTGTAGATGTTATTGTTAGAAATTGGGCAGAGGAAAGAAAAAAAGCTCTTGGATTAGCTTAGAGAATGATCATCCCAAGAGTTACTCAACCTTATGAACCTGGATTACCAGCTCTTGGTGATGACTTAGAAAATTATTTGGTAACTGGCGGAGGTTCTCTCACATTAAAATTAGAACCAGATGATAAATTTAAAATAATTAATTTAGAAGGCCATCAACAGGCTGAGGTTGTATGCTTTAATTCAAAAGGAGAATGTAATCTATCAGCATTAGGCCTAAATAACGAACATAACGGTCAATTAACAAAAAAAATCCTAACGAGCGAAGAGGAGTCAGCTCAAATAGCACGTACTAAATTAAAAAAACTTGGATATGAGGTAGAGTCTATTAATCAATCGATTTTAGTATTTTCTCAAAATTCACTTTCAGGTTCAATTGAGGAGTTTAAAACAAACGACTCCATTGTTTGTATAATTTCTGCACCTGGCGAAAGTGAAATTACACATGAAAATATTCCTGTATCCGAACTACGAGTAATTGTTCAAAGAAATAAAAAACGTGAAGAGGGGGAATTTTTATTACCAGACCCTTTAATGGATCCTGTTGAAGAAATTTTTGTTAAAAGATATACCGCAATGGCCTATGAGGTCAAAGAAGGAGATTTTATTCAGATAATTGATGTTCATGGAAGACAATGTTCTGACTTTATGGCATTCGACTCAGAGAGCCTTCAAAAAGGCCAAGAGCTCTCAATAGATACAACTAATAGTAGATATTTAATGGGTAGTGCTTTTCCAATGCCAGGTCTCCATTCTAAATATTACGATGAAAATCAAATGCCCATGGTTGAAGTCTACAGAGACACTGTCGGAAGACATGATACGTTCGGTACTGCATGTACTTCAAAATTTTATGATGATATTGGCTATTTTGGTCATCCAAATTGCTCAGATAATTTCAACTATGTATTAGATAAGTTTACTGTGAGAAAAAGACTAGGTTGGAATGCTATAAATTTATTTTACAACACAGCCATTGATGCAAATAATGCTTTAATTTTTGATGAACCATGGTCTAGACCAGGAGACTATGTGATGTTTAAAGCCCTGAAAAATTTAGTTTGTGTCTCCTCTGCCTGTCCAGACGATGTAGATGCAGCTAATGGATGGAATCCTACTGACATTTTTGTTAGAGTCTATAGACCGAATAGACCTTTTAGTAAAGGAATGGCATTTAGAATGAAAGCAGACTCTGAACCTAAATTAACTAAAGAAACTGGTTTTCACCCAAGAGTATCAAAACTTACTGAAAATATTGTTGAGTACAAAGGCTTCTGGTTAGCTTCTAATTATAATAATCACGGGGCGCACCAAGAATATGAAGCTTGCAGAGAGCGGGCTATCATTATGGATCTATCAGCACTAAGAAAGTTTGAAGTACGGGGCCCAGACGCTGAAGAACTTTTACAAATGACTTGCACCAGAAACATCAGAAAACTATCTGTTGGCCAAGTTGTTTACACTGCGATGTGCTACGAGCATGGAGGTATGCTTGATGACGGTACAGTATTCAAAATGACGGATGATAATTTTAGGTGGATTTGTGGAGATGAGTATTGCGGTGAATGGTTAAGAGAAAAAGCAAAGGAACATAACTTAAAGGTATGGATTAAATCTTCTACTGATAATTTACATAATGTTTCCGTCCAAGGGCCAAAGAGTAGAGAAATATTAAAAAAGATAATCTGGACCCCTCCTCATCAAACATCATTGACTAATTTAGAGTGGTTTAGGTTTTCTATAGCTAGGTTAAATACTTTAGATGGAATTCCTTTAATGGTCTCTAGAACTGGATACACAGGTGAACTAGGTTATGAAATATTCTGTCATCCGAGTAAAGCTGCTGAAGTTTGGGATGCTGTAATGAAAGCCGGAGAAGAGTTTGGAATTGTGCCTATGGGATTAGACGCTTTGGATTTAGTTAGAATTGAAGCTGGTTTAGTTTTCGCAAATTATGAATTCGATGATCAAACTGATCCGTTTGAGGCGGGAATTGGTTTTACAGTTCCTCTTAAATCAAAAGAGGATAACTTTATTGGTAAAGAAGCTTTACTTGAAAGAAAGGCAAACCCTCAAAGAAAACTAGTTGGACTTGAGATTGAGGGAAATGAAACTACCGGGCATGGAGACTGTGTTCATCCTTCAAATAATGGAAGGGAACAAGTTGGCATTATAACAAGTGGTATGAAATCCCCTGTTCTAAATAAAAATATTGCTCTTTGCAAAATCAATGTCAAATACAGCGAGCTTAATACTGAAGTTGAAATAGGTAAGTTAGATGGTCAACAAAAAAGAATAAAGGCTAAGGTTGTTCCTTTCCCATTTTATGATCCAACTAAATCAAGAGTTAAATCCTAATTTTTTTATCTTTTAAATGAGTTCAATTTTTTTAGATAAATCATCAACTTTACCAATTAGTGATAACAGGTTTGATAAAGGACCTTTTTTTGAATTTTATCATAAAGAAGATAATTCTTATGGTGTATACGCTGATCGCTATTTTCCAATATCTGTTGGAAATAAAATCAAAGATAGTTATTGGAATTTGAGAAGAAAAGCAGTCATGTATGACGTACCTGAAAAACCTATTCAAATAGAGGGACCACAGTCAGAGGAATTTCTTGATAAAATATTTTGTCGAAAAATTAAAGATATGAAAGTAGGAAGGGGTAAATATGCAATTGCTTGTTATGAAAATGGCGGAATATTTATAGATGGTGTACTTTTTAGATTAGAGCAAAATAAATTTTGGTATGTCCAACCAGATGGACCCCTTGAAACTTGGTTAAAAGCTCATCAAAAAAACTATGAAGTTACTATAACTGACCCTAATTCTCGAGTGATACAAATTCAAGGTCCAATTTCTAAAGATATAATTTCAAAGCTAACGAATGGAGAAATTAACGATGATTTTAAATACTATCATTCAGCCTATTCAAAAATAGCTGATCAAAATGTATATGTCTCTAGAACAGGATGGACTTCAGAATTAGGCTTCGAAATTTATACTCTAGGAAATAAGACTAATTATAAAAAAATTTGGGATACTATTTGTGAAATCGGATATCCGATGGGTATGACATTTGATGGTCTAGAATCAATGGATATAAGAAGAATTGAAGCAGGCATCCTAGATAACAACACAGATTTTGACTCTTCAATGAATCCTTATGAAATTGGATTAGGCTCTCTAGTTGATTTAGAAAAAGAAAATTTTATTGGAAAAAAAGCTTTAGAATTTTTATCAACAAAATTTGGAAAGAGATTATTTGGTATAACTACCGATAAAGAAATTATTCCAAGAGCAAAAGTTTATTTATCATCAAATAAACAAAAAATTGGATATCTTTCAGCATCAACTTGGTCTCCTACTTTAGAAAAGTATGTAGGTTATGTACGTTTTGACTACCCTGGTGAGTGGAAAGAATTTCAAATTAAAGTTGAGTCTGTTAATGATAATTTAGCTGACTGCGAAATAATTGATTTACCATTTTACGATAAAGATAAACTTATCCCAAAAGGGATTGACAAAAATATTCCTTAATCTTTATTTTTTTCTTTTCTAAAGAATGGTATTAGAAAAACAAAACAAGCTACAAAGAAAAAAAGACTTCCAAACATAGCCCAGAAACTACCAATACTTGATATCATAAAGCCCACGGCAGAAATAATAAATAAAACCCATCCAATAAAATTAAGAGTATTATTGGACATATATAATATTTATTTTGTATCTAAATATGTAGCCATAGAGTCATCCATAGCATCCAACCACGTAGTGTGATGTGAGGGACCAGTGGTGCCAGTGACAGGCGAGGAAAAGGATTTATCTCTATAAGTCAGGATATCTTCTTCCTTATGGTGCTCCCAATCATAAAAATGTTTGCGAATTAACTCAAAGTCAATTTTTGGGTAGTCAACAGCAGAACATAAATCTACACAATAATCTGTTTGAAAATCAATCATTTGATAGGCATCCTCTAGGGCCTCTTCCTTTTTAACCCAATTATCAATATCCTTTGCTAACTCATCAGCTGAAGGCAGAGTTATTTTGTTCATTATTATGTCTCTAACATACCAAGCTTGGGCATCAAACATGTTAAAAGTATGAAACTGATCTTGCATACCAAGATAAAACAAATTTTGATTATTTTGCCATACTACTCCTTTGTATAAGTTTGGAGGATACAGCCTGTTATGAGTTTTTAATTTTAGATCTTCTGGTAAAAAAGGAAAATGATGCAAGTAACCTGTACATAGTATTAAGGCATCCATTTCTTGAACTGTGCCATCTTTAAAAACTGCTTTATTTCCATCGATCTTATCCATGTAATGTACTTCTTTCATGCCTTCAGGCCAATTGAAACCCATTGGATTGTTTCTATAACCAATAGTAACAGTTTTAGCTCCATATTTATGGCACTGTAACGCTACATCTTCAGCAGAGTAACTACTTCCGAGAACGACAACGTTTTTATCTCTAAACTCTTCAGCGTCTCTGAAATCATGAGAGTGCATTATTCTCCCTGGAAAGCTATTCATTCCCTCATATTCAGGAATGTAGGGAACAGAGAAGTGACCAGTCGCAACAACTAATTTATCAAAACTTTCAGTTTTAGTTTGATCGTCTTTTTTACTTCGGTATGTAATATCAAATCCATTACCATTATCAGCAACAGAGGTAACAGTGGTGTTAAACTTTACGTATTTTTTTACATCTGAATTTTCTGCACGACCTAAAATGTAATCTTGAAGGACGGCTCTTGGAGGGAAGGAGGGAATTGGTTTTTTGAAATGCTCATCAAAAGAATAATCTGCAAATTCAAGGCACTCTTTTGGCCCATTCGACCAAAGGTATCTATACATGCTATTGTGAATTGGATCTCCATATTGATCAGACCCGGTTCTCCAAGTATAATTCCAAAGACCACCCCAACTTTCTTGTTTTTCAAAGGCAACAACCTCAGGAATATTTTCGCCTTTGCTTTGCGCTTGATGCAGAGATCTTAAAAAAGATAGTCCACAGGGACCTGTACCAATTAGTGCAACTTTTGTCATTATTCTCCTCCGATTTGAATTAATATTAATAATTAAATTTTAATTTCCAATCCATTTTTTGTCATACTCTGTAATAAATACAGGGATAATAAAAATGTTGTTTCATATTATGGAACAGGTTTATTGTAGCATTTTATTAGGAATATATATTTTCGAAGAGGTTTAATTGAATCATGCAAAAGTACTCAGTTTTTAGTTTAGTAAAAAATGCTTTCACCAACCATGAAAATTGGGAGGTAGCTTGGAAAGACCCTGAGCCTAAAAAAGAATACGATGTCATAATTGTAGGCGGTGGTGGTCATGGTCTTGCAACAGCTTATTATCTTGCAAAAGAACATGGCATCACAAACGTTGCCATACTTGAAAAGGGTTGGATTGGTGGAGGTAATGTTGGAAGAAACACTACCATCTTGAGATCTAACTATATGTTTGATTCAAACGCTCATTTTTATGAGTTTGGCATGAAGCTTTGGGAAACACTTAGCCAGGAATTAAATTACAACGTTATGTACTCACCGAGAGGAATTATAAACTTAGCTCACTCTGATGCACAAATGAATGCTTACGCTAGAAGAGGTAACTCTATGAGATTAAATGGTATTGATGCAATTCTTCTTGGAAGGGATGATTTAAAAAAGATGATCCCATTTGCAGATTTTTCAGAAACATGTCGTTTTCCTATTCATGGTGGTTTAATGCAGCCACGTGGGGGAACTGCAAGACATGATGCAGTTGCTTGGGGATATGCGAGACAGGCAGACTCCATGGGTGTCGATATAATTCAAAATTGTGAAGTGACAGGTTTTGATGTTAACAACGGAAAAATAGAAGGCGTTCAAACATCAAGAGGAAATATTAAAACTAAAAAAGTTGGATTGTGTGTTGCTGGAAGCACAACACTTTTAGCAGACATGTTAAATATGAGACTTCCAATTGAAGCACATGTTCTGCAAGCTTGTGTCTCAGAACCAGTTAAACCTTTACTTCATAATGTAGTTACATTCGGAGCAGGTCACTTTTATTGTAGCCAATCTGACAAAGGTGAAATGGTTATGGGTGGTGATTTGGATGGTTACAATAGCTATGCTCAAAGAGGAAATATGCCAATGATACAGCATGTTTTAACAGGTGGATTGGCTGTCTTTCCAAACTTTAGTAGACTCAAAATGCTTCGAACTTGGGGAGGTATTATGGATATGTCCATGGATGGTTCTCCAATAATCGATAAAACTCATATTGAGGGGGTATATCTTAATTGCGGTTGGTGTTACGGCGGCTTTAAAGCTACTCCTAGCTCAGGTTTTGTTTTTGCACATACAATAGCACAAGATCAAGTACATGAACTCAACTCAGACTTTAACCTTGAAAGATTCCATACTGGAAAAATTATAGATGAAAAGGGTGTAGGCCCTAAACCTTGGATCGGTTAATAGATGTTAGAAATAAAATGCCCATACTGTGGCAAGCGCTCACAAAATGAATTTTCTTATGGCGGAGACGCCACTATAAAAAGACCTCAACTAGGAGAAGAAATTTCAACCGAGGATTGGGATAATTTTGTTTACTACAGAGATAACCCAAGAGGAAAACACTCAGAACTATGGCATCATGTTTCTGGATGTAGACAATGGTTTAAAGTCTCAAGAGACACCGCTACACATGAAATTTTTGACACTTGTAAAATGAACGAGGACTTTAATGTCTAACAATTTTAGAACAACCAACTCAAATGGACTTATTAATAAGGATAAAAAAATTAACTTTACTTTTAACGGTACTATTTATCATGGCTATGAAGGAGACACTCTTGCATCTGCTTTAATTGCAAATGGTGTTCATTTAGTTGGAAGAAGTTTTAAGTATCATCGACCTCGCGGTTTTTTGGGAGTTGGTGTTGAAGAACCAAATGCAATGGTTCAATTGCATGATGGTAATAAATCTGAACCTAATATCATTGCAACCGAAGTTGAGTTAGTTGAGGGATTAAAAGCTAAAAGTCAAAATTGTTGGCCTTCAGTTCAATTTGATATTGGAGAAATAAATAATGTCTTAAATCGTTTTTTTCCTGCAGGTTTCTATTACAAAACATTTATGTGGCCAAAAAGTTTTTGGATGAAAATCTATGAACCATTTATAAGAAAAGCTGCTGGTATGGGTAAAGCACCACTGTTACCTGACCCAGATAGGTACGAACATAATTATGAACACTGCGATGTACTAGTTGTTGGCTCTGGCCCATCAGGCCTCGCAAGTGCTCTGGCTGCTGCTAAAAATGGGGCAAGGGTTATATTAGCAGAAGACAAGCCTAATTTTGGTGGCTCTCTTCTAACTGACGAAGTTACGATTGGTAACATGTCAGGAAAAGAGTGGGCTAGTGATACCATTTCCCAACTAAAAAGTATGCCAAATGTAATATTAAAAAAAAGGTCACAAGTCTTCGGATACTATGATCACAATATGACCGTAATGATTGAAAGAGTTAGCGATCATATTGAAAATCCCTCAAAATACACTCCCAGACAAAGATTACATTATATTAGAGCTGGAGAAGTAATAGTTTCAACTGGTTCTATTGAAAGACCAATATCTTTTGGAAATAATGATAGACCAGGAATTGTATTAGCCTCAGCAGCAAAAGAGTATATGAAGGTTTATGAAACATTAGTTGGTAAGAAACCAATTATATTTACCAATAATGATACAGCATATTCAACTGCCCTTGAGTTTATTAAAAATGATATTGAACCAATCATTGTAGACACTCGAGACAGCTCAAACGGTGAATTAGTCAAGGAAGTTCAGCAAAAGGGTATTTCTATAAAATTTAATTCAGGGATCGCAGACACTAAAGGACATTTGAAGATAAATTCTGCTATCATTGGCAAGCTTGACTCTTCAAAAGAGTCTTTTATTTCAGAAGAAACAGTAGAGTGTGATTGCATTTGTATGTCCGGTGGCTGGACACCAACAGTTCATTTATCTTCCCAAGCTGGAAATAAATTAAAGTTCAATGATGATATTGATGCGTTCGTACCGGATAAAAAAAGGCAAAAAGAAACAGCAATTGGAGCAGCTAATGGTTCTTTTACATTAAATCAATCTCTAGCTGAAGGTTTTCAAGTGGGCTTTGATTTATCAAACAAATTCACAGATCAAAATAATCCTACAAATAGTCCCAACTCAAATGAACCTAGCTATGAAAAGCATGAAAAGCTCTGGTGTATGCCTTTACCATCTGGAAAAAAACCAAAACGCTTTATCGACTTTCAAAATGACGTTGCAGTTTCTGATGTAGAGCTAGCAATTAGAGAAGGCTTCAGATCAATTGAGCACGTCAAAAGATATACAACTCTTGGGATGGCTGGCGATCAAGGCAAGACAAGTAATTTAAATGGTTTGCAATATGTATCTAAAATTGAAAAAAAGATTGTTCCAGAAGTTGGTCATACAACATTTAGACCACCATACACTCCTGTAACAATTGGAGCTATCGTGGGTAGAGAAGTTGGTAATCACTATTTACCAACAAGAAAATCTCCCATTCATACATGGCATGAGGAAAATAATGCTGTTTTTGTAGCAGCAGGTTTATGGCAAAGACCCAGATACTACCCAAGGGGTTCTGAGGATATGAACAGTGCTGTTAATAGGGAAGCTGCAAATGTAAGAAAAAACGTTGGAATTTGTGATGTTACTACACTTGGTAAGATTGATATTAAAGGTCCGGATGCACCAGAATTCTTAAACAGAGTTTATACAAATGCATGGCTGAAACTGCCCATTGGAAAAGCTAGATATGGTGTAATGCTAAGGGAAGATGGCATGGTTTTTGATGATGGAACAACATCTCGATTATCTGAAAATCATTTTCATATGACTACCACTACTGCCCAAGCTGCAAATGTTTTATCGCACTTAGAGTATTATTTACAAGTTGTATGGCCAGATTTAGATGTAAATGTCTTATCAACTACTGAACAGTGGTCTGGTATAGCAGTGGCAGGTCCAAAGTCTAGAGATCTTTTATCTAAGTTATTTCCTGATGTTGATATGTCTAATGAGGGCTTACCATTCATGGGGCTAGTGGACTCTTCAATAGACGGTATCAAAGCTAGAATTTATAGAATTTCTTTTTCTGGCGAACTAGCTTATGAGGTAAATGTCGAGTCAAACTATGGTCTTTATATGTGGAAGAAGATCATGGAAGTAGGACAGTCATTTGATATTCAACCATACGGAACAGAAGCTCTATCAACCTTAAGAATAGAAATGGGTCATGTCGCAGGAGCAGAATTAGACGGACGTACTATTCCTTTTGATGTTGGACTGAATAGTATGGTGAGTCAGAAAAAAGATTTCATAGGTAAAAGATCTTTATCTAAAGATGCATTCACTGAGTCGGATAGACAAACTATTGTTGGACTTGTTCCACTAGACAAAAAAACAAAGATCCCAGAGGGTTCACATATTATAGAAGATAATAGTGCTGTTGCCCCAATACCTAAACTTGGACATGTTTCATCTTCTTGTTGGAGTGTTGAATATAATAATCCTTTTTCCATAGCTATTATAAAAGATGGTAAAAATAAAATTGGTAAAAATCTATATGCTGTCTCTCCTTTAAAAGATATTTCAATTCCTGTTGAGGTAGTATCCTCACACTATGTTGATCCCGAAGGCTCAAGGGTAAGATCATAATGGGAGCACAAAACCTATCACCACTTCATTTTGATCATAAGCTCGGCTTGTTTGGCGACTATGAGAATAAAGAAAACCTATTAAAAATTTCAGAAATAAAAGACCTAAGTATTATCCAAATTGCTAAATTTAAAAAAAGCTCAATTGAGATTGAAAAAGTTACCATAAATCAACTTAATTTACCGACAGAAAGTCTAAAAGTTTCTCACAACCAAGAAACAAGAGTATTGTGGACCGGTCCTGATACCTGGTTAATTATCTCAAAAAAAATTGACTTGAAAGACGAAATTTATAAATCGATTAGAGATGAGGATTTTGCCATTACAGATATTTCACAATCAAGAGCTGTATTACAAATATCAGGTGTAAATGCAAAAAATGTTTTAAAAAAAGGTTCTCCAATAAATTTTAATGAAAATATGTTTAAACCAAATAATTGCGTGAACACGACATATAACGGAATTAACATACTGATCGACTATTTAGACGACCAACCGTTTTGTTTTAACCTTTATGCATTAAGAAGCTTTGGTGGTTCTTTTTACCATAGCATTACTGACTCGTCATTAGAGTATGGGTATGAGGGTATTTAATATTAATGTGCGGTATAGTTGGAATATATTTAAAAAATAAAAAATATAATTCACAATTAGGTAAATTTCTTACTGGAATGATGAATAGTATGGCTACGCGTGGTCCTGATAGTGCAGGTTTTGCGATATACTCATCTGAGAAAAAAAAGAAATATAAATATTCGGTCTGCTCTAATACTGATCAAGTAAAAGAAATTTCAAAAAAACTATCTAAGCAAGTAAAAGATATCAAAGTAAAATCTATTTCAGATCATTTAATAATTGAAACAGCAATGAAGCCAAAGAAATTTATAGAAATTTTAAAAAATCATGATGAATTAAGTTTAGTTGGGTATGGTAGTTGCATAGAAATATTTAAACAAGTAGGAAATCCGAAGGATGTTGTTAAAAATTTTTCACTAGAGAAGTTTTCTGGCTCACATGCTATTGGGCATACAAGGATGGCAACAGAAAGTGCAATCACGACAGACGGCTCTCATCCATATTCCACAGGCGAGGATGAATGTCTTGTACATAACGGATCTTTGTCAAATCACAACAATTTAAGAAGATCGCTTCAGAAAAAAGGGATTGAAATAAAGTCCTTGAATGATACGGAAGTCGCTGCAGGTTATATTTCAAACGGATTATCTGATAAAAAATCACTCAAAGAAACACTTTTGGATGGACTGAAGGACCTCGATGGTTTTTACACATTTATTTCTGGAACCAAAAATGGCATGGCAATTGTTAGAGATGAGATAGCTTGTAAACCCGCAGTTGTTGCGGAAACAAAAGATTATGTTGCTATTGCCTCAGAGTTTCAAGCAATGGCACACTTACCAAATGTAAATTCAGCAAAAATTTTTGAACCAGAGCCCGGAAAAGTATACAGCTGGGGCAAATAATGAATTTAAATTTAAAAAAAGAGTCATTGAGAAAAGTTAATGAAACTCTTCAGAGTATAGATAGAAAATCAAACAAAAAGATTTTTAAAATTTCAAATCCAGATGGAAATCACGCTATTTGTGCTGGACTAAAAGACGAGATTGAAGTCACTATTGATGGTCACACAGGATACTATTGTGCTGGTATGAACATGAATGCAAATATCATTGTAAATGGAAATGTGGGCACAGGTGTTGCAGAAAATATGATGTCTGGAACTGTTCATGTTAAGGGCAATGCATCCCAATCAGCCGGTGCTACAGCACATGGTGGAACTTTGATCATTGATGGTGATACTAGTTCACGTTGTGGGATTTCAATGAAAGGAATAGATATTATAGTTAAAGGATCGGTAGGCCATATGTCTGCATTTATGGCTCAATCTGGAAATTTAGTTATATGTGGAGATGCTGGAGACGCTCTGGGAGACAGTATCTATGAAGCAAATATTTTTATTAAGGGTAAGGTGAAATCACTCGGTGCTGACTGCGAAGAGAAAAAAATGAATAAAAAAGATCAAAATATTTTGAGATCTCTTTTAAAAAAAGCAAGTATAAATGAAAGTGAGATTAAAAACTTCAAAATGTATGGTTCAGCAAGAAAACTTTATAATTTTAATATAGATAATGTATCGGAGTACTAATGGCAGAAAAATTTAAAACTACACCAAGAAAATCTTGGACATTTGATGACTATACAAACTCTGAAATTCGAAGAGCTGCAGAAACAGGTATTTATGACATTAGAGGCGGTGGTTCAAAAAAAAGATTACCTCATTTTGACGATCTTCTTTTTTTAGGCGCATCAATGTCAAGATACCCCTTAGAGGGCTACAGAGAAAAGTGTAGTACTAACGTCACTCTTGGAACAAGATTTGCAAAAAAACCGCTTGAATTAGATATTCCAATAACAATTGCTGGAATGAGCTTTGGAGCTCTCTCAGGACCTGCGAAAGAAGCTCTTGGAAGAGGAGCTAGTATTGCCGGGACTTCAACGACAACAGGCGATGGAGGCATGACCCCTGAGGAGAGAGGACAATCAAAGCATTTGGTTTACCAATTACTTCCCTCAAGGTATGGAATGAATCCAGAGGATTTAAGAAAAGCAGATGCTATTGAAGTTGTGATAGGTCAAGGTGCTAAACCTGGCGGTGGAGGTATGTTACTCGGTCAAAAGATAAGTGATCGTGTTGCCGAGATGAGAACATTACCAAAAGGAATTGATCAGAGATCAGCATGTAGACATCCAGATTGGACTGGACCAGATGATTTGGAAATTAAGATTTTAGAGCTCAGGGAAATAACAGGTTGGAAAGTTCCCATATTTGTAAAAATTGCAGGATCTAGGCCTTACTACGATACTGCTCTTGCAGTAAAAGCAGGTGCTGATGTGGTGGTGCTTGATGGTATGCAAGGAGGTACTGCAGCTACACAGGAGGTATTTATCGAAAATGTAGGTCAGCCAACATTGGCGTGTATCAGGCCAGCAGTAGATGCTTTATTAGACTTAGATATGCACAGGAAGGTTCAGTTAATTATTTCAGGTGGAATTAGAAATGGTGCGGATGTTGCAAAAGCAATGGCATTGGGTGCTGATGCTGTTTCCATTGGTTCATCAGCATTAATCGCACTTGGTGATAATGATCCAAAGTGGGAGAGCGATTACAAAAAACTTGGAACAACAGCTGGTGCTTTCGATGATTGGCATGAAGGTAAAGACCCATCTGGTATAAATACACAAGACCCAAAATTAATGAAAAGGTTAGATCCAGTAAAAGGTGGAAAAAGATTATCTAATTATCTCAAGGTTATGACTCTTGAAGCCCAAACTATAGCCAGGGCATGCGGTAAAAACGATTTACATAATCTTGAACCTGAGGACCTATGTGCATTAACAGTTGAAGCTGCTGCAATGGCTAGGGTTCCTTTAGCGGGAACCGGTTGGGTGCCTGGTAAGATTTAATCATTAGTTGCTAATAACTTATACTCTACTATAATGTTTCATTCTGTGGAACATTGGTTGGAGGACAGTTTTGCAACAAGATTTAAAATATATAAATAAGTCTCTGGAAAAATCTTTTAAAATTCTTGAAATTTTATCAAAATCAATTTTCCCGTTGAAGGCATCAAATATTTCTAGAAAAGCAGTTTTATCTAGAACAACTACATTTAGACTATTGTCTGTTTTATCTCAACTTGGTTATATCCATAAAAATACTGGATCGAATACATACACTATGGGACATAAAGCTTTTCAATTTGGAGAAACCTCAGATTATCTTCAGTCAATTTCTGAGACTTCTAAAGAAATTCTAAAAGAGGTCTCTAGTAAAACGAATTTAATTACATATCTGGCAATGCTTGAAGGCTCTCAAATAGTTCATTCCGATAAAATTTCTGACAACAATGATGATGCAACTATTAGAACTTTTAGAATGAGACTTGACGCTCATTGCTGTGCTTTAGGAAAAGTCATGCTTGCGTACAGACCTGAAAATGAAATAGCAACAATTTATCGAAGCTATAATTTTTATCCTCACACAAACAATACAATTACAAATTTAAATGATTTAAAAAGACAACTTGGCAAAATTAGAACTAACGGTTATGCGCTTAATCATGGAGAAGCTTTTGAAAACTCTTATGGAATAGGAGTTGCTATTTTAGACAAAGATAAAAGATCATTTGCAGGAATCGCTTTATCAGGAAGTAAAAATATTTTAAACCCAAAAACTATGATGGATTATGTTGATCTCCTTCAATCTGCCTCTATTAAAATTTCTCGACTAATTGTTGCCAATTGACGATTATTGTTGATAAATAATAGATTTTTGTAAAAATTTTGTTTCATAATATGAAACAAAATGTGTTTTTTTCATACCTCGCAGACAAAATGTAATTGCTTGGAGGTTACTAAAATAATGAGCTTACCTACTAAATGTGACTATTTAATAATCGGTGCTGGAATTCACGGTCTGAGCACCGCATGGCATCTTTGTAAAAAATTATCCAGCAAAGGCCAACTCAAAGAAAATTCTGTAATCGTTTTGGAAAAATCCAAAGTTGCAAATGGAGCTAGTGGTGTTGCATGTGGAATTGTAAGGAACAATTACTACCAGCCTGCAATGAGAAGACTAATGGCTCATTCTGTAAATGTTTGGAATGAGAATTCTGAGGCTTTAACTTACAAGCCAGTTGGCTACATGCAGATCAACTCCGAGCTTATGCAAGAGGGAATGTCTGAAGTTTATGAGCAGCAAAAAGAAATAGGATTTGACTCTGAGTTTATTGAGGGAGCATCAGATTGTGATAAGTATATGAAAGACATGTTGCCAGATTGGCAAGCTCAAGGCATCACTTCAGTTTTACACGAAAAGAAAACAGGATATGGAGCTAATAGAGGAGCCATAGAGGGCTTCCATAAGTTAGCAGTATCGGCTGGTGCAAAAGTTTTAGAAGGTGTGACTGTTAACAATTTAATTTCTTCTAATGGTAGTGGCGCAGTTTCGGCTGTAGAAACATCAGAGGGTAAAATTGAATGCACTCAATTAGTTGTTGCGGCTGGTCCATGGGTAAGAAAATTCTGGGAAATTTTAGAATTACCTAACACCGTAAAAATTAAAAAACCTGATGGTTCATTTACTGATGATATACCTATGTGGTCATACATGGCGCTTGAAGAGGGTGAGTTGGAAGTTGATCCAAGAAGTTATAAAACAGCAAACGGAACAGAGTACCCAGTTATTCATGTTGATACAGAAGCTACACTTGTCTCAAATAAAACAGGAGATGTTATACATGAAAATGTTATGTGGGGTTTTTACTATAAGCCCGATGTCTACAGAGATGGTATACAAGGCGGCTCCTCTCCATATGACATAAATAAACCTGTAAACGACATAAGTCTTGACCCTTATGGTCATGACTCAGATGAGTTTCAACCAAGGGCTTCTTTTGAGGATAAATGGACCTCAGCTTTGGCTTTTTGCCAAAAGCAATTTGATGGATGTCACGCTAAATACAAAAAGCAAAAAGCTGGCGGTATTGGCTGTGTTACTCCAGATCGTTTTCCCGTATTCGACCGATACAGAGAAAACGTATATATTATAGCTGATGCAAACCATGGATACAAAATGGCTGGGTTAGGTGATCTTGTATCTAATGAGTTACTTGGTGAGAAATCTGAAATTCTAGAACCTTTTAGATTTTCTCGTTATGAAGAAGGGAAGTTACATCCGGTTTCAAAGAGCCCGTTCCCTTGGAGTTGATGTAAAAGGAGGAGGAATAAAATGACAGCGCTAGAAACGTACGTTAAGGATAAAAAGAGACAAGACTATATAAAACAAGTTAGAAAAAAAATTGATAAATTAGGAATTGAGTACATTTATTATCAATTTATTTCTGTTACAGGTCGAATTGTAGGTAAAGGAGTTCCTGCAGATCATTGGGAGAGTGTAGCCAATAAAGGTTTCCAATTAGTTTATGGAGCTACTGCTAATCTATTTACAAATAGACATGGTGATTACATAGGTTATGGACCAGAGGCTCACGAATTAGTGGGTATACCTGACCCTGAAACATTTGTTCAAATTCCATGGGATAAAAGAATTGCCAGAGTTTTTTGTACTTGTTTTAGAAACAGGGAAGAAGAAAAAGATCCTGGTGGATATCTTACATCTGATTGCAGAGGTAACTTAAAAAGAGCCCATGAAGAATTTAAAAAGAAACACAAACTAGAATTACGAGCAGGGACAGAACCTGAAATGATGTGGTTAACAAAAAACGAAGATGGTTCACCGACTGGTTCAGGTTTCTCTAAGCCCTACTGCTATCACATTGATCAATTTGAATCATTAAGACCTGTTTACATGAAAGTAATTGAGTATTCACGTGCAATGGGTTTGGACATTATCCAAGGTGACCATGAGGACGCGCCTGGACAATTAGAACTAAATTTCAATTACGATGATGTTGTTAGAAACGCTGACAGGTTATCAACTTACAGACAAATCTGTGCTCAAGTAGCAAGAGAATTTAATTTGATTGCTTGTTTTCTGAGTAAGCCATTTGTTGGCGTGTCTGCTTCTGGGTGTCACACAAATATTTCACTCTGGAAGGGCGGAAAAGATGAGTTAATACCATGTGGTAACAAGACTATCCCAGGTATGGAAAATGTATTTCATCACCGTAGGGGAGGTACAAATGTCTTTATGCCGGACGGAAAAGATAGAAGAATTCCTGGAAAAATAGGCCTTCAAGCAATTGGTGGTGTCATGGAACACCTTCCTGCTTTAACAGCCTTGGGTTCCTCAACTGTGAATTCATATAGAAGACTTTGGGATACAGGTTTTTGGGCTCCAGTTTATGCGGACTGGGGATATCAAAACAGAACCTGTGGTTTAAGGGTATCTGCCCCTGGTAGATTTGAATATCGATCAGTTGACTCAGCCCACAACCCATACTTAATGGGAAGCGGCCTGTTGAAAGCATTCGACCATGGTATTTCAAAGAAAATGGATCCAGGCAAACCTGAACAACAAAATATGTATGAACAAATGAAAGCTGGTAAGCAAGTTGAAAAATTACCAATGACTCTTGGTGAGGCATTAGATCGATTAGAAACCGACAAGGTAATACAAGATGCTCTACCAGGTGACATGATGAAAGTGTTTATGGAGTATAAAAGAGATGAGTGGGAAGAATTTTTAGCAACTCCGACTCAATGGGATCTCGATAAATACCTAGATTGCTTACCATAAGATAAGATAGGAGAAAAGTATGTGTGGAATAGCTGGAGTTATAAATAAAAAGAAGACAGTCAACGTCGGTGAACAAATGGGCCTTATGTTACAAGGTCTTAAACATAGGGGACCTGACTCAACAGGATATGCTATGTACGGAACACCTTTAAAAAAAGGCTTTGTAATGAGATTTAAAATATCTGAAAACGAGGCTGAAAAGGTAAATGCAACTGTCGACTCACCTGCTGATTTAAAAAATAGAAAAAATGCTGTCGACTCTATTTTAAAAAAACATGGTGCTAAAGTAACAAAAGAAAGCTCCAGCACCCCATACGCTTTCAGATATATATTTGATTTTAAAGGTGACCTCACAGATTTGGCTACTGAGATAGAAACAGTCGAAAAAACTGAAATTTTATCTATTGGTAAGGGTCTTGAGCTCATTAAAGACTTAGGCGATGCAAATACTGTATCCAATCAATATGGCCTTGATAAATTTATGGGTACCCACGGTATTGGCCATACAAGGATGGCTACCGAGTCTGATGTAGATATTAAATCCGCACACCCTTATTGGGCTTTTCCTTTTGAGGATGTGTCAGTTGTTCATAATGGTCAATTGACTAACTATTGGGGCAATAGAAGAGTACTTGAAAGAAAAGGTTACAGGTTTAATTCAAATTGTGACTCAGAAATAATTGCTGTCTATATAGCTGATAAGATGGCTAACGGCATTGAACTAGAAAAAGCTATGCATGATAGCTTGGATGAGCTCGATGGAGTTTTTACATATGTTGTAGCAACAAAGGATCAGTTGGGAATGGCAAAAGACCATATGGCTGCTAAGCCAATGGTAATCTACGAAAGTAAAGACATCGTAGCATGTGCATCAGAGGAAGTTGCAATTAGGAATATATTTCCTCACGAAATTAAAACATATGACCCTTATGAAGCGGAGGTAAAAGTATGGCAGGCATAACAAAAAGAACTACTGCTTTTGATGATGAAAATTTATCAGGTAGATCGAAAAAATTATATTTTGAAGTAACAGAAGAAGAAAATTATACCTACTACGGTAATCACGAAGTTGATTTTAATAAAAGAACCTCCATTGATTGTGAAGGCATTGATGCTCATGAATTGAATCAAAAAATTAGAGATGCAATTCGAAAGGGATATGGGTCTATAGTTATTAAAAACCCTGGTGCAAAACATTCACTTGGTGTGGGAATTCTAAATAAGTTAAACTTAATCTTTGAGGGTAGCTTAGGTTATTTTGGTATCGGTTGTATCGATGGACCAACAGTGAGAGTTAACGGAAGAGTTGGTTGGTCATGTGCTGAAAATATGATGTCAGGAAAAGTTGTTGTTGAAAACAATGCAGGATCTTGTTTTGGAGCTGCTCTTAGAGGCGGTGACCTTATAGTTAAAGGCGATGCAGGTGCAAGAACTGGAATTGACATGAAAGGTGGCACTATTCTTATTGGCGGAAATGCTGGAGCTTACACTGGATTTATGATGCAAAGAGGAAGAATTATCGTTTGTGGTGATGTAAACGCAAACATGGGTGACTCAATGTATGATGGTATCATTTTTGTAGGAGGGGAGCCTCATTCGCTTGGAACAGACTGCGTACCTGGTGAAATGAATGAACACGAGGTTAGATGGCTAGAACAAAAAATTAAAAATGCTGAGATTGATTGCAAGGTCCCAGCTTCAAAATTTAAGAAATACGTTGCAGGAAGAATGCTCTGGAATTATGACAATCTAGAGCCAGCAGAAAAGAAAGGAATATTAGGCTAATGGCAAAACGTAATACACAATTATTAGGACAAAACTCAATTTTTACCCCCGAGGTAATGGACGACATTCATATCAAATCACAACTTGGTCGTTATCGTATGCGTGGTATGGCGTTAATGAAAAAAATTCCTCACTGGGATGATTTAGTTTTTTTACCAGGCACATTAACAAGATTTGTTATTGAAGGTTACAGAGAGAAGTGTCTAACAGAAACAATAATAGGCCCTAGAGCAAAAAATCCTATCAAACTTGATATTCCTGTTTACATAACAAGTATGAGTTTTGGTGCTCTTTCTTATGAAGCAAAAACTGCTTTAGCTAGAGGTTCATCAATGGCTGGAAGTGCAACTTGCTCTGGAGAAGGGGGTATGATACCTGATGAGAGAAGGTACTCTCACAAATGGTATTATCAATGTATTCAATCCAGGTATGGCTTCAACCCACACCATGCTCAATTAGCTGACGCTATTGAGGTTTTCATTGGCCAAGGTCAAAAAGTTGGGATGGGTGGTCACTTAATGGGCCAGAAAGTTACTGACCAAGTAGCTGAGATGAGATCGTTACCTGCTGGTATAGATCAAAGATCTCCTGCTAGACACCCAGACTGGATGGGACCGGACGATTTAGCTCTTAAGGTTCAAGAATTAAGAGAATTAACTGACAATCAAGTGCCAATTCAATTGAAATTAGGTGCATCAAGAGTTTATGACGATGTCAGAATGGCAGCAAAATGTGACCCTGACTCTATATTTTTAGACTCTATGGAAGGTTCAACAGCAGCTGGTCCACACATTGCAGCAGCTAATACTGGTATTCCTGGTATTGGTGCAATTAGAGAAGCAAGAAGAGCTTTGGACGATGTGGGAAAAACTGGTGAAATATCATTAGTATTTGCTGGAGGTATTAGAGATGGAGCTGATATGGCTAAAGCCTTAGCTCTTGGGGCAGATGCTATTGCTATCGGTACAGCTGGATTAGTAGCACTGAACTGTAACAAAGACATTCCAGAAGCTGATTATGAAAAAGAAATGGGAGTGGAGGCAGGTTACTGCTATCACTGTCACACTGGTAGATGTCCAGTTGGTGTGGCCACACAGGATCCTGTTCTTAGAAGTAGATTAGACCCAACAGAGGCAGCAGAAAGAGTTTATAATTTGCTTAGCACTATGACTCTTGAGTGCCAAATGTTAGCAAGAGCATGTGGTAAGACAAAC
>CACNLH010000002.1 GCA_902621205.1 uncultured Alphaproteobacteria bacterium | reverse complement strand
GAATTTTCTCTATCTATTACTACTAATTTCGCACCTGCTTCACCAAGAGCGTGAGCTATAGATAAGCCTATCCCCTTCGCGCCTCCTGTAATTAGCGCAATTTTGTTATTAAGTTTAAATTTATCAAAAAACAATTAACCTTCCCTCTCCTTTATCCCTCTAAAATATGTTTCGCAGCTTCTTCATCAGTAATAAGACCAAATAAACATCCATTCAATAAAACAGACTTAATTGCAGATGCTTTTTGGGTACCTCCAGCTATTGCTATTGTTTTCTTTTTTTTTATTAGTCTGAAGTCTTTACTCACAATTTCATCATAAACAATATGTTTCCCTTTTATATCAAAAAAATTACCACTAGACTCTGCATGCGCTCCATCTTTTTTAATTTGGTTAAAAGTTTTTTTATCAACTAAATAAGGATGATTTTTTACTCTGTTATATAAACTAGTACCGCCTTTCATAGAGCCAATTCCCAATAATATATAATCACATTCTTCTTCTTTTTTCAGAACATCTTTTACAAATTTCAAATTAAAAAATTTATTTTTTTCGCTTAAAGATGGAAAAATATAAGGAGCTCCTAAATGGTAACATTTACCTTGAGTTTTTTTTGAAAGTGTATTTAAACCCAAGAGTGGGTTAAAAGACAAATCATTTCTTAAAGAGCCAGTAGTATCGACAAAACTTACAGGTTCTCTAATTTCTGGGAGTATGTTGGCAATTTTTGAATTTGTTGAGCCAGTAGACCATCCAAAATTTCTACATTTTTCGATATTTATTTTGTTAAGTAGAGTGTTAGCGCCAGCGTAAGCAATTGATAATGGATCAGGATCAAGGGTTTCTGCCGTAGTTTCTTTACTAAATGTACTTTCAGTTGGAACAACTTCGATATGTTTAAGGCCATATCTCTTTTTAATCGACTCCTCGTATTGCCTGCAAATATCAAACGACCCCTCTACGAAAACTTTTACTGATCCTCTTTTTTCCGCATCATTAAGAATACGATGAACCTGAACAGTATTAATATTAAATTTTTTTGCGATATCTTTTTGTGATATTTTTTGTTTCCAATACATCCATGCAATTCTGTTAGTATATTGTTTCAGATTTTTTTCTGATCTATTCACTTAATTTTTTACTGCGCCTAGAGTTAAACCGGAGACTATATTTTTCTGGAGGAATATAGTCAATAATATTGGAGGGATACTTTGAATAACAGTTGCAGCTGCAACATTACCCCAAATTATTTGTGCTTGACTTACTTGCGCAGAAATAAAAATAGGAAATGTTCTAGACTCCGATACTGTAAAAAATAATGCAATTAATAATTCATTCCAGCTAAATATAAAAACGAATATTGCAACAGTTGCAATTCCACCTTTAGACAGCGGTATAGCAATTTTCAAAAAAATGTGGAACCAAGAAGCACCTTCAATTCTTGAAGCTTCAATTAAATCATATGGGATTTTTTTAAAAAATGATGCTGAAACCCATACAGCAAATGGAATATTAAAAGCAGTGTAAACTATCACTAAAGCGAAAAGGGAGTCTAATAAATTCAAATATTTGAATAAAATGAATAATGGCACTGCAGCCGCAACAGGGGGCAACATCCTTGTACTTAAAATCCAATCAGCTAAAAAGAACCTGCCTTTAAATTTGAAAAAAGTTAGACCAAATGCTGTAGGTAAAGAAAAAATGAGAGAAACAATAGTTGAGCAAATTGTTACTATAATTGAATTTAATAAATAAGTGTAACTCTCAGATAACATAATAGTAAAGTTTTTGATATATGAGAAATCAGGTATCCATACTGGAGGTAAGGCGAACATTGCATTTTGACTCTTAAATGAACCAAATAACATCCAAAGATTAGGGGCTAAAAATATAAGAGTAATGAAAGTAGCAATAATTAGTAAAATTGCTTTTTTTCTAATTGAGGCCTTCATTTCTCTCTACCCTTCGTAAAAGCGTTACTGCAATTGTTGTTACAATTAAACTAATAATAAGAATGATCACTGCGGATGCAGATCCTGTTCCAATTTGAAAACTTCTAAATTCAGTTCTGTAAGTAAAAAATGCCATCACTTCTGTAGCTATACCTGGACCACCTTTTGTCGTTATATATATAATGTCGAATAAGCGAATACACTCGATTAGCCTTAGAACTACTCCTAATAATACAAAGCTCAAAATAGATGGTATTTCAATTTTTGTCATAACATGAAACCAATTCGCACCATCTATTTTTGCAGCTTCATATTGTTCATTTGGAACAGTCATCAATCCAGCAAGTAAAAGTATCATCATAAAAGGTGTCCATTGCCATGAGTTGATTACTATAATTGAAATCTTAGCTGGTATAGGCTCGCCTAAATAAGCGAAAGGTTCAATACCAAAAACAGTGTCTAAGATGTAACTAAAAATGCCAAGTGTCGGATTTAAAATATATAAAAAAACTAACCCTACACAAAGTGGTGTTAACATAATAGGCATAATCGTTACTGTTCTTAAAGCATTAGAAAACTTAATGTGTCGTATCTCAAAAAAAATTTTAGCCATTATAAAACCTAAAATTATTTCAATCGTAATTGAGCTAAAAGCAATCATAAATGTATTTTTAATTGCAGTAGGAAAAGTATCATCTTCAAATAAAAGTACTTGATAGTTCTCCCATCCAATAAAGAATTTCTTATGCATCTTAGTTAACTTCGCTTGAAATAAGCTAAGATAAACTGAGTATAAAAAAGGAAAAATAGATATTACAAGCAGAAAAAGGCACGTTGGTAAAATAAATAAAATCTTTTGAATTTTTTCACTTTGCATTATTTAAGTGTCTTTTGATAGTTTTAATTTAAATGCTTGGGCTTTATAAAAAAGCCCAAGCAATGTTTTTATTTAATCAATGTATCCTTCAGATTTAAGGAGTCTATCGATTTTTTTATTAGCGGTATCCATCGCTTCTTGAGCAGATGACTCACCTGTTAGAGCTTTATTAACCTCAATACCTAGAGTTTCAATTAACTCAAAAGTTAATGCATGTCTTGGTCTTAGTTCTTGCCAAGCTCTTAAGCTTGACTCATATAGAACTGGTGTCCATGGCTGTTCAGCATTAATTTGAGGGTCATTCATTGCTGAATGTCTGCTAGGAGGAGCGCCTGCTAAAACCCACTCTCTGTGAACTTCTGGGCTTGCAAACCACTTTAGGTAATCCCAAGCAGCTTCCTTGTTTTTGGAATGTTTATTTACACAAGCAATCCAACCTCCAACTGGTGGAACTGACTCAGCTCCTGCAGCGTGAGGAAATAATGCTACTCCAAATTTTCCCTTAACTTTACTAATTTCAGGATCATTAAATAAAGGAGTTCTCACAGACCAGTTATTGATCATCGCAACTTTTCCTTGAGTAAATGCTTTAGCTCTCTCGTCCCAAGCATACTGCTCAACACCAGGAGGCATGTAGTTTATCATCTCTTGCATCCACTCAATAAATGCTACAGACTCAGGAGAGTTATAAAGACCTCTTTGGTCTGCATAAGCATCTGGGGAGCCAGGGTAGTTACTTTCCCATGGTTTTCCACCTGCAGAGTAAATCCACTCATAGAATTGTTGACCAGCAGCACTACCACGTGCCATATTCATTGCATATCCACCCTCTAGGTCTGGGTATTTAGGATTATCTTTGAATAATTTTGCAGCAGCTAAAACATCATCAAATGTTTTTGGGGGATCTAAACCCTCTGCTTCAAATAAATCAGTTCTATAGTGAAGCATGTGCCAATAACCACCGAATGGTAGGCATTGTTTCTTATCATCCCATATAGCTTGACCAGCAAATGAAGAGATATAGTCATCCCATGCAACTATTGATTGATCTGTGCCTTCAGCAGTCCAAATATCCTCAACTGGCTCGATACAATCTGCCTCAACAAATTCTCCAATCCAAATACCATCGACAAATAAAACATCGTAAGATCCGTCATTTTGAGAACAAGCAACAATTTGCTTTTCATGAAGTCCATCATATCCAAAACCTTCAACTGTAACTGAGGCACCAGTTACTGCTTCAAATTGTGGAGATATTTCTTTAACAGCATCAATATAAGGGTCCATAATTGACTGAACCTTTAGATTGTAGCCACTGTGATCACCAAGTTCATCTTCCCAATTTACAGCTAATAGGCTGTTCAAAGGAAAAATTAATAGTGAAAATGTAAGTAAGATTTTCCTTAACATAAGTCTCCTCCTATCTTTACTTTAATTAATAATTGCATAAAAAAAATTTGATTACAATAAATATTGGTAATTATTTACATATGTTGTAAATTATTACATATCAGTAGTTATAGGGGAGGATAATAATATTTTTATAAGAAATACATGAGAGCTCTTGTCTTAGAAAAAAAATTAGAACTATCTTTAAGAGATATTGATTTACCAGAAAAAGTCCAACCAAATGATGTTAAAATAAAAATGCATACAGTGGGTATTTGTGGAAGTGATGTCCACTACTATACCCATGGAAAAATTGGACCTTTTGTAGTAGACAAACCGATGGTCTTAGGCCATGAAGGATCTGGAACAGTCATAGAGATTGGTAATAAGGTAACTAATTTAAAAGTTGGCGATAGAGTTTGCATAGAACCTGGGGTTCCAGATATTAATTCAAAAGAATATATAAAAGGATTATATAACCTTGACCCTAAGCTTACTTTCTGGGCAACGCCTCCTGATCATGGTTGTTTAACTCCAGAAGTAGTTTTCCCATCAAATTTTGTATTTAAACTTCCAGACAATGTTTCTTATGCAGAGGGTGCAATGATAGAACCACTTGCTGTTGGACTTCAAGCTGCTGAAAAAGCAAAAATTATTCCAGGTGAGAGCGCATTGGTTATGGGCTGTGGACCAATTGGCCTAGTGATAGCTTTGACTGCTCTTGCTGGTGGATGTTCTAAAGTTTTTATAGCAGACATTGTAAGTAAAAAATTAGAGATGTGTAAAAATTACAATAATTTAATTCCCATAGATTTGAATAAAGATAATCCTGCAGAAATTGTAAAAAAGAATACAAACAATTGGGGAGCAAACATAATCTTTGAAGCTTCAGGAGCAACAAAAGCATACGATGTAATTTTTGATTCTATTTGTCCTGCAGGCAAAGTAGTTATCGTAGGAAATCCTATGAATTCAATACCAATGGATTTTGCAACACTACTTACTAAAGAAATTGAAATTAAAACTGTTTTTAGATATGCCCATCAATATGAAAGAGCAATAAATTTATTATCTAGCAATAAAATTGATGTTAAGCCTATGATTACAGATACAGTTGCTTTTGATGATAGTATAAAGGCTTTCGAAAGAGCTGCCAAAAACTTACCCGAGGATGTAAAAATACAAATTCAACTATGAATAAAATTGGTGTACACGCGTTAACATTTATTGGAGATATAGAAAATACTAGTGTTGAAAATTGCTTGTCAAAGGCAGCAAAGATTGGCTACGACGTAATGGAATTACCCCTCCTTAACCCTGATGCTTTGGATACAGATTTTGTATCCAAAGCATATGAAAAATTTAATTTAGAACCAACGGTTTCACTAGGTTTAAGTTATAAAACTGATATCGCTTCTGAAGACCTAGATAGAGTAAAAGCAGGAAGAGAGCTATTATTTAAAGCACTTGATAAAACAATTGATGTAGGATCCTCAAATCTTTGTGGTGTGATACATTCAGCACTCCAAAAAAATGACGCCCCTAGAACAGATGTGGGTTATGCAAATTCTTTATCTGTGATCAGAGATCTTGCTGAAAAAGCAAATAAAAATAATGTCACATTAAGTCTTGAAGTAGTTAATAGATACGAAACTAATATCATGAACACCGCACAAGAAGCGTTGAACTATATCAATGACCTAGGTGTTTCAGATGTTAAAGTGCATCTTGACACCTATCACATGAACATCGAAGAAAACAACTATTCAGAGCCAATCAAAAAAATTGGAAATGACAAATTAGGAATGTTTCATTTTGGTGAAAATCATAGAGGATACCTTGGAAGTGGCCATATTAACTTTGAAGAAACTTTTAAAAGCCTAAAAGATATTAATTACTCAGGAATAATTACCTTTGAGTCTTTTTCATCTGAAGTAGTTGATCCAGTTCTCTCAAATACATTAGCTGTTTGGAGAAATTTGTGGAGCGATAGTGAAGATTTAGCATCTGAAGCATTAAAATTTATTAAAAATGGATTAGGTTCATAATTTTCGTTATTAATATCTCAATTAATACATGAAAAATTTTGATTTTATAATTGTTGGCGGTGGTACATCAGGTACTATCACATCAGAAAAATTAATTAGAAATGGGTATAAAGTATTAATTATTGAAGAAGGAAAAAAAAATAATAACCCTCTTTTAAGCATGCCTGCTGGATGGATACCTATGTTAGATGGTAGTCCATATCTAAAATTTTACAAATCAATCCCTCAACCTCAACTTAATAATAGGCAACATGATATTGCACAAGCGAAAGTTCTAGGAGGTGGCTCAAGTGTGAATGGTATGGTTTACATGAGAGGAAAGCCCTCCGATTATAATAGGTGGGCTGAGGCAACTGGAGATGAAAGGTGGGGTTGGAATTCACTTATAAATAACTACAAAGCGCTTGAAAATAATCAAAGGTTAGCTGGAGAGACACATGGTACTGATGGACCAATAAAAGTATCTGATCCTGGTTATGTAGCTGAAGGATCAAATCTATACATTAAAACAATGCAAAAACTGGGCCTGCCTTACAACAGAGATTTTAACGATGGCAATCAATATGGAGTTGGTCTTATGCAATATACTATTGGAGATGGCAAAAGATGTGACACAGTTTCTGCTCTAATTAACCCTTTATTAAATGATAAGAATCTTGAAATAATGCTCAATACCGTGGTCATTAAATTGATAATAGAAAATAAAAAAGCAATTGGAGTTGAAACTATATCTAATGGGAAGTACGAAAAAATATATGGAAAAGAAATAATACTTACTGCTGGAGCACTAATTACACCAAAGATATTAATGCACTCTGGTATTGGAGATGAAAAAATATTAAAAAAATTCGATATCAAGATAGAAGAAAATTTAAATGGCGTAGGAAAGAACCTTCAAGACCATCATGAGGTACCTTTTATCTCAAGAGCTAAAAAAGGATATGGTTATTTTAAACAAAACAAAGGTCTAAGAATGATTAAAAATGGAATCCAATATCTTTTATTTAAGTCAGGACCTGTAACATCAAATGGGGTTGACTGTTGCTCTTTTTTAAACCCAGATGATTTAAAAGATCAAAATAATCCCAAAGTAAAATTATACTGCGTACAAATTATGTATACAGATAGGGATACGAAAGGCATTAAACCTGATCATGGAGTTACACTTACTCCATGTATAATGAATCCAAAATCTCGAGGAGAGGTAACATTGAATTCTTCTAATCCATTAGATCTTCCTAGTATAAATCCAAATTTCTTAAGCAACAAAGAAGATATCGATATTTTTGTTTCAAGTCTTAGACTTGCCAGAGAAGTTATCAATACAAAACCACTATCAGATATAATTTTAGAAGAAATTCTTCCCGGAAAAAGCATTGATGATGATGAGTCATTAGCTAATTATTGTAAAAAAATGGTTAAGACTAATTGGCATCCTGTTGGGACTTGTAAAATGGGGAGTGACAGCGATGACATGGCTGTTTTAAACTCAAGACTCCAAGTCAAAGGCATTGATAATCTTAGAGTTTTTGATGTGTCTATGATGCCTAATATTGTGGCAGCAAATACAAACGCCCCAGCTATGGCAATAGCAGATAAAGCTACAGATATCATGTTAGAGGGTTAAAATTGCGTTCAAAATCATCAAACACACTACCTTTAAATGAAAATAATCTCGGGTCTATGCAAAATGCAGTTTTAAAACCAAATTATATTCGATCAAATTTAAGCGCTGGTATTTTACATATCGGAGTTGGAAATTTTCATAGAGCTCACCTTTCTTGGTACTTACATAGACTTATGCAAAAAAATCTTGCAAAAGATTGGGCTATCATAGGATCTGGAATTACAGAATATGATGTACAAATGAGAGAGAAGCTTAAAACGCAAGACTATCTTACAACATTAATTGAGTTAGATCCTAAAGGAAATCAATCATGTGAAATTATTGGATCAATGATTGATTATGTTCCAGTTGAAAAAAATAATCATAAACTAATTACTGCTATATCAGATCCAAAAATTAAAATTGTATCACTAACTGTGACCGAGGGTGGATATTTTTTAGATGAGAACGGAAAATTTAATATCAATGATCCAAGCATAGTACATGATATTAAAAATCCTGATACTCCACAAACGGTGTTTGGGGTAATTGTGTCGGCATTGAAAAATAGAAAGAAAAATGATGTTGGACCAATTACTGGATTAAGTTGTGATAATTTGATACAAAATGGAAATAAACTTAAACAAGCTATAATTGGAATAGCAAAGGAACAAGATTTAGAATTATTAGAATGGATTAATCAAAATTGTACTTTTCCAAATGCTATGGTTGATTGCATTGTTCCTCGTACAGGAGAGGTTGAAGTTAATATTGTTAGAAACTTAGGTATTGAAGATCAAGTACCTGTCTCTCATGAGGATTTTCGTCAATGGGTAATTGAAGATAAATTTTGTAAGGGGCGACCACCCTGGGAAAAAGTTGGTGTTCAATTTTCAGATAATGTTCATGGTTATGAAGATCAAAAAATTCGCATACTTAATGGAGGACACCAAATTCTAGCAAATGTAGCTGAACTTTTGAGTATTGAAACTGTTCGCGATGCTATGAAAAATGAAATGATAGTTAAACTATTAGAGAAAATTGAAAAAGATGAAATTATACCTCATATAAAACCAGTTTCTGGGTATACTCCAATGGAATACTTCGAACTCATTTCTGCTAGATTTTCCAACCCCTCTATACAAGATACTATTCGAAGAGTTGCTTTTGATGGTTCTTCACGTCATTCAGGGTTTTTAGTACCATCCATTAAAGATGGTATTGAACACAACATTTCAATAATTGGACTTTCTCTAGCAGAAGCTTTGTGGGCACGCATGTGCGAGGGAACTCGTGAAGATGGCTCTATTATTGAACCAAATGATCCTCATTGGGAAAAATTAAATATTTGCGCTAAAAAGTCTAAAGACAATCCTCTTAAGTGGTTGGGGCAATTAGAGATTTATGGTGATATTTCTAAAGATAAAAAATTTTGCGATTCATTTTCGAATTGGTTAAATATGATTTATGAAAGAGGCGTGGAAAATACTCTTAACGAATATCTAAAATAAATTAATTTTACTTAAACAATACCTGAAGAAGAACCACCTTCATTTTTTCTGGTCAATGATTTGTTCTTCTTATAATCAAGTTTTCGATATGTTTTGATTGGATCGATTGAATTGCCGTTTTCAAATCGAGCCATAGCAACTATTGGACTAACATCAGTATTAAAAGCTGTCTTTAAAATTTGCATAGATTGAATAGCATCATTGCTATCTTGAGCTTTTTCTAGTAAAGAAAAATTAACAAGTAAAGATTTTGTGTATGAGTTGACTATTTCATTTGCACTTGAAATTAAACTTTCAATAGGATCAGTAACATTATGTGATTGATCAATCATAAATGCTATATTTTTAATTTTATTATTTTGTGAAGCTACCGTGAGCTCATTGAATATCAAAAATAATTCATAAGGATTGATTGAACCAGCATCTAAATCATCATCGCCAAATTTACTATCATTAAAGTGGAAGCCTCCTAATTTGTTAACATCAATTAATCTTGAAACAATCATTTCTATATTTGTATTAGGAAGATGGTGTCCTAAATCAACTAAGCACATTGCCTGTTCTCCTAGCTCTTTAGCACAAACATAACTGGTGCCCCAATCATTTATAACAGTAGAATAAAAAGCTGGCTCATAAGGCTTATGTTCTAACAAGACTATCCAATCTTTAGGAAGAGTGGCATAGATTTTTTTCATAGAGTCAATGTATCTCTCTAATGATTTTGAGAAGCTTATCTGCCCTGGAAAATTGCCTCCATCGCCAATCCATACTGTTAAGCCTTTAGAACCAAGAGTTTTTCCACTTTCAATAGACTGTATGTTCACCTCAATTGCTCTATCTCTAATTGCAGAGCTTGCATTAGTTAGGCTTCCATATTTGAATGTTTCTGGTGCACCTGCTGGATCTTGGAACGTATTTGAATTTACAACATCAAAGCCGATGCCGTATCCATCAGCAAATTCTTTTAACTCGGAAAAGTCATCTACATTATCCCAGGGAAAATGAGGTGATACTTTATTTGTAAAACCAATCAAGTCGTTAATCACAGCACAATCTTCAATTTTATCATAAATATTTTGAGGCTCACCTATTCCGGGAAAACGGGCAAAACGTGTTCCCCCTGTTCCAACACCCCAGGTAGGAACAGCAACTTGAAATTTCTTTACTTGATTTAAAATTGATCGGATATCAATTTGATTTTCTTTCAATTTTTTTTCTAAATATTCAAAATCAAAGTCGAGAGAGGCTTTTGCTAACTTATTTTGTTCATCAATAATTTCTTTTTGAACAGCTTTAAACATCACTCCCCCATCCCATTGCAGTCATAAATGCATTGTTTTCTGATGTTGTGTCAAGTCTCGACAGCTGAGCAACAACATTAATACTGCTTTTTAAAACAATCGAATATGGTTTTTCTCTTGGTAATTTTTGCTTGTTAATCTCAATATCATCTAGTCTTAAGTGAATACTTCTTTTACCTTTCATTGTGAAAATATAATTTTCTATAGGATCTTGGTCTTCATATAAAAAATCTAAAACTATTTCAGCAGAGTTTTTATCGTAATTTATAATACAAAGAGACTCATGACTAAATTGATCTCCGTGATTAGTTGTTTTATAAGGGTGGCCCTTGGCAGGTAAAAACGCATCAGGGAAAGCCCAAATTTTTTTTCCTAAAGCCTCACTCATTTTTTCTCCTTAAGGTTCTCACAAAAGATGGGAAACCAATACTTAAAATTAGAAGTAATCCAGTAAAAATTATGATACCCACACCTGGAACGTTTAGCAATCCCAATCCAAATGATAACATCCCAAGGATAAATATAGAGATTACAACTCCCAAAATTGATCCAGATCCGCCATAAATGTATACGCCACCTAATACAACCATTGTTATAATCTCTAATTCCCAACCAAAAGCAATATTGGGACGAACACTTGATAGTCTTCCAGATAAAAATATGGCCGCTATAGCAGAAAAAAGGCCATTAAGAGTAAAAAGGACAAAAGTATATTTATCTACAGCAATACCAGTGTATAGAGCAGCATCAGGATTATTGCCAATTGAGTAAATTTTTTTTCCAATGGAAGTTTTATGTAAAATAAATGCAAAAACAAATGCTAATAAAATAAATGTAAGAAAAGCGTATGGAATATAACCATAAAGATACCCACCTCCTAATTTACCTACAAGTTTCGGAAACTTGTTATAATAAGAGTCCTCTAAGAAGGAGTATGCTAAACCTCTAAATAGGGACATTGTTCCGATTGTTACTATAATTGACGGAATTGCGAATTTAGTAATGATAGCTCCATTAAATGCTCCACACAAAGTACCACTTAACAATGTTAATAATAAGACCAACCAGGTGTCGTAACCAAGGCTTGTTGTATATCCTAAGACAACAGAAGAGACAGCTATTATAGATGCAACTGATAAATCAATTTGTCTTGCAATAATTACAAATGTCATTGTTAATGCAATAATTGCTTTTTCGCTGAAAAGAAAAGTGCTATCGATAAGATTATATAAGTCTAAAAAATAAGGTGAGATATTAGAATTGATTATGAGAATGGATACTAAAACTACAAAAAGAATAAATTCTTTTTTATAAAGAATATCTAATAGCTTAAAAGGTGGTTTATCTGGTATTAGACTCATTAGTTTTCCACCATTATTGTTTTTTCTTTTCGCTGCTCAGTTTTAGTATTTATAATTATTGCTAATAAAATTATTCCTCCAGAAATAGCTAATTGCCAAAACTGAGAAATATCAACAGCAGGTAAGGCATTTCGAATAAGGCCAATTAAAAGAGCACCTAAAACACATCCCAAAACTGTTCCAACACCTCCCATAACACTTATACCTCCAACCACACATGCGGAGATTACAGTTAGTTCAAATCCTATTGCTATTTGAGTAGAAGCTACAGAATATCGAGCAACCCATAAATATCCGCACAATCCTGCAAAAAATCCAGAGAGTGAATAGGCCATTATAATGTATTTATTTTCATTGACTCCTATGTATTTGGCAGCATCTGGGTTACCTCCAAGTGAATATAGATTTCTCCCAAAGCGAGTATGGTTAAGCAAGACATATATGAGAATAAAAACTACGACTGCTAACCAAAATAGGAATGAGAGAGATAGGAATTTAAAATGAATTAAAGCAAGAAAGTCCTCAGAGAATTCATTTGAATAAACCTGCTTACCATCACTAACAAAATATATTAAACCTCTATAAATACTTAATGTTCCCAAAGTCGTAACAATGAAAGGAACCTTTAGAATAGCAATAGAAATACCATTTAAAACGCCTAAAATTGTTCCAATTACACAAGAGAGAGCAATGAAATAGTAAACTGGTAGTTCTGGATGGACTGTCGAAAGCAAAGATATAAGCATTCCAGAAAGGGCAAGATTGGATGCAACCGATAAATCAATTGCACGAATTAAGATTACAATCATCTGACTTAAAGCAAGAATAATTAGTATTGAGGTGTCAGTTAAAACATCAGAGATACTTTTTGGAGTTATAAAAAGTGGGTTAGCAAAGCCCACTGCAATTAATATAATTAAAATAATTGAGAATAAAATGAAATCTCTATTTAATAAAATTTTTTTCATGACTCTCCACTTGCTAACTTGACAATTTGTTCTGAAGAGGTCTCTTTAACATTTAAAATATCTTTAATGAGCCCTTTGTACATTACCACAACTCTATCACACATACCTAATATCTCAGGTAACTCAGAAGAGATCATCATTATAGACATCCCCTCTTCTACGAGCTCTCCCATAAATTCGTGGACAGCAGACTTAGATCTTACATCAATGCCTTTGGTGGGCTCGTCTAGTATCAATACCTCAGGTTTTGTTGAAAGCCACTTAGCTATAACAGTCTTTTGTTGGTTGCCCCCTGATAAGCTTTGAGTTAATTGACTCCAATATGAAACTTTAATATTTAATTTTTCCTGCATGGCAGAAGAGTTTTTTATCTCTTTTAATGTATTCATCACATAAAAGTTAGAGTTTCTATCCATGACAGCCATATTGATATTGTCTTTAACTGACATAAGGCCAGTCATTCCCAACTGTTGTCTTTCCTCAGATAGATAAACTATACCTTGATCGATAGCATCACTTGGTTTTCTAATTAAGATTTTTTGATCTTTAAATAGTATCTCTCCCTCATCTAGTTTTGTAATTCCAAAAATGGATTTCATGATTTCTGTTCGACCAGAACCTACTAAACCATAAAAACCTAAAATTTCTTTTTTTCTAAGATTGAAATTAATATCTTTGAATTGTGTTTTTTTGAATAAATTGCGAACCTCGAAAATTTCATTTTCTATTGTCACATTGTTTTTTGGAAATATTTGATTTACTTCTCTTCCGGCCATGTAAGTTATCAGCTGATCTTTGTTAGTATTTTGTATCGAGTCTGATTTAATTAATTCTCCATCTCTTAATACAGTAAATTCATCGCAAACTTCTATTACCTCATCTAATTTATGCGAAATGAATATGATAGATTTATTTTGTTTTTTTAAATTTCTTATAATTGTATAAAGTTCGTTAATTTCTTTTTGTGAAAGAGAAGCAGTGGGTTCGTCCATTATTACAATATCAGCATCATGAATAAGTGATCTTGATATTTGAACAATATGTCTTTGAGCAATACTAAGGTCTTTAATTTTTTCATTTGGCTCAATGTTTGCTTCAAGATCTTTAAGTAGCTGATTTGTTTTATCTTGCATTAAACCCCAGTCGACTAAACCATTAGATTTAGTTATATGATTACCAATGAAAACATTTTCTGTTACTGATAATTCATCGAACATAACTGACTCTTGGTGAATAGCTGAAATACCCAAGCTTAAAGAGGCACTAGGATCAGGTATAGATTGTTGTTTGTTATTTAAATTAATTATTCCACTATCAGGTTGGTAAACACCACATAGAATTTTTACTAATGTTGATTTACCAGCACCATTTTCTCCTAAAAGTGCATGAATGCTATTTTCTTGGAGCTGAAAATCAACGTTTTGGAGTGCTTTTACTCCATGAAAATTTTTTGAGATATTTTTAAGCTCAAGTTTCATTTGTAAACACACGACCACTTAGTGATCGTGTGCAAAAATATATATTTGATTAAAAGATTTCTGCGAACTTATCGATATTTGAAGCATCAAATATAAATGGATCTGCCATTGCTGCATTATTACCTGCACCTATGCAAATTTCACCCATTCTGCCAGTTGGAATACATTCTCCTTCTTGACCTGTGTAAGCACCAGATGCAATTTGATGTGATAAATAAACAGCTGAGTAACCTAAATCAATTGGATTCCAAATACCAAATTGAATTGCAGCACCACTTTTAACATGTGCTTTCATTTCACTTGGGAGTCCAAGACCAGTTACAAATACTTTTCCAACCAATCCTTGATCTTCAACAGCTTTTGCTGCTGCTACGATACCAACAGATGTTGGGGCTATGATACCTTTGAGGTTTGGATGTTTTTTAAACAAACCAAGAGCTTCTTGATAACTCTTATCGAAAAGGTCATCACCATATACAGTATCTACCCACTTCATCTTAGAGTATTCTGGCTTTGCATGTTCTTTTTTCATTTCTTCTATCCAAGCATTTTGATTTGTTGCCTGACTAGTAGCACTTAGAATTGCAAATTCACCCTCATCACCCATTGAATTTTTCATCCACTTAATATTTGATGAGCCAATAAGTGCAGTATTAGATGGGTCTAAGTTCATAATTCTTCCCTCTTCAGCGATACCAGAGTCCCAAGAGATAACTGTAATTCCTCTGTCCATAGCTTTTTTACCAATTGAAGCAAGAGCATCCCTATCGTTAGCGGAGATAGCAATAGCATCAACTTTTTGAGCTATTAAAGAATTAATAACTTCAATTTGAGCTTCAGCAGTAGTGGTAGCTGGGCCAGTATAAATAACTTCAACTCCACCAATTTCTTTCGCAGCTTCTTCACCACCTTCGGCAGCTGCCTCAAAAAAACCAATACCTAAACCCTTTACCACTAACGCAATTCTCATATCAGCTGCATTAGCACTAAAAGCAAACAGGATTGATGATATTATTACTAAAAATAATTTTTTCATTTATTCCTCCTAATATATTTAGTATCGATATTATTTACTCTAATTCATTTTAAATCAATTAATTTTGAGAAGTTTTAGTATAATAAATTTTTTTTTATAATTGATTTTATGAAAAAAATGATTTTTATTTTTTTATTGAAGGTTATTTTTTTTCAATTAAAAACGTTACATGAGATTTCAAAAAAACGTAATAAATAAATGGGATAATAAATTTAATAAATTATCTAAACTTGATCAATTAATATTAAGATCGAACCTACTAGGTGGAGATTTAAAAGTTACCAACTTTGGTGGAGGAAACACCTCCTCCAAGATTTCTGTGAGAGATCCAATAACAAAAAAAAATGAAAAAATTTTATATGTTAAAGGGTCAGGAGGAGATTTGGGTTCAATTAAAAAAGATGGTTTTGCAAGTCTTTATCTAGATAAATTTAATAGCCTTAAAAATATTTACAGGGGCTTTAATCATGAGGACGAAATGGTTGGATATTACCCGATGTGTACGTTTAATAATAATCCAAGGGCTGCCAGTATTGACACACCACTTCATGCCTATGTGCCTTATCCTGAAGTAGATCACACTCATCCAGACTCAATTATTGCCTTAGCAACAATGAAAAATGGAAGAGATATTATTAAAAAAGTTTATGGAAATAGTGTTGGCTGGATTGACTGGCAAAGACCTGGTTTTGACCTAGGATTAAAAATGGAAAACTTAATTCATAAAAATAAAGATATTATTGGAATAGTGCTTGGTCATCATGGATTATTTACATGGTCAAATACAAGTAAAGAGTGTTATTCAAATTCTGTAGACTTAATAAAAAGGGCTCAAATGTATTTAAATAGCTCTATTAAAAAATACTCATTTGGAAAGCCTATTTACAAGAATAAATCAAACCCTGAATTTGAAATAAAATTAATAACAGCTATTCGAGGTAGTCTCTCTAATGAAAACTCAAAAATTCTTCACTTAGACAAATCAGATATTGCATTAGAATTTGTTAACTCAACAAATTTGAAAAAAGTTGCTGCAATTGGAACTTCTTGCCCTGACCATTTTCTCAGAACAAAAAGATTGCCTATGGTTTTACCTCCATTGTCAGATTTAATTAAAAATGAAAATAAAATTCACAGTATCGTTAAAACATATTTAGAAAAATATAAAGAAGCATACATAAAGTATTATAATAGAAATAAAAGCAAAGGATCTCCAAACCTTAGGGACCCGTACCCAGTAATAATTCTTATACCTGAGTATGGAATGATGTCTTTTGCAAAAAATAAATCAACTGCACGTATTTCAAGTGAGTTTTTTTGTAATGCAATGAATGTAATGAAAGGCGCAGAGGGTATAAGCAAGTACACAGGACTTACTGAAAAAGAAGCATTTAGAATAGAATATTGGGAGTTGGAGGAAGCAAAATTAAGAAGAATGCCTCCAGAAAAAGAGCTTGCTGGAAAAGTAGCTCTTATTACAGGTGCGGCTGGGGGAATTGGATCAGCTACTGCAAGAAAATTCCTTAATGAGGGTTGTTGTGTAATTTTAACGGATATAGATAAAAAAGCACTTAATACAAAACACGAGGAGTTTAGTAAAGAATTTGGCAGAGATGTTGTTCATTCTATATTAATGGATGTCACTAGTGAACAAGATGTTAAGAGAGCTGTATCGAATAGTGTAAATGCTTTTGGTGGTATCGATATACTAGTTGCAAATGCAGGATTTGCATCGGCAGCTCTATTTGAAAAAACATCTTCAAAACTTTGGGATAAAAATATGGATATCTTATCAAAAGGATGTTTTTTAATAAGTCGTGAGGTATACCAAAAAATGATTGATCAAAAAAATGGAGGCTCAATTATATTTGTCTCAAGCAAAAATAGCTTAAATGCATCAAAGGGAGCGTCAGCATATAGTGTAGCAAAAAGTTCTTTGCTTCACCTTTCTAGATCTATTGCGTTGGAGGGCTCAAGTCATAAAATTCGTTCAAATGTCGTAAATCCTGATGCTGTTATTCAAAACTCAAAAATATGGCAAGGTGAGTGGACCAAACAAAGAGCAATAAGTAATAAAATTAGTGTTAATCAAGTTGAGGAATTTTACAAAAACAGAAGTTTATTGAAAGTAAGCATACTTCCAGAAGATATAGCCGAGGGAATTTACTTCTTTGCAAGTTCCAAATCGAAAAAATCAACAGGAAATATTATCAATGTCGATGGAGGTAATATAACATCATTCACTAGATAATGGTGTCTTCTAAGAAACTAAATATTATCCTCGATATTGGTAAAACAAACGTCAAGTTAACATTTGTTAATAGCATTAATAATAAGACAATAAAATTTTTTAAAACAAAACAAAAAAATATTTATAGACATGGTATAAAAATTTTAAATTCAAATTCTATATTTGAGTGGGCACTAAAAAAAATTACATACATTGGAAGAAAACACAATTTAGATAAATTTGTTTGCACAGCTCATGGAACTTCTA
Organism: uncultured Alphaproteobacteria bacterium; assembly: GCA_902621205.1. Classification (GTDB taxonomy): domain Bacteria; phylum Pseudomonadota; class Alphaproteobacteria; order HIMB59; family HIMB59; genus HIMB59. Next base: position 149,077 of record CACNLH010000002.1, on the reverse strand, counting down.
TTGCTCTTATAAGTTATGATGATAAAGAGCTTTTGGCTTGTACTGATTATGAGTATAAGTTTGATAAATTATTTAATAATTATAAGAAAATAGCACCTAAATTTAGTGATAGTTTCTCCCCTTTTTTAGAAAATGGACTTAATATTGGTCAGCAAATTTACTATTTGTATAAAAGAAAACAAAAACTTATCAAAGAAACAAAGTACATCCTTAATTATCCTCAATATATTGTATGGAAGCTCACTTCTAGTTTTTCATCTGAGATATCATATGTAGGCTGTCATACGCATTTGTGGGATTTTAAAAGAAATAAACTCTCCTCTTTAGTCAAAAAAATAAAATTAGAAAAAAAATTTCCACAAATAAGAAAGGCATGGGATACCATAGGACGAAAACAAATTGGTAAGTCAAATTTAAAAATTATAAATGGGATTCATGATAGTAATGCGTCCTATTTATATTTTAAAAATTCAGATATTAAAAATTTTACCTTGGTTTCAACGGGAACTTGGTACATCATATTTAATCAAAAAACACCTTTAAAGAACCTTAACCCTAGTCTTGACATGTTAGCTAATATTGATGTTTTTGGAAAACCTGTTCCAACAATGAGATTTATGGGTGGAAGGGAATATGATCATTTAATGGGAGTATTTAAAATTTCAAATAAAACTAGAGCTATTAAAAATTTTAGTTTTCATGATTATTTGATTTATCCTAGTTACGCATCTGGTGGAGGATTTTCAATAAATAAAATTAATATTAGTTTCTATGAGAGGCTAAACAAAGGTCAAATTTATTATCTAATTTGTCTATATATTTCGTTTGTAATTAATTTTTGTTTAAACAAAATGAAATCTTCAAATACTATAATTCTTGATGGACCAATTACTAAAAATATTACAATTATGAAAATACTTTCATCATTGAGAAAAAAACAAATAGTTCTAAAAAATAAGAGAGAAATAGGAACTACTCTAGGAGCTACAAATTTATTTAATATTAAGAAGGAAAATAAATTACAAACAGTTGTTATAAAAAAGTATCAAAATCAATCTCTTCAAGCTATTTACAGAAATTGGGAGCAGAACCTTTATAAAAAAGAGTTATTTAGACATTCTTAATTTTTGTTTAATATAAAAATATGTTCAGTAGCATTAACAATTGTCATAACTTTGAGGATTTTCGGAGTCTAGCAAAAAAAAGACTTCCGTCACCGATATTTCATTATATTGATGGCGCAGCTGATGATGAAGTAACTTTTAGAAGAAATACCGAAGCGTATGATAAATGTGACTTAATTCCTAATGTGCTAACCGGTGTAAAAGATATTGATATGTCTACAACTGTAATGGGGCATAAAATAGAAATGCCAATTTATTGCTCCCCAACAGCTTTGCAAAGGTTGTTTCACCCTGATGGAGAGATTGGGGTTGGACTAGCAGCAGAAAAATATGGAACAATGTTTGGGGTTTCTTCTCTAGGAACAGCGAGCATTGAGGAAATATCTAAATTAATTTCGACTCCAAAATTATTTCAACTTTATGTGCATAAAGACGAGGGACTAAATAATTATTTAATTGATCAATGCAAAGAACATAATTTTGACACAATGGCCATTACAGTTGACTCAGCGGTTGGAGGTAACAGAGAAAGAGACTTATATTCAGGTTTTACAATTCCATTAAATTTAACTTTAAAGAGTATAATGAGTTTCGCTACACACCCTGCTTGGGCCTTTAATTATTTCACAAAACCAAAATGGGAATTGAGTAGCTTAAAAAAGCATGTAACAGAGGGCACCAATGTAATGACCAGTATTGGCGATTATTTTACAAAAATGTTAGATAACTCCTTATCTTGGAAAAAGATTGAAGACATTAATAAAAAATGGGGGAAGCCTTTAGCAATCAAGGGTATTATGTCTGTAGACGATGCCAGGAAAGCCGTAGATGTTGGAGCATCTGCTATTATGATTTCCAATCATGGTGGAAGACAATTAGATGGATCTCGATCTCCTTTTGATCAGCTTGAAGAAATTGTTAATGCTGTTGGTGATAAAATTGATGTGATATGCGATGGTGGTATCAAAAGAGGAACTCATGTTTTAAAAGCTCTTTCATTGGGCGCTAAGGCCTGTTCGGGTGGTAGAATGTATCTATACGCTTTGGCTGCAGGGGGCAAAAAAGGTGTAGAATTAGCTTTAAGCAATCTCAAAAAAGAAATCGAGAGAGATATGATTTTAATGGGAGTTTCAAATATTAATGAGCTTTCAAAGAAAAACTTAAGATTTAGGTAGCAATCATTGTTGTTTTGTTAGTTCTCTAATTAAAATATTCAGGTCACTAATAAATATTTCTTGATCTATGGACTTATCAAAATACATGGTGCAATGATGTCCCAAAAAGTAGTCATTTAAAAAATTCAAAACATTTTCTTCGCCGCTCCAAGTTTTACTAAAATCTTCAGACGCTTGAAAAAAAGAGTTTAAAGACTCCTCGGAGCAATTATTCCAAAAAGCAGGACAGTAGTTAGTTCCGTCTCCTTTAAATAGATTGATGTATGCATCCAAAACTAGGATTTCAAAATTAGGGTAATTAACTTTTTTGTATTGACTGAAATCAACATCACTTAAGTCAGTTAAAAACTGTTTTGATAGGGAGTCATAATATAAGTCATAGTTTAAAGCTTTTGCTCCTTCAAAATTTTCATTGAAGAAGAGTATAATTTGATCTCGTGTCTCAATCTCTTCAATCGGATCCAAAGACCAGTAGACTTCCTCTAAATAACCTACACAGTAATCTTGATCTGACGAGTATAAATTTGAATAATAATTTAAATTAACAATGAAAATTATTATGGAAAGATATATTTTTGACAAAATATTTAATTATTACTTCGGAAATCCCATGGATATTCAAATTCCATGGACCACATTCCAAGCTTATTAGATTTAGCATATTCTTCATCTTGTATGTATTTATTTGAGTATTTTCTATATGCGAATGCAAAACCCTCTCTGACCAAGTAACTGCTTAATGACTGACCATTTACAAAGCATTCACCTAATACTCTTCCATAGACGTCTTTTCCCTCATCAGTGCAACTAATTTTATTATTTGTTACTTTTGCAATTAAAGTATCTTTTGATATTTTTCCACATGCAACCTTCCCTTCACTTGCAACACAAGTTTGATTAATTTCAGGAGCATCTATTCCACTAAAACGTATTTTAACATCACCTAATTTAATTGTATCTCCATCAACTACGGTGACATGAGAAGCAAATAGGTTATTTACGAGTAAAAACACTAAGGAAATTAGGTAAATAATAGAAAATTTTAGTGACACGCAATATTGTACTTTTTTAAACGCCAATAATTATAGGGCCAAGGAGTAATAAAGCCCACAAAAAGCATGATAGGAACGACCCACCAAGTAAGCATTGCCCCTCCCGTTAAAATGACATCTGTAACATTCATAGCTATTTCCATTGATATCATAGAAATGAAGCTCATTCCAAGGGCAGTATTAATAGCATCTCTTAAAGAAAAATTTTGCCTTAAAAGAATTATTGTTTCCAAGATAATGCTAGTAATCAGTCCATTGATGATTGCTAAAATCATTATATTTAAGGTTGGCCAAGCAATTTCATTAATTTGAAAGTAGAATATCGTACCAAGATCTCCTATTGCGCATCCAATTAAACACCACTTAGTATTATGAGCGCTTTTTTTCCAAGTGTGTTTACATTTCCAATTAAAGTTGGTGAGAGTTGATACAAACATTATTTTTTTATTTACTATATACTGGTATATAGTATATTACTTATATGTCAAATATTATTAAAATAAATAAAAATCCAGATCATATTAAAAATGTTCATCGTATTAATCGAATTCATGGTCAGCTTAAAGGTGTTGAAAAAATGATTGTTGAAAAAAGATATTGTCTTGAAATTTTACAACAAACAAGAGCCATAACTTCGGCAATAAAATCTCTCGAAAATAATATACTTAATAAGCACATTGACCACTGTGTTGCAGATGCTATGAAAAAAAATGACAAACAAAAAAAACAAAAAATAGAAGAATTACAAGATTTACTTAGAAAATTTAATAATTAAAAAAATTGTCGTTTCTTTTAAAAAGAATTTTAATATTCGTTATTGGTCTCGCAGCAATAATAATTTCTCTTCTGTATTTTTTAAACCCTAATAAAAAGGAAAGCGACAATATAGAAATAACTAATATCGAAATTGACGAAAAATTAATTAGTCAAATTAACTTAGGTAAATCTCTTTATGTGACTCATTGTGCGTCATGTCATGGAAATAACTTACAAGGTCAACCCAACTGGAGTACAAAAAAAGATAAAGATGGTCATAACCTCTCCCCACCCTTAAATGGAACCGGTCATACATGGCATCACAGTCAAGAACAACTCTTTAATATTATTAGGTATGGATTTAAAATTTATAATGAAAACTACGATGGTAAAATGCAAGGTAACGACAAATTAAATGATGATGACATATGGTCTATTTTAGCTTACATGAAATCTGTTTGGCCTGAGTCAATACAGAAAAAATACGATACCATAACTAAACATTAATTTTAAACATAGCTAATCAATTAAATACTCCTAAAAAGTAGATTTAATATGAATAAAGGTTGATAATATTGAACTTTTGATATCAATAAATTGCATGTTGTTTGGGCTTTTAATGTGTTTGAAATTATACTCATTTTGTTAAATTCTATTACACATACTTTTTATAGGAGGAGGATTTCTATGAAATTAATTAAAACATTAACGGCTTTGATAGCTATTTCTCTATTTGGAGCAAGCTATGCAAATGCTGGTTCTCACGCATATACAGGCCCTGACCTGTCGGGAGAAAAATTAACAATCTTTGGTCCATGGTTGGCACCACAAGATGATGATTTCAGGGATGTCATATCAATTTTTGAGGCAGCAACAGGAGCAACCGTAGAGTACGGTGGTTCAGATGAATTTGAATCAATTATTAATATTGACTGTCAAGCAGGTAGTCCAGCAGATATAGCTGTATTTCCTCAGCCAGGATTAGCAGCAAATATTGCAGCGACAGGTTGTTTGTCACCATTAGGAAATGATGTTAAACAAATGGTTCTTGATAATTATGCTGCGGGTCAATCTTGGGTAGACCTTACTACTTATAAAGATCCAGCTGGTTTCGACAAATTCTACGGTGTGTTCTATCGAGTAAACGTAAAAAGTTTAGTTTGGTATTCACCAGATAATTTTGAAGATAACGGTTATGAGATACCAGAAACTATGGAGGATTTACTCGCACTAGCCGATCAAATGGTCAGTGATGGTAATACTCCATTTTGTATTGGTTTAGGTTCCGGTGGTGCTACTGGATGGCCTGCCACAGACTGGATGGAAGACATTATGTTAAGAACGCACTCACCCAATACTTATGATCAATGGGTGTCTAATGATATGAAGTTCAATGACCAAAGAGTAATTGATGCTATGGAATTTTTTGGTTCAATAGCATTAAATGACTCATATGTTAACGGTGGAACTAAAGCTGTTGCTACAACAGACTTCAGAGACTCACCAAATGGTCTATTTACTTCACCTGCGGAGTGTATGATGCACAGACAAGCTAGCTTTATCCCTGCATTCTTCCCTGAAGGAGCAGAAGCTGGTGTGGATTATGATTTCTTCTACTTTCCACCTTTCGCATCTCAAGACTTAGGTAAGCCAGTTTTAGGTGCAGGAACTCTAATGGCTCCTACTAATTCAAGACCGATTACAACTGAATTCATGAAGTTCTTGCTTCACCCAGAAGCTAACGAAAGATTCATGGAAAAAGGTGGTTTCTTGACACCTCACAAGTATGTTGATACTAGCAAATATTCTAGTGACACATTTAGAGGTCTGCATGATATCCTAATGAATGCAACAACTTTCAGGTTTGATGGTTCAGACTTGATGCCTGGTTGGGTTGGAGCAGGATCTTTCTGGACAGGTATGGTTGATTACACCAATGGTAAATCAGCTCAAGACGTTGCTGACGAAATCCAAGCTAGCTGGGAAGCTGGTCAGTAAAAAAAAGTAATTTTCTTATCTAGGGGCGAATAGTATATTTGCCCTTAGAGTTTCTCTTAATCAAAACTTAATGAGTATATTTTCTTTAGCACTGACTGTTCTTATTGGTGTTCTTGTTTTTGTAGCTTTTTTCCACTTTTCAAATTTTTTACTTGATTACTTTCAAGTAAAAAAATCTAAAAAATTTGCTTGGGAAAACTCTATAAGAGTTGTCATATTTATTGGTCCTGCATTTATTGTCTTATTCGTCTTTATTATTTATCCTGTATTTGAAACTATCAGATTAAGTTTTTACGATAAGTTAGGAGATAATTTTGTAGGATTGTATAACTACGCTTGGGCTATCAAAGATCCTGATTTTAAAAGAAGTATTATTAATAACTTAGGTTGGTTAATAGTCGTGCCCACACTTAGTACATTTTTTGGTTTAGTTATCGCAAATTTAGCAGATAGAATTTGGTGGGGATCAATTGCTAAATCAATAATATTTATGCCAATGGCAATTTCATTTGTTGGTGCGGGAGTTATTTGGAAGTTTATGTATGATTATAGAGGGCCAGGAGACCAGCAAATTGGCCTTCTCAATGCTATTGCAGTTGCATTGGGTTTTGAACCTCAAGCTTGGTTAACAATACCAATTTGGAATAATTTTTTTTTAATGGCAATAATGATATGGATACAAACTGGTCTTGCCTTGGTCATTTTTAGTGCTGCACTTCGCACAATTCCTAAAGAAACCTTAGATGCAGCTAGGATAGATGGTGCTAGCGAGCTTAAAATTTTTTGGAAAATTATAATCCCATATCTTGAACAAACAATCTTAGTAATTTGGACCATAATCACACTCTTGGTCTTGAAAGTATTTGATATAATCTATGCCATGACTAACGGTCAGTGGCAAACAGAAGTGCTAGCAAACTTAATGTATGACTGGATGTTCAGAGGTGGTGGGGACACTGGTAGAGGAAGTGTCCTGGCCTTTTGTATATTAATAGGTGTTATTCCAATATTAGCATGGAACTTGTATAGGCATAAGCAAGACCAAAAAGTATGAAAAAAATAACATTATCATCACTTTTCTCACAATTATTATTACTAATATTTGTTATTGCATGGATAGCTCCAACTTTTGGACTATTTATTAGCTCTCTTAGAGATAAAGATGTTCTTGCAATCAGTGGATGGTGGACTTCTTTTGCTACGACAGAAGTGAATGAGATATATCGAACTGAAGGAAAAGATGCTCAAGTCAAAGAGGGAGACTACTATTTTATCAAAAGTAATTTATTTGGTGAAGATAAAGGAAAACAAATATTTCGATTTGGTGTTACATCAAAAAATATTGATGAATATCAAGTAGGTGAGTCTGCATTATTTAAAGATGGGACAGAAATTACAGTATTGGAAAATGGTGACTATATATGGAAATCTCAAGAAGAATTTAAAAAGAAAAAAGGGAAAAGGGTATTTGTATCAGCTAAAAGCCCTCCAAGTTTTACTTTAGATAATTATAAAGAGGTTTTATTTAAAGAAGGTTTAGGACAAGCTTTTCTTAACACTTTTGCTGTTGCGCTACCATCTACCTTGATACCATTAATTATTTGTTCTTTTTTTGCCTATGCCCTTACTTGGATGAAGTTTTATGGTCGTGATATTTTGCTAGCAACAATAATCGCATCTCTTGTTGTTCCATTACAGATGTCATTAATACCTATTCTTACTATTTATAATGACTTTGGTGCTTTATTTGGAGTTGCTGCAAAATCATATCCTGGTATTTGGATGGCTCACACGGGCTTTGGTTTAGCATCTACAACATTTTTATTGTGGAATTTTTTAAAGTCTCTTCCTCAAGAGATGATGGAAGCAGCAAAAGTCGACGGTGCGACTCATTATGATACCTTTATTAAAATTGTTGTGCCTTTATCTATTCCTGCTTTTGCATCTATTTTTATTCTTCAATTTTTATGGGTTTGGAATGATCTATTAGTTGGTTTAGTATTTTTAGATAAACATCCGAGTGAAATTATTTTAACTGCAAAGTTGAAAGAATTACTTGGTTCTAGAGGAGAGAATTGGGAAATACTCACAACAGGTGCATTTGTTTCAATGACAGTGCCTTTATTTATTTTCTTTTCTCTTCAAAGATACTTTATAAGAGGATTGGTGGCAGGATCTATCAAAGGATGAGTAATAGAATAGTAATTATTGGTGCAGGAAGTACAAACTTTGGCCTAGGTATTGTTGGTGATTTTTTTAAATCCAAAATTCTATCCGGCTCAACTTTAGTACTTCATGATATCAATCCTGAAACGCTTAAAAATACTTATGAAATTGCACTCTCTTACAAAGAAAAACTTGGTGTAAACTTTAATATTGAGTCAACAACTTCTCGATCTGATGCACTAAAAATGGCTGATTTTTGTTTAATATCAATTGAAGTCGGTAATAGATTTGAACTTTGGGAACAAGATTGGAAAGTGCCTCTGCAATACGGCATCAAGCAAGTTTATGGAGAAAATGGAGGAGCTGGTGGATTATTTCATGCAATGCGTCAAGTTCCAGCAATAATCAAAATATGTGAAGATATTGAAAAAATTTGCCCCGAGGCTTTTGTGTTTACTTACTCAAATCCTATGCAAAGAATTTGCCATGCATTAAATACTAGATTCCCAAATTTAAGAATTACTGGGTTGTGTCATGAGATTGCTTCAATGACTCGCCAACTCCCTACTTTAATGGAAACTGATTTAGATAATATTGAATTTGAAGCGGGGGGTTTAAATCATTTAAGCATTTTACTAAGTGCCAAATATAAAGACACTGGTAAGGATGGATATCCCTCTATTAATAAAAACTTTGATAATTATTATTCTGATTTGGTTAATGACCATGAAGGATTTTTTTCTAATGCTGGTGCTGAGAGGGGTTTATTTTTTGAATTATTTAAAAGATATGGTTACCTCCCAATTACAACAGATAGTCATTTAGGAGAATATATACCTTGGGCCTATAGTGTTGTAGATCATGATGGAATTTTAGACTTTTATGATAAATATAAAAAAAGGTGTTTGGCTTTTTTTTCTAATGACGGTTATGAAAAATTTTTTGATATGAGCAATCCTGAACCTCACGAAAGAGCTATACCTATTATCGAGAGTATTGTTGAAGACTTAAATATGCTAGAGCATGCTGTAAATATAAGGAACAATAATTTTATCGATTGTCTTCCAAATGATATTATAGTTGAAGTACCAGCAATAATTAATAAAACTGGGATACACGGAATTAAATTAGAAAACTATCCTAACTCTTTTGGCTCTCTTCTTAATTCACAAGTTGGCACAATACAATTAACAACAAAGGCTATATTAAATGAGTCAAAACAAACAGCTATTCATGCTCTTTTAGCTGATCCGCTCGTTGAAAATCCAAACTCAGCTAGTTCTCTAGTAGATACAATGATAGAATTTCAAAATGATTATTTAGGGTACTTAAAATAACATAATTGGATAATTTCTCTTTTTTAAAGGATTTTCCCTCTAGTTTTATCTTTGGCACTGCAACTTCATCTTATCAAATTGAGGGAAATCAATATGGTGGTTGTGGAAAATCTATATGGGATGATTTTGCCAAAAGAAAATTAAATGGGATAGATGGTTTAAATGCTTGTAATCATTATGAATATTTTGAAGAGGATATAAAACTAATTAAAGATCTTGGGTTTAGAGCTTATCGATTTTCATTTTCATGGCCAAGACTATATCCTGAAAACAATCGAGAATTAAACAAAGAAGGTGTTGATTTCTATCAAAGACTTTTAGATAAAATATTAGAAAATGACTTAGAACCTTTTCCTACACTTTACCATTGGGATTTGCCAATTCGTTTTTCACACATTGAGGGTTGGGAAAACAGAGATACTTGTAAGCATTTTGCTGATTTTTCTTATTTTATATCAAAACAATATGGTGACTTGTTTAAAAAGATTGCGACCATTAACGAGCCGTGGTGTATTTCATGGCTTAGCCATTATTTAGGTGAACATGCACCAGGTAAAAAAAATATTAAATCTGCAACAACTACTATGCACAATATTTTGTTAGCACATGGTTGGTCTGTTGAGGCTTTAAGAGTGAATAAATCTCATGAAATAGGGATTGTATTAAACAACCAGTATGCAGAACCCTTAGATCAACAAGATGAAAATATAAATGCAACAAAATTATTTGATAGTATTCACAATAGATGGTTCTCTGATGCTATTTTTAAAGGAAAATATCCTGAATTAGCTTTAAGTGTTTTGGAGGAGCACTTACCCGAAAACTATGAAAGTGATTTAAAAAAAATATCTTGTGGCCTTAATTGGATCGGTCTAAATTACTACACAAGATCGATTATAAAATTTGAGAAGAATAAAGATAATATTAATTATAGAACACTAAGAGGATCTCTAAAAAAAACTGACATGGACTGGGAATTTTTTCCTAAAGGATTAAGTTATTTTATTAAAAGAATTAACAATGAATATGATAATAAAATACCGATATATATTACTGAAAATGGAATGGCTAATAATGATAGATTAAATTCAAATGGAGAGGTTAATGACTCAGATAGAATAGAATTTTTTAATTTGCATTTGAGGGAAATTTTAAATTGTATAAATGAGGGATTATCTGTTAAGGGATATTTTGCTTGGTCTCTACTTGATAATTACGAGTGGGCATTTGGCTATTCAAAAAGATTTGGTTTAGTTTATGTAGATTTTGATAGTTATAAAAGAGTTCCAAAAAAATCCTATTACGAATTTTCAAAAAACTTACTTCAAGTTTAATGACTAAAACTATAGTCATTGTTTTATATTAATGCAAAAAAATGCTAAAGTTTTCAACGTATAATGGCTAATGTAACTCTTAAAAATATAAGAAAAAACTATGATAAAACTGAAGTAATTCATGGTGTAGATCTTGATATAAACTCTGGGGAATTCATGGTTTTTGTTGGACCATCAGGTTGCGGGAAGTCCACACTCCTTAGAATGATAGCCGGCCTAGAGGATATTACAGAAGGTGAAATATCTATAGGTGGAGAGATTGTAAATAAAATCATTGCAGCAGAGAGGGGTGTTGCGATGGTTTTTCAATCTTATGCATTGTACCCTCACATGACAGTTTTTGATAATATGGCCTTTGCTCTTAAACAGGCTAAAACTCCGGTCGATGAAATACAAAGAAGAGTTACAGAGGCAGCGAAAATTTTACAAATTGAAAATTTATTTGAAAGACTTCCAAAGCAATTATCAGGTGGGCAGAGACAGCGTGTGGCAATTGGTAGAGCAATTGTAAGAGACCCTAAAGTTTTTTTATTTGATGAACCTTTATCTAATTTAGATGCAGCACTTCGAGTTCAAACAAGAATTGAAATAGCTAAACTTCATAATCAGTTAACTGCTACGATGATATATGTTACTCATGATCAAGTTGAAGCTATGACTCTAGCAGATAGAATTGTTGTTATAAATCAGGGTATCATTGAACAAGTTGGAACCCCAGTTGAACTTTATAATTCTCCAAAGAACCAATTTGTAGCTGAATTTATTGGCTCCCCTAAAATGAATATGATTAATTTACAAGATAAACGAAGTCTAAATTTAAAAAATCTTAACCTTCCAAGTGAAGCTAGCAAAATAGGAATAAGACCTGAACACATTAATTTAGCAAATCATGAGTCTCATAAACTTAGAGGCACTGTCAGACATATAGAAAATTTAGGTGAACACTTATTGTGTTATGTCAATCTTGAAATGAATAGTGAGATTACAGCTAAACTTGACGTAAATAGTGATATCAGAGTTAATGAAATTATTAATTTAAAATGGCATCAAGATCATCAACACTTTTTTGACTCTATGGGTTTTTCGTTAAATTAATAATGTCTAATAATCCTGAACTAGGGGTATGTTATTATCCAGAACATTGGTCAGAAGATTTGTGGATAACTGATGCAAAAAATATACAAAAAAATGGTATTAAATGGGTTCGAATAGCTGAATTTGCTTGGTCTCGGATAGAGCCTAAACCTGGAGATTTCAATTGGAATTGGCTGGATAAAATTGTGGATATCTTGGGTAATAACAATCTCAAGATTGTAATGTGCACACCCACTGCAACTCCTCCAAAATGGTTAGTAGACCAAATGCCCGATATGGTTGCGCTTGGTGAAAATGGTCAAGCTAGAAAATTTGGATCGAGGAGGCATTATTCTTTTTCACATAAAGGCTATCAAAAAGAAAGTCAGCGGATCACCCAAGCAGTGGCAGAGAGATATGGTCAAAATAAATATGTACAAGCGTGGCAAACAGACAACGAGTATGGTTGTCATGAAACAACTTACTCTTGGTGTAAATCTTCTTTGACTGAATTTAGAGTATGGCTTAAAAAAAAATATAAAAATATAGATGACCTTAATAAGTCTTGGGGTAATGTTTTTTGGTCTATGGAATATCGTTCATTTGATGAAATTGATCTTCCCAATCTTACTGTTACAGAAGCAAATCCATCACATAATTTTGATTTTCGAAAATTTAGTTCTGAGCAAGTAAAAAATTTTAATTCTCAACAAGTAAAAATATTAAATAAATATTCTCCTGGACGACCTGTAAGTCATAATTATATGGGGCACTTTGTAGAATTTGATCATAGAGAAGTTTCTAAAGATTTAGATATTACCGCTTGGAATAGTTATCCTTTAGGTAATCTTCAAAATATGCAAATTATTGCTAGAAAAGATAAAAAACTTATCAATGATTGTTACAATATCGGTGATCCTGATTTTCAATCATACCATCATGATCTTTATCGAGGAATGGGTCGGTTATGGATAATGGAACAACAACCAGGGCCAGTAAATTGGGCCAGATATAATCCTGTTCCCATACCTGGTGCAGTTAGAATGTGGACTTGGGAGGCATTTGCTCATAATGCAGAAGTTGTAAGCTATTTTAGATGGAGACAAGCACCCTTTGCTCAAGAGCAAATGCATTCAGGTCTTATGTTAAGAGATAATTCTCCTAATATTGGTAGTCAAGAAGTAATGCAAGTAAGTAAAGAGATTCAAATGATTAACTTGCCAAAAACTGAAAATTCAGAAATAGCTTTAATGCATGATTACGAGGCTTGTTGGATGACAGAGCTGGATGGGCAAACAGCAGATTTTCACTATACGCGTTTGATGCTTGATTTTTATAAGTCAGTTAGGGTAAACGGGGGTTCACTAGACATTATTGGTAAAAATGATGATTTTAGAGGATATAAGTTAATTATTATTCCATCTTTTGTTCATTTAGATGATGAAATTTTTCAAAAAATTGTCTCTTCAGGCGCGAAAATATTAGCCGGGCCTCGAACAGGAATTAAAAATCCAAATTTCCAGATACCAGAGAATTTAAGTTTAGAGGGTCTCGGATATCAAGTTACAAGAGTGGATGCATTATCATATGATCTTCCAATTAAAGTTGATTGGAAAGGCATAAAAGGTCAACTCCATGTTTGGAGAGAGCAAGGGAGGAGCTCAGGTTTAGCTGAGGGCAACTCAGAGGATGGTTTTCCAGTTATGACTAGTGGAAACAAAGGAAATTATTTATGTGGATGGCCGGATGACAACTTGTTAAGTGCGATAATGAGAGAACAAATGATATCTGCAGGTTTAAAACCTATCACGCTCCCTGATTATCTTAGAGTTAGAAGAAGAGGTAATTTGTTATTTTTTACAAATTATGGAAAAGATATTGTTGATATACCAGATTATTTTGAAGGAGAAATTTTATTAGGATCAAAGAAAATGAAACAGGCAGATGTAACTATATTAGAGTCTAAAAAATAATAATTACCTAATACTTCTTCCACCATCTACTGGTAAGGTTAGACCAGTCATAAAAGATGAGGCTTCGCTGGCTAAAAAATAAATAACACTTGCAACCTCTTTTGGTTTTCCAATTCTTCCAATAGGATGATTTTCTTGCATTCTTTTTTCGTATTCTTTTAAAGTTAAATCTTTTTTAAAAGAAGCAAGCATCGGGGTATCTATCGCTCCTGGGGCAACTGCATTAACTCTTATATTATGTTTTGTCAAATCAAGAGCTAAAGATGCTGTAAAAGATATCAATGAACTTTTTGATGTTGCATATGCCAACATATTCTTTGCTCCTCTAATGCTGTTAATTGATGCTAAATTTACAATTGATGATTGCTTACCCTTTTTAAGCAATGGTAAAGCATATTTGCACGCTAAAAATGTACCAGTCACATTGTTATTAAAGTGGTATGTCCATTCATTTAAAGATGTTGTATCTAGATTTCCGCTTAATCTAACACCTGCACTATTCACAAGCACATCAATTTTTTTATACTTTTTCTTAATAATTGATGCTAAATTTTTCCAATCTGAATTATTGGTTATATCTATCTGATGATATTCAATTTTTTTACTTATGATATTGGGCTTTTTTAAGCATGTTCCTATGACTTTATATCCATTATTATGGAATAATTCACATGTACTTTTTCCAATCCCTGACTCAGCACCAGTTATGAGAACAATTTTCTTACTTGAATTCAAAAATTAAACGCCTTTACGCTGTTTACTCTTACCTGTTTTGAAATCGTCTAGGGCTTTTTGATTATCATCTGTTATTGGATCTTGAAGTGTTGGGCTTTCCCAAAAAGCAGTTCCCTCTAACCATTCATAGCCATGAGTTTTTATAGCAATAATATAAGTTTTATCTGAGTCTTTGGCTCTTTTAAAAGCGGCCTCTAACTCTGAAGTTGAACTAACTGTCTCAGCATTTGCTCCCATGCTTTTGGCGTGATTTTCAAAATCTACAAATTGGAGATTGGTCGCTCTTGCAGCACGAAGATTACAAATATACTCCTTACCTCCTTTTGCAAGTTGAAGTCTATTGATAACCATATGTCCACCGTTATCACATACAATGATAATCAGTTTCTGGTTGTAAAGAACTGAGCTATAAATATCACTATTATTTAGTAAGTAAGATCCGTCGCCAACAAAGACAACTACATCCTGATCGGGTTTAGCCATTTTAATTCCAAGTGCTCCCGATATTTCATATCCCATACAACTAAAGCCCCATTCAGTTTCGAAAGTATTAAGTTGCTTTGGCTTCCAAACTTGAACCACCTCACCAACAAGCCCTCCTGCAGCAGTAACAACAATGTCACTTGGATCTGAATTTCGATAAACTGCTCCCACTGCATGGGCATAGGAGGGTTCTTCTTGATTTGTAGGACCACTTTGTTTTTCAACATAAGCATCCCATTCATCTCTTTCTTTAGTTGCTCTTTGGTACCAAGTGTTAGGAGCCCTCCAGTCTCCAAGAGCATCAGATATTTGCTGTAAACCAATTTTTGCGTCACTAATGACGGATGTGGCTAAATGTTTAGTGGTATCGAAGCGAGCTGTATTTACTGAAACTAATTTAAAATTAGGATTTTCAAAATTTGCCCATGAACCAGTGGTGAAATCAGCTAATTTTGTACCTATAGCTAAAACCAAATCAGTGTCTTTGGATAAGCTATTAGAGGAACCCTCACCCAATGCTCCTACAGCACTTATATAATAGGGGTCATCTCTAGTCATACATCCTATCCCCATTACAGTTGAAGTTACTGGGATATTGTGTTTTTTAGCAAAAATAGATAACTCTTCCTCTGCCTCAGAATATAGAACACCCCCTCCTGAGATAATAATTGGTTGTTTAGAATTCATTAATTTTTCAGCCGCCTGCTTAACTTGTCTTGGATCAGGGTGAACTCTTCTTACCTCATGAATTCTCTCTTTGAAAAATATTTCAGGATAATCAAATGTCTCTCCTTGAACATCTTGTGACATAGCAATGGTAGCAGGACCACAATCAGCGGGGTCTAGCATTAGTTGGATTGCTTGTGGGAGAGATGCAAGAATTTGCTCTGGTCTTGTAATTCTATCAAAATATTTTGATACTGATTTAAAAGAGTCATTTGCTGTTTCTATGGGAGAATTAAAATTCTCAACTTGTTGTAAAACAGGATCAGGGAAGCGACTAGCAAATGTATCTCCTGGTAAAAGCAATATTGGAAGACGATTACTCATAGCAACAGCAGCAGCTGTAACCATATTTGTTGCACCTGGTCCTACTGATGAGGTAGCAATAAAAATTTGTTTTCTCCTCATCGCTCTGGAGTAGCCTATACCCGTTAAAGCCATACTTTGTTCATGATGTCCTCTGTAACCAGGAAGATCAGATTGGAATTCTTCCATTGCTTGACCTAAGCAAGCAACATTACCGTGGCCATATATTGCAAATGCGCCAGGAAATAATGGTAGTTTTTTTCCATCAATAATCGTTTTTTGTGCAATTAAATATTTAAAAAGTGCATGAGCACAAGACAATTTAATGGTTTTCATTATTCCTCCAAAAAAATAACAATTTGAATATTACATGATAGAAAAGTAATTTGAATGAAAAAACCTTTTAATATTGAAACTTTTTTGAAATAACTTTTAATCAATAGATAAAATGAAAATAGCTATATTAGGTAAAGTTCACCCAAATGGGCTTGAGTTTTTGAAGAAAAATAAACTAGAGGTCATTGAAATAGAAAATATTGAAAGTCAAAACTTGATAAAAGAATTAAGATTTGTTGATGGGATTCTGTTAAGAACAGCAAAGCTGGAAGAGGAGGTTTTACAACATTGTGAAAATTTAAAAATTATATCAAGACACGGTGTTGGCTATGATAATGTAGATATAAATTATCTTAATAAGAGGAAAATTGCTCTTTGTATTACTTCTACTTCTAATGCAGCAAGTGTAGCAGAACATGTCTTATCTATGTTTATTTACTTAATAAAAAACCTTTCTGTATCAGATAATCTTGTTAAACAGGGTAATTTTGATAAAAGATCGGAACTACCTGACATTTTTGAGTTATATAAGAAAAAAGTTCTTATTATTGGTTTTGGTAGAATTGGCAAAGAAGTTGCAAAAAGATGCAAAGGGTTTGATATGGAGGTGCATGTGTATGATCCTTTTTTGGATAAAGATTTAATTATGAAAAATAATTGCGTGCCTATCGAAAAAAATGAGGGATTAGCTTTGTCTGATTTTGTCAGCATTCACTTACCTTTGAATGAAAAGACAAAAAACTTTATATCTCAAAATGAATTAAAACTCATGAAGAAAAACTCTGTACTTGTAAATACTTCTAGAGGAGGAATAGTTAATGAAAATTATTTGTTTCAAGCATTAGAGTCAAAAAAAATCCGTGCTGCTGGTATGGATGTATTTGTATCGGAGCCCCCTGAGCCTAACCACCCTTTTTTTAGTTTAGATAATATTTTGCTAACACCTCATAATGCAGCATTAACTTTAGAGTGTAGAGAGAGGATGTCTCTTGAGGCATCACAGAATATACTTTATTTTCTAAAAAATATGTCAGCACTTAATGAAGATAATTTAGTTAATAAAAAATTTATTTAAAATCAAATATCAGATAAAAGTTGCTCGCGACCCTTAGTGCTTGTTTCAATTTTATGAATATTGCCACCAGCACGATCGTTATCTGGATCTGCTCTTAGAGATGTCACATAAAGACTTGATAATTCCGCACCTCCAAATGTAACGCAGGTAGGTGTATTAGTTGGAAGATCTATTTTTTCTATAATTTTTTCATTTATTGTATCAATACAAATGACACATTTTCCTCTAACTCTTGCTGACCAATAATTATTTTCAATATCAATAGTAGCACCATCTGGCTCTCCAACATTGTTAAAGATCATATTAGATTCTCGTTTAACGAATGTCCTAAAATCTTGAGAATACTCGAATTTTTGTATTAAACCTGTTGGGGTATCAGCAAAGTACATTAAATTTTGTTCTTGAGAAAACGCTATTCCATTTGAGACAGTAATGTTTGATAAAAGGTGTGTTAAGGATAAGTCTGGAGCTAGTCTGTAAAGATTGGCTATAGGCTTTCTGTTTATTTTATCTGGATCCTCGTTATATGTACCAAATACAATACCTCCATATGGGTCTACTTTTGCATCATTGATACGAGTTTCCTTTATATTGTTTTCAACGTCACATATTTTTTTAAAAGATGAAAAATCTTGATCAGCAATAGCAATAAAATTAGGGAAACCGATTATAAAACCATCTTTTTTTCTAGGCAGAATAAAGCCTGCCCTATCCGGTAAATTAAATTTAAAACTTTTATTTTTATCATAAAGTTTAAAAGCTTTTTTTTCCTGTATGTCAGTCCAAACTAAGCAGTCATATCTTGGGTCCCAAAAACAACTTTCTCCGAGTATATTTTCACATTTAAGTACAGTTGAAACCTGAGCATTATTCATCTTAATTAATTATATTATTTTGCGATATATTAGTAATCAAATATGATTTTGGACAATCATATAAAATTTTTTCTGTTATATCTTCTCTTTGAATATTAGATGTTAAAATTACTGTGCAACCACCAAATCCAGCTCCTGTAAGTCTAGCCCCAAGAGCACCATGTGACCGGGCTTTTTTAACTACATAATTTAATTCTGGACTAGAAATTTCATAATCTTTATCCATAGAGGAGTGACTCTCATTCATTAATTCTCCAAATGCCTGTGCATTATTATTTTTTAAAAATTGAACAGCTTTTTTTACTCGAAAATTTTCTGAGATGACATGCCTAGCTCTTTTTAAAATTTTAGGATCTTTGATTAAACTTAAGTTAGTAATTTCAGCATGACGTAATGAAGTAATATTAAGAAATTTTGCAGCTGCTTCTGTCTCTCTTTTTCTTTCATTATACAAACCCTCTGAAAGTTTACGTGTACTGCCGGAATGAATTACGACAAAAGTGTACTCGCTAAAGATAGGTATTATTTCTGTGCTCAAATTTTCACAATCCAAGAATAGTGCCTGACCAAATTTAGCTATCGCTGAAGACATTTGATCCATTATCCCACAATAGGTTCCAATAAAATTATGTTCAATCAATTGTCCTATCTGAGCAATTTTGGTTAGTGGTAATTCTAGCTTCACCATTTTACATAAAGCCTTTATCAATGCGATCTCAAGCGCTGCGGATGAGGACAAGCCAGAACCTGCAGGAATATCAGATGTCACAGACAAGTTAAGACCTGAAATATGATGTCCCTCCTTACCTAAATAAAACAAAG
Source organism: uncultured Alphaproteobacteria bacterium (assembly GCA_902621205.1). Lineage (GTDB taxonomy): Bacteria > Pseudomonadota > Alphaproteobacteria > HIMB59 > HIMB59 > HIMB59. The sequence goes on along the minus strand of CACNLH010000002.1, from coordinate 129,733 downwards.
CTCCTCTCACAAAATCTATCCAAGATCCATCTGTTTTAGAGTCAAAAAGAGAAGATTTTTTTCCAAATTCATCGGAAATTCCAACAATTTGTGAGTCTGATCGTGGGCCAATACTAACTTCGATTTTTTGATCAATTAAAGTAGGAAGCACAAAACCGTAGTTATAATCAGTATGTTCTCCAATTAAATTTACTCTTCCATGCGCTTGTGCTGAAGAGACAGGTGAACATTGAAAGTTAGTTTGGAATAATTTTAAACTATTCATCTGGCTTTTCATCACCCCGCAAAATACGAGCTGAGCGCTCTGGAGGAAGATCTACAAGAAAAAATCCGGCAATCTGTTCAACACCTGCTAAATATTTTAGTTTTGTTTTTGACCTGCGAATTGGTTGAAAACAAATGTGAAGATGATGGAATTTCTCATAACCTTTTGGTGATAGCTGCCATGCAAGTGTATAGGGCATAGGAGAATTAAATATTGCATCTAATTTCTTAGAGGCTTCAAAAATTAGCTCTGCAAGGTCCTGTTGCTCCTCATCTGAAAGTTCAAATAAATGAGATATTTTTCGATATGGAACAACCCAGATCTCAAAAGGGTATCTTGCCCATCTTGGAACAAAAGATATTGCAGTATTATTTTTTTTTAAAATTAATTCTTCGGGTATTTCAAATAAATATTTATTTAGTGGATTAATTTTTTGAGCAATAGATTGTTTTATTATTATTTCTGGAATATGTCCAAAACTGTAAATTTGTCCATGTGGATGTTCTAATGTTACACCAATTTCTTTTCCTTTATTTTCAAATGGTAAAATATATTTAATTTTAGAGTTATTAATTAATTCTTTAGTACGAAAAGATAATGCTTTGATGATTAATTCAATTCTCTCCAAAGGCAATTTGGAAAATTCATCATTGTGATTTGAACTATAAGAGATTACATCACAATTTCCAGTTGCTCTATCTGTGTTTATTTCTAAGGATGGAAATTCAGATCTTTCTAAATGAAGAGAGCTGAATCTATTAGTAAAAATAGCAACTTCATATTGATCAACTGGAATATCTGTGGGATTTTTATTATTTGTCATAGGACATAGAGGACAATCAAGTGAGTTAGGAAGAAAAGTTCTATTTTGTCTAGTTGATGAATAACCTACCCACTCAGATCGAGTTGGGTGAAACCGAAGATGGGTTTGATTATCTAAAATAGGGGGTAAACCCTTAAAAAACTTATAATTTAACTCATTTTTACTAAATAAAATTAGCTCTTTACCCTCACCTCTATCAATTTTTTTTATAAATGGGTCTTTAATCATTTAAAGGCTGGTAGCATTGAGCCATGAGCATCTATTAGCTCATCAACCATTTTCCATATTTGATCTAAATTGAGCTCTCCCGCAGTGTGAGGATCGAGCATTGCAGCATAATAAATTGAATCTTTTTTTCGGGTCTTAAGCGCTTCGACGGTTAATTGTTGAACACTAATATTTGTTTGAATCAAATTTGCCAAATGAATTGGCAATGGCGGTACAACTTGCGGAACCAAATCATCTTTTTGAATAACACACGGAACCTCAACACAACTATTATTAGGTAAATTGGGTATCAGATATGTGTTTAAAACATTACCGTAAATAATATCTTTTTTTCCTGTAATCATAGATAAAATTACTCTTGATGCATACTCCACAGATTTATTATTATCTATTTTTGGATTACTGAGCATATCTTTTTCTTGTTTATCCCATTCTAGAATTTGTTTTTCACATCGACGAATATATTCATTAATTGGAATATCAAATTTTCTGATTAAGTCTTTTTGGTGACTTTTTATAAACCAAGGAGTATACTCAGCAAAATGCTCAGATGATTCAGTAACAAAATAACCAAGTTTTTTTAATACTTCATATCTCACTTTGTTTGAACAGCCATCCCAATTAGTACCAAAATCTCCTGTCTCACCTTTTTGAAAGATTTTAGGATATAGGTCCTCTGTTGAACCATTATTCAATTTTTTTGTAAACTTAGTAAAAAAGGACATGTGGTTGATACCAGAACACTCAAACTCAATTTTGTTAAAATCCTCACCTATGTCTCTAGCTAAATCAGCAACAGTACCTTGAACTGAATGGCAAAGTCCTACATATCGAAGTTCTGGTACGAAGTGAGAAAGGCCAAGACAATTAATGGCCATTGGATTTACATATTGAAGCATCATTGCCCTTGGGCATAGCTCTAACATTTCTTCAGCAATTTCAACTAAAACAGGAACTGTTCTTAACCCGCGCATAATTCCTCCAATGCCTACGGTATCTGCGATAGTTTGTTGGAGCCCATATTTGGCAGGTATTTCAAAATCAATCAAAGTTGATGGCTTGTAGCCACCTACTTGTATCATTACTATAACAAAATCGGCGTCTTTTAAGGCTTTTTTTCTATCATTTGTTGATTTGATTGATGCTGAAACTTTAAGAGAGGACGCAATCTTATCTGCAACTATTTGAGAAGTTTTTAGCCTTGATGAGTCAATATCATATAAAGTAATTTCAGAAGAATTTAATTCTGACTCAAGTAAAATATCTGTCAAAATATTTTTCATAAAAACAGTGCTTCCCGCGCCAACAAAAGAAATTTTAGTCAAATCTATCCCTTACTAGCGCCCAAGGTTAAACCAGCTATGAAATGTTTTTGCATTAAAAAAAACATTATGACAGGTGGTATGGCTGCCATGATAGAACCTGCAGATAAAAGATGATACGCGGATATCCATTGACCATTTAAAGATTTCAAACCTGCTGTGATAGGCATCGCATGGTGGCCTTGTATCAAAACAGTTGCCCAAAAAAAATCATTCCAAATAAAAGTAAAAATTAATACTGATAGTGCCGCGATAGCAGGTCTCGTCAATGGAAGAACAATTTTTAAAAATATATTAAATTCCGAGGTACCATCTATCCTTGCGGCTTCAAATAACTCATTTGGTAAAGCTTTTATAAAGTTTCTCATAAACAAAGTGCAAAAACCTGTTTGAAAGGCAACATGAAATAAAACCAATCCTGTTACTGTATCATACAAGCCCATTTGGTAAGTTAGGTCTCTTACGGGTATCATTAAAATTTGAAATGGAACAAAATTTCCAGCTATAAATGTAAAAAATATAAACAAGTTTGCCTTAAATCTGTATGATGCAAGTGCAAATCCTGTCATACAACTTAATGCAACAGCTCCTATCATTGTTGGTATAGTTATTTTAAAACTATTCATTATATAAGAAAGCATTGGTGTATTTTGAAAAACATCTTTTAGATTGCTAAATAATAAAAACTCACTTGGCACTCCCCATAAATTTCCTTGAGCAATATCTCCGAGGCCTCTAATGGATGTGAGCATTATTCCAATTAGTGGTATCAACCATATTAATAGTGAAATAGGTATTAAAACTCTGTAAGAAATTTGATTAATTAATGGTCTTTTTTGAATAGGAATTGGAAACATTAAAGACCTTTTTTCTCACTTTGATACATACGGTAGATAAAGAACAGAATATAAAACATCATGATTGTAAATAATACTGCTGCAATTGCAGATCCATATCCCATTCTATAGCCATACTCACTAAGGGCTGTTTCAAACATATAATATGCTAAGACATTTGTGGAGCCCCAAGGGCCACCTTGGGTCATAATTGCTACCATGTCAAAACTTCTTAATGATCCAATAACTGTTACAACGATAGCTAAGAATGTTGCGGGTCTCAGTTGTGGTAAAATAATATTTTTAAATAAAGAGAAACCTTTAGCACCATCCATTCTACCAGCCTCAATTTGATCGGTATTAAGATTGTTTAAGCCAGTAAGATACAAAATCATACAGTAGGCAATTTGTGGATATATGCCTGCAAAAATTATTCCATAAGTTGCAAAATCTTCATCTGCTAAAATTGCGTAATTGCCAAGACCAATTGTCTCAAGGAATGGTCCAATCACACCGCGTGGATTATAAAACCAAGCAAAAATAATTCCAATTACAACTTGAGAGATTACAAAAGGGAAGAAAAAAAGAGATTTAATTAGCCTAATTCCAAAAATTGTTTGGTTTAAAAAAATTGCCAAGCCTAGTCCGATAGGAACGGCCAACATAAAAAATATTAACCACTTAATATTATTTATTAAAGATATATAAAAATACTCATCATCTAGTAATTCAATGTAATTTGAAAATCCTACGTAAATTGCTGGTGATAAACCATCCCACTGTAACAAAGATATATATAAAGAGTTAAATATTGGCCAAATGACGTAAACGAGAAATAAAACTAGGCCTGGAAATAAAAAAATCCAAGGGGTTAATCTTTGTTGATTAAGCTTCCACCATGATGATTTTCTATAAGATATTTGAGTAGAGCTTGGCACCTTTGTTTAGGGGGTGGCACAAAGGCCACCCCTATTTCAATAATTATTTATATACTCTTTGACGTACTTTTTCTAAACGCTCAAGAATTTTGTCTCTTCTATCTGGGTTCACCATATACTCTTGAAAACCCTTCATTCCTTCAGAAGCCATTTCTGCAGGAGCATCTCTATCGTAAAATTGTGCCATAGCGTAGGCATTATTTAACATATTTAAACCTGCTTCTAAGAATGGATCTGGATCGACTTTAGAGCCACTATTGACGGGCAACTGTCCAAGAGTTTTATTCATCTCTTCTTGAACATCAGCTCTACTTAAAAAGATTAGGAATCTTTTTGCGTCTGTCTTGTTTTTTGCACCTGATGCAATATGCATTGTATCAGTTGGAGCCTCTTCAGCCATTGGAATACCTGGGGTTATCTCAGGGAATTGGAAAAAACCAAGATTATCATTAGTTAGTCCACCCTCTTTAAATAACGCTACTGAGAAATTTCCCATGACATACATAGCAGCTTCTCCGTTTACCATTGGAGGAATTGCTTCCTGCCAAGCTAGTGATGCATGATTTTCTAAAAAATAACCTGGTTTGACTAATTCATCCCATTTATCAAATACAGCATGAACTTTAGGATCTGTATATGGAACCTCTCCTTTTGTCAAAGCCATGTGAAATTCATAACCATTTGTTCTTAAATTTAAATAGTCAAAAACACCAGCTGTTGTCCAAAGATACTTTGATCCAATTGTAATTGGAGTGATGCCTGCAGCTTTGAGTGTTGCACAAGCAGCTACAAATTCATCCCAAGTTGTTGGTACTGATATGCCATTCGCTTCAAAAAGATCTTTTCTGTAATATACACCCCATTGATAATAAGTGTAAGGGATACCCCATTGTTTTCCACCAATTGTCATTGGTTTTTTTGCGTGGGACATTCCTTCTGTCAAATTTCCATCAACCCAACCAGTATCAGACCAAATATCAGATACGTCTTCTACAAGACCTGCTCTTACAAAAGGTAACATTCTGTTTCCTGCGTACCAGTTAAAAACATCTGGTGGATTTGTGGTTAAAAAATTTCTAATTGCTTGTTTGTAACCCTCATGATCAAAGTTATTCACCTCGATAGTCACATCAGGATTTTCTTCTTGGAACTTATTAAAAGCCCATTCAAATGCAGCCTTTGGAGCTGGATCAGTTAAGTCAGTATTGATAACCAGCGTACCTGCAAAAGCAGAAGAATAACCTAAGCTAGTTACAGCAATTATTGTAGCTAAGATTTTTCTCATATTTATTCCTCCTACAATTACCAATTTGAGATAATAAAGGTAATATTGTTATATAACGATGACAATATACAAGTAATTATCTACTATTAGAAATCAAAAATATAAGTATTTAATTTCGAAAAATTTATTAAAGCTTAAAAATAAAGGTTTTAGTTGGACTTTGACAGATACTTTTCCCACTTCCAAGCAGTCATTAATATGGTTTGCAAATCTGAGTATTTAGGAGACCAATTTAATTCATCTTTAATTTTTTTATTATCAGCAATTAATTGCGTTGGATCTCCTTTTCTTCTAGCTGATATTTCAAAAGATATTTTAGTATTTGTGATTTTTTCAGCTAAATTGAATATTTCCATGACACTGAAACCTTGGCTATTGCCAATGTTGTAAATATCAGATTTTTTTGTTTGCATTAAATTTTCCAAAGATAGAAGGTGGGCTTCAGCAATGTCCATAACGTGTATATAGTCACGTATGCAAGTTCCATCCTTTGTATCATAGTCGTCACCATAAATAGTAAAGTTTTCTCTTCTGCCAGACGCAGTTTGTAAAATGAGAGGAATAAGATGTGTTTCAGGTTTATGTCTCTCACCAATTGAGCCATCTATATGAGCTCCGCATGCATTAAAATATCTGAGTGAGATGTATCTAAAACCGTAAGCTTTGTCATAGTCTTTTAAAACTTTTTCGATAACGGCCTTTGTATTTCCGTAAGGGTTTACAGGAGATATCTCTTCATCCTCTGTAATAGGAATGTTTTGTGGCTCTCCATATACTGCAGCAGTGGAAGAAAATATAAAGTTAAGAATTTTTAGTTCTAACATACAGTCAAGAAGATTAAGTGTATTAATAACGTTATTTTCATAATATTTCTTTGGATTAATATAGGACTCTCCAACATTTATAGATGAAGCAAAATGCATAACCACTTCATACTTATTTTCTTTAAGAATTTTATAAACGTGGTCTTTATTAGATAAATCACAATTGTGTAATTTGTAGTTTTGAGAATTTAATTCAAACCCGGTTGATAAATTATCAAGTATTTCTATTTCGTAATCAGTATCTTGAAAGCGTTTTAACATATGAGAACCTATATACCCTGCCCCGCCAACTACTAAGATTTTCATGAATTAACCTTATAATGGCTCATTAAAAATTTCATAGGAATAATTCTATTTTCAAATGAAACTAAATTAAATTGTTCAAAATTCATTTAAATGCCATAATTTTACTAATTTCTATGATAAGCAAAAGTAGTAACATTTCAGCAAAAGATTATGAGCTTTTCCTCAATTACTCTAAAGAATTAGGATTAGATCGAACAATGGTACAGGCAGCTGGGGGAAATACCTCGATCAAAGACGGCGATACAATGTGGATTAAGGCATCTGGTAAATGGCTTATCGACACAGGTTCATCAGAAACAATGGTCGCAGTAAGCATTTCTAAAATAAAAAACGCTCTTAAAAATAATAACTGTTCTTACGATGATATTCTAAAGTCAGTAGATTTAATAAATTCTCCAAAAAGGCTTCGTCCATCAATTGAATCCCCAATGCATGCCATTCTTAATTTCAAATATATTTTTCATACACATGATATTTATATTAATGCATTAGCTGTACAGAAAAATTCCCACATAAAATTTAAAGAGCTACTTTCAGATCTTAATTGGAAATTTATACCATATGTTAAACCTGGTATAGAACTCTGTCGTAAAATAATGGAAGTTAAGACAGAGAAGGATAATATTTTTATATTAGAAAACCATGGTCTTATTATTTGTGGTGAGGATTTAGAGGAAATAAAAAAGCTAAATCAACTTGTAAGATATCGCCTAGAAGAATTCAATGATAAAACTAGTATTGTCGATAAAAATAAATCTAAAATTAAAATTGTTAATCTAAAGAATACTGGATTTAAATTTTGTGAAGATAATCTAATCAATAATCTCGCCTTTCATCAACCTTGGATTGACAAACTTACTAAAGGAATGCTTCTACCTGATTTTTTAGTATTTCTTGGACCAAAACTTCTAGCTCTTGATCCAAAAGCTAATGGTTTTGTTGAGAAGCTAGATAAAATATCCAAAGAGCCTTTACCCCTCAACTCATGTGTAATTTTAATTGGGCATGGCGTTATAATTCGTGATAATGCATTAAGAGGAACAGTTGAAATAATTCGGTGTATATATGATTTGCTATGTCTAATACCAGATAATGTTGATCTTCAATATTTAAGTGAAAATGAAATGAGCTTTCTTTTAAATTGGGAAGCGGAACATTATCGACAGAGTCAGAACAAAAAAATCTTATGAAAAAACCTAATATCAGAAATAATATCGCTGTATTGGATATTGGTAAAACACATGCCAAGGTAATCTTATTTGATGCTTATAATTTAGAAGAATTGGAGGTTTTTCAAACCGAAAATTTTATTTTGACTAACTCGCTGTATCCACACTTTGATATAGACTCGCTAAAAAACTTTATCATCAGTTCTTTAAGTAGTATTGCAAAAAAATACTTAGTCGACTCAATATTTACATCAACTCATGGCGCGTGTGTAGCTTTGATGTCTAAAGGAGAACTGGCCCTTCCTGTTATTGATTATGAATTTGACGGCCCTGATAATCTAAAATCAGAGTACGACCGAATACGCCCATCATTTAATCAAACTGGCAGTCCACGAATGAGTGCTGGATTAAATCTTGGAGCACAATTATACTGGCAAAATAAGTATTTTCCAAAAGAGTTTGCAAAAGTTGATCAGATTTTGTTTTGGCCACAATTTTGGACCTATTGGTTAACCGGTATTTGTGCAAGTGAGATTAGTTATGCTACCTGTCATTCAGATTTATGGGATATTAGAGAGAAAAAATTTGTTGAACTTAAAACTTTTGGCATTGAGTCAGAGATTAGTTTTCCGGCCATAAAATCTGCATCAAATATACTTGGAAATTTGAGAAAAGAGTTGGCTAATAAAACAGGCTTGTCTGAGAATACATCAGTTTATTGTGGGGCTCATGACTCAAGTTTAGCTTTAGTTTCGGCATATTTAAAACAAGAATTACCTTGTTCAATATTGTCAACAGGCACTTGGGTAACTCTTTTTTCATTAGGTTCAAACTACATTGATATCTCGGAAAAACCTGGTTTAATGCTTAGTTGCGATTGTTTTGGTAACTTAGTTCCCAACTTCAGATTTCCTGGAGGAAAAATATATGAAAGACAAATTTCTAAAAAGAATAAGTCTTCTTTTAATCATGAAAATATCAATATCTCGGATATAAGTCTCATTGATTTTGAAGATATAGAAAAGGCTAGGTTTGTAAATAAGGCATCTTATGAGGAAATAAATTTTCATGACATTGAATCAAATAAAGCAGAGGCAATAATCTCCGAATTACTTGCCAATCAAACATTGATTGGATTACAAGCAATAGGTTCAAAGGGACCAATTATTTGTTCAGGCCCTTTTGCGAAAAATAAAACATTTTTAGGTACTATTGAAAAAAAATGGGATTATCCTGTTATAGTTGAGGACAATCACCTTGGTATATGCAGAGGCATTGCTGACTTAGTAACAAAAAAATAGAAAATTTAAGGTTTTAAAATAAATAGATTTGAGTCTGTCTCATCTGCAATAATGTATACATTGCCCATTTGGTCTATTTCTATGTCTCTGACTCTTCCAATTTGATCTTTGAAAATAATTTCTTCTTTTACAAATTTATTATCAATTCTGTGTAAAACAGATAGGTACTGAAACTTAAGTGAAGATACTAAAAGTGAATTTTGCCACTGAGGAAATGCATCACCATCATAAAATTTAATGCCACTTACCGCGATAGAGGGAACCCAAATAAATTCTGGTTTTAAAAAACCAGGTTCCCAAGCATTACCATCTCCAATTTTAGTTCCAGAGTAATTTGTTCCTCCCCATCCTATTTTCTTCCAACCATAATTAGTACCTCCAACAACTTTACCTATAAAATCTCCTCCTTTAGGTCCATGATTAGATATATAAATAGATTTAGTATGAGGATCCAAAGTCATCCCTTGAGGGTTTCTAACGCCAATTTGAAATAATTCAGGAAGCCAATCATTACCCAATATGAAAGGATTATCTTTAGGGTACTCACCATTTTTATGTATTCTGATTATTGAACCAATTGAATTTGAGAAGTCCTGAGCAATCATGCCTTTTCCTCTCTCACCAATGCTTACATAAAGGTAATCATCAAGAATTTCTATTCGAGAACCAAAGTGTTTTCCATTGCCAAAATATGGTAAAGCCTCATAAATAAGTTTTTCATTAATAAGCTTATTTTCTTTAAGCTCAGCAGAATACACTGCAGTTGTGTATTTGCTATTTTTCTTAATTGAGCCGGTAACCCATATAAGATTCTTTTCACTTACAATATCTAAAAGCCCTCCTTGGCCATGTTGAACAAAAGGAATATTGTGATCAATTTTTGTTTGTGAATAATCGTTTGTATTTACAAGGAAAATTTCACCTGATTTTTGAGTGATCAATAAGTGATCATCTGTCCAACTCATCCCCCAAGGATTATCCAGAGAAACTCTGGTTTTTTCTAAAGTTTTTGAATATAAATGGGCGCTGAAAAGTATTAAGAAGCAAAAAATAAATAAAAAAATAGCTTTAGAAAAAATTATTATCTTCATACAGTCAGTAATAAACCGCCGGTTATAAACATTTTAACAGTTATTTTACACCAAGTTTTTTTTGAAGATCACTTGAAGAAGTAGTGTATCTAAAAACATACTTTTTATCGCTATGACAATACTCAAACATTTTTTTTGCTGCAAGTGCAGCTTCATGAAATCCACTCAAGATTAACTTTAATTTACCAGGATAAATACAAATATCTCCAACAGCAAAAACTCTTGGAACAGAAGTTTCAAAATTTTCAGTATTCACTGATATTAAATTTTTCTCTAAATTCAAACCCCAGTCTGCAATTGGGCCTAATTCTATTTTTAAACCAAAAAAAGGGAATATTGCGTCAATATCATCTATGGTTGTCTCATCATCAAGTGTCGCTGTGACTTTACCGTTATCATTTTTTTCAACCTTTTTTAAACTTCCCATATTGAAATTTACATCGCCTTTATCAACTAAAGACATAACTTTATTTACAGAGTCTTGAACTCCTTTAAATTCTTTTCTTCTGTGTACCAAAGAAACTTTTTTGGCTATTCCTTGAAATCCCATAACATAATCCAGTGCAGAGTCACCACCACCAATTATTAAAATATTCTTATCTTGAAAATCAGATCTTTTTTTAACAGAGTAAAAAATATGTTTATTTTCTAGCTCCTGAGAACCCTCTGCAGGAAGCTTTCTTGGAACAAAACTACCAGCACCTGCTGCAATCACAAGAGACTTGCATTTAATGGATGTGCCTTTATCGGTTTCAACTAAAATATCATTATCATTTAAAGATATTTTAGAGGTTAATTGATTGAGATGATAAGAGGGATTGAAAGGCTCAGCTTGTTTTATTAAATCATCGGTTAGTTCTTGGCCGGTAATAGCAGGCCTACTTGGAATATCATATAAATTTTTATCAGGATATAATTCTGCGCACTGACCTCCTATTTTATCAAGGTTGTCGATTAAGTGAGCCTTCATATCTAAAAGGCCCAATTCAAAAACTTGAAAGAGACCACACGGACCAGCTCCTATAATAACAACGTCTGTTTCGTGGCTTCCACCTGATTTAATGATATTAGTCATGTCTTATTATATAATAAATGTTACTTGAGTTAGATTATTTGTTTCTTTTGAAAATATCAAAAACCATTATCGATATTGCTGAAACTGCGACAAATATCTAATAAAAGCGAGGTTTCTAAGGTCATATTAATAAACTAACCAGTAAACTCTATTATGGTAATAAATGCATTTCTAGTTTAAAAAAAAACTAGGAGAAATAAGGTGGGGGCAAAAAAATCAGATTTTTTCGACTCAAGAGATAAATATTTATCATTTGTAAATTCTACCAATGAAAAAAGTCGAATAGCTTTTCAATTAGCGAAGTATTTAAAAAATTCAAAAATTACTAAAGACTCATTTAGAATTTTTGATGCTGGGACAGGAGATGGCTCAGTCATATGCACATTGCTATCGGCTGTTCATGACAAATTTCCCGAAGATCCAATTATAGTTGTTGGAAAAGAAATTAGTATTGATGATATTAACAGTCTTCTAAATTATCTTGGTTATAGATTTTTTGAACATAAGAATTTAGTTTTCTGTATAACAAATGCATCCTACAGAGAAATTAATGATAATCGATTCACAGATTGTAAATTAATTAAAAAAGAATTAGTTGGAAATACAAGTTTTAGTTTCAATCAACAACTCATGAATATGGGTGAGATTATAAGAAAAAATTGGGACATAAAAGAGGATACATCTTCAACCATATTGAGACCGAAGCAAAAGACACTGATGGTTATTTATAGGAAGGATCAAAAAATTGCATTAAAGCATTTGATACCAAGTAAGTTAGAGAATATTCCAAAGTTTTACGACTATATAATTGCATCTCAAGCTTTCAGGCTAAGATCTCCTTACAACAGAACACTTAAGCTTGTACTTATTCCATTATTAAAAATGTTAGATGTAAAAGGTCAGCTATTTTTTATTTATTCATCTGGAAATGATTTTTCAAAAAAGCTTCTCAAATTATTCTTTCCAAAAATTAATCCCTATCAATTTAGTGATCCCAAAAAATTTGTAGAAAACCTGAATAAAAATATACCTCATTTTAGAAAAAAATTTAAAGTATCCTTATCTACATTTTTATTTTCATTTATAAACTTATCATTATCCTCCAAGAAAAAATTTTCACCGATGAACTCTCTTGGTTTATGGAATGCTATAACCTATGTTGGTCAAATATCCGAAAATGAACAAAAAAGTATAAAAATAAGTATTGATTTTCTTGATAAAATTAGTAACCGTGCAAAAAAACTCAAATTGCAATTTAGTGATCATCTTTTAAGATTTGAAAAGAATTATGTTAAAATTAATTTAGATGAGTAATTTTACAAGTAAGTTTGCTGACCGTAAAATTGGCCCAAAGTTTTTCGAAACAATTAACCAAAATTTTGAAAATCAAGTTTACAAACCTAGACTCTATGAAGAAAAAATAGACTTCGACCGTTTGCGTATGTACCGACTCAATAGAGTTTTAGAACAACTACGATTAAATAATGTTGGTGCTTGCATATTATTTGATCCGATCAATATAAGGTATGCAACCGACAGTAGAAATATGAGTTTATTTACAATGCATGAACTTGTGCGATTTGTATTTATTTCTGCAGAGGGAAAAGTAATACTATTTGATTATCCAAAGAGCGAACATCTTTCAGAACATTTATGCACGATTGATGATATTCGAGCAGTTGATAGTTGGGATTTTTTTTCAGCAAATAATTTTGTTGATAAAAATGCAAAAAAATGGGCTGGCACTGTTCAAGATTTAATGAGAGAGCATTCACCTAATAATAATTGCCTTGCAATAGATGTTTCCGATCCAGTTGGAATACAAATGTTACTTAAACAGTTTAATGTTAAACTAGTGAACGCCCAAAAGTACATTGAGCTTGCAAGATCCATTAAATCTGATGATGAGCTAATTTGCATGAGAGCTTCTATTGAGACTGCTGAAAAAGGAATGTGGCTAATGAAAGATAAACTTCAGGCAGGTATGACAGAAGAGGAACTTTGGTCATACATGCATAAAGTCAATATTGAAAATGGTGGGGAATGGTTTGAGACTCGTCTTTTAGTATCTGGACCACGAACAAATCCTTGGCTTCAAGAATGCAGTAACAGAGTCATTGAGTCTGGAGATTTAGTTGCTTTTGACACAGATATGGTTGGACCGTACGGTTACTGTGCTGATATCTCTCGAACCTTTGTTGAGGGCAATCGTCTCAATGATGAACAAAAAAGGCTTTACTCAATGTCATTAGAGCATATCAATCATAACAAATCTCTAATTAAAGCTGGTTTAAATTTTAGAGAATTTGCAGAAAAATCCTGGAAATTGCCAGATAATTGTTATGATAATCATTACCCCTGCATTATTCATGGTGTCGGTCTTTGTGATGAATGGCCACTTGTTGCTTACCCAAATAAAGATTTTAGCAATGCGGATTACTCAGCCAATTTTGAGGAAAATATGACTATCTGTGTAGAGAGTTATATTGGTGAAGTTGGCGGCAAAGAAGGAATTAAACTTGAGGATCAGTTCGTTGTAACCAAAGATGGCTTGGAGCAACTAAGCTCATTCCCATATGAAATAGATATATAGCTTTATTCGAAATATAATCTCGTTTAATAAAGTATATTTTGATATGTATATTTTCTAAAGTTTACTATTAATCCAATCTCTTAAGTCTGTTTCGGAGCCTAAACCGATCTTTGTGTCAGCCAATGATCCATCTTTAAAGAGTATCATTGTGGGTATGCTTCTAATACTGAAGTTTGCTGGTGCTTGAGGGTTTTCATCTATATTAATTTTTTTTATAGATATCTTATCGCTCATTTCAGAGGCTAAATTATCTAATATGGGGGCTATAGCCTTACATGGACCACACCACTCAGCCCAAAAATCTACTAAAACGGGCTTATCTTTTGATCCTTCAAGAACTTTTTGATTAAATTCATCGTCATTTATTTGTTCAACTATCATATACTTAATATGGTAATGATTATTTGTATTTCAAATACTCATCTTTAGTTCCAACATGAGCATTGGTTACAGTGGTCTCATATCCATAGATTTTTTCATTTAAAGAACAATCTTTCCAAAAATCTTGAATGTTAAAAATTTCAGGATAAGGATACAAAGAGTTTTTTCTTATAATATGACAACCTTGAAATGAAGTATTGTAGATTTTTGATGGAAAGTTAATAAGTCCATCATTATTTACTTCAAGATCAAAATTATAATTTTTAGAATTTATAAGGAGGACATTATCAAAATTTTTATTTTCTTCAAAAAATTTAATTGATCCCTCTAATTCATTTTCAAAGGACTGGTCCCATAAATTATCTGTATTTAGAATTACTATATCATTTTTTTGAATTTTTTTGATACCACCTCCTGTTCCTAAGATAGTTTCCTCATAAGAAATTGAAATATCAGGGTAATTTTCAGAGACAAATTTCTCCAACATATTATGTTTGTAATGAGTATTGATATAAATTTTATCAAACGACATGTTTTTAATTAGATCAACTGCATAGCTAATAAGTGTTTTATTTTTTATTTTTAATAAGGGTTTAGGGATATCTTTGGTTAAGTTATCCATTCGCATTCCATAACCTGCAGCTAATATTAGAGCGTCCATTTAACTTGTTTTGTTATATATCTCTATAAATATTTCTCTTAGATCCCAAAGTCTTAAATATTCAACATGTTTAAATATTTGAGCCCATGTATTTTTTCTAAAGACTTTAAGATATTTTGGTTTTCCAGCGTTATATAATTGCACCCAATTACCAAGAATTCTCAGATTACGTAAAAGACTAATCATATGAATATCTGACCTAAGCCCCTTGAGATTAAGTTTCATTCTTCTTGCATAAAGCTTCATTAATTTATCTTCGACTTTAGTAGAGTAAGATCTCCTAGCATCAAAAATCAATGAAGAAATGTCTAATAATGGGTGGTTGTAGTGAGTATCTTGATGATCAATAACATAAATTTTTTGATTGTAATAAATTAAATTATCTAAAAAAAAATCACCGTGAGTTAAAGTTGGCTTAAATTTTCTATATTTTTCAGTACTTTTTTTCAAAGATACTTTCACAAGTTTATTGAGATAAAAACCAATTTGGATCTTGTGATCATAGTGATCAATAAAAGTCTCAATGCCGTTCAAAGCATCATTAAGTAAATTATTTTGTGATTTTACCCGAACGCCTGAAAACTTTTTCCTGGGTTTTTGAAGATTTGTAAGAGCTCTCACAGCCAATGGAAGTATTTTTTTAATTTGAGGTTTTTGGAAATATTTTGATGCATTTGCAATAGGGAAATAATCCATGATTACAAACTTATGTAAATTACTTTGATCAATTATTTTTGGTGTATTAATATTTTGAGAAATTAAAATATCAGTTGCTTTAATATATTTTTTATATTCGCTAGGTTTATTTAAAAAAGAGAGTACAAGTAATGATTGATTTGCTGTTTTACATAATTTGAAAATTTTTTCTGATGCATCAGACTTGAAATTTAAAAAGCCCCCTATTTTAAAATTTTTATTTTGAAGGTAGTTTTTTATTTTGATAAGATTTATTTTATTTTGTGAAGCCATTTTTTATTACTTGATTTTATCTCTATATTTCTTTTTTCTTCAGTAACCAAAATATTAATTGATAAGGCCATATGGTTATATTTTTTCATAAGATTTTTTAATGGCCACTCAATGAGAATACAATTATCATTAAAATACTCATCCAAATCTAGTTTGTTATTTTGAACTTGATAAAAATCAAAGTGAATAATATTAAACTTATTAAAATTGTAAATATGTTCTCTTTGATACGTGGGGCTCCCTTGAAAGTAAAAAGTTTTTTTTTCTGAGTTGCTAATTTCACTTAAGATATATCTAATTAAAGTTGTCTTACCAGAACCAGCCTCTCCCTCAAAAAAAATAATCTGGTTTTTAGAAATAGACCTAGATATATTTCTAGCTAGAGTTTTTAACTCAATTTCATTAGAGACTGCAAATCTCAAACTCAATTAAGCTAGCGATTTGAAATCGGATACTAAATCTAGAGCTTCCCATGAAAAAGCTCCTGATGAGCTGTCATGTGTTCTACCAAAATGACCGTAAGCTGCTGTTTGTTCGTAAATTGGCTTATTTAACTGTAATTTCTCTCTGATTCCTCTTGGAGAAAGATTCATAATGTCAGGTATCGCAGACTCAATTTTTGCTTCATCTATTTTATTAGTGCCTTGAGTGTTCACATAAATTGACAATGGTTTGGCTACACCGATTGCATAAGACAACTGGATAGTACACTGATCACATAAACCAGCAGCAACAATATTTTTTGCTAAGTATCGTGAAGCATAAGCTGCAGAGCGATCGACTTTTGTGGGATCTTTTCCGGAGAAAGCCCCTCCACCATGAGGTGCTGCACCACCATAGGTGTCGACAATAATTTTTCTTCCTGTTAATCCCGTATCACCATCTGGTCCTCCGATAACAAAATTACCTGTTGGATTTACGTAGTATTCCTTATCGTCTAAATTTTTTAATAACTCTTCAGGGATAGACACTTTTAATGCTGGGTTTACTATTTCTTTAACATCAGCAGGAGATAATCCATCAGCATGTTGTGTTGATATCACGACAGATGTAACTGCACTTGGTTTACCATCAACGTATTTAAGAGTTACTTGGCTTTTTGAGTCAGGCTCTAATCCTTTTAAGCTACCGTCTTTTCTTCCCTTAGCCATTATCTCTAAGATTTTATGAGAATAAAAAATTGGTGCCGGCATCAGCTCAGGTGTTTCCGTACAAGCGTATCCAAACATAATTCCTTGGTCACCCGCCCCCTCATCTTTGTCAGATGATGAGTCTACACCCATTGCAATATCTGCAGATTGTCCGTGAAGTAAATATTGAATATCTGCGGTTTGCCAATGAAAACCATCTTGCTCATAGCCGATATCTTTTATGCACTCCCTTACTTTTGAAATAATTTCATCTTTGTCTTCTTGGACTGGCCCTCTTACTTCACCGGATAAAACAACTTTGTTGGTTGTTGTTAGTGTTTCACAAGCGACTCTAGCAAATGGGTCTTTGGAGATAAAATGATCGACAACTACATCAGAAATTCGATCAGAAACTTTATCTGGGTGCCCCTCAGACACTGACTCAGATGTAAAAATGTAATTTTTTCTCATTTTAGTACCTATATGTATCTTTCTTAAATGGACCCTGCTGTTCGACACCTAAATAATCGCTTTGTTCCTTGGACATTTCAGTCAGTTTAGCACCAACTTTTTGCAGGTGAAACATCGCAACCATTTCATCTAGTTTTTTAGGAAGGACATAGACTTTATTTTCGTAGTTTTTGTAATTCTCCCAAATTTCAATTTGAGCTAAAACCTGATTTGAGAATGATGCACTCATCACAAAACTAGGATGGCCAGTGGCATTACCTAAGTTCACCAACCTTCCCTTTGAAAGTATTATTAGCTTCTTACCATCTGGAAATGTTACTTGGTCAACTTGAGGTTTTATCTCTTCCCATTTATAGTTTTGCAAATCATCTATTTGAATTTCATTATCAAAGTGTCCAATATTACAGACAATTGCACGATCTTTCATTTCTCTCATGTGGTCTTGGGTAATGATATCTTTATTACCTGTTGCAGTTACAAAGATATCAGCATACTTACATGCATCATCCATAGTAACAACCTCATAGCCTTCCATTGCTGCTTGTAGTGCGCAAATAGGATCAACTTCTGTTACTTGAACTCTAGCTCCAGCTCCTCTTAATGAAGCTGCGCTGCCTTTTCCAACATCTCCAAACCCGGCTACAACAGCAACTTTACCCGCCATCATTACGTCAGTTCCTCTTCGAATTCCGTCTACTAAACTTTCCTTACAACCATATAAATTATCAAATTTACTTTTTGTTACAGAGTCATTTACATTTATAGCAGGAACTTGAAGAGTTCCTTTAGATGCCATTTGCTCTAAACGAAGGACACCTGTGGTAGTTTCTTCAGATAATCCTCTGACATTTTTCAAAAGCTCAGGGTACTTCTCATGCATTCGAAGTGTTAAGTCTCCACCATCATCTAGTATCATATTAGGCTCCCACCCATCTGCCTCAATTGTTTGATCAATACACCACCAAAATTCATCTTCATTCATACCCTTCCAGGCAAAAACAGGTGTGCCGCTTTGGGCAATAGCAGCAGCTGCATGATCTTGAGTAGAGTAAATATTACAAGAGCTCCATCGACATTTTGCGCCAAGTGCTACAAGTGTTTCAATTAAGACAGCAGTTTGGATGGTCATGTGAAGACAGCCCATAATATTGGCCCCGGCCAACGGTTTTGACTCTCCATATTGTTCACGAATAGCCATTAATCCTGGCATTTCAGTTTCTGCTATTTCAATTTCTTGTCTCCCAAATTCATGTTGGGAAATATCTTTTACTTTGTAATCCACTTAACCCTCCTTTTAGACAGACTTTTTAAAATAAAATATGATTTATTCTTCATTATCAAGCTCTTTTTATCCTTGGTCCCAGCTGCTGAATAACTTCTTCAGCCTTTCTATTACCATTTTTAAGCGCTTCATCGACAGGTTTTCCAGATAAGTAAAAATCTAAAAATCCTGCAGCAAAATTATCTCCTGCACCTGTTGTGTCCAGAACATTTTCTATTTTTTGAGCAGATTGATGTTTTACATCGTCTTCAAAAAAATAATATGCACCCTCAGCACCAGAGGTCATAACAATTTTTTTTCTAAAATTTTTAAAAAAAGAACTCACATCTGCCATTGAATCAGATTGTGTAAACATCTTTGCTTCATCAAAATTACAAAAAACTAAATCTACATTATCAGTTATAAAATTTTTTAATTCATCTCTGTGTCGATCAACACAAAAGGGGTCTGACAATGAAAGAGATATTTCTATGTTTTTTGATTTTGCAATATCTGAAAATTTTTTGAGTGTTTTTTTTGTAAGTTCATGATCCCAAAGATATGACTCCATGTACACATGATCAATTGAATTGAGTATATCTTCATTAACTTCGTCAGGGTTTAATTGTGATCCTATTCCGATGTGTGTAGCCATGGTTCTTTCACCATCGGGTGAAACTAAAATATTACAGCAGCCAGTTGGAAGATCTGTTTTATTGGAGACACCTTTAAACGAGATATTTTCTTTTTGTAAATCTTGAACAAAAGCATTTCCATACTCATCATCATTGACCTTGCCGTAAAAACTTGCCTCATGAGAGCTAAAGTTTAATTCATGGATAGTATTACATACTGATCCACCCGAAGTAATTAATGGATTATCGAAATTTGACCTAATTTCCTTAATTTGAGACTCCTCAATCAATGTCATAGAGCCTTTAGTTAATTTCAAATTATTGATAACACTGTCCTCTACCTGGCATATTACATCAACCAAAGCAGTTCCTACCCCTAGAATTTTTTTCACCAAATGAAAGTAAGGGATTTTAAACAGAGATCTATTAAAAAATCCTGAATTCCTTATGAAAGTTGAACATAAATGTGAATTGTTTTTGATTTGCAAAATGCGAATCAGGTCAGAATTAGGGCTATTAAAAATGGACCTAAATAGTATTTTTTAAGAGATATTCGTAGTTTTGGAAAATTTGATAAAAACCTGTGAATATTTTCAAATTACTTGTTAATTGAATCTTTAATTTCCAATTGAATTTATTGGCTTTTCAGAATTTAATACAAAATAAATTGACTAAGATTGTCTATAGATTGTATAGTCACTAGGCAATAAACACTACATCTAGTGATTATTCAAAAAAGTACACTTTAACTTGGTAGGAAGAATGGAAACAAATAACGCAGAATCACTTGAAAATTCAACAAAAAACACAGTTATAAATAAGCAAAACGAAGAAATAAACTTGCTAAGTCTCAGTGTTGTAAGGCGTGATGGATCGATAACACCTTTTAAATCTGACAAAATTGCAAATGCTATAAGAAAAGCATTTTTGGCACAAACTGATCTTCGTGATAGCAAACAAATTGACAAAAATGTTTCAGTTTTAACTGAAACAGTCACCGCGGCTCTAACTAGACGTATTGCAAACGGTGATATGATTCATATCGAGGATATCCAAGACCAAGTGGAATTAGCCCTCATGAGGGGTGAACATCATAAAGTAGCTCGCGCCTATGTACTCTACAGAGAACAAAGAGCTAACCAACGTTATAAGACTGCTCAACTGAATGAACAAATTGGTGCCAAAGTATCCACAATGGCTGTTACCAAAAGAGATGGTAACAAAGAGGATATCTCTTTAGAAAAAATTACAAATCGCATTTCTATTTTGTCAAACGGTTTAGAGATAGATCCTATTACAATTGCTCAAAAGGCAATTCAAGGTCTTTACGATGGTATCACAACAAATGAAATAGACACTTACCTAGCTGAAACAGCTGCTGCTCTGACAGTAGAACATCCCGATTACTCATATCTAGCTGGGAGGATTAAAGCTAATGCTCTACATAAAGAAACACCAGGTTTTATTATTGCAACAAAAAATCTTTATGAGGATGGTTTATTGCGCGATGAATATTATGAAAAAGTAAAAGCTAACGCTGAAGAGATTGAAAAAATTATTGACTACGATCGTGATTATTACTTTGATTATTTTGCATTGACTACTTTGTTCAGAGCTTATCTTTTACAATCAAACAATAAAACAGCAGAAAGACCTCAGGATTTATGGATGAGAGTCGCTTTATGTGTGTCCGGAGATAAGTTTGATTTTTATCAGGTTAAGAAAACTTATGACAGCCTATCTCAGGGTTTCTACACACACGCAACCCCCACTCTATTTAATAGTGGTTTAAAGATGCAACAATTGTCGTCCTGTTTTCTAATTGGAATGGAAGATGACTCTATCGAAGGAATTTTTAATACTGTAAAAGACTGCGCTTTAATTTCAAAAACCGCTGGTGGCATTGGTCTTCATGCTCATAACATTAGAGGTGGCGGTAGCCGTATTAAGTCAACCAATGGCAAGTCTAATGGATTGATACCTTTCCTTAAAATTTTTAATGAAACAGCAAGGTCTGTTGATCAGGGTGGAGGTAAAAGAAAGGGTTCTTTTGCTGTCTATTTGGAGCCATGGCATGCAGATATTGAGGCTTTTTTAGAGCTTAGAAAAAATACGGGAGCTGAAGAATTTAGAGCCAGAGACTTATTCTATGCATTATGGATCCCTGATTTATTTATGGAAAGAGTCGAAGAAGATGCCGATTGGACTCTAATGAGTGAACACGAATGCCCTGGTTTATCGGATACATATGGCAAGGAGTTTGTTGATCTTTATACAAAATATGAAAATGAAATGCCTGACTTAAAAAGAATAAAGGCAAGAGCTTTAATGTCTAAAATAATCGAAGCCCAAATTGAAACTGGTCAGCCATACATGCTTTACAAAGATGCTGTTAATAATAAGTCTAACCAAAAAAATATTGGTGTCATTAAATCTTCTAATCTCTGTGCAGAGATAGTGGAGTATTCTGAAAAAGATGAAACTGCTGTTTGTAACCTTGCGTCAATTGCATTGCCAAAATTTGTAACTGATGAAAGTAAATTTGATTATCAAAACTTATATCAAGTTGCAAAACTGGCGACTAAGAATTTAGATCAAGTTATTGATATAAATTTCTATCCTACTAATAAAACTGAAAACTCAAATAGTCGTCACCGTCCTATCGGTCTCGGTATACAGGGTTTAGCAGATGTTTATTTTAAAATGAATATCCCTTATGACTCTGTTCAAGCGCAAATAATTAATAAACAAATTTTTGAGACAATTTATTTTGGAGCTTTAGAAGCATCAATGGAACTTGCTACTGATAAAGGGCCTTACTCTACTTTTAAAGGATCCCCTCTATCTGAAGGGAAATTCCAATTTGATCTTTGGGGTGTTAAACCGTCAAGTATGTGGGACTGGAAGGGATTAATGGAGAAAATCCAAAAGCATGGTGTTCGAAACTCTTTGACCACTGCATGTATGCCTACAGCCTCCACTGGTATTATCCTAGGAAATACTGAAACGTTCCAAGTACAAACATCAAACATTTATAAAAGACAAACTCTCTCAGGTGAATTTTTATTAGTAAATCGTCACCTTGTTAAAGAACTTATGAAAAGAAACTTATGGAGCAAAGAATTACGTGATCAAATTATTTTGGAAAATGGCTCTGTACAAAATATTGAAGGATTTCCTGAAGACTTAAAAGATGTTTATAAAACTGTTTGGGAAACATCTCAAAAAACAGTTATAGATATGGCAGCTGATAGAGCGCCATTTATTGACCAAACCCAATCCATGAACTTATGGTTGGCAACACCTACTTTTGGAAAAGTAAACTCCATGCACATGTATGCTTGGAAAAAAGGCTTAAAAACAGGCATGTATTACCTGCGAAGCCGATCAGCCGTAGACGCAGTTAAAGTAACAGTGTCTTCTGAAAAAAAAGCAAAAGAGTCTTATGTCAAAGAGGCGCAATCTAATGAACCGGAAGATTGTGTAACATGTAGTGCGTAAGATTTTCAATCAATTTAATTTAAGGAGCAAGTCATGATATCTAAAGGATGCAAATCAATTTTCCCTATTCAACACCAAGAAATTTTTGATCGTTACAAGCAACACGTTCAAGCATTTTGGACGCCTGAGGAGGTGTCTCTTCAAGATGATTTAAGAGATCTAAAAACTCTAGGAGAAGGAGAAATACATTTTATCAAACATGTGCTTGCATTTTTTGCAAATTCAGAGGCAATGATAAATGAAAATCTAGCATCCAGATTTTATAATGAGATTTTAATTCCTGAGTCTCGATTGTTTATCACCATGCAAATGCTAAATGAGTCTATTCACGCAGAAATGTATGGTTTACAAATTGAAGCTTATGTAGAGGACCCATCAGAAAAAGATAAGCTATTTTCTGCTATTCAAAACGTTCCTTGTATTAATAAAAAAGCACAGTGGGTTTCAAAATGGCTGAATGGAAATCAAAATTTATTAACACGCTTAATCGCCTTTGGTTTAGTTGAAGGATTATTTTTTGCTGGATCCTTTTGTGCCATTTATTATTTTAGAAAAAGAGGTTTACTTCCAGGCTTAGCCTTATCAAATGACTGGATAGCTAGAGATGAAGGAATGCACTTTAGTTTCTCAGCTTTGATGTTTAAAACATTAAGTGAAAAGTTTAATAAAGGAACCTTGTCAGATGAAGATATTAAATCAATGGATTTAATACCTGGTCCTGTCGCACAGTCTGAGTTCGAAGAAATAGTGAGAGAAGCGGTAGAGTTTGAAAAAGAGTTTGTTACTGACGCACTTCCTGTTGATCTCATTGGTATGAACAAGGAAATGATGTGTATGTATATTGAAGCTGTTTCAGATCGAATTGCTGATCTTTTTGGATTTGAAAGGGTATTTAATACCGAAAATCCATTTGATTTCATGAGAGCTCTTGATGTTCAAAACGTGACTAATTTCTTCGAAAAAAGGGTGTCTGAATACCAGCGTCCAACAGATCGTTCTTTGTCTTTTGACGAGTCTTTCTAAGTGGAAGTCAAAATTTATAGTAAAGACAACTGTATTTTTTGCACTAAAGCCAAGGCAGTTTTATCCTCACATAACCCCCAAGTATTAATGCTTGATGAGGATTACAGCCGTGATCAGTTTTTTGAAATATTTCCAACTGCCAAAACGTTTCCCCAAATCATAATCAACGGTGAAAAAATTGGTGGCTACCATGAGCTAGAACGTTGGATGGCATTTAATAAACCTGACGATGATTTTTAGTTTTAATTAGTGAGCTAATCCCCAGTTCAAGCCGCCACCGAAGTCAACTTTTATAGGAGTTTTAAAAGATTTATATTTTTGATGTGATGTTTCCATCAATTTAGTTATTTGTGGAATAATATCTTTTTCTTTTTTATGAATTTCAAATAAAAGCTCGTCATGAACTTGAGATGTCATTTTAGATTTACATTTATTTTTCTCTAAATAGCTATGAATGTCCAACATTGCAATTTTAATTAACTCAGATGCGGTGCCTTGAATAGGTGCATTGATAGCTTGTCTTTCAGCAAAAGATCGGAGCATAAAATTTTTAGCATTGATGTCTTTAATGTGAGACTTTCTTCCAAAAAGGTTTTCAACATAGCCTAGTTTTTTTGCTTTATCGGTAGTTGATTTCATAAAGTCACTAATGTTTGGAAATTTTTGAAAATAGTTATCTATGAAAAGCTTTGCTTCAGCATTGCTAACACCTAACTGTTTAGCTAAACCATATTGGCTAATTCCATAAATTATTCCAAAATTAATAATCTTGGCCATTCTTCGATCATTAGCATTAATTGTTTTTTTGTTAAAAACTAATTGGCCTGTACTTTGATGAATATCTTGATCCTCTTGGAAAGCTTTTAATAAATTAGGGTCTTCGCACGCTTCACAAAGTACACGAAGCTCGATTTGGGAGTAATCGAAGCTATATAACTCATGATCTTTTTCTGCAATAAATGCTGTTCTAATTTTCTTTCCGATCTCAGTTCTAATAGGGATATTTTGTAAATTAGGTTCAGATGAACTTAATCTACCCGTAATAGTAGCTGCAATATTAAATGTACTGTGAACTCGATCGTTATTATCAGCATGTTCAGCTAAAGAAGATGTGTAGGTCGACACGAGCTTGGAGTATTGACGCCATTGTAGAATATGCGAGGCAATCTCTACTCCCTCAGATTCTAATTGTTCTAAGACTTTGACATTAGTTTGAAAATCTCCTGCTTTTGTTTTTTTTGTTACCTTCACATCAAGTTTCTTGAAGATTTCGGTAAGTTGCTTTGGCGAACCAATATTGAACTCCTCACCTGCGATTTTGAAAATTTTCTGTTCAATTTTTTCAATTTCTTTATTTAGATCTTTTTCAAGTTTTGTTAAAAATTTAAGATCAATCTTACAACCATTGTTTTCAACCTGTTGAAGGACTAAGCTTAATTTTTTATCGATATCAAAATATATATAACTATCTGGGGCATCTAATATTTGATCGTGTAATGTTTCATATAATTTATAAGTGGCATAAGCATCATGAGCAGCGTAATTTGTTGCAGACTGTAAAGGCACTTCAGAAAAATCTTTATAATTTCTTTTAGATTCATTTTTAATGACATCTTTAAATTTTTCTTTTTCTTCTCCAAAATAATAATAATACAAATCCTCAAGATTGTGTTTTGTTAAACCGTTATTGACAAAAAAAGACATTAATAAGGTATCTTGAAAAGAAATAGTATTTACATTAAAGCGTTTTAAAATAACACTATCGTATTTAGCATTATGAAAAATCTTTAAAATTGAAGGATCTTCACATAATAAATTCAACTCTTTCAATATTTTTTTTTGATCTGTCTCAGATATTTCATTTTCAGGTGATTTAAAAGGTAGGTAATAAGCTTGCTGTGCATTAGATAATGAAATGCCAATGATATTTGCTTCATTGACGTCTAAACTATCTGTCTCCAGATCTATCGCTAAAGTTTTTTCAGATTGAAGAGACTTAAGATATTCGATTATATCTTTTGTCGTTATAAGTGATTTAAATTCTAAGTTTTTTTTGGCCGCATGCGGTTTTGTTTCATGAGCGCTGTTTCTAACTAATGATTTAAATTCATATTTTTTGAAAAAGTTATTAAGTTTTGGTGAGTCTTCAAAGTCTTTTAACTTTTCGATTGTTATAGGTAGTTCAAGATCATTTTTTAAAATTACTAGTTGGTGGCTTATTTTTGCTTTTTCCTCATGGTCATGTATAAGATTTTTAATTCTTTCATTTGATATTTTCTCTTTATTTGCAAGAAGGCCCTCAAAAGAACCAAATTCATTAATTAATTTAGAGGCTGTTTTTGGTCCAATGCCAGGGACGCCAGGAATATTATCAACACTATCACCAATTAAAGCTTGTACGTCTGTAATCTTGTCAGGGCCAACACCAAATTTTTCCATTACCTTTGCATCATCAATTTCAATATTTTTCATTGGATCCATGATGCGATTATTAGCTGATAACAGTTGAAAAAGGTCTTTGTCTGAACTAAATACTGTGGTGGGTATCTTATTGTCTTCACCATATTTGACGTAACTTGCTATAACATCATCGGCCTCAAAGTCTTTTTTTTCAATAACATCTAAACCAAACGCATCAATAGCTT
The DNA here is from genome assembly GCA_902621205.1 of uncultured Alphaproteobacteria bacterium. Taxonomy (GTDB): domain Bacteria; phylum Pseudomonadota; class Alphaproteobacteria; order HIMB59; family HIMB59; genus HIMB59. The sequence continues at coordinate 103,000 of CACNLH010000002.1, read as the reverse complement.
CACGAATAATACTAAATTGAGGAATCAAATCTTCTGGTGCCTCACCACGATTTGCTTTGTATTCAGGAAATAAAGTATTTCGAAAAGTATTCCTTCCTGCATCAAGAATGATTAGTATTTTGTCATTTGGATGTTCTTCAATAAGTCTAAGCATCATATTGCAAAACCCATAAACTGCATTTGTGGGAATACCCTTAGAATTATTCATTGGGGGTAAGGCGTAATAAGCTCGGAAAATATATCCGGAACCATCTACAAGTATTAGTCTTGGCTTAGACATTTTAGCAGAATAACAAAGATTGTAGTGAGTTTCTATTCTTTAGGAGCGTGCTTATTTAAAATTCGTTGAAGAGTTCTTCGGTGCATTTTTAGTCTTCTAGCAGTTTCAGAAACATTACGATTACACTGTGTAAAAACTCTTTGAATATGTTCCCACCTTATTCTATCAGCAGACATTGGGTTCTCAGGTGGTGGGGGCAAGGATGTAGCGGTAGCAGACATTAATGATTTTTCGATATCATCTATGTTTGCAGGTTTGGTTAAGTAATCGTCAGCACCTAATTTAACTGAAGATACAGCTGTAGCTATGTTGCCGTAACTTGTCAACATTACTGTTCTACATTCTGGATTTTGCTCCTTGATCACCTTAATGACATCGAGTCCTGAGCCGTCTCCTAAACGTAGGTCAACTATGGCATAATTAAAATTATTTCCAGCTAAAACATCTAAAGCCTCTTTTTTTGAAGCTGCTGCTGTTACTGTGAAATCTTTACGTTGAAATGAGGTGGTCAAACGCTCACGAAAGGGTTTATCATCTTCGATAATAAAAAGCGTTTTATCTTTGACTAATGTGTTTTGATCTAAATCCGCCATGTTAAAGTTACTTCTGCTCCATCATTACTTTGTACTAATATTTCACCATTTAGATTTTCAATCATTTGTTTTGTTATGAATAAGCCGAGGCCCATATTTACCCCTTTTTCAGATCTACTAGAATAGAATGGTTTTCCAAAATTAGCTATAAACTTCTTGTCAAAACCAGGGCCATCATCTCTGATTTTAATTGAATAAGAATTTTTCGATGTTTCTGAAATTACTAATATTTGTCTATAAGCGAAGCTTATGGCATTTTTTATAATATTATTCATCGCTATGTTCAGTTCAGGTGTGATTTTAATGTTGATATTTTTAGAATTTTCATCAGATCTATAATCTAGTTTCACAGCTCGATAGTTATTTGAAAATTGATCACATAAAGATTGCACATAGGCGTCTAGTGACATATTTGTAATTTCAGAAGAAAGTTCTTTTGACTCTGGATTTGTTGAGAGCTCTTTTAGTATTTCCTTACACCTGTCTAACTCTAATAATAGAGTTTTAATATCTTTCCCATAATCATCTTTTAATTTTTGATCTTTTTTTAAATCATCAACAATTAAATTTATGGTGTTTAATGGTGTGCCTAATTCATGAACAGCTGCAGCTGCTAAACCTCCAACTTTTAAAAGCTCTTTTTCATTTTGAAGTTGCTTACTAGCTAACTCATATGCCTTTTGGGTGCTTTTGTAATTTAATGAAAAGTAATAAAGATAAAAAACTAAAAAAATACTACTTATAAATAAAGAAATCATAATAGCTAAGCTGTATGTAAAATTAATATTAGGATGCACAGACAAAGGAAGATTAATATAAAAGTTAAATATCAAAGCAAAACAAACTAACGCTAAACTTAAAATAATTATTATTCTTTCTATCGTAAGATATGATGCTGCGATAGCAATAGGAGCTAAGATGATAAATATAAAAGGATTAGTGTGTCCACCATTTAAAGCGATCAAACTTGAAATTTGAACAATATCAAAACATAAAAATAAGAAGACTTGTTTTTCAGAAATAATTTTATCTCCTTTATTTAAATAAAATCCTAAGAGAATACTTGCCATTAAGATAAAAGCTATTATCCAAGAGCTCATTGCTACTGTCTTAGAAATTTCGAAAAAATACTGTGTTATAAATAAAGTAGCGGCCTGACCTCCAAAAGCAATTGCACGTATAATTAAAAAATCTGATGAATTAACAAAAAGAAAGTTTTTTTGATTATTCAACTAAATATCTAAATTTGCTACTTTGACAGAGTTATCTTGAATAAAGTTTTTTCTATCAGTCACATCATCACCCATCAGCATGATCAACTGTCTTTCAGCATTGATTTGGTCCTCGAGCTTAACTTGAAGTAACTTCCTATTAGTTCGATCTAGTGTTGTTTCCCACAATTGATCAGGGTTCATTTCACCTAAACCTTTATATCGGCTTATTGATTGGCCTTTTTTACTCATTTCAAAAAGAGTGGTAAAAAATTCAACCAGTCCATTACAATTAAAGCTTTCTTTTGAAGAAAATTTAGAAATACCAAAATAAGTATCTGTGGATTTTGCAAAACCCATTTTATTATAAAGAGATAAGCTGTCTGAAGAAATAAACTCTCTTAGATGTAATAATTTATCTAGAGCAATCTTTATTATTTTATTGTAACCCTCTTTTTCTTGTAAAAAAATTAATTCATTGCTGATTATACTTTGAAATGTAAATTTAATATTTTCTGTTTTATAAACTTGATTTAAATTAGATAAGAAAATTTTAAATTGAGACTTTTCTATCTTAATTGGATGAAAATCCTGAAAAAATAAACCTGTATTTAGAATTTGATCAAAAAACTTTGCATCTAAATATGTAAGATCTAAGTTTTGATAAGCAGAATTTGCACGAGAAGCTAAATCAATTAATTCGTTTAACTGTTCCTCTTTTAACTGAATTTTATTCTTTTTATTGTAAATGTTGAAATCGAGATCATCCTTGTTATTTAACAATAAAAACTTTGTTAACTCTCTATCATCTAACAAGTAATTTTCAGCATTTCCTTTTTTTACTTTATATAGGGGTGGCTGGGCAATATATAAACGACCAGTGGTTATAATATCTCTCATGAATTGATAAAAAAATGTGAGTAGCAGTGTTCTTATGTGACTTCCATCAACGTCAGCGTCTGTCATGATAACAATTTTATGATATCGCATTGAGTCAGGATTGAAATAATCAGAAGGGTTGTACTCTTTATCCTTTGGTGGATTACCATATCCAGCACCGATCGCTGTTATGAGAGCAGAAATTTCATTATTTTCTAAAATTTTATGAGGATTTGCTTTAATTACATTTAATATTTTACCTCTTAATGGAAGTATGGCCTGAGTGACCCTATCACGGCCTTGCTTGGCTGAGCCTCCAGCTGAGTCACCCTCAACTATAAATAATTCTGAATTTGATGGATCTTTTTCTTGGCAATCAGCTAATTTTCCTGGAAGTGATGATGTCTCTAATACATTTTTTCTTCTTGTAAGTTCTCTTGCTTTTCTTGCTGCCTCTCTGGCACTTGCTGCTTCAATAATTTTTGAAACTAGCTTTTTTGCCTCCCCAGGAGTTTGCTCTAACCAAGCGCTTAATTGTTCAGATATTATTTTCTCAACAACTGGTCTTACCTCAGACGAAACTAGTTTATCTTTGGTTTGGGATGAAAACTTAGGGTCTGGAACCTTTACAGATAGTACGCATGTCATGCCCTCTCTTGCATCATCTCCTGAAATGGTGATATTGCCTTTTTTAGCAACTGCAACTGTATTTGAGTATCCAACTAATGAGCGTGTTAGTGCTGATCGAAAACCTTGTAAATGTGTTCCTCCATCTCCTTGAGGGATGTTATTAGTAAAGCAAAGCATATTTTCATTGTATCCATCATTCCATTGTAAAGCGCCTTCAACTTTAATTCCATTTGACTCGCCATTAAAAGGTATAATTTTATTTAAAGTTGATTTTCTTGAATTAAGAAATTGCACATACGCCGTTAAACCTCCTTGATAATAGAATTCAATAGGTTCTACTTTCGATGTGCGCATATCAGATAATGTAATGCGCACGTTAGAGTTTAGAAAAGCTAACTGGCGAACTCTATTTTCTAATGTTTTAAGAATAAGAGTTGTATTGGAAAAAATTTTTTTTGATGGCCAAAATTGGACAGTTGTTCCAGTTCTCTCCGTCTTTTTCATTGAACCGATCTCTTTTAATTTTTTTGTTGTAACACCATCTTTAAATTCCATTGTATGAATTTTGCCATTTCTGCGAATTGTTAAAGATAGTCTTTCTGATAAGGCATTCACAACAGAAACACCAACCCCATGAAGACCACCGGAGATTTTATAGCTATTTTGGTCAAATTTACCACCTGCATGTAATTGGGTCATGATTACCTCAGCTGCTGGGACTTTTTCAGTTTTGTGCTGGTCAACTGGAATGCCTCTACCATTGTCTGATATTGTTGCTGACCCATCTTTATTAATTGTTAATTGAATACTGTCACAATAACCTCCTAATGCCTCGTCAATAGAGTTATCAAGTACCTCGTAGACCATATGATGCAAACCTGTGCCATCATCGGTATCACCAATGTACATACCTGGTCTTTTTCTGACTGCCTCTAAGCCTTTTAAAACTTTTATCGAGGATGCTGTATATTGATCTGTCATTAAAATATTTCTTTAATATCTAAGTTATCTATATTCCCTTGAAGTGTGAAGTTATCAGTGGTTGAAAAGAAAGTCTGAAATTTATTTTCTGCACAGTATTGAATAACTTTATCAACATTCATCATATCAAAGTTATCAAATATTTCATCAATTAAAAAAACAGTAATCTTGTTACGATTTAGAAATTTTGCACAACTAAGAAGAAGGCTTAATATTAACATTTTAGATTGAGCAGAAGATAGCTGAGAAATATTTTTTTGATTGTGTGAAATTTCAAAAACTGATTTTTTTGGATCATGTTGTGATTGAAGTTTATGATCATTTGGCCATTGATTCTCATCAGAGAGATCTTTTTGAAATTTTTCTAAAAAACTCTCTGTCTCTATAAAGCCAAAACTTGGCTTAATTTCAAAGTCAAAAAATAGTTTATTGTTGCTTGATAGAAAATTTTGGTATTCAGAAAGGAATTTTTTTTTAATCTCAATAATTGCTCTGCCTATGTCAATCAGTTGTTTATCCAGTGAAACTAGCCATGAAATATCTTGAGAAGATTGTAATATTCTTCTTTTTTCTCTTCTTAAAATTGTATATTTGCTTAGAAACCCAAATAACTTTGAATCAAAATAACAAATTATTCGATTGATAGTATTTCTTTGATACTGGGCATCCTTGATAAAATAAACTTTATCTGTTTCTGTTAGCCAAAATAATTGAAAAATATCTAAAAGTTTTTGCTGTTGTATTTTTTTATCGTTTAAAAAATATTGTTTTGTCCATCTTTCATCTTTATTACTCAATATAATAGTTAAATGATTTTCTAAACCCTCGTGAATAAAATCAAAGGTCATAGAAGCATCTAACTTTTCCTGTTTTTTAAAAATAAAATTTTGTATCACGTCTTTTCTAAAACCTGTGCCAGGACTTAAAAAACTTATAGACTCTAATAGGTTTGTTTTGCCAACGGCATTCTTTCCTTTAAACAAAGTATGATCAAAGTTAAAAATTTCTTTTTTGTTGATGAAATTTCTATAGTTCGATAGCTGTATACCCTTTAATGGTGGGGGCAATTAAACTCTCATAGGCATTAAAATAAATAAACTTGTTGTATCTTTAGGGTCCTTTACTATTACTGGCGATGATTGATTTAGTAACTCTAAAATCAAAGTGTCTCCTTCAACAACATCTTGTAAATCCAATATATATTTTGAATTAAAAAGAATTTCAAGACCATCGGCAGCGTAATTTGCTGCAACCTCTTCATCGCCTTTGTTACTGTCAGTGCTAGTGGCCATTATCTTAATGCTATTATTTTCAAATTGTAACTTAACTGTTGGTGTTTTGTCTTGATTAACAGTTGAAACCCTATCAATGGCATTAAAAAAAGGCTCTGCCTCAACTTGTAATAATTTGTCATTGGATACAGGTATAACTTTTTCATAATCTGGAAATGTTCCATCTATTAGTTTACTGATTATAATGAAATTATCTGCTTCTAGACTCACTTGAGTGTCAGTACATATTATTTTAACCTTACCTTCAAAATCACCTAAAATACGGTCTAATTGAAGTATAAATTTTCTTGGGAGTATAATTCCAGATATATTTATGACATTTGTTAAATCTAGCTCTGTTTTAGCAAGTCTATGGCCGTCAGTAGCAACACACCTCAAAGTTGACTTTGGTCCGTTAGTAACAGTATGGAAGTATATGCCATTTAGGTAGTATCTCGTCTCTTCAGAAGATATTGCAAATTTAGTTTTATTAAAAAGCCTTTTAATCTGAGAGATTGTTAGTTCGAATGAGTTTGTTTGTTCTAAAGGAACAAATTTCGGGAATTCATCTGCAGTTAATGCATTTAACTCAAAGACTGAGTTATCAGAATTTATTATTAATCTATTTCCCTCTAATTTACATTTTACAATAGAGTTTTTTTTTGTCTTGCGAATTATATCAGTTAAAATTCTTGAATTTACAGTTGCTTCGCCATTTTTTGAAGAATCGGTTGATACAAATTCTCTGATGGAAATATCCATATCTGTCGATCTAATTTCTATTTGGTTATTATCACATTTTATATAAATGTTAGAAAGAATTGGAATTGTGGATCTACTGTCGACAATTGAACTAACGTGAGTTAAGACTCTTAAAAAAGCCTCTCGACTTACTCTAAAATCCATTTAAGAAGTTTGCAATATTCTAGTCAAAAGTTCAATATCTTCTGCAAGGTTAGGATCATTTACCATAATTTCTTCGATAGTTTTAATAGCATGAATAACAGTGGTATGATCTCTACCACCAAATTTTCTACCAATTTCAGGTAAAGATCTTGTGGTAATTGACTTAGCTAAATACATTGCAACTTGTCTTGGACGTGCAACAGACCTTGATCTTCTCGGTGAATGCATATCTGAAAGTTTGATGTTGTAATGCTCAACAACTTTCTTTTGAATTTCATCAATTGTAATTTTTCTTGAATTAGTCCTCAGTAAGTCTTTTAAGACATCTTTTACTAGGTCAACAGATATTTCTGAGTCCTGAATTGAAGCATGAACTGCTAATCTATTTAATGCTCCTTCCATTTCTCTTACATTATTGGTAATTTTATTTGCTAAAAATTCCATTACTTCTTGTTTTAGTTTTATTGATTTTTGTTCTGCTTTAGCCTGCAAAATACCTAATCGCAATTCATAAGTTAAAGGATGTATATCTGCTACTAATCCCCAGCCTAATCTGGACTTTAATCTGTCCTCTAATCCATCAAGGTCAGCAGGGGATTTATCAGCTGAAATAATAATTTGTCTTTTTTTGTCGATTAAAGTATTGAAAGTATGAAAGAATTCTTCCTGTGTGTTATCTTTACCAATAATAAATTGCACATCATCGATCATTAGAACATCTACTGATCTAAATTGTTCTTTAAAGCTCATAATATTTTTAAATCTAAGAGCTTTAATAAACTGATACATAAATTTTTCAGCTGTTAAATAAACAACATTTTTTTTAGGATTTCTTTTTTTAATATTCCATGCAACTGCATGCATAAGATGTGTTTTTCCTAATCCAACACCACCATACAAAAATAATGGATTAAAGCTTACAACTTCTGATTGTGCTACACGTTGGGCTGCTGCGTATGCCAACTCATTGGGTTTACCTACTATAAAATTATCAAAAGTAAATTTTGGATCTAATGGTGCAGAAATATCATCGTAATATGTGTCTTCGTCATCATCTTTATCTTCATAGATGACTTCTGTGCCAGGAATAATTCGATTATTATTCTCTTTAACGAGTATAGCTAATTTATCAATGCTATGGCCTTGGTCCATATAAGCTTTTTTAATAACAGAAGCATAATTTTTTATTATCCAGTCACGTAAAAACCTAGTTGGAACTGAGAGAGTAAGAGAAGTGTCAATTAAAGACTCAAAATAAATCGGTTTAATCCAGTTTTGGAAGGTATCTTTATCAAGTGATTTTTTTAATTCAGATGTGATCTTCGGCCAGGACACATCTATGCCACCTTGATGCTTTTCGTCTTCCACTAACTTAATTCCTTCCTCTAAAAGATGTGCTATTTAAGCACGAAAAGTTAAAAAAGAGGAATAAAAAAAAATGTTTTTTTAAAATAAATTGCTTGAAAAAAAAAATTATTTTGAAATTGCAGTTATATCTTTTTGTAGTTTTGAGATAGTTCTAGATGCCTTATTAAGGTGCATAATTTTCTTTTTAGTAGATTTATGCAATACAGACATAACTACTTTTAGTTTCGCCATTGATTCCTCTACCTTTTTATCTTTAATGAGTTTATCAATTGTCTTTAGTTGGGTTGAAACATTAGATTTTACAGCTTTGTTAACTGTTTTTTTTCTATCAGACTGTCGAAGTCTTTTTTTTGCTGATTTATGTTGTGGCATATAAAAATATTATTAACAGGTTGTTCGTCTAAAAGCGTTAATAACTTATACACATTTTTTTATTTTTGTAAAGCAGGTGAAAAAAAAGTTGAACGCCCATTTTGGATGATTTTTTTTATCTTATAGGTCTTTTTTTTGTATATAACATGTTTCTTTTGATAAACCTTAAATAAACTTTGAAAACTTCCGAGGGTTCCATCTGGGGATTTATAATCATTTATTGAAGAGCCACCATTTTTTAAAGATAATTTCAATACAAATTTACAAGAGCTTAATAACTTAGATATTTCAGCTTTTTTAAGTGTGTGTGTAAGTCTTTGAGGATTTAACCTTGAGTGAAAAAGAGCCTCATTAGCGTATATGTTTCCAATACCCACTATTAAACTTTGATCTAGGAGAGCTTGTTTCAAAGAAATTTTTTTCTTTGTAAGTATATTGTATATCTTATTTAAATTAACTTTGTTGACTAGTAAGTCAGTGCCATATTTATTAAAAAAAAATTTAACTTCTTTTGAATCTTTAAGTCTAAAAAACATGCCAAACCTACGAGGATCATTAAAAATAATTTTAAATTCGTTAAATTGTAGAACAACATGATCATGTTTTTCTTTTTTATAATTCTCGTTTAAATAAAACTTTAATCGACCGCTCATTCCCAAATGAATAATTACGTAATTATGATTTTCTAATCCTATGATTATGTATTTTGCAAAACGTTCAACGGATATGATTTTTTTCTGAGATATTTGCTCAAGATCTTTAAAGTTTAAATTTTTCCTTAGTTTTTTTTGTGACCTATTGATAGAAATAATTTTTTTTCCTTTAACTTTTGACTTTAAATATCTTATTGTGGTTTCTACTTCAGGTAATTCAGGCATGATAACTAAAAATAATTCAAATCATTATAATATTACAGATATTTTTGAAAATGTATCTCATGCAAAATATGATTTAATGAACGATATTATGAGTCTTGGCATACATAGGCTTTGGAAAAAATATTTTGTTGACCTTGTATTATCAAAACGTACCGATAATGAGAAAATTTTAGATATTGCTAGCGGCAGTGGGGATATTTTTAATTTGCTTCCTATTTCAAAAAATCTTTATGCTTTAGATCCTGTTTCCGAAATGCACAATATATCTAGAAAAAAAAATAGTTCTAAAAAAATTAATTACGAAGTTGGTTATGCAGAAAATTTGCCTTATAAAAAAAATTTTTTTCAAATTATAACATGTACCTACGGAGTAAGAAATTTTAATAATCGAAAAAATGGTTTTTCTGAGATTTATAGATGTCTTAAAAAAAATGGTTATTTTTTTATTATGGAATTTGGTATTCCAAAAAGAGATTTATTAAAAAATCCTTACAAAAACTTTTTAAAATATGTTTTACCTTTTACTGGTAGCATCATCTCAAATGATAGACATAGTTATAAATACTTAGCTGACAGTATTATTTCTTTTCCTAATCAAAATAACCTGCTTAAAGAGCTCATAAATACAGGTTTTTCTCATGTTAAAACTATTGATTTCATTTCTGGAGCTAACAGCATATATATAGTGCAGAAAAAATGAAAATTTTAATAATAATAACGGGTAGTGTTGGCTGTTATAAATCTTTAGATCTAATTCGTGAGTGCCAAAAAAAAGCCATTGAATATGAAGTTATTGCAACAAAAAACACTTATGAGTTTATTTCTAAACTACTACTTGAAACAATTTCCAATAAGCCAGTGTATTCAGAGCTCTTTGATTTGGATATGGAAAAAAAAATTGGTCATATAAAATTAGCGCGAGATAATACTCATATTATTGTTTACCCTGCGACAGCAAATATAATTTCAAAATTTGCAAAAGGTTTTTGTGATGACCTAGCTCTGACATGTATGATTGCTGCAAACAAACCTATATATTTCGCACCTTCAATGAATAAAGAAATGTGGGCTAATCAAATTATTCAAGACAATGTGGGCTATTTAAAGAAAATTGGGCATCATTTTATTGGCCCAGATGATGGATCTTTAGCTTGTGGTGAGTATGGTAGTGGTCGATTAGTTAATCCTAGTGAAATAATTAGTCAACTTAAGTAATTGAAACGCGCATTAATAACTATTGGGTGCACTCGAGAGTATATAGATCCAGTAAGATATATATCAAATGAGTCATCAGGTCGGCAAGGCATAGCTTTAATAAAAAGCCTGTTAAAATTTAATTATAAAGTTATTTGTTTACACGGATATCTTCAAACAAAACAAATAGTTTTAAAAAATGTTAAGTTTATCTTCACACCAACAGCAGATGAAATGTTAAAAGAAGCAAAAAAATATAAGTCTGTCGACTTAGGAATTTTTAATGCTGCGGTTAGTGATTATAAAGCTAAAAAATATAATAAACTTAAAATTAAGAAAAAAAATGGAATGTCTTTAAAATTAATTAATAACCCTGATATTTTAAGATCAATGTCATTTGGAAAATATAAACCTAAGATTACAGTCGGATTTGCTTATGAAACAAATGATGTATTTCAAAATGCAAAAAAAAAATTGCTTTCCAAAAATTGTGATTATCTAGTTTTGAACTTTCCAACAACGGAAGATAAAATTTTTAATTCAAAATACAATAATGGTATTTTAATTGGAAGATCAGGTGACTTTTTAAATCTAGGAAATGTAAGTAAAACAATTTTTGCAAATAAAATTATAAAATACATTAGCAATAGAGAGAATTAGAGTGGTTTGTATAAAAGTAAAAAAGATAAATGATAAAGTTATTCTACCAACTTATGAGACATCATCTAGTGCAGGAATGGATATAAGAGCATTTTTGCCAAATGGAAAAGTTAGCATACTACCAAAAGAAACAAAACTAATTGGAACTGGATTATTTTTTGAAATTCCAAATGGATTAGAGGTTCAAATAAGACCTCGAAGTGGGCTAGCTGCAAAAAACTTTATTACTGTTCTAAACAGCCCAGGAACTATAGATGCTGACTATCGAGGGGAAATAAAAGTGATTTTAATAAATCATGGATCAAAAATGTTTGAAATTGAAGATAAAATGAGGATTGCACAAATGGTTGTGTCAAAATATGAAAAGGTTAATTTTGAACTGGTAAGAGATTTAAGTGAAAGCGAGAGGGGGAGTGGTGGTTTTGGATCAACAGGAACAAAGTGAAAAACTGATTGAAGAGTTTGGAAGACAAATTTTAGTTCCTGGGATTAATGAGGAGGGGCAAATAAATATCTCTAAGAAAAAAATTTGTATAATCGGCTTAGGTGCTCTAGGAACTGTTGCATCACAATATCTTGTTCGAGCTGGGGTTGGTGAAATTCATCTTGTTGATTATGATATTATAGAGAAGTCAAATATACATCGTCAAATAAATTATGATAAAGATGATGTTGGTAAATCTAAATCAAACACTTCAAAACATAAACTTAAAAATATAAATGACTCAACAATAATAAAAGAGCATTCTATAAATTTTGAGTCTTTCATAAAAAAAAATCCAAATAATAATTTTGATTTAATATTTGATTGCACGGATAATCATCAGAACAAAATTTTTTCTTCAAAATATTCTAAAGCTAATAAAATCTCATTTGTATCTATATCAATAAACTCTTCGGAGGGCATATACTTTGCACAAAACAATGAAGAAAATAATCCATCATGTTTTGAGTGTCTGTTTCCTAAAGCCGATCAGAATCACCGTTGTCTTAACAGCGCAATGATAGGTCCAGTTGCAGGATTTGTTACTAGTTTTGCTTGTATGAAAATTATATTTGCTCTTGCCAAAATAAAAACTCAATTGAAAAGTGAAATCAATTTAATAGACCTTTTGACTTCAGACATAAACAAACTACAATTAAGTATTAAAGATTGTCCTCATTAAGATGAATACATTTACACCTCAATCTAGTTATAGTTATGAAGAAATCATTGAGTGTGGGAAAGGAAATTTATTTGGAGAGGGAAATGCCCAACTACCAGCACCTCCTATGCTTATGTTTGATCGCATCACTAATGTCAATAAAGATGGCGGGGTACATGGAAAAGGAGAGATAACTGCTGAACTGGATATAAATGCAGATTTATGGTTCTTTAAATGTCATTTCTTAGGTGATCCTATAATGCCAGGATGTTTGGGTCTTGACGCTTTATGGCAAATGTTGGGTTTTTATCTAGGCTGGCTTGGGTATCCTGGAAAAGGTCGTGCTTTGGGTGTTGGGGAAATAAAATTTGTTGAAGAAATAAAACCGGACAAAGAATTAATAAAATATAAAGTTAGTTTAAAAAAATCTTTAAATAAAAAAGGTTTATCAATAGGGTATGGAGATGGACAGATAATTCACAAAGAAAAAATAATTTACCACGCCAATGATTTAAGAGTGGGTTTATTCAATGAGTAATAGAAGAGTTGTCGTTACTGGATACGGTATTGTTTCTTGTATAGGAGATAATAAAAAAGAAGTCTTACAGAGCTTAAGAGATGTGAAATCTGGGATTAGTCATTGCAAGGAATATGAAGAGCTTGGAATGAGAAGTCATGTACATGGAAAACCTAAAATAAATATTGAAGAAAATGTAGATCGAAAAATTTTGCGTTTTATGGGGGAAGGCGCAGCATATAATTATATTGCAATGAAAGAGGCAATTGAACACTCAGGTCTTGATGAGGAACTTATATCTAATGTTAATACCGGGTTAGTGATGGGGTCAGGTGGGCCTTCAACGTATCAACTACAACAAGCATTTGATATAGCGAGAGAAAAAGGTGTTAAAAAAATTGGACCTTATATGGTTACTAGAACAATGGCATCAGGAAATTCTGCTACTTTAGCAACTCCTTTTAAAATTAAAGGTGTAAATTACTCCATTAGTTCAGCTTGTTCGACAAGTTTGCACTGCATTGGCAATGCTTATGATCTCATTAGACATGGGCAACAAGAGATTGTATTTGCTGGTGGTGGCGAAGAAACACATTGGACAATGTCAATTTTATTTGATGCTATGGGTGCTTTATCAAGTAAATATAATGAAACACCTGAAGTTGCTTCTCGAGCTTACGACTCCTCAAGAGATGGGTTTGTCATTGGGGGAGGTGCAGGTGTTTTAGTAGTTGAGAGCCTTTATAGTGCAAAAGCAAGAGGGGCCAATATTGTTGCAGAAATTCAAGGTTTCGGTCAGACTTCAGATGGATATGACATGGTTCAACCCTCTGGAGAAGGGGCAGTAAGGTGTATGCAGATGGCAACACAGGGTAGACCTGTTGATTATATCAACGCTCATGGAACATCAACACCTGTCGGAGACATGATTGAGTTACAAGGTATTAAAGAGGTTTTTGGAGATAGCATTCCTCCAACCAGCTCTACTAAGTCGCTAACGGGTCATTCATTAGGAGCAACTGGTGTGCAAGAGGCCGTTTACTCTCTTTTAATGATGGAAAATGATTTTATGGTTGAGTCGGCCAATATTACAAACTTAGATGAAAAGGCTGAAGGAATGAACATTCTCTTAGAGAATAAAAATGATATCAAAATCAATTCTATACTTTCAAATAGTTTTGGTTTTGGCGGAACGAATGCATCTATCTATTTAACTAGCTTTAATGAGTAAAATTTTAGAGGGCAAAAAAGGATTGGTTGTTGGTATAGCCAATGATCATTCTATTGCGTGGGGCATTGCAAAGTCCTTGAGTGATGAAGGTGCAAGTATGTATTTAACCTATCAGAATGACTCAATAAAAAAAAGAGTTGAGCCCCTATCTGAGAAAATTAACTGCTTAGGAATTATGCCTTGTGATGTATCTGACACATCTTCTCTTGAAAATGTTTTTAATGGAATTGAGGGTAATATTGATTTTTTTGTCCATGCCGTTGCCTATTCAGATAAAAATGAGCTATCAGGTAAATATTTAAATACCACAAGAGAAAATTTTCTTAAAACACTACATATTTCTGCATACTCTTTAACTGAAATGGTGAGAATGCTTTCGCCAAAAATGAATGATGGTGCATCAATCATGGCCCTTACTTATTATGGGTCCACAAGATATATGCAAAGTTATAATGTAATGGGTGTTGCAAAGGCTGCATTGGAAACCTCTATAAAGTATCTTGCTGTTGATATGGGTGACAGAGGTATTAGGGTTAATGCAATTTCAGCTGGCCCGATGAGAACTTTAGCAGGTGCCGTTATAAACAAATCAAGAAAGATTTATAATTATACTATTGAAAATTCTCCTATAAAAAAACCATTGTCATTGGAAGATATTGGTAAGTCATCTGTTTACTTAATGAGCGATCTTTCTAAAGGCGTTACAGGTGAAATTCTTTATGTAGATAATGGCTATAACAATGTAGGAATGAGCATTCAAGATTTGTAGAAATAAAAAAAGTATATAAACTGACCCAATGAAGAAAATCTTTTTAGTTCCTGTAATATTTTTATTTTTGTTTTTAAGTAAATTTGCATTTGCTTTTCACGATGTTGAAGTTGCAAATGAAGATGTAGCGGCTTTAGGTGGTTTGTGGACTCAAATATATGTGTATGAAGAGTATTGTGCCGATAATCAATACTACGAGGTAATATTAGACAGATTGCCGAACAGTCCTAGATTTGACAGATATTCTTCTGAATTAGAGCACTTAACAAACGATCAAGAACTTGCTTGGGAGAGAGGTGGGTTAGGAGCATCAGCTGTAATATCTGCTGGTGAAACTGACTGTGATACGATGGCTACAGTCATTTGGGAGTGGTTTGGAGAAAACTAATATCTAATCTTAGAAAAAGTAGCACAAATTTTTCTAAAATCTGCGCTACTGATTATTTTTTAGACTTCTTTCATGCTGAGCTTTACTTTACCCGAACGATCTACGTCGAGCACTTTAACTTGAACTTCTTGTCCTTCAGATAAAACATCGGAGACATTCTCGACTCTTTTTTGTGAAATTTGTGAGACATGGAGTAATCCGTCTCTTGCACCCATAAAGTTTACAAAAGCTCCAAACTCAACAATTTTTACAACTTTACCTGTGTAGACTTTTCCAACTTCAGGTTCTGCTACAATGTCTTCCACCATTTGTTTAGCTTTATTAATTGACTCTTCATTGCTGGATGCAATTTTTACAATTCCATCATCATTGACTTCTAGTTTTGCTCCAGAAACTTCGACTATGTTTTTAATTACTTTACCACCTGAGCCAATAACATCTTTTATTTTAGCTTTATCAATAGTGATTGAGATTACTTGAGGAGCATGCTTAGAAAATTTTGTTCGAGCTTCTGGTAAGGCATCTGACATGACACCAATAATGTGTTTTCTTCCACCTGATGCTTGATTTAAAGCAATTTCCATAATTTCTTTAGTAATACTGGTAATCTTAATATCCATTTGAAGAGAAGTAATACCATCCATAGTACCAGCAACTTTGAAGTCCATATCTCCTAAGTGATCTTCATCACCTAAGATATCGCTAAGCACTACAAACTCCTCGCCTTCTTTGATTAGACCCATCGCTATGCCACCAATATGTTTTTTAATTGGTACACCCGCTGCCATCAAAGCAAGGGATGAGCCACATACTGTAGCCATAGAACTAGAACCATTGGATTCAGTTATCTCAGATACTAATCTTAGTGTGTATGGAAAATCCTCTTTTTTTGGTAACATTGGATGAACTGCACGCCATGCTAGTTTTCCATGACCAATTTCTCTTCTACCAGTTGCTCCTACTCTTCCTACTTCTCCTACAGAGTAAGGAGGAAAATTATAATGCAACATAAAATGTTGTTTGTGCATAGGATCAAGAGAGTCAATCATTTGCTCATCATCGCCCGTTCCTAATGTGGTAACAACTAATGCTTGAGTTTCTCCACGAGTAAAGAGACTTGAACCATGAGCTCGAGGAAGAATGTCTAATTCACATGTAATTTGTCTTACCTCATCTAATTTTCTTCCATCAATACGGCTTTTATTTTTGATTATATCGCCTCGAACTACTTCTTTTTCTATATCTTTGATAATTGTTGTAGCGGCTAAAATCTGATCATCTTCAACGTTGTCGATAATAGAAGATCTGATCTCTGTAAGTTTTTGACTTCGCTCTTGTTTATCAACTAAACCATATGCTTCACGAATAGGATCTGAAATTTTACTTTCAACATCTTTTTGTAAACCTTCATAAAAATCAGGTAGGCTTGGGACTTCAAAAGTCTTAATTTCTGTTTTGCTTGCAAAGCTTTGAACTTCTTTAATAAATGTCTGATAAAAATCATGTCCAAACATTACTGCCTCTAGCATGATGTTCTCAGAGAGTTCTTGGGCTTCAGACTCAACCATTAGGACACCCTCTTCTGTTCCAGCTACAACAAGATCTAGTTCAGAGTTTTCCATATCTTGGATAGATGGATTTGCAACTAGCTTTCCATCTATATATCCAACTCTAGCTGAACCCAAAGTACCTGCCACAGGAAGACCTGAAATCGCTAATGCTGCGCCAGTTGCATACATAGCAATAATATCAGGATCAACAACGCTATCGTAAGATAGCACAGTTAATGTTACTTGAGTTTCATTTTTAAAGTTTTTGTGAAATAGAGGCCTAATAGGTCTATCAATTAAACGACTTGTTAATGTTTCTCTTTCAGTCGGTCTTGCCTCTCTTTTAAAAAAACCCCCTGGTATTTTACCTGAGGCATAATATTTTTCCTGATAGTTAACTGTTAATGGGAAAAAATCAATATCAGGTTTTTGTGTTTTTGCTGCACAAATATTAGCCATAACCATTGTTTCGCCGCAGGTTACAACCACAGATGCGTCTGCTTGTTTTGCTATTCGATTTGTTTCAAGTGTAATTTGTTGGTTACCCAACTCAAATTTATGTTCTATTTTCATCTTCCTCTTTCTTTATAGCTAATTAAAAATTATTTTTTTCTTAGCTTTAGTTTATCTGCTACTTCTGTGTACTTTCCTACATTCCTCTTCTTTAAATACGCCATCAATCTATTTCTTTTACCAACCATCATCAGCAGACCTCTTCGAGAATGAAAATCTTTCTTATGGATTTTGATATGTTCTGTTAACAGATTAATTTTCTTTGTGAGAAAAAAAATTTGGGACTCTGGTGAACCAGTGTCATTATCAGCACGAGCTATATCGTTAATTTGTATTTCCGACATCAATACTCCTTTCAAAGTAAACATCATCTGACCAGGATGTCGCCCAGTTCAAATGGTAATCAGATTGGTATGTAAATCATTTATACTTGAGAAATCAAGAATTTTTTCATAAGGAATAGCTTGATTTATATCAAAAGTCCCTATTTTCAATCTTTTAATCATACTTGCATAAGCTATATCACCCAAGGAATGTGCAAATTCTTCTGCAAATGCCCTCACATAAAACCCTGAATGGCAATTCAACTCAACTCTCATTTTTGAGCTATTAGAAGATAGAATTTTTAAACTTTGAAGTGATACTTTTTTATAACGATCCTCTATAGCTTTATTATCTCTAGCGAGTTCATAAAAATTTTTACCATTTAATTTATGCGCAGAAAAGTCTGGTATTTTTTGTTGATATGTTCCTATGAACTTTTTTAAATGTGAAACTCTTTCATTTATATTATGCGAGGACGACTCCATTTTAAAGAATCTACCCTCTGAGTCTAAAGTATTTGTTAAAGCACCAAATCTTATCTCAACCTCATAACTTTTTTTTTCTTGATGTATATTTGGTATTTTCTTCGTAGCTTTATTTATACCTACTAATAATAAACCAGAAGCTAAAGGGTCCAGAGTTCCAGCAAAGCCAATTTTTTTAAATGAATAACGAAATTTTAATTTTCTTATCACTCCAAATGACTCTATACCCTGTGGTTTATTTATTAATAACCATCCATCACTGTGAAAGTTTTCTTTTACCAAGATCTATAATTTATCTAGAAGTGATTGTACTTTTAAAGACTCTTGAAAAGATTCATCAAAAATTAAAGATATTTTTGGAGTATATTTACTTGTAAGAGTTCTTGCGATTAAACTTTGTATTTCTCTCAGATAAAGTTTATTAAATTCTTTAAAATCCTCCTCAGAAATATTATGAATAAGATAAATTTTTGCAAATCTTAGATCTTTACTTACTCTTACTTCAGTTATTTCGAAACGAACAGTTGGAAATTTTAAAAGATAATCTTTTTGAGTTACGAGATATTCAGAGACGAGTCTTTTAATTGAAAGCTCAACTTTTTTGGTTCGAAAACTTGGCTTATTGTCCACACTATAATTCTTTTTGAACTTCCTTAGTTACGTAAAATTCAATTTCATCTTTTTCCAAAATATCTGAATAGTCTTTAAATGAAATACCACACTCGTAATTTTCTCTAACCTCTTTAACATCATCTTTAAATCGTTTAAGAGTACCAACTTCTCCTTCATGTATGATTTTACCTTCTCTAACAAGCCTGATTTTAGCAGAATTTTGGACTATACCATCAGTAACAAAACAGCCTGCAATTGTACCAAACTTTGAGGATTTGAAAGTATCACGAACCTCAGCATGACCAATAATTTCCTCTTTAGTGTCTGGAGTGAGGAGACCAGAGAGCATTTTTTTCATATCATCAATTAATTCATAAATAATTGAATAATATCGTATATCTACTTTATCACGTTTTGCGATTGTTCGGGCTTGTGGGATAGCTCTGATGTTAAAACCAATTACTAGCCCTTGTGCAGAATTTGCTAAACTTACATCACTTTCATTAATTGCACCAATAGCGTTATGGACGACATTGATTTTAACTTCTTCATTGCCGACTTTTTCTAGTGAGGAAACTATTGCTTCAAGAGATCCTTGAACATCTGCTTTGACAATGATTGGAAGTTTTTTCATATCTCCCTTTGATACATTAGCCATCATTTCCTCTAGTGATGATTTTTTAACTGCTTCAGTATTTTCTAATTTTTTTTGTTCTTTTACTTTTTCTGTAATATCTTTCGCAATATCCTCATTTGGCATAACATAAACTGTATCACCTGCTTGTGGCACTGAGTCAAAACCCAACACTTCAATAGGCATGCCTGGGCTAGCTGATTTAATTCTGCTACCATTTTCATCAAGTAAAGCTCTAACTCTTCCATAAGACGAACCACAAGTAAAATGGTCGCCTTCTTTAAAAGTTCCATTTTTTACTATTACTGTTGCAACAGGTCCTTTTCCTGTTTCTATTTTAGACTCAACTACAATTGCTTCAGCGAGTTTGTTATGTTCGACGTTAAGATCTAGAATTTCTACTTGTAATAAAATGTTATCTAATAATTTTTCTAGATTTGTTTTTTTAATTGCAGATATTTCAGTTTCTAATACATCTCCACTGTAGCTTTCTACAACTACCTCGTGAGTTAACAAATCATTTCTAACAATGCTTGGATCAACATCTGGTAAGTCCATTTTATTAATTGCAAGAACAATAGGAACTTTTGCTGCTTTAGCATGAGAAATTGCTTCAATTGTTTGAGGTTTAACACTATCGTTAGCAGCAACTACCAATACAACAAGATCTGTTAAATTTGCTCCCCTAGAGCGAATATTTGAGAAAGCTGCGTGACCAGGTGTATCCAAAAAAGTAATAGGATTGTTTTTATGTTGAATTTGATACGCACCAATATGTTGAGTTATTCCACCAGACTCTTTTGAAGTTACATTTGTATTTCTAAGTGCATCCAACAAAGATGTTTTACCGTGATCAACATGGCCCATCACAGTTACAATTGGAGGTCTGGGCGAAATTTTGGATATTTTTGTTTTTTGGTGATTTGCAATTTCATCTTTTAAACTGATCGCCTCTTCTCTTTTCGGTGTATGCCCTAATTCTGTAACAATAAGTTCTGCAGTGTCTCCATCTATGTATTGATTAGCAGTAGCCATAATTCCACTTTTCATAAGAGCTTTTACAACATCACCTGTTTTTTCTGACATTCTACTTGCTAATTCCTGCACAGAAATTTTTACAGGTATGTCAACTTCACGGACAATTTTTTGAGAGCTAGTTAAATTTGGTTTAAATTTTGTTTTTTGTTTTTCTCTATTTCTTTTAGTCTTTGCAAGACTGGGCATTTTTTCGTAGTCTGGTTCTTCATCTAAAAGATTATTAACTGAAATAGAAGACAGTTTTTTTTGAAATGCTGTTGTATTGAGAGTCAATTTTTTTCTGGGAGGAGCAGATGTTGTAGAGGTAGGCGTAGAAGGTTTAGCCGAAGATGTATTTGTGTTCTTTGTCTCTTTTGTCATTCAAAATTAGCTATTAAGATAAATCTCCCTAGCATCCATAATAATTTTTTCTGCAGCAGATTTTTCAACTCTTTTTTGTAGTATGCCGTCTCTACCTACTAATTCATCAGTAGCTAAATCTGCAAGATCTTGACGTGAAAAAATATTGTTCTCAATCAATGTAGCTAAAATTTTATTATCAAACTCTGAAATTCCTTTGACGTAATCATCTAGCTTCGAAGATTGAATTAATTTCTCAAGTTCTGCCTTCTCGTTTTCCATATACTGCGTTGCACGCGCATATATCTCAGCAGCAAGCTCATTATCAAATCCTTCAATTTTCTCTATGTCTTGGATTGAAGCATTAGCAATTTTTTCAATACTAGTATATCCCTCGACGGCCAATAATTGTGCAATCATATCTTCGAGATCAAGTTTTTCGGCGAAAAGAGAAGTGATTTTTTTAAATTCCTCTTGTCTTCTTTCTGCGTCTTCTTTTTCAGTTAGTATATCAATTTCAAGATTGGTAAGTATTGAAGCTAATTTTACATTTTGACCTCTTCTACCAATAGCAATACTTAACTGATCCTCAGGTAAGACTATCTCTACTCTATTAGAGTCTTCAAATTCGTTAACTTTTGCAACTTGTGCGGGCGCAATGGCATTTTGGACATACATTGACTTTAGCTCTGACCAATTTACGATATCGATTTTTTCACCTTGTAATTCATTAACAATAGCCTGAACTCTTGAACCCCTCATACCTACGCATGCCCCAACTGGATCGATGGACTTATCGTTCGCACGAACTGTAATCTTTCCTCTACTACCAGGGTCTCTTGCAACAGATAAAATTTCTATTTGACCTTCATATATTTCAGGTACTTCCTGTTCAAATAATTTTGCCATAAACTGAGGGTGAGTTCTTGAAAGAAAAATTTGGTGTCCTTTGGCCTCTTCTTTTATATCGAAGAAATAAGCTCTTATACGATCACCATTTTTAAAATTCTCTCTTGGAATGAGTTCATCTTTTCTCAAAAATCCCTCAGCTTTACCAAGATCAACAATAATATTTCCAAATTCAATTCTTTTAACAATACCCGACAAAACTTCTCCGACACGATCTTTAAAATCATTAAACTGTCTTCTTTTTTCAGCTTCTCTAACTCTGGAGTAAATAACTTGCCTTGCCATATTGGCAGTAACTCTTCCAAAGTTTACGGACGGTAAAGGAATTGTTATTTGTTTTCCAATTTCAGTATCAGCATCATATTTTTTAGCGTGATCTAATAAAATTTGATTTGCCTGCAAAACAGGATCAATTTTTTCAACCACATCTTTAATATGAGATAAACTTATATTTCCTGTCATGCGGTCAATAGATGCTTTAATGTTATTGTCCATTCCGTATTTTGATTTTCCAATAATTTCAAAAGACTCTTCAAGAGCCTCCATTACTATATCCATTTCGATGCCCTTCTCTTGTGAGACGACTTCGGCAACTTTTAATATTTCTGTGTTATTTAGCATTATCTTTTCTAGTTAAAAAAAAAGGCGGGATAACCCACCTCCTCATCGTTGGTTAATAATTTTTAAGAACGCTAAAATAGAATAATTTATGATTTTTGTCTAAGGCTTTTTTCTCAAATTTAGTGTGCAAAGCGTTGGAATCACTATATTTCCAACATTTAGGGCTGATATCTGGCATGGTGTATTTGAACTTTTTCATCAAGGCTAAAGCTTCGATAAAATAGTCACCGTGATCAGTTGCAAAACGAACAAATCCATTTTTTTTTAGTTTTTTAGTGAGATCTTTTACAAGTGGTTGGTTAACAGTTCGTCTTTTTTTGTGTTTATTTTTTGGCCACGGATCTGGAAAATATATTCTTATTTCTTGAAGATAATTGTTTGGTATGAATGGTAAAAGATCTTGAATGTTTAAATGGAATACTTGAAGGTTTTTCAGATTATCATCAACAGAGTTTCTGATAGCTCTTAGAACTCCATCAGCAAAAATATCACAACCAATAAAGTTAATTTTTGAATATAGTTTTGCATCTTCACTAATTTTTTCTCCATCACCAATTCCAATTTCTAAAATTCTTGGTGTTTTGATTTTATTAAATAACCTTTTGTTTGGTTCTTTAAGAAATTTCGAGTATTGCTCGAGTCTTACAAATGACTTTCCTTTTTTTCTACCAAAGTATTTATTTTTTGATTCGAACATATAAAAAACTAAATAAAAAAATTAAGAAAATCATAAGAGTAACTGGAAATAAAGTTGATGAACAATTTGATTTATATTTATTAATTGGATGTTGATAATAGAGGTAACCTTTTTTGTTTGTTGAAATAGTCTCAATAATTTTACCCGAATAATCAACAACAGATGTAATACCTGAAGGTGTTGATCTTATGAGAGGCTTTTGGAATTCAACACTTCTTAAAAGGGAATTAGCCAGGTGTTGATGTGGCCCGTACCATTTACCAAACCAAGAGTCATTTGAAATTTGTATTACCATATCAGCATTACAAACCTCAGTATTAATTGATTTGTAATTAAAAATAGACTCAAAACAAATCATTGGAACAGCATTTATATTTTTAGGTAATTTTAAGATTTTTTGATTAATTCCAGGAGTATAGTTCATTCCTAAATTTAAAAACTTGCTTACAAAAGGTTTTACAAAGGGAATGTATTCTCCAAATAAAACCAACTTTTGTTTATCATAAAAATCAATAATCTTTCCTTGATGATCGATGATATATAGACGATTAAATAATTGGTTTTCCTCGATAGCACTCGACCCAACTATTATTTTTTGATCCTCGTTAATTAAAGAAGATAATCTACTAAGAAGTCCGTCCCTGTTATTCAAATCAATTGGTAATGAGCCTTCAGGCCAAATTATTAAATCTGCTTTTGGAGAATTAATAAGAGCTTCTAAGGTTAATTTTTCATATATTTCAAGGTTTCTTAGAACATCAAATTCTACTAATGACTCATAAAGATTAGGTTGAATTAAAAGAATGTTTAAAGTTTCATTGTTTGTTTTTCTCTCAGTATTATTTTCAAAAAAACCAAATGCATAAATTAAAACAAGCACTGATGACAGACTAAAAGTTACAACTTTATTTTTGCAATAGAGAAAATAAATAATTAAACCCACAATCAAATGGATAACTAATCCCAAACCATAAACGCCTAAAAATGGTAGTGATTTTAAGATCCAAATATTTTTGTAATATATAATTGCACTAGGATTCCAAGGGAAGCCTCCAAAAATAAATTCCTTTAGTATTTCTACTATAGATAAACCTAGTGGTAATAAGAAAATCTGTAATAATTTTTTTTTAAATGTTACTAAGATGAGAATTGTTGCTGAATAATGCAGGAATGCAATAAATATAGAGAGTACACCAACTAAAATAATACCTAAGAATAAATACCCAAAACCCCCTGAATAAAAGGACTGAGTAATCCAACTTAATGTAATTATTTGAGTAAATAAGAAAAAATAAAATATATTTTTTTTTGAAAAATTATTATTGGTTAGAATATTATAAAAAATGATTGAAAATGATAAGTAATAGAAAACAGATACTCCAAATGGAGGAAGAGAAAATACATAAACAATAGAAAAAATAATTATTAAGCTTATTGGCCTAGAGAGATAGGGCAGTAGATTATTGCGATTTGACACCACTAACCACAACTTCAAGAATTTTTCTTGTTGATACCTTGTGAATGGTGAAAGATAATTTTTTATTTATTGTAAATTTTTCTTTTTTCTTTGGTATACGACCAGCTATATTAAATATGATACCGCCTATAGTTCCCACATCCTCTTTTAAATCATCTGGGATATTGACATCAAATTCTCTTTCAAAATCATCAACAAGCATTGCGGCATCCATGATTATATTATTGTTTTTTTGTCGAAACATCGGTGCTTCATCCTTATCGTGCTCGTCTTCAATCTCACCAACTATTTCTTCCACTAAGTCTTCAATGGTAACTAAACCAGTAACACTATTAAATTCATCCATAACAATCGCCAAATGGATATTTTGTTTTTTCATTTTTTGAAGAAGGTTAAAAACAGGTGTAGCAGAGGGGATATAAATGACCTCTCTTAACAAACTCTTAATATTAAAGGACTTATTATTGATTTTCTTGAATAAATCCTTGATATGAACCATTCCCAAGCAATGTTCTAAGTCCTTTTTTACGACTGGCATTCTTGAGTGAGCTTCTTTATTGATAATTTTAATGATGTTTTCTTTGTCAATATTTTGATCAATAAAAATTATTTCACCTCTTGGAACCATTACATCATCAACAGTTTTTTTGTGAACCTTTAAAAGATTATTAAAGATTTTTTTTTCTTCATTCTTGGCAATCCCTGAACTATCTGAAGTCGCCGAGATAAGATCAATAATATCTTTTTTAAAATTCTCGTCTTGAATTAGTTCTTTGACTAATTTTATCGCTAAATTTTTTTTAATTTTCATGTACTTTTTTTAAACCTAATAGTTTCATCAGTGTGTTTTCTAAAAATCTCATGTTACTTCTCGATTGTTTATCGTAGTGATGATAACCAAATAAATGATGTAATCCATGACTCACTAGCATAAAAAAGTTTTGTTCGTTAATTTTTTTATTGCGATTTAAAATATAACTATCTGCAATAGCAATATCACCAGAAAAGTCTCCATCAGGAAAAGATAACACATCAGTGATTTTATTTTTATTTTTAAATTTTTTGTTCATGCTTTTAATTTCTTCATTAGAAACTATTTTTATTGTCAGTTGTGTTTGATGATCAGCTTGGTGGATTGTTTGAAAATATTCTGACAACTTTTTTAGCTTTTCCTTGGAGGATTTTAGAAATTGCTCTAAATTCTTGTCTCCAATTATCT
Organism: uncultured Alphaproteobacteria bacterium; assembly: GCA_902621205.1. Taxonomy (GTDB): domain Bacteria; phylum Pseudomonadota; class Alphaproteobacteria; order HIMB59; family HIMB59; genus HIMB59. The sequence continues at coordinate 77,309 of CACNLH010000002.1, read as the reverse complement.
CAATCACAAATTTTTTATTACTAATCCTCAAAATTACTTATCGTAAGCATTAATTATTTTTTCTACTAGTGTATGTCTGCATACATCACTACTATTTAAATGAACAAACCCGATGTCTTTAACTTTTTCTAATTTTTCCATTGCGTCCTGCATTCCACTTTTTGCATTATCGGGTAAATCTTTTTGACTTAAATCTCCCGTGATTACCATTTTTGAGTTTTGTCCTAATCTAGTTAAGAACATTTTCATCTGTGTCGATAAGGTGTTTTGTGCTTCATCTAAAATTATAAATGATTTATTTAATGTTCTTCCTCTCATAAAGGCAAGAGGAGCTATTTCTATTAAATTATTTACCATTTTTCGGTCAATTTCCTCACCTGGCATCATCTCATACAAGGCATCGTAGAGTGGTCGTAAATAGGGATCAATTTTCTCTTTCATATCTCCAGGTAAAAAACCTAATCGTTCACCCGCTTCAACTGCTGGTCTTGATAATATTAATCGATTAATTTTACCCTCTACAAAAAGACTAACTGCATATGCAACAGCTAAATAAGTTTTTCCTGTTCCCGCTGGACCAACAGCAAAAACGACATCTTTTGATCTCATTTCTTTTAAAAAGAGCTCTTGGTTTTTAGTCTTGGGATAAATTGTTTTTAATTTTGTATTGATTTGAAATTTCTGATCTTGTTCGATTTGTTCTTTGATATATGTAGGTTTTGCTAAATCAATATTGTTTTCTATTTCTTCTGCAGAAATATCGTTATTCTTCAATTTTTGATATAAGCCTTGAATAATAAAGTAGGCTTTTTCAACTGGATCTCTATTGCCTTTTATAGATAGAAGGTTGCCTCTTGTGTATAGCTTTACTTTAAATTTATTCTCTAAGACCTTTAAATTTTTATCGTGGTAACCAAATAGGCTTGATAGAAATTGATTATCCTCAAACTCAAGTTGTTTTTGATGGGAAGAAATATTTACAGGACTCAACTAAATTTTTTCTCCTAATAATGAGTGTGTTAAAACCTCTTTGATTTGAACAGGAATTATTTGACCTATTATTTCTTTATCTCCCTGTAGGGCTACACTTTGATTAAATTGTGACTTGCCTTTGATTTGTCCCGAGTGTTTACCAGCACCATCAATTAATACTTGCACTGTCTTTTTTACAAACTGGTTGTTGTATTCAATTTGTTGTTCATTGAGTAAATCTTGTGTGATCTTTAATCGCTCATTGAGAATTGCTTCATCTATTTCTTCACGATCGGCTGCAGGTGTACCTGGTCTTGGGCTATACTTAAAAGAATAAGAATTCATGTATTTAACTCTTTCAATTAGATCGATTGTGTCTTCAAAATCTTTGTCTGTTTCTCCAGGAAAACCAATAATAAAGTCCGAGGAAAGTGCTATATCGGGTTTTACTTTTCTGACCTTTTCGATGATTTCAAAATAATAATCCCTAGTATGTTTTCTATTCATTAATTTTAAAACTTTGTCAGAACCTGATTGAACAGGAAGGTGAAGATAGGGCATAAGTTTTGAGTTTTCACCATGAAGGGAAATTAGGTCATCAGTCATATTCACAGGGTGACTTGTAGAATAGGTAATTCTTTCAACTCCATCTATTAAACTAATACTGTTAATAAGAGTTGCTAGATTATTTGATTGACCTTGAGTGTCTAAACCATGATAGGCGTTAACATTTTGACCTAAAAGTGTGAATTCCACCACCCCCTGATCAATTAAAGATTTAACCTCATCAGAGATTTCCTTAACTGTTCTTGAATATTCTGATCCTCTTGTATAAGGAACAACGCAGAAATGACAAAACTTATCACAGCCTTCTTGGATAGTCACAAATGCAGATTTATTCGATGTATTCGTTTTAATATGATTGAGCGTGTCAAATTTTTCAATCACATCAAATTCAGTGATAGAGGTTTTTGGTAAGTTATTTTTATCTAAAAATTTATTTAATGACTGAATAGATTGTGGTCCGATCACTAAGTCCACGTAAGGTGCCCTTTTTTGAATTAATTCACCTTCAGCTTGAGCTACACAACCAGCAACAATAACTTTTTGATCTTCTTTCCCCTTTTTATGAATTTTTCCTAAATCTGAAAATGTTTTTTCTGTTGCCTTTTCACGGATGTGGCAAGTATTTAAAACTACATAGTCTGCATTTTGAAAGTCATCGGTTTGATTAATATTATGCGATAGAAAAATATCTTTCATTTTATCAGAGTCATAAACATTCATCTGACAACCAAATGTTCTAATATAAAATTTCTTATTTGATGGCATTAAGGGATTTTGCAAACAAAATTGCGTCTTGCGTATTTGGAGCGTTTATAGACTTACTCCGATAATAGTTTTTTCTTTCATTGTAGGCTTTATAGCCTAATTTTTCATAAAGTTTAATAGCAAATTTATTAATAGCACTCGCTTCCAGAAAGATTTTAAATGATTTTCCAGTACTTTTGAGTTGTTTTTCAAGCTCTTCTAAAATCATTCTTCCCAACCCTTGGTTTCTAAATTCAGGCAAAACAGCAATATGTAAAATTTCAAATTCACTGACCTTTTGATCTTGATATAAAAAATGTCCTATCAAAGCACCTTTGACGTTAGTTTGATCTAGAAGATAAATATTAAAACTTGTTTCTTTATTGAGGTGAAGCTCAATATCTTTTTCACTCCAATTAATCTCTAGTTGGTCTTTATGATTGATAATCCAATTTTTAGAATCAGATAGAGTATGTGTAAAGTTCAAGCCACAATATTATCATAAAAAACCTTGGAACACTCATACCAGTTAAATTTTTTTGTATATTCTTGACATTTTTTTCGATCGATAGTCAAACAATTCAAAACATTATCTTTTAAGTTATCACCAATAAAACCGTTGACCCCATTAACAATAATATCTTTAGGACCTGTTACATCATAAGCAGCGACTGGTGTGCCGGTTGCATTTGCCTCAGTTACCACATTTCCAAAGGTATCAGTCTTGCTAGGGAAAACCATTACATCTGAACTAGCATAGTAATTCACTAAATTCTGGCCAAACTGGTAACCAACAAATTTTATATCTGTATATTTTTTTTTTAGTTTATTTAACTGTGGTCCATCGCCAACGACAACTTTAGTACCTTCTAAATCTAAATCTAAAAAAGCTTGAATATTTTTTTCAGTAGCCACTCGACCGATATAAGAAAATATTGGTCCCGGGCCTAAGTCTAATTTTTGATAGTTGCCAAATTTTTGATGATCGACACCTCTTGACCAAACAACGGTATTTTTAAAATTCATATTTATTAATTCGGCCTGCATGGATGGGGTAGGAACAAGAACTTTTTTCGCTTTATTGTGAAAATGCTTTATGAAGAAGTAAAAGAAACTTGCAGGTATTTTTATACGTTGTTGAATATACTCAGGGAAACGAGTATGAAATGAAGTTGTAAAAATAATTTTTTCTGAAAGACATATTTTTCTGGCCAAAAAACCTAGGGGCCCCTCTGTAGCAATGTGAATATGATCAGGATTGATCTGATCCATCATATTTTTCAATGTTTTTTTGCGAGTAATCACAACTTTAATCTCATTATACGAAGGAAGGCCAAAGCGAACTTTAAATAACTCAGGGTGTATTACTTCTACCTGCATACCCATTTTTTCCAATTCCGGTATGGTATTCAGATAAGAACGGACGACGCCGTTTACCTGAGGTTTCCATGCATCTGTTACTAATAATAATTTCAAGCTACAGATACCTTATTAAGAGTTTGTTTTTCTAAAGACTGGATTTTTTTTTCATTCCAAAAGACTAACTCCAAGTTGCCTTTAAAGTCCTCAACCATTGCACTACAGCTATCTACCCAATCTCCTAGATTATGATATGTCTTGTCACCAATTTTTTTTATTTGGGGATGGTGAATATGACCACAAACAATTCCATCACAATTATTTTTTTTTATTCTCTCAAGACATGCATTTTCAAAATTTTCAATATATCGTTGAGCATCTTTTACTCGTGTTTTTAAATATCCTGATAAAGACCAATACGAAAGACCAAGTTTTCTTCGACAGAAATTTAAAATATTATTAAACCAAACAGAGTAGTCATAAAGGACGGCACCTATCTTTGCTAACCATTTTGAATTTAGAACTATTCCATCAAATTCATGCCCATGCATTAAGAGAAGTCTTTTATTGTTCGCTGTTGTATGAATTCTATTTTTTCGAACTTTAATGTTTGCAAATGAAAAACCACAATAATCTGAAAAAACTTCATCATGGTTTCCAGGTATATAATAGACTTTGGTACCTGAGCGTGCTTTTCGTAAAACTTTTTGTATGAAAGTATTAAAATCAGGATTCCAAAACCAATTTTTTTTTAGACGCCATCCGTCTATAATATCTCCAAGTAAATAAAGATGATCACAATCATTATATTTTAAAAAGTGTAAGAGCTCCTTTACTTTTGAAGCACGTATGCCAATATGAATGTCTGAAATAAATATAGATCGATGTTTTTTGATTTGCATAGAATCTAAAAATAGATATATCTACGATTGATAGTATTGAGGATTGTTAAAGTTTTATTAAATGGACTCTTCACAAAAGCTTTATATTAGAAAAAATTCTAAAATTCATGCATCTGGTCTTTTTGCAAAAGCTGATATCAGTGCTGGCACTAGAATCATTGAATATCGCGGGTTAAAGATAACTAAAGCTCAATCCGACAAGATTGCTGATGTTCACATAGAGGCAAACAAAAGGGCTAAAACAGTCGGGTCTGTTTACATTTTTACACTGAATCAAAAATACGACATCAATGGAAAAGTAACATGGAATTTAGCAAAATATATTAATCATTCCTGCGACCCTAATTGTGAAACTGATATCATCAAAGGAAAAATATGGATTAGCGCAATTAAAGATATTAAGAAAGGCGAGGAGCTGTCCTACGACTATGGATATGACATGTTTTGTTTCGAGGATCACCCGTGTCGATGTGGGTCTCAAAACTGTATTGGATATATTGTTCGAAGCAATCTTAGATGGAGAGTTAAAAAAAGGTTAATTGAAAATAAAAAGTCAAGATTTAACAAAAACTTCACATAAGTAGTTAAACTTCAGATATGGATTTTAAAAATAAAAATATAGTAGATGCTTTTTGGTGTTCAATTGAAGGCCTAAAAATTCTCCTTCAAGAAAAAGCAGCAAGAAGAGAGCTATTATTGCTTCCCTTGTCTGCTCTATACATCGTAATTTTTCAACCGGCTCTTTTGTTCATACTTTGGCTGATAATTTTACCTTTGCTCATACTTAGTATTGAGGCTCTAAACACTGCAATAGAATATACCTGTGATAAAATTACTATGGATAAGTCAAACAAAATAAAGAAAGCTAAAGATTTGGGCTCTGCTGCAATTTTTTTATCTCTAACAGCCTATGGAATAGTTTTATTCTTAGGTTTATTTAATTAATTTGGGAAGATTGACATGATTTTTCTACAAGTAGAGGAGGTCTATGTTTCAATCACAGGGGAAATGCCAATCTTCCACCTAATAAAATAATCATTTATATTAAATTAAAGTTAAATTTAGATTAAATTTCCAATTTCTTTTATTTGATCGATATTTAATAAGTTGTTTTGCTTATAATTTTGAACTAGTGCAAGACATCTTTTTTTAAGAACATTGAATACTTTTAAAAATTCTATCTCAACTTCCTCTTCAGTGCCTTTAAATTTTGCAGGATCAGCTACACTCCAATGTGCCTTTAATGTATTTTTGAGATACAGGGGGCAAGTTTCTCCAGCTGCATTATCACACACAGTAATAACCAAATCAAAATTAATATCTGAAAAATCATTCCATGATTGACTTTTAAAATTGTCTAGGAAAATTTTATTTTTTTCTAATGTTTTGATACTTAATGGATGCACATATCCTGCAGGGTGGCTTCCTGCACTATAAGCATTAAAAAAGTCTTTACCATAATGGTTTAAAAGCCCCTCTGTTATAATTGATCGACAAGAGTTACCTGTACAAAGTACAAGAATTTTAATCATTTTAATTTTCTGAATCGATAGAGTAGCCAGCGGATCTAACTGTTCGAATGAAATCTTTTTCTCCTGGTAAATTCAGCTCTTTTCTGAGTCTTCTTATGTGAACATCAACTGTTCTAGGTTCAACGTAAGCGTCATTTAACCAAACATTATCCAATAGTTGCTGCCTAGAATAGACTCTACCTTTATTTTCAATAAAAAATTTTAAAAGATTAAATTCAGTCGGTCCTAAATTTAATTTTCTCTCACCCCTTGATACCCTTCTGTTGGTAAGATTAATGTTAATATCATGAAACTTGAGTGAGTCGTTCTCTTCTCTTGCTTTTGTTCTTTTAAGTAATGATTTAATTCTAGCAAGGATCTCACTTGGAAGAAAAGGTTTGGTTACATAATCCTCCACACCTAATTCAAAACCTCTAATTTTATCATCCTCTTGACCTTTAGCTGTTAACATTATAATTGGAATTTTTTTTAGATTATCTTTTCTTTTAATTCTCTTTAAAACTTCAATGCCCGATATATTTGGTAGCATCCAATCTAATAAAATTAAATCAGGCAGCCAATGTTCGATCTCTTGGATTGCAGATTCTCCGTCGTATGAAAATTTTATTTGGTAGTTTTGTTGTTCTAAATGAAATCCAATTAATTCTGAGATTGGTTTTTCATCCTCTACAACTAAAATCTTGTCTGTCATTCAAAATCAGATTTTTTTAAATCAATATAATGACCTGTAATGTTAAAAATGACCTCTTCAGCTATGTTAGTAGCATGATCACCTATTCTTTCTAAGGACTTTGCAATTAAAATTGGCTTAGTGCCTTCATCAACAACACTTGTTTCTTTATTGTGCATTCTTTCTATTAAATCAGATAATAAAGATTTGTACTGCCTGTCAATTTCTGCATCTTGATTCCATGAGATCCTTGCCTGTACCTCATCTTTTTTAAAAAAACTCTCAAGTGTTTGATTAACCATTTTTTGGACACCTTTACCTAAATTATGCATTTGGTCCGTTAAATCCTCGTCAAATGAAGAAGAAATTGAAATAGCTCTTTTTGCTAAATTTCTAGAGTGATCTCCCATTCTCTCAAGCTCTTTTGAAACTTTGAGGGCAGTGAAAACTAGTCTTAAATCACTGGCAACGGGTCTATGTAAAGTCATAATTTCGAAACTTAAATCCCTAACATCTCTTTCCACTTCATCAACTTGTTCATCAAGATTCTGTGTTGTCTGTGCATCAGATGAGTCTTTAGATTTAATAACATTTACTGCAATTTCAATTTGTTTCTCAACAATATTACTCATTTTAATTAAATTATCTGTAAGATGATTTAACTTTTGTTCAAAGTTTTTATCTGTGTGTGCTGTTTCCATTTTAACCAAACCTTCCAGTTATGTAGTCATTTGTTTGTTCTTTATCAGGTTTTGTAAATATCTTACCAGTTTCTCCATATTCGACAAGGTTACCTAAATGAAAAAACGCAGTTTTAGATGATACTCGTGATGCTTGAGACATAGAATGAGTTACTATAATAATTGTGTAATTTTCTTTCAATTCGTTAATTAAATCTTCTATTTTTGCGGTTGCTATTGGATCTAATGCAGAACAAGGTTCGTCCATCAAAATGATTTCCGGTCTTATAGCAATCGCTCTTGCAATGCACAATCTTTGCTGTTGTCCTCCTGATAAACCGGTAGCAATATCATCCATTCTATCTTTTACCTCTTCATAAAGACCCGCTCTGTGAAGTGAGTCTTTTACTATTTCATCTAATTCATTTTGAGAAGAAGCAATACCATGAATTTTTGGTCCGTAGGCAACATTTTCATAAATAGTTTTTGGAAAAGGATTGGGTTTTTGAAAAACCATTCCAACTTTTTCGCGAAGAGTTTCTACCTGTATATCAGGGCTATATATATCAACATTGCCATTCAACAAAAACTTACCTTTAACATTACAAATATCTATTACATCATTCATACGGTTTAAACATCGCAAAAATGTCGACTTACCACAACCTGAGGGTCCTATAAGAGAAGTTACTTCATTTTTTGGAAAATTAAGAGCAACGTTATTGATTGCCATTTTTTTTCCATAGTGGACATATACCTCACTTGTTTGCAAAGCATAATTGCTGTTTTGATCTACCATTTCACCTCCAATTTTCTTCTTACCAACACTGCCACAGTATTCATTATAATCAAAAAAGATAAAAGTAGCATTATTCCTGCAGATGTTTTTTCGAGGAAACCTCTTTCAGCGCTCTCAGACCATAGATATATTTGTGAAGGAAGACCAGTGGCAGGGTCGAATGCCCCTCCCGGTATTTCCATCACAAAAGCAACCATACCTACCAATAATAAAGGGGCTGTCTCACCCAAAGCTTGTGCCATTCCAATAATTGTTCCAGTAAGAGTACCTGGCAAAGATAAAGGGATTACATGATGAAATACAGTTTGCATTTTAGTAGCCCCCACAGCAAGTGCTCCCTCTCTAATTGAAGGGGGGACGCCTCTGAGCGATGCCCTAGATGCTATAATAATTGTTGGTAAAGTCATAAAACCTAAAACTAATCCTCCAACTAAAGGGACTTGATATGGCATCCCAAAAACTCCAATTAGCATACCTAAGCCTAAAAGTCCGTAAACAATAGAGGGAACCGCCGCAAGGTTATTTATATTTACTTCAATAATGTCAGTTATTTTTCCTGGTTTAACAAATTCCTCTAAGTACACAGAAGCCAAAAGTCCGATTGGAAAAGCAAAACTAAAACAGATCAATAAAGCATAAAAAGACCCCATAAGTGCTCCAAGTATTCCGGCTGTTTCTGGATCTCTTGAGTCTCCATTTGTGAAAAACCAAAAATTGAATGTCTTAGACATTTTACCTTTGGAGTCTAAAGAGTCTAAGATAGAAAGTTGATAATCATTTATTTTTCGTTGTGCTTCGGGAACATTTCTTGGATAGTTTCCTTTGACAATTTGGTCAAGATCTGATGAGGCAGATATATCTAAATTGACAGTTTTTCCAATTACATTTGGATTGTTTGCAATATAATCTCTCAGCTGATAATCAAATTTTCTTGTGTACATTTCTCTGACTTTAATAAAATTTTCTTCATCTAATCCAGGATGGTTTTGGTTAATCACTTGATCAGCAAGATCAACATAAGATGCTTTCATTATTTCTTTTTTGGAGGAGTTACTAGAAACCTCTATAAAATTTGGGTCAAAATAAACATCAGCATTAATAGTTGTTCTAACAAAAGCACCACTGCCGGTAGAAAAAATTTTATACATTAAAATAAGCACGAAGAACAAAGAGAGAGTCATCGCAAACATTCCATAAAATTTGAAACGTTTCTCTGCTGCAAGTCTCTTTTCTAAACTACTCATATTTTTCTCTGTACTTTTTTACTATTGTTATAGCAGCAATATTAAGAATTAATGTCATTACAAATAAAGTTAGGCCTAAGGCAAAAGCAACTAAGGTTTTTGGATTATCAAACTCGACATCTCCTATCAAACTTGTAACAATCTGTGTTGTTATTGTAGTCGCTGGCTCCAAGGGATTAAAAGTAAGATTTGCTCTTAGGCTGGCGGCCATAACGACAATCATTGTCTCACCTATTGCCCTAGATATAGCTAATAAAAATGAGCCCATTATTCCAGCTAGAGCTGCTGGTAAAATTACTTTTTTAATAGTTTCTGATTTAGTTGCTCCAATTGCATAAGAGCCCTCTCTTAAAGATTGAGGAACTGCTTTTATGACATCGTCACTAAGAGAGGAAACAAAAGGTATGATCATAACCCCCATCGCTAAACCTGCAGCTAGAGCACTTTCAGCGGACACCGGTAATCCAACGCCTTCACCGACATCTTTTATGAAAGGTGCCAGTGATAAAGCAGCAAAAAATCCATAAACAACTGTGGGTATGCCAGCAAGAATTTCAATTATTGGTTTAGCTATATCTCTTACTTTTGATGACGCATACTCTGCTAAATAAATTGCTGTTAGCAGTCCTAAAGGAACAGCGACTAACATGGCAACAGATGCAATTAAAAGCGTTCCGGTAAGCAAAGGTACAAAACCAAAAGCCTCTTTTAAAGCCTCTTGATCGAAGCCTTCTGATGCATTGATAACAAAAGCTCTATTGGGATTCCATGCCGTATTAAAGAAAAAGTCCATAAAATTTACGTACCGAAAAAAATTAATGGCCTCGAAAACAAGAGAAAAGAAGATTCCAAAAGTAATGAATATTGCAATATAAGAACTGCCCTTGATAACATATGAAATTATTTTCTCAACAATTGGCTGTGCATTTAGTTTTCCTGATATTGATTTCGTAGCCAAAAATCCTAAAAGCACAGGTAGAATAATAAATAGAGTTAAATTCGACCATCCGTAGATCTTGTCAAAATTTGCTAAATTTTTTGCTGCAATTATCTCACTCTCACTGGCCATTTTTAAAATTGATTTATCGCCTACGGTCAAATCAATTTCTGATAAATTAACAATTATAGATAGGTTGCTAATCTTATTCATAATTAAACCGAATTTTCCAGAGCTCCATGTAGCGACATCTGGAAATAACACAGGGGACATTACAAACATCTCTTGAAAGTTTGATTTAAAAATAAGTAAAAAGAACCAAATAATTATTGCTGGAAAAAAAACTAAAAGGACAACGTAATATCCATAATAATCTGGAAGAGAGGAAAGATTTTCATTTTTTTTAAATTTTAGGCTTAATGCTCTTTTTTTACCATAGAAGTAAAAAGAGTAAGAAAGTATAAAAACAAAAACAAGTGATAAATAAAGCATATTGTCCTATTCCTCTATAAACTGATTTTGTCTTAGGGGCAAGAAATCTTGCCCCTAAAAATAAGATAATTAATTAATGCTTACTTACAAAGTCCGCTTGAAAAAGCGTAACCAGCATCTTTTAATGGATGTTTTTTTTCAGCACATGCTGCAATATCAAATCCCATTGCATCTAAGCTGTCAGTAACGTTTCTTACTCTATTGATAAGGTCTGGTACCATAGGTGCAGCACCAATTTTTGTTAGGTAACCGTTATCACCAATTGCTTCATCACTTACCATCATTTGTGCAAACTCCTGAATGCCAGGTACAACCCCGATGTGATCTGCTTTTAAGTATATGAAAAGAGGTCTTGCCATTGGATACTCATAAGTTGCAATGGATTCAGCAGATGGTACTACTCCCTCAACAGTAGATGGTTGTAATTTATCTCCGTTGTCTTTTAGATAAGAATAACCAAAGTAACCAAAACGTTCTGGATCCTCAACTAGTTTTTGAACAATAAGAGTGTCATTCTCACCCATCTCGATGATTTTTCCATCTTCTCTGTAATCAGTACATCCATCGTCACTGCCAGTTACTGCTTCTAATGTACATCCAGCTTCCATTACTTTACCATCAAATGCATCTCTTGTTCCTGAGGTTGGAGGAGCTACTAATACTTCAATTTTATATGCAGGAAGGCTTGGGTTAATTTCGTTCCAAGTTTGATATGGATTTTCGACCACTTCACCATCAACAACAACTTTTGCAGCCATAGCTGTAAAGATTTCTTCTCTTGTTAGAGAAAAAGGTTCTGCTTCGTTGGAGTGAGAAAAAGTAATACCGTCATTAGCCCACATCACTTCAATTACGTTTGTTACACCGGCTTCAAGACATAATTTAGCTTCTTTAGCTTTCATTGGTCGTGACGCTCCAGTAATATCTGGAAATTCAACTCCCACACCAGCACAAAATGCTTTCATTCCACCACCAGTTCCAATTGGATTGTAAGTGGGGGTTTTAAAACCTGACTCGCCGAGTCTTTGTGCGTTTACTGTTCCATATGGGTATACTGTTGATGAGCCAACAATATTAATTTGATCTCTTGCAAAAGTTTCAGCAGAGAAAAGTACGCTTACTGCTAGAGCAAGAAAAGTTAACATAGATTTTTTCATAGTTAAGTTCCTTTATGTTGTTTAAATTGAGCTAAAAATATCCATTAGAAGTAAATCTTATGTTACAAATATGTTAAAGTTTTATTAAGCATGCTTTGGAATTGTGATTAAAAACTCTGAGCCTTTTCCAACTTCACTTTTTATGTCAATAAAACCCATGTTTTTATTCAAAATATGTTTCACAATTGAAAGGCCTAATCCAGTACCACCAACCTCTTTGGATCGAGCACTGTCCACTCTGTAAAATCTCTCGGTAAGCCTTGAGATGTGCTCTTCTGCAATGCCTATGCCATTATCCTTGAAGGAAATTTCGACATATTCAGTCATATTGCTAGTATTCATTTTTTCACGAGCTTTAATTAAAATTTTAGCACCATCTTTTGAATATTTAACAGCGTTGTTAACGATATTGACAACCACTTGAATAAATTCTTCATGAGGACATCCAACTAAAAGAGATTGGTCTAAATTAATATCAACATTTATTTTTTTCTTTAAAATTTTTGACTCCAATGAGTTTATTCCAATTTTAACGGTATTTAATAAATTACAAAATTGGTCATTCTCATTAGTTTTTTTATTCTCGATGGAACTTAAACTTAATAGATCATCAATCAAAGAGTTCATTCGATTTGACTGATCTTGAATAATTGAAATAAATTTTTTTTTATTTTTTTCATCGTCAACAGTTAAAAGTGTTTCTAAATATCCTATTATTGAAGAGAGTGGAGTTTTTAATTCGTGACTTACATTAGCTACGAAGTCAGTTCTTACCATCTCAAGATTTTTAATTGCAGTAATGTCTTTAAAAGCAACGCAAAAAAAATCGTTAATTGGAAATCCTGTAACGTCGTAATATCGGTCATTTGGTATTAATCTGTTCCACTCAAAATTTTTTTTTGATTTAGTTTTAAGTGCGTTACTTAGATTTTCAGACAAAGATAAGTCTCTTAAACCTATTTTAAGGTTATCTGCATTTTCTAAATTAAATGTCTCTTTGAAAATATTATTAACGAATATGATATTATAATCGTAATCTATAATAACTATTGAGAGGTCTAAGGAGTTAAGAATGTCTTGATACTCCAAACTTTGTTTGTCACCAACTTCGATGCGTCTTTCTTTGTCTAAAAGAGTCTCTTCTAAAATATTTCGGACTTTTGTAAATAACATATTGTCAGATTTTCTTAGGTCAAAAGTTTTTTTTTCAAGATAGCTCTCAAAGAAATAATAAGAAATGAAATAAACTAAACTCTGAGAAATAATTGATATTAAAAAAATATTAATTGAAGTACTAAAAAACAAAAATAAGTTTAATGAGAGAACAGCAATAGAAAATACAAATAACATTTTATTGTTTTTCTATTTTTTTATAGACCTTTTTGGCAGCAGTGCCTCTCCCTGAGAGACTAGGGTTGGTCATAAAATATTTATGTGAGTCTATTTTTAGTTTAGAGTTTATTTTTTGATAATTTCCATCTGAGTCGAGTATCCAAGTATTTTGATTATCGTTAATGGCAGTGTACATAATTTGATATAAAATTTGTTCGTGAACAGTTTTGTTATCGATAGGAACTAATGTTTCCACGCGCCTGTCAAAATTTCTAGTCATCCAGTCAGCAGATGAAATATAAATTTTTGCTTTTTTACTGGGTAGTTTATTGCCTTTTCCGAAACAAACTACACGTGAATGCTCTAAAAATCTTCCTACAATACTTTTAACTTCTATGTTTTCTGACATTCCTTTAACACCAGGAACTAAGCAGCAGATACCTCTAATTAAACAAGTAATTTTCACTCCTGCTTTAGATGCTTCGTAAAGTTTGTTAATTATTTCTTGATCAACTAAATTATTCATCTTGATCCATATGTTAGCTGGCTTTTTAATTTTTGATAAACCTATTTCGTAGTCAATATGTTCGTATAGTTTTTGTCTTAAGTTATATGGAGAGAAAGATATTCGTTTAAAATCTTTTGCCATGTTGTAACTACTCATATAATGAAATAATTTTATAGCATCAGATGCTAGATCTTTATTACAAGTAAAAAATGATAGATCTGTATAAACCTTTGCTGTTTGAGGATGATAGTTACCAGTACCATAGTGAACGTAATGGACTAAATTTTTTTTTTCTCTTCTAGTAACTAAGGAAACTTTTGCATGAATTTTTAGATTTAAAAAACCATACACTACTTGAACTCCAGCTTTTTCCAAATTTGATGCCCACTGTAGATTTTTTTCTTCATCAAACCTTGCTTTTAACTCAACAACTGCTGTTACAGATTTACCAGCATCAGCAGCACGAATGAGTGCATCAATGATTGGCGATTGATCGCTAGTACGATACAAAGTTTGCTTAATTGCCACAACGTTTTTGTCGTTTGATGCTTGATCTAAAAAACTAACAACAACATTAAAAGACTCAAAAGGGTGGTGTACAACTAAATCCTTTTTTTTGATTGCTGCAAAACAATCACCGCCAAAATCATTTATTCGCTGTGGGAAACGAGGTTTAAATTTTTTATAATTTAAATTCTTGTTTTTTATATTTCCAAAGACTTCTGATAATTGGTCGAACCCCAGTAGATCTTCGTATTCAAAAATTTCATTTTCAGATACATTCAACTCGTTAATGATGAATGATTTAAAATTATTATTAAGACTTTTTTGAACATCTAATCTGATTACCTGTCCTCTTTTTCTTTCCCTGACAAGTTTTTTAAACTCTCTGATAAGATCGTCTGCCTCCTCCAAAACCTCTAAATCACTGTCCCTTATTACGCGAAATAGATTTGTATCAATAACATCAAAATCATGGAATACATCCCCAACATAATTGTTAATTATTGACTCTACGGGATAAAAATAAATACCCTGTTTATCAATAATTTTAAGAAAGCGTTGTTTTAAATCTGATACTCTCATAACTGAGATAAATTCTTTTTTTGATTTTTTATTTTTAATTTTAGCGATAAGACACAAACTTAAATTTGGTATAAAGGGCAAAGGGTGTGTGCTATCAACTGTAATTGGTGTCAGAATCGAAATAATTTCATTCAAATAATAATTTTTTATGTGGGACAAATGTTTTTTTAAAAACTTATCTCTTAAAATATAGATTTTATTTTTTTTTAATTCTTTTTCAATTTGACCATACGATTCATTTTGCCTTTTAATCAAACCTCTTGTTAATGAGTCAACAATTTTAATTTGATCCTCAATCTTCATTCCATCAAAACTTTTTTTATTAGGAGTGAGTTTTAACTGTTCAATTAAT
Organism: uncultured Alphaproteobacteria bacterium; assembly: GCA_902621205.1. Lineage (GTDB taxonomy): Bacteria > Pseudomonadota > Alphaproteobacteria > HIMB59 > HIMB59 > HIMB59. The sequence goes on along the minus strand of CACNLH010000002.1, from coordinate 61,976 downwards.
CCAGCCACTCTTACTGAAAAAAATTCATCTAAGTTTGATGCAGCAATACTTATAAAATTTAGTCGTTCTAAAATTGGGACGTTTTTATCATAGGATAATTCATTTACTCTCTCATTAAATTTTAGCCAGGATATTTCTCTATTAAAATACTTATTCATTCTTGTAATTATAACTTTTAAGTCTTTTTACTAATTGTAGTTCTTTAATTTCACCAGTATTTTTTTTTATCTCACTCCAGGAATTAATATATAGATTAATCTCGCAAAATGCACATGTTGGAAATTTTATTATTTTATCTTTTGCAATATAGTTAATTAAATCAATCAAAGCTGGATTATGACCTACTATCATTAAATTTTTGTTAATTTTAATTTTTTTTATCCATTTAATTAAATCGTTAAAGTTGAAAGTATATAGTTCACTTTCAAAATTAACTTTAATTGAGTCTTTAAATATTTTTTTGCAAGTCTCTTGTGTTCTTTTTGAATTCGATGAAAAAATTGAGATATCTTTAAAATTTAGTTTTTTAAAAATATGCGTTGCCATTACTTTGCAACTAAAAATCCCCCTCTCAGATAATGGTCTTTCATGATCGTCTAATTCTAAATTTTTCCAAGAGGATTTAGCGTGACGTAATAAAAATAGTTTTTTTTCAATCATCTGTTAAATATATGCAATATAATATGCTTAATAAAAAAGATTCTATTGCAGTAATAGATATAGGGTCAAATTCAGTAAGATTGTGTGTATTTAGGGGCAATATGAGAAGCCCTGATGTGCTCTATAATAAAAAATTTTTTTGTGGGTTAGGTGAATACCTTCCAAAAACAAAATTGATCAGCAAAGAGGCTGAAAAAAAATGTATCAACTCAATAATTTTTTTTAACTCAATAATTGAAGAAATAAAACCTAACCACTCTGTCGCTTTGTGTACTGCAGCAATTCGAAATGCTTCTAACAAAAAACAAATTACAAATAAGATACAAAAAGTTTTTAAGGGAAAAGTTTTAACTTTATCTGGAAGACAAGAGGCCTCCTATGCCACACTAGGCGTTCGTTCTGCAATACCTAGGGCCAATGGGACCATTATTGATATGGGAGGTGGCAGTCTTGAATTAGCACAAATAACACCACATAAAATTAAAAATATATCTTCTTTTCCTTTGGGTATATTAAACTTCACTAAAGAACATAAAGAGCATAAAAAAATTAACAAAGAAATAAATTCAAAACATAAAAATCAAAAAATCTTCTATTTAATTGGTGGAACATTTAGGACAATTGCAAGATGTTATATTTATTTTAATAAATTGCCCTTTAATGAAATACACAACTTGAGTATCTCTCGGAAAAATTTTTATGAATTAAAATCAGAATTACAAAAAATTGGGATTGACGACCTACAAAAAATTCCGAAAATTTCTGTCGACAGAATAAAACATATTCATATTGCAATAGAAGTATTGGACAAGGTGTTAAAATTATCAAACTGCGAGCAGTTTATTTATCCAAGATACGGGATTAGAGAGGGTTTCATTTACGAAAATCTTCCCAAAAAGCAAAGGCTTTTAGATCCAACTGAAATTTCTTTAGAATTAATAGCTAAAAGTAGATGTCGTTTTTTAATATTTAATAAAAAGACTTTTGCTTGGATTAAAAATGTTTATTTAAAATTTATAAATTTAAAAATGTCCCCTAACCAACTGAGAGTAATAAAACTCTCATGCATTATTTCAGATTTGGGATGGGAGCAAACAGCCAAAATTAGAGCTTCTTATGCATTCAACCTAATATTAAATAGTCCTCTAGTAGGAATAGAACAATCAGAAAAAGTATTTATTGCATATTTAGTGTATTTAAGGCACACGAAAAATATCTTAGACCAAAGGGTTATTGAAAAAGAATTAAGTACCTATTTATCTTATTTATCAAGTGACGAAAAAAAGTTAGCTTATCAGATTGGGTGTGTATTAAATTTTTTATACTCTATAACTAAGGGTTCTTCTTTTTTATTAAAACAGCTTGATCTTAAATCTTTAACATTGGCAGAGCAAAAAAAGGTTTCGTCTATTCAAAAAGTACCAAAATCAGGCAAAACTGAACAGCTTTATAACCTAATTAGAAAATTTTAATATTAGATTAATATTTTTTTAATTAAAATTACATAATCAATAAATCTAATATTCTTTGGTATTTGGAGAAAAAATAATGAAATTATTATTATCAATGCTTTTAAGCTTTGTTTTTTTCAATGTAAATGCATTGGAACTTAATAAAATCTCAGGCTATTCAACTTTTTCATGGGACGAAGGTGGATCAGAAATTTTAGCTTACGACTCTCAAAGAAACAGAATATTTGTAACAAACAATCTAACAAAATCTATAGATGTTTTAGATATTACAAGATTACCATATACAGAAAAATTAATTTCAATCAAACCAAGAGCAGGTGTTGGTGGAATAAACAGTGTTGCTGTTTCAGAACAAGCAGGTTTGCTTGCTTTAGCAATCGAGGCAGAAGACAAACAAGACAATGGTGCTGTTTTGTTCTATAATCTTAATACATTAAAATTGGCTTTTGGGTACTCAGTAGGTGCGCTGCCTGATAATGTTGTATTTACTCCGGATGGGAAATATGCATTGGTCGCCAATGAGGGTGAGCCAAATGATGACTACACTGTTGATCCCAAAGGATCTGTTTCAATTATTGATTTAAACAAATGGTTTGTTGGCCCTAGTGAAGATAAAATCAGAAATATAAACTTTTATTACAATGGGGCTCCAGAGGGTGGCAGAATTGTAAAACCTGGATCATCTTTTTTGTATGATGCTGAACCAGAGTTTATAGCAGTTAGCGGTGACTCTAAAAGAGCTTATGTAGCTCTTCAAGAAAATAACGTTATTGCAAAGATAGATATTAGTTTGGGCATAGTTACTGATTACTTTGGTTTAGGCTATAAAGATTGGTCTCAGTCCGCTCTTGATGCTTCGAATAAGGATAACAGAGTTAATATACAGCCTTGGCCGGTTAAAGGAATGTATCAACCAGACACCCTGGTAGTTGTCAGTAAAGAGATTAATGGTGAAATGTATGATTATGTTTTAATGGCTAATGAGGGAGATGCAAAAGATTACGATGGATTCTCAGAAGAGGTAAGGGTCGCTGATTTAACTTTAGACCCTTCAGTCTTTCCTAATGCCTCAGAGCTACAAAAAAAATCAAATCTCGGTAGGTTAAAAACAACTACTACTATGGGAGATGCTGATGGTGACGGTTTTTATGAAGAAATCTATACCTACGGCGGAAGATCTTTTTCAATTTTAGACGGTAATACCGGACAAATTATTTATGATAGCGGTAATGATATTGCTGTTAGAACAGCGTTTTCAGGTTTTTTTAACTGGAATGAGGATGCGGGATCTTTTGATGACAGAAGTGACGATAAAGGTGCAGAGCCAGAGGCTCTTACAGTTGGAGAAATTGATGGAAGAACAATAGCTTTTGTAGGTCTTGAAAGACAGGGCGGTATCATGATGTACGATATTACTGGTATGGTAAAACCAAAATTTCTTGGATATTTTAATGGTAGAAACTTTTTTGGAGATGGTACAAAACAAACTGGTGGTGACATATCTCCTGAATCATTAGTTTTTATACCTGCCGACAAGACACCTCCACTTTATCATGTCAGAAAAGGAACTCCTTTATTGATTGGAGCCTATGAACTTTCGGGTTCAACTGCTATTTACGAAGTTATAATTGATTAGTAATATTTATTTTACCCTCTCTAAATTAATAGGGAGGGTTAGATTAAATAGCTTTTTCTAAACTTGTCATTAATAAGTGCAATAGCTTTTTTTCCATCCTCAAGTGAAATCTTATCTGGCGGACCCCAAGCAGTTTTATTGACATCAACAATGTAAATTTTTTTCGTATCCCTATCTCTTAAAATGTCTAACTCCCCAAAATCTAGTTTAAATTTTTTACAAAATTCATTTATTAAACTAATCTCTTCATTTTCAAATAAAGAACAAATTGAGACTATTTTTGAATAAACAGTTTTAGATTTAAAGCGATATTCTTTTTGAGCAAATTTCACGTAAGCTAATACAATTTCATCTTTAACCCATACGACCCTATAATCGATAGCAAATTCGTTATAAATATTATTAATTAATTTTTGGTAAACCTTATTTTTATAAATTTTAAATCCTAACGAAGAACTATTTATAATCTTCCCGTCATGTTTTGCATTTTGCTCTGATTTTTCTAAAATTGAACCATGAAAGTTTTTTGGATCTAAGCTCAGAGAATAACCAAAAATCTCTAAGAAAACTTTATCAACATTAGATTTACTGATGTCAGTGCAATTTTTATTTATTACTATTTTTTTTGGATTTCCAGAGACTTGGTAGTTACTATTAGTTTTGTCATAAAAATATAATTCTATGTCAGCTAGTTCTGGGGAGGACGTAAACCTAACTGGCAAGCCCCATCTAACTTTAGCTAAAGTATAAAGTGGATTCAAAGGCCTTCTAGGGTAACAGATTATTTTTTTTTTATTTGATGAGGTAGATTCATATAAGCTAATCAAAAAATAAACATCTCTCAGCCCTCGAAGAATAGTACTAATTACGTCTGAAACAGTTATTGATGACATAAATTGATTCTTGAGACCATTACATATATACAATGTTAAAGTTTTATTAATGAAAGATATCTCTCAAATAAAAAAGAAGTATCAATCAAATAAGGTTAAATTATTTCAAAAATTAGCATCAACTAATGATGGCTTCTATTTTAATAAAAATCATACAGATCTTGTGGATACAGTTGTAAAAGAAATAGTTAAAGGAATTTATAATATTTATCCAATAGAAGATTTCTCTTTAATCGCTGTAGGTGGGTACGGCAGACATGACTTGTCACCAAAAAGTGATGTTGACTTACTATTTATTTATAAAAAATCTAATAAAAATATAAGAGATTTTATTACTCAATTAAATAATACACTGTGGGATATTGGATTAGAAGTTGGAATATCTTTCTTAACAATTAAACAGGCATTAATCGACTCTAAGAAAGATATAAAAACAATTACAAAATTTGTTGAGAGTCGATTTATCATTGGTGATGAAATTCAATACGGTGAGTTTGTTCGGTCCATTAAGATTTTAATTGGAAAACAAAATCCCCTAAAGCTCAGCGAATTAAAGCTTATAGAGTTGGTTGAAAGACATGACTATCGAATAGGAATTAAAAGTAATTTAGAGCCGAATATCAAAGAGGGTATTGGGGGTCTTAGAGATATTCATACCATACTGTGGGTATCGATCTTTATGTTTAACATTTATAAATTAGAAGACTTAACGTCTGTTAATATCTATACCAAAGAGGAAATTAAAGAATTAAAGAATGCTTGGAAATTTCTCTTAACCATTCGAGCATTTATTCATTTATTTAACGAAAGCAAAGGTGATGTTCTATCTATCGAAAATCAATTAAAAGTTTCAAAAAAACTCTCTTACAAAGATAAAAAGAAGGAAAAAGGAGTGGAGATTTTTATGAAAGATTTGTTTGTGAATGTTGCAAAGATTAATTCTCTCTTAAGAGCCTTTTATTCAAAGCTTCCAGAGGATTTAATAATCAAAACAATTTATAAAAGAAAACCCACTAAAACTAAATCATTAGAAAAAGAATTTATAATTGAAAAAGGTTTTCTGAATTTAAAAAATAATACCGCTAAAAACCTTCAACTAAAATGGGCAAACGTCTTTGAAAAATCCTTGGAACATAATTTACTCATTCATCCTCGCTTTTTAAAGACCGTCGAGGAAAAAAGAAAAGTTTTAAAAAAAACCACAGATAAACAGCACCTCCAATCATTTTTAAATATTGTTGTCTCCAAAAAAAATCCTATACAAGCCCTTCATGATTTTAATGATACCCAGCTATTTAGCGAAATATTTCCTGAGTTTGGCAGAGTTTGGGGACAAGTGCAGTTTGATATTTATCATCACTACACCACCGACGAACACTTATTATTAACACTGCACAACCTAAATGAGCTAAGACAAAAATCCTTTTATAATGAAATATATAGCAGGCTATCCTCAAGAGAAGCCCTTCACATCGCTTTACTATTTCATGACATTGGAAAGAAGGGGCCAAAAAATCATTCTGTTTATGGAACAGAGTTGACCAAAAAGGTCCTAAAAAGACTTCCTGTATCAGAAGAAGTAAAAGAATTGACATTGTGGTTAGTTGAAAATCATTTAGCAATGAGCGATACAGCTTTTAAAAATGACACTCAAAGTCCTGAGGCAATTGCTAAATTTACTTCTATTGCAAACACAGAAGAAAAAATAAACTCATTGTTTCTTTTTACCTTATGTGACATTGCCTCTGTCGGACCAAACGTTCTAAACGAATGGAGAATAAGCCTGCTTAGAAGTTTATTTTATAATGCAAGAGATTTTCTGCAAAGAGGTCTAGATACAAAAACTTATTCTACTTCTGTTCAAGAATCTTTAAAGAAATCAGTATTACAAAAATCTGATGTTAATTTAAAAAAGTTTATAAAAAATTCGATAAATGAATTTCCAAATCAATTCTGGGAAGCCTTTTCATCAAGAATGATCGTCGATATCTTTAAAATTTACCAAAGAAATAAAAAAGCAAAGGTTATTAACTCTGTAAATTTTCTTAATTATGAAAATAAAGAATATAGTGCTGTTGTTGTCACAAGTAAAAATAGACCAGGAATTTTAAAAGATATTGTTTCGGGGTTTACACACTCTCAATCGAATATTCTTAGTTCTAGAATAATATCTTTAAATAACAATCAAGTAATTGATGTGTTTTGGGTAACCAATTTTTTGAATAAAGGTGTTTTAGATTTAAACGAACAGAAAAGAGCAGCTAAACATGTAATGAGTGCTCTTGATCAAAAAGATTTTAAACCCTTACGGTCATTTACCAAAGGTTTACAAAAACTTACTGTAAATCCTCAAATTACAATTGATAACGATATGAGTAAGCAAGTCACTACTTTTCAAATATTATCTGGCGATAGGCCTGGATTATTAATGGATATTTTAGGAGTATTTCATGACAAAAAAATAAGTGTCCAATCAGCAAAAATTTCCACATACGGTGAAAAGGTTTTCGATATTTTTCAATTAACAAATAGTAATAACCAAAAAATCAAAGATGAAAAATTACTCAAATCAATTGAAAAGGATTTGATGTCTATTTTTTAGGTTTTTTATGTTTATCGATTTAAGTCCCTCGATATTACTAGATAATTCTGATATCAATTTTAATAATATTTAAATATGAGCAGTTTCCAAAAAAGAGTTTTTTCTGGTGTTCAACCAACAGGAACCCTGCATTTAGGTAACTATCTTGGTGCGATAAAAAACTTTGTAGAGCTTCAAAAAGAATTTGAATGTATTTATTGTGTTGTAGATCAACACGCCATTACTGTTGAGCAAAATCCAGCTGAGCTTCGCTCAAACACGCTAGAGGTATTAGCATCATTTATCGCAGCAGGAGTGGACTATAAAAAACAAATTATATTTCAACAATCAAGTGTAGCAGAACACTCTCAGCTTGCTTGGGTATTTAATTGTGTCAGTCGAATTGGTTGGCTTAATAGAATGACACAATTTAAAGATAAAGCTGGAAAGAATAAAGAAAATGTAAGTGTTGGTTTAATGGTTTATCCTAACTTAATGGCTGCAGATATTCTTGCTTACCTTGCAACACATGTTCCCGTAGGTGATGATCAAAAACAACATTTAGAACTGTCAAGAGACATTGCACAAAAATTTAATAATGATTTTAAAGTAGACTTCTTTCCACTGCCAGAACCACTTATTTATGGAAATGCGACAAGAGTAATGAGCCTTCGAGATGGAACTAAAAAGATGTCAAAATCTGATGCATCTGAATTTTCTAGAATTTTATTAACTGATAGTGATGATGATATAAGTTCTAAAATAAAAAAAGCAAAGTCTGACTCAGACCTTATTCCTGATGACAAAGATCAGTTACAAAATAAACCTGAATGCTTAAATTTAATCAATATTTTGTCTGCTTGTTCAAATGAAAGTATTGAAAAAACTCTGGTAAGTTATGCTGGCAAAGAATACTCAAAATTAAAAAATGACCTTGCAGACAAATTAATTCAAGTCATAGGACCAATTAGAACCGAGATATTAAATCTTCTCAATAATAAAGACGAATTAAATAAAGTCCTAGATATGGGCAGCGAAAAAGCATCCACAATTGCAGGCCCAATTCTCAAAGAAGTCTATAAGATAGTCGGTTTTAGATAGACACTTTGGCTTGAAATTTCCAATTTTATAGACATATTATTAGCAATGTTCGTACAAACTGAACCAACGCCAAACCCTGCAACCTTAAAGTTTTTGCCAGGTAAAGAGGTCATGAAAGACGGAACTATGTTCTATCAAAACCAAGAGTCTGCCTCAAATTCACCTTTGGCAATGAACTTGTTTAATATTAAAGGTGTTGAGGGTGTTTTTTTTGGGTCTGACTTTATCACTATAACCAAAGGCAAAGATAATGATTGGACGCTTATGAAACCTGCAATTTTGGGTTGTATCATTGAGCACTTTACAATGAACAAACCTATTATCTCAGAGCAATCTGCATCAACTGGACATACAATTGATGAGAACGATAGTGATGTTGTAAAAAAGATCAAAGAACTTCTAGATAGTAAAGTAAGACCAGCTGTTGCTATGGACGGTGGAGATATCATATTTGACAAATATAATGAGGGAGTTGTATTTCTACAAATGCAAGGGGCCTGTCAGGGATGTCCGAGTTCAACGGCAACTTTAAAAATGGGAATTGAAAATATGCTAAAGCATTATATTCCTGAAGTCCGTGAAGTACGACCCGTTGAAGTCTAGTCTTTTACTTTTTTTTTTTGGATTTTTATTAAATTCATCTCTTAACGCAGGAGAATTTCATAATTGGGTTGATTTAAATAAATATTATAAAAAAAATAATTTTATTCCTGAAATTTTAACGCAAGAAAATATTGGTCATCTTCCTATAATATCAGAATTACCTGATGATTTTTCAGAAATACAAGATGTTCCAACAAAGAAAAAACTATTTTACCTCGTAACACTACCATTGATTTACAATACGAATACTTCAATCATGCAAGAACGAAGAATGGTAATCAATATAGAAAAAAAATTTGCTAGGAAAGAATTAAACAAAAACGAAACTGACGAAATTATTAGATTATCAAAAAAGTATAAATTAGATTATAGCGAAATTAACACAAAACTTTTTAGAAAACTCAAACAACGTATTAATATTATTCCAGTGTCACTAGCTCTTGGACAAGCAATTATTGAAAGTGGTTGGGGACAGTCTAGATTTGCAACTGAGGGTAATGCTCTTTATGGTCAGTGGACTACAAGTGAAGATAAAGGAATCATTCCTCAAGACAGGGATGAGGATAAAACTCACGCAGTTTTAAAATTTAAAAATTTATCAGAAAGTGTTGAAGCCTATATGTTTAATATTAATACCCATCAAGCTTATTATAATTTTCGTGTCATTAGACGAATAGATGAGCGCATAAAATACACAGACCCTATTAGTATGAAAGTGAAATATTTAGCAGCCTATGCTGAAATCGGCGATAAATATGTCGATAAATTAGAGCTGATCATTGCTTCAAATAATCTTCAAGAATTTGATCGATTTAAATTTAATTAACTAAGTATTGATAGCCAAACCAGAAAATACCATTATTAACTTTTGTACAATTAAACCTAAGTCTACCTTTTACAGGTAAACGATTAAGTTCAACTAATAATTTATTATTAAGATTTGTAATTGTTGGATTAAATGATCCTTGAAAATCACTAATAAAACAATTTATGTTGGAAGAGTCCTCGTTGAAATCTAAAGCATATCTACTGATAGGCTCACTTTGATAAGGGTTGCCAGGTTCAATAAGCACATTATTAAAAGGTAAAACACTTGATGCATCTTTTATTCGATTAATAGATCCATAATTCTCATTTAGGGGGAATCTTGGAATAAAATATTTTTGATTAATTGAAAAGGCACCTGAATGTTGTCCAAATGCTGCATCAAAATACTGAGAAACTACTTTTTGAGCTATGGTGCTATTTTCACCAAAAGGATAAGCAAATAAATTTGGAGTGATACCTAAATTTTCAAAAATAAGATCCTGAGATTTTTCTATTTCATTTACAATTTCAATTTCACTAAGACTAGATAAACTTGAATGAGAGTGTGTGTGATTTTGAATATCTACACCACGACTTAGTACACTTTTAAGCTGAGTCCAATTCATATAATTTTGTCCACCAACGTTTTCTGTATTTAAAAAAAGAGTGACTGGTATCTCATACTTTTCAAAAATAGGTAATCCCACCTCAAAAAATGATAAATAAGCATCATCTACAGTTATTGAAATAGTTTTTTTTTGTAATTTATCTTCAAACAAAAGATCTCTAGCTAAAATAAAATTAAATCCTTGATCCTTTAAATACTCTAGATGACTTACTAATTGCTCTTCGCGTATATTTGTTGAGGGATACTTATTTTCACCAAATCGATGATACATTAGAATATTATTTGGAATTGTATCATTCACACTTGTTGCATAGGATGTACTAATTGGAAAAGTAAAATTTGACACAAAAATGATCAGTAAAGTAAAAAATTTTGAAATCGGCATCGATAGCTCTTTATCATACTGTTCAATTACTTTATTTAAAAATGAAAAAATCATTTGGGATAAAACTGTAAAAAGTGAGTATGGACATGAAAAAATATTATCGGAATTACTACAAAACTTAGTAACTAAAACAAAAATAAAGGCTGATCATATCAAAAAATTGCATCTAAATTATGGACCAGCACGCTTTACAGCAATAAGAAATTGTCACTCACTTATGAAAGGCTTTTTTATAGATCATAGAGTAGAAATTGTGGGTTATTCTATTTTTGAGCATTTCTTTTTAGGTATTAACAAAAAACTTACTAAAAATGTCTTGTGTGTGATTGACACAAATAGAAAAGATTTAGCTATTCAAAAGATTGATACATCAGGCAAGTTAATTGGAAAGACAAAAACTTTAAAAATTGACTCAAACCTTGTGGATATATTGAGTCAAAACTATTTTTTAATAGGAAACGGATTAGAAAAACTAAAAAAAATTTCTGAATTTGCCTTTATTAAAAATAAAATTATTTCGCCAACAAAATTGAAATCAAATTATTTTATTAAAAAGCATTATAAGAAAAAATCTAATTATAAATTCCCAAAAATAATTTATCCCTACTCTCCGATTTAAAAATTAAAAATTTAAAAAAGAATATTTTTTTTCCATATACTTTTGATGATAATCCTCTGCGGGACAGTAATTCTTAACGGGTTCTATAATCGTAGTAATTTTTTGATTAAATTGGCTTTCGTTCAATTTGTCTGTGATCTGCTTTGCTATTTCACATTGAGTTTCATCATAATAGCCTATCAATGATCGGTATTGAGATCCTCGATCTGGGCCTTGTTGATTTAAAGTTGTTGGATCATGAATTTGATAAAAAAACTCCACAAGGTTAGTGTATGAAATAAGATTTTCATCAAATTTTAAGAAAACGACTTCAGCATGATTTGTATTACCTTTGCAAACTTCTTCGTAAGAAGTTTTATCAGTTAAGCCTTGAGAGTAGCCTACTTGGGTTTCAATCACACCTTTGATCTCAGAAAATTTTTTTTCAGGCCCCCAAAAACATCCTGCACCAAATAATGCTTTAGACATAATCTTTTCCTTTTAGTTGTGTCTTTTGGGCACTTCTTTGGTGAATTCTCTTTCTCCAAATTTCATAGCTTTTTTGTTTAATATTTTTTTTCATAATTTTTTTAACATCACCCTCATCAATTTCATAAATTTTTTTGATATGACTAAAATCTGTTTGATCGTCCCAAGCCATTTGAATTATTTCACTAATCTGAGATTGATTAAATTTCATACTTAATGATACAAATCGGGGATATTTTCAGATCTATAACAATTTGAAGCATAGCCTTGTTCTTGGGTAACAAACTTAAACAGTTTTCCTGCATGCGGTTGTCTTTCTGCTTCAATGTCGTTGAGACCAACAGATGCAGTTGTAATAAAAAGCTCATTGAGATATTTCCCACCAAAAGTGCAACTTGTTACTTTTGAAACAGGAAGTTGTAAAATTAATTTAAGTGAACCTTTTTTATCAAAACAACAAACCTTGCCACTTCCCCACATTGCTACCCATAAGTTACCATTTTTATCAACTGTCATTCCATCTGGGTTTCCATCGATTTTGTTCATGGAAAGAAAAACTTTTTTATTTATTCCATTGCCTGACAAATTATTGATAGAAAAAATATAAATAATTCTTTTTATAGAGTCAGTTACATAACCTACATTTCTCTCGTAGTCAAAAACTGGTCCATTTGAAATAATATAAGAGTTATCTGAGTATATTGGTTTTAAATTAGAGTCATGACATATAACTTTTCCAGTCTGAGACTTTTGTTGAATATCCATTGTTGATATCCAAATTTGTCCATTTAAATCTATGTCTGCATCATTAATCCTGTTATTTGGACTATCAAAATTGATCTTTGTTAGAAGCTGTTTTTTAGATAATGAGGGATGAATTGAATAAAGAGAGTCGTATGAACTCATGATATAATTTTTATTATCTTGTAAAAGAATATTGGTGACACCGTCTTGTACTGAATATTGACGTTCTTCGTTATTATCTTGATCAGTTTCAATTATTTTATTTTCATAAATATCCACCCATAACAGCTTATCGTGCCTCCAATCCCAAATTGGTCTTTGACCTAGAACACTTTTATATGATTGATGGCAAACAGACGGTTGCTCATATTTAATTCTCACAAAGATGATTATAAACTAAATATTTAGATGAAAAAAGTATGTTGGAGATTTGTTTTGATTGTCTTATCGTGTTTTTAATATAGAAATTGCATGAGCTATTTGTGTTCTTATTGATTTAAGAGTTTGATGAATTTAGTTAAATTATCTAAATATTTTATTTTTATTTCTTTTCTGATTATAGCAACAAGCTGTGAAACAACTGATGTAGAAGAGAAAGTAATAAAACCAGAGCCTGTACCTAAAATTATATATACCCCTGAAGTAGAGGAAACTGTTGAGGAAAGTGATGAAATTGTTGAGCATTTCAAAGGTGTAGAACTATTTTTAAATAAATCGCTAAATGATTTAATTTTAAAATATGGAAAAGTTGATTTTTCAAAAATTGAGAGTGTTTATGAATTCCACAGATATAACACTGATAATTGTAGAATCTTTATACAAAATAGATCTGTAGATAAAACAATAATAAACATTACGATTTACAACTATAAAAAGAATTTGTTTATCGAAACATACTCAAAAGATTTGTGTACTGATATTTAAAATAGATAATTGTTTAATAACAAATAATATAATTCTTAATTATGAAATTTAAGTATGGGATATTTATTTTATTTTTCTCAATAAATTGTTTTGCTCATCATCCAGGAAATCAGATAGATGCTGATAAGCCTTACCCTTCAATTAATTTAACAGTCATCAAAGATAAAATTGATGGTTACAATATTTTTATAGATTTAAAAAATTTTAATCTAAACCCTTCAGAAATTGGAGGTGAAAATATTTCAAACTCTGGATATTTACAGCTTTTTATAAATGATATAAGAATCACAAGAATTTATTCTGACTGGGTACACGTACCTCAACGTTTTTTTAATCTGAAAGAAAACTTTATCAAAATTACAATTCATTCCTATCTCCATGATCAGTTTACTATTAAGGGGAAACCAATAGAACACATAGTAAAAGTTATCGATAATTAAATTTAATTTAAAGAATTTAAAAAAACTTACTCTATGTACAAAAGTTAAATGAATTTCGGATTTTCTAAAAATAAATAGTTACTCAAGCTTTATAAGGAAGTGAAGAGTGATGCAAAACTATTTTTAATATATCGTTTTCAGTTTTTTTATATCCCCAGCTCTTATCAACTTTGACAGAGGTTCCTTCTTTGTTTATCAAAGTTACCCAACCCATCCACATTGCTACATTTTGATCAATAAACACGGATGATGTTTCTGATTTGACTTCGAGCCAATCTTTAATTCCAAAACCACTGTCTGTTGGGTACTTTGGATTATTTCCAACAAAGTATGAAAGTGCTCCCTCTTTGTCTAATCGAAATGTTTGATTACCACCACTAAGAGTTGGTTTAAATAATACTGATCCTAACTCAAAACCGTAAAGATTATCTAACATTTCGTTTGCAACTAAAGTAGCTTGATCAATACCTTTTTTTTCATAAGCCTGTGAAATTGCAATCATGCTCTCTCCCCAAGCAGTACGAGCATTCGTTAAATCATTTTCATTTATTGTCATTGGCTATGTGTTATTTTATATTTATAAAAATGATTATTCATTTAATACGATTAACGATAAAATTAACAAGACTCGACATATATAGCAAGGGTTCCCTCTTTTTATTAAAGAAATTTTGCATTGCTTTGTAATTTCTATTTTGAATCAGTTTTAAATACTTAATACATTCAGTACGATTAAGCTTATATGCAATATTTGCTTTTTGTGAGTCTTTTTTAATTTTCTTTCCAACTTTTTTCTCATTGCCCCATCTATCAAGCATATCATCAGTAACTTGAAAAATTTTTCCAATTGTATCTCCAATTTTTTTTAGCTCTCTTTTTTTATTTAAATTTAATTTTTTTACAGTTAAAAGAAGATTGAAACATAAACTGAATAATGCACCTGTTTTTAAAAGATGCATTGTCTCTATATCCTTTATTATTGAATTTTTTTTCATGTAAATATCCATGGATTGTCCAGCAATCAAACCCTCCAAACCGTTAGCTTTTGAAAGCATCTGTATTGATTTGATTTTCTGGTTATCAGAGAGATTTTTTGACTCAGCTAGCGTTTTTACTGATAAGACTTGAAACATATCTCCAGCTAAGACAGCAGTTGCCTCATCAAATTTTTTATGCACAGTTAATTTACCCCTTCTATAGTCATCGTTATCCATAGACGGTAAATCATCGTGGATTAGTGAGTGCAGGTGAACACATTCTATCGAAAGGGCAAAGTCATCTAATATTTTCGGCTTAATATCTAGATATAAACCCATTCGACAAAGCAAGAACGGTCTAATCCTCTTGCCACCAGTTTTGGCAAAATAAATCATTGCCTTCTTAATTCGTTTATCGGGTGACTTTAATTCTTGTATGTGTCTAATAAGCTTTTTATCAAAATTCAGAGAAAATGATTTAATTTGCTTTTTCTCAAAGTTTTCACTTATTTTCATTTAATTACAAGTTATCCAAGTAATGAGAGGTGTGATTATCGAAAATGAATATAATTACACCTATAAATACAAGGTAAACAAAGAAATTAATGATTTTCTTAGTTTTTTTGTTATTTATGTAGCTTTTATTGAATTTCAGTATTATCCATAGCAATAGTGTGGATAAAAAGAATAAAAACCCATTAAACAGTACACTATCTTGAAAAATAGCCATTTTTTTACCCACTATACTCCCAAAATATATTAATAAAAGTCATATTAGGTATTTTTTTTTTGCAATTTATACCTATAATCCCCTGAAATTAACAAATCCTTACATTTAGGATTCTGTTATAAGTTTTAGAACTTAAGAAAAGGAGTACTCAATGATTAAGTTTTTAAAATCTATGGCTATCCCAACAGCTGCTCTAGTAGCACTGCCAGGAATAGCTTCTGCAAGCGTTGGCTTAGCGCCAGACGACTTTGTTGGGATATCTTTTTGGGTTATCTCAATGTGTATGGTTGCCGCTACTGCATTCTTTTTCCTAGAAACTAACAACGTATCAGGTAAGTGGAAGACATCTCTTGCACTTGGTGGTCTTGTTTGTCTAGTTGCCGCAGTACACTACTTCTATATGAGAGAAGTATGGGTAACAACAGGTGATACACCTACTGTTTATAGATATGTTGACTGGTTAATCACTGTTCCATTACAGATGATTGAATTCTACATTATCCTTGCTGCAGTTGCTGCAGTGTCAGCTGGTATTTTCTGGAGACTGTTAATCGGTACTTTAGTGATGCTTGTTGCTGGTTATGCTGGTGAAGCTGGTTTCATCAACGCATGGGCAGGATTCATTGTAGGTCTAGCTGGTTGGGCATACATTTTATATGAAATTTTTGCTGGTGAAGCTGGTAAAGCTGCTGCTGACAAATGTCCTGCAGCTGTTCAAACAGCTTTCAACACAATGAGATGGATCGTTACAGTTGGTTGGGCAATTTATCCATTAGGATATTTCTTCGGTTACTTAACTGGAGGAGCTGATGCTGTAACTCTAAACGTTATCTATAACGTTGCTGACGTTGTGAATAAGATTGCTTTTGTCGCAGTTATTTGGGCTGCTGCTGTAGCATCTTCAGGCAAAAAAGCTTAATAAAGCTTTATAACCTATTTAAACCAGGCAAGGCTAACTTGCCTGGTTTTTTTTTGTCTAAATTTCATATACTTTAACTATCTTGAGTAAGAAAGTTGTAGTTATTGGTGGGGGTTTTGGAGGACTAGCTGCTGCCTTAAGGTGCAGAAAACTTGGTTTTGATGTCACCCTGCTTGAAAGACTTAACATGCTTGGCGGAAGAGCAAGAGTTTTCGAGAAAGACGGTTATAGACACGATGCTGGACCAACTGTTATAACAGCACCCTTTTTATTTGAAGAACTTTTTGAATTATTTGGTGAAAACTTAAAAGATCACTTAAATTTTAAATCCTTAGACCCTTGGTACAGATTTTACTTTCACAATGGAAAAACTTTTGATTATCGACCATCTATCGAAGATACAAATAATGAAATAAGAAAATTTGATGAAAATGATGTTGATGGGTATGACAAATTATTAAAAACATCAAAAGATATTTTTGAGATAGGTTTCGAAAAGTTATCGGATAAGCCATTTATTTCCTTTTGGGAAATGGCAAAGCAAATACCATCGTTAATAAAACTCAAAAGTTATTTAACAGTCAGTCAATTAGTAAATAGCAAATTAAAAAATAAGTATCTGCGGAAGGCATTTTCGATACATCCTTTATTAGTTGGGGGCAATCCGTTCACTACAACATCTATATATGCATTAATACACTATCTTGAAAGAAAGTGGGGGGTGTACTTTTGCATGGGAGGCACAGGTAAAATTGTGAGAGAGTTAGAAAATTTAATGTTAAGACAGGGTATTACTGTTAATAAAGAAACAGATGTAGAGCAAATTTCCATTATAAATGGTAAAGCGGAAAACGTGGTGCTTAATAACGGAAAAAAAATACCTGCGGATCTTGTGATTTGTAATGCAGATCCCCCTACAGTTTACAGTGAAATGTTACCATTAGAATACTCCAGAGATAGTCTTCTCAAACCTAAGAAATTTACACATTACTCTATGGGCCTTTATGTTCTTTTTTTTGGATCGAAGAAAAAATTTTCTGATGTCGCTCACCACACTATTTGGATGTCTGAAAGATATAAGGAACTGCTTCACGATATTTTTGAGAAAAAGATTTTGACAGAGGATTTTTCACTTTATCTTCATCGTCCAACAGCAACAGATGATACTTTTGCACCAGAGGGATGTGATAGTTTTTATGTTTTATGCCCTGTTCCTAATCTTCAAGGAGATGTTCAATGGAATTCAGAGGGTCCAAAACTTAAGGATAGAATAGTTGAAGCACTGGATAAAACTATTATGCCAGGACTAAAAGAAAACATTGAGGCAGAATTCTGGATGACTCCTGAGGATTTTAAAAATGATTATAGATCAAAATACGGAGCTGGATTTTCTGTGGCACCAATTTTTTCTCAATCGGCATGGTTTCGCTATCACAACAAAGATAAGAAAATACCAAATTTATATTTTTCAGCTGCGGGATCACACCCAGGTGCCGGAATACCTGGCGTATTGTGCTCTGCTAAGGTAATAGAGAAGCTTATAATTAAGGATTTCAAAGTTAGTCATTAAGGTGACATCATTTAAAACAAATACCTATAGCATTAAATCGGAAGGTAAAAGTTTTTATTGGGCAAGTTTTTTTTTACCCAAAAAAAATAGAATTGCAGCTTCAAGGCTCTATAGCATATGTCGATATCTAGATGATGTGGCAGATAATTCGAAGTTAGATACCTCTTCTCAAATAAAAAATATATTTAATCAAATAAAAGAAAATGAGAGCTCTGAGATAAATATCTTTTTTAAAAAAAATAATATTAACATTGGTATTTTAAAAGATCTAATAGATGGTTTGATCAGCGATCAGCAGAACGTCAGAGTTACAGATGAAAAAGAATTAATAGATTACTCATACAAGGTTGCTGGAACAGTGGGTTTGATGATGTTACCAATAATTAATACCAAAGATGCTGAAGCAAGAAAGCATGCTATTGATTTAGGAATTGCTATGCAACTAACAAATATTGCAAGGGATGTTTACGAGGACGCAAAAATGAATAGGTTATATCTACCAAAAGAATGGTTAGGACAAGTCTCAATAAGTGACCTAATAGATAATAAGTTAGATGATCAAAAAAAAAAATTGATTGAATTATCTATTAAAAATTTAATAGAACTCTCTGATAAATTCTATGCAAACGGTTTTTCTGGTATGAAATTTATTCCTCTTAGAACCAGACTAGCAATATTTTTTGCAGCAAAAATTTACAAAGGGATTGGGGAAAAGATTAAAAGCGGTGGTTATGTTTACAAGCTTGAAAGAATTTATTTAAACAAATTAGAAAAGTTATGGATTACAATAATTTCTATACCTGAATTTTTATTTTTAAAAAATATTTTTAAATCCTACAAATCGATTAGGGGCTCATTTAAAAATGAAAATATATGATGTAGCATTTTTGGGCATGGGTGCCAGTGCCCTTGCTACTGCAAAATTAAAGTATAAGGGAAAAAGTGTTAGTTTAATTGGCATTGATAAAAATTATCATAGCAAAAGAAATAATTTTTTTGCATTTTGGCTGACAGATTGGATGAAAGATTTTGATAGTCTTGCACAAAAAAAATGGTTTTGCTGGAACTTTTACTTAACAAATAATCATATAAAACATGAAACTAAGGATTTACCCTATTGCACTATAAGATACCAAGATTGGAAAAATTATTGCTTAAAAGGCTTAGAAAACTTATCAATTAAAGAGTTCAATGTTCAAAGTATTACGAATTTAAAAAAATACTATGAAATCAAGCTAGAGAATGGTGAGGAAATTTTTGCTAAGAAAATTTATGATTCTCGTACGCCGAAATTGGAAAATGAAAAAGTAAAACAGCATTTTTTTGGATACCTTATAGAAACTAAACAAATGATAAATGGTAATAGTGTGACCTTAATGGATTTTCGTGTTGAACAAAAAATGGGATTACATTTTATGTATTGTTTACCAATAGATGAAAATAGAATGTTAGTTGAGTCAACAGTTTTTTCTTCAGAAATCCAAGAGGATGAATGGTATCAAAAACAGATATTAGAATACATTGAGACAAAATTAAATTTATCTGAATATAAAATAGTTGATGAAGAAAAAGGGGCGTTACCAATGTATGATATTGAAAACAAATCAAGTGAAAATTATATTCATATCGGTTCAAGAGGTGGTGCCACCAAAATATCAACCGGGTATGCTTTTTCCTTTTTTCTAAAAAACATAATGTTAAATTTTGAAAATATTAATAAAGCTCATCACTCATATTTTGATAAATGGATGGATAAGGTATTTGTGAATTATCTGAAAAATAATAGTGGAACAGAGAAGGTTTTTATTAATATGGCTTACTCTTTAAATGGCAATGAATTTGCATCATTTATGATGGGTGTAGCTGATTTTCCGACAAAATTAAAGGTCATTATGTCAATGCCAAAAATTAAATTTATAAAAAGTGCATTAAGCACCATTCGTAATTAAATGTATGAATTAAGCTTTATATCTTTACTTGCTCTTTGCATGGTTTCATTTATTGGTGTGCCGCATGGTTCATTTGACGGAGCTGTAGCTGCACTGTTAGGTTATAAGACAAGAAAAGATTTTTTTATATTTGTATTCTTATATTTAATTATTTCTGCAGCAGTAATTATATTTTGGATTTACTTTTCCGTAATCGCTTTAATTTTATTCATTTTAATGAGTATCGTTCATTTTGGATTATGTGACTGGTCCTATCTAGGTTTGAAGAAATATAAATGGTCTGTTTCTTTAACGCATGGTTTAAATATTGTATTTGGGATTATTTTTTTTCACACTAACGAAACATTTGAGATATTTACTTTTTTATCAAATCTATCTTTTAATCAATTTCAAGAATATCTATATATTGTTTACATTTGTTACTTTTTTCTTTTGATTAGATATGCATATTTGGCAATTAAATTTACAAGATTAAGATGGGGGATATTAGAAATGTCTATTATTTTATTGGTAATATTTTTAACAGAACCGCTCGTGGCATTTTCTATCTATTTTTGTTTCATTCATACTTTTAAACATGTCAAATCAATATTAAAAGATACATCAAAATATTTATCAAATAACAAATTTATAACTATAACTACCATCTCTTTTACAATCTTAACATGGGTCGGCGGCAGCTTAGCAATTATCTACCTTCATAAGAGTTTTTCTTTTGATGAGTCTTTTATAAAGACACTGTTTATTGGATTAGCGGCATTAACTCTTCCCCATATGACTTTAGTAGATATCTTTTATAGAAGAAAATTTAATTGAGAAAATTAGGTATTTTAAATGTGATGTTTTCATCCTCTTTAAAATTTAAAACTTCGATTGCATAAACTTTTTTTATCTGATCAATGAATAAATTTAATTGTTCTTCAGGAGCAGATGCACTAGCTGTCAAACCTATTGTATTAAATTCTGATAAATTTGAATAATCAAAGTCGTTTATATTTTCAACTAGTTCACTATGTTTACAACCAAATCTTTTAGCTGTTTCGACTAACCTAATTGAATTGGAACTATTGTGGGCACCAATCACATAAAAAGCATCAACATTTTTAGACATTTCTTGTACAGATAATTGTCTATTTGAAGTTGCATAGCAAATATCGGATTTTTTAGGAGCTAGAATTGAAGGAAATTTTTTTTCTAAAGCATCAACAATACTTTGTGTATCAAAAACTGATAAGGTTGTTTGTGTTATATAGGCAAGTTTTTGATTTGATGGGAAATATAATTTTTCAACATCCTCAATATTTTGAACTAAAGTTAAATTGCTAATATCCTTGAGCTGTCCAGCTGTCCCGTCAACTTCAGGGTGATGTTCATGACCGATCATAATTATTTTATATTCGTTTTTTTCTAATTGAATTATTTCTTTATGAATCTTACTGACTAATGGGCAGATGGCATCATAAAATAATAGATTATAATCTTTGGCTTTGTTAATTACTCTTTGTGCAACACCATGCGCAGAAAAAATTACAGGTTGTTTTGTATTTTTAGGAATTTCTTCTAGCGAATCTACAAATACAACGCCTTTTTCTCTCAAATTACTGACAACAAATTTATTATGAACAATCTCATGACGTACATAAACTGGAGCTCCATATTTCAAAAGGCTTTTTTCGACCATTTCAACAGCTCTCTCAACCCCAGCACAAAAACCTCTGTGTTTGGCAGTTATAATCTTTTTAACCACGGTAAATTGTTATCATATTATTAAGAGAAAAATTATTTTATAATTAATAAAAGTTGCTGAGCCTCAATATTTTCACCAGCTTTTACGCACAGTCTCTCAACTATTCCAGGTTGGTCTGCGTAAATAACTGTTTCCATTTTCATGGCCTCAATAGTGCATAATTTAGCACCCTTTGGCACTTTTATTCCTTCAGTAACAGCAACGTCTACAAGTAAACCAGGTATTGGGGCCGCAACATGATCTTTGTTGCTAGGATCAGCAATTTCTTTAGCTAAATCGTCAACTGCAATGGAATTATCTTTGATGTCAACTGATCTGGCCTGGCCATTCAATTCAAAATATACTGTCCTGTAAC
This sequence comes from uncultured Alphaproteobacteria bacterium, assembly GCA_902621205.1. Taxonomy (GTDB): domain Bacteria; phylum Pseudomonadota; class Alphaproteobacteria; order HIMB59; family HIMB59; genus HIMB59. Next base: position 39,768 of record CACNLH010000002.1, on the reverse strand, counting down.
CTTTTTCGTTTGGCTCACTTAAAGTGAAATATCTTATTATAAGAGTTTTACCAGGTTCTATAGAGACATATATCTCTTCCCCTGTATTCATCCCAAAGAAATAGTTTGATGTTGGGATAACACTAGTATTACCAAATTTCTTTTTGTGTTTTATATACTCATCAAAAACCTCGGGAAAAAATATTTGTGAAATTGTATCTTTCTCTGAAATAGTCTCGCTATACTTCTTTTCCAATTCCTTCGTTCTATTTTTAATTTTTAATGAGGGTAACTTTGATCCAAATCTATAATTAATAGGTTTTTTTCCTTTTAAAATTTTCTTTTGGAGTGCTTTTGGAAAACCTTTATATGGTTGACCTAATCGGCCACTAAAGAATTCGATGACTGATGCAGGAAAGCCAACATCCTTTTTAGGGTCTAAAACATCTTGAATTTGAATATTATTTGCCAACATGTAAATTGCCATATCACCAACAACCTTAGATATAGGTGTAACTTTAATTACATCACCAAATATTTTGTTCACTTCGGCATACATTGATGCAAGTTCTGGCCATCTCTCGTCTGTAATACCCATTGACCTTGCTTGCTCTCTTAAATTAGTGTACTGGCCTCCTGGCATCTGATGTAAATATACCTCTGACATACTAGTGCGAGTTTTACTTTCGAAAGGTTGGTATTGTTTTCTAACACCTTCCCAATAATTTGCAGCAGTCCTGACAACTGCAGAAGAAATTTTTGGATCTCTTTTATTGCCATCAAGAGACTCTAAAACTGCACCAAAACTAGGTTGCGATGTGAAGCCAGACCAAGAGTCAATTGCTACATCAACAATATCTACCCCTGCTTCTGAGGCATTAAGCAATGTTGCAACACCATTTCCACTTGTATCGTGAGTATGGAAATGAATTGGAATTTTTATGCTTTTTTTTAATTCTTTGAATAAAATTTTTGCTGCCTTGGGTTTACACAAACCTGCCATATCTTTGATTGCAAGAAAGTGAACTCCCATTTTCTCAAGCTTTTGCGCCATTTTTAAGTAGTAATCAAGTGTATATTTTTTCTCTGCTGGAGACGATAAATCGCCGGAGTAACAAATAGAAGCTTCACAGATTTTTCCAGATTTTAATACTTCGTCAATAGAGACTCTCATATTTTCAATCCAGTTTAGTGCATCAAATATTCTAAAAACGTCAATCCCAGACTGAGCGGAGAGTTGTATAAACCTTCTTAAAACATTATCAGGATAGTTTGTATATCCAAGAGCATTCGATCCTCTGAATAACATTTGTAATAGGGCTGAGGGCATTTGTTCACGTAACTTTTCTAGACGTTCCCAAGGGTCCTCTTTTAAGAATCTTAATGCAACATCAAAAGTTGCACCACCCCAACACTCAACTGAGAATAGGTTTTTAAGTCTTTCTTCATATAAGTCAGTTATGCCTAACATATCTTGTGTTCTCATTCGAGTTGCAATCAAAGATTGATGAGCATCTCTAAAGGTAGTGTCTGTAATCAATAATTGTTTTTCTTTTAACACAGTCTCAGCAACAGCAGATGGACCATTAGTATCTAAAATTTGTTTATATGTTTTATCGACAGTCTCTTGTGCTTTTTTTGATCTAGATATTCCATAGTCTGAGAGTTTTGCTGGTGTTGTCTCTCTTAATTTTGGTCTATTAGCGACTTCTGGGTTACCATTAACAATAACTTCGGCTAAGAAGTTTAATGTTTTGGTTGCCCTATCTTTTCGACCAGAGAATTGAAATAAACTTTTTTCACTATCTATAAATTTTGTATGGTATTTAAAAACATCGAAACCTTTGTGGTTAATTAACTTTAATAAAAAAGGTATATTTGTTTTTACACCTCTGACGCGAAATTCACTCAATGCTCTATTCATTCGTCTCTTTGCTTCAATAGGGGTTTGGCCTTTTGCAGTTACTTTAACTAAAAGAGAGTCATAATAAGGAGTAATAACCGTACCAGTAGATGCAGTTCCAGCATCTAGTCTTATTCCCAAGCCACTTGCAGATCTATAAACATTAATTTTACCGTAATCTGGGGCAAAATCATTAGCGGCATCTTCTGTTGTAACCCTTGATTGGATAGCATGACCTTTCATATGAATGTCTTTTTGAGTTGGCACACCACATATATCATCTCCAATTTTAGCACCAGCTGCTAAGAGGAACTGAGCTTTTACAATATCAATACCAGTAATTTCTTCTGTTACGGTGTGTTCAACTTGAACTCTTGGATTAACTTCAATGAAGAAAAAATCTCTAGATTTAGCATCCATTAAAAACTCTACAGTTCCCGCACATGAATAATTAACTTGTTTTCCTATTCTAACACCTGCGTTACAAATCTCATTTCTCTCTTTGTCAGATAGGTAGGCAGCAGGAGCTCTTTCTACTACCTTTTGATGTCGTCTTTGAAGAGAACAATCTCTTTCAAAAAGGTGAACTATATTGCCATGCGTATCGCCAATTATCTGAACTTCAACATGAAAAGCTTTTTCGATTAACTTTTCAAAAAATACATCATCTTTTCCAAAGGCACTTTTAGCTTCTCTCCTAGCGGTGTTGATTTGATTTTCTAATTCTGTTTCTTTTCTGATCACTCGCATTCCACGACCGCCGCCACCCCAAGATGCTTTGAGCATAATTGGATATCCAATTTTTTTTGCAAGATCTTTACATTTTTTTAAATCTTTTGGTAAGGGTCCTGTGGAAGGTATGGTTGGTACTTTAGCTTTGCCTGCAGTTTTTTTAGCTTCTACTTTATTTCCAAGTGATCGCATAATCTTTGGAGAGGGTCCAACAAAAATAATATTATGTTTTGCACATTCATCAGCAAATTCTGGGTTTTCAGATAAGAAGCCGTAACCTGGATGGATGGCATCACAACCTGAATTAACAGCAATTTGTACGATACCTTTGTAATCTAGGTAAGCCTGGATAGGACCTAATCCTGATCCAACAAGATAGCTTTCGTCTGTTTTGAAGCGGTGCAATGCAAAACGATCCTCGTACGAGTAAATGGATACAGTCCTAAAGCCCAATTCAGTTGCTGCACGAGATATTCTAATTGCAATTTCACTTCTGTTAGCAATTAATATTTTCTTAATTTGTTTCATAATGCTAAATAAGTTTATTTTTATACATTATTCTGTTTTTTTTCATAGACAATCTATAGAAAATTAAGGTTTTTTTACTTTTATAGCCTTTCTTCTGTTTGGATAACAGTCTGTGCAAATTTTGCATTCAACACCAAAGCAGCTTCTAGCTTTGCAATATTCTCTTCCATAAAAAATCATTTGTAAATGAAGTCTGTTCCAAGTTGCCTTAGGAAATAATTTTTTAATATCTAATTCAGTTTGGACTACATTTTTACCATTTGTCAGACCCCACCTTTGTGCTAGACGATGAATATGAGTATCTACAGGGAATGCAGGGTGACCAAAACCTTGGGACATTACTACACTCGCTGTTTTATGACCAACTCCCGGTAAATTTTCTAAATCTTCAAAAGTCTCTGGGACCCTACCATTGTATTTTTTAATTAATATTTTTGAGAGTTTAGAAATAGCTTTTGATTTTTTAGGTGCAAGTCCACATGGTTTAATGATTTTATAAATTTTATTAACAGGCACCTTTGCCATATCATGAGGATTATTTGCCGTTTTAAATAGTAAAGGTGTAATCTTATTCACACGTTCGTCTGTGCATTGAGCACTTAATAAAACTGCTATTAAAAGCTCATATACATTTTTATGTTTAAGAGGGATCGGGATATTTGGATAAAATTTGTTTAAATTATCCAATACCACATTTGCTCTTTCTTGTTTTTTCATATTATTATTGGTGTGCTATTAAAACTATTATAAATATAAATATAATTTTATAAACTTATAGAAATGACAAGAAAGCTTCATATCAAACCAAATAGGAGTCTGACAAATCTTCAAATTCTATTTTTTTTATTCATTACAGGTTTCTTGATCATTTTTATTGGTGGAAGATTTTTATTAGTCGGTGCTTGGCCGATAATTATATTTGGTATTGTTGAATTTTCTATTTTGGTCGTATGCACTTATTTTTTTGTAAAGAGTTTAAAAAAAACAGAAAAAATTTCATTAGAATCAAAATCTATGCAATTAGAGCGGCTTGATGGAGATGAGGTTATTGAACAAAACAGTTATAATTTGAATTGGTTGAAGATAAAGAATGAAAAAAATTCATTAAGTGTAAATTATGCTGGAAAGAAAAAATTCTTCGCCAGTTTTTTGAGTGAGGATAGAAGGAAAAAATTAAAAAGAATTATTGAGAAGTACAGCTCCTCGTCTAGCTAATCATGTCTTTAAAGGTGTAAAAGCCTTTTTCCTTTGATGATAACCATACTGCTGCTTGAATAGCGCCATCAGAAAAAATTTTTCTGTTGTGGGCCTTATGTGTTAATTCTATAGACTCATTGTCACCGTGAAATATGACCGTATGTTCTCCTGGAATATTTCCACCTCTAATAGATGAGAAACCAATTTCATTTTCTTTTCTTTGGCCTTCTTGATTCTGACGTTTAAAATTAAAATTTGATTTGGATAGCCCAAGCTCTTCTACAATTTCTTCTCCGAGCTTTAAAGCTGTACCACTAGGTGCATCCTTTTTGTGTCGGTGGTGTGTTTCAATTATTTCTATATCGAAATCTTTTAAGTGTTTTGCGGCTTTTCTTGCTATTTCAAAAAATGTATTAACTCCATAACTCATATTCGGCGCGTAAAATACTTTTGTTGAATTACTTGTTTGCTTTAAAAGGTTAAAATGGCTCTCATCTAGTCCGGTCGTTCCTATAACTAAACCAGTATTATTAGAAACGGCAGCTTCCGTGAAATTAAATAAGGCCTTAGGTGTTGTAAAATCTATAACTATATCTGCTTTTTCAAATGATTCTTCCCTAGTGGTTAAAACATTTTCTTGAATTTGATTTTTATTAATAAAGCTAGGGTCAATATCGTTAACATCGAATACTCCAACGAGCTCAACGTTATTATTCGATAGAGCGGAATTTATGAGATTATTTCCCATTCTTCCCAATGCCCCTGCGATAGCTATTTTTGTTCTAGACATGATTAAGACTTGTTATACATAAATTAGCAGATATGGAATAGCAAAATTATTAAATTTTATGCTAAAATTAACTTATGATTAGACTTGCACTTATTCTTCTTATTTTATTACTAGCTAGTTTATTAATATTTAATAAGAAATTTAGGGAGGCTTTTACAATATCAGTGATACCTCTTGTCTTACTAGTTGTAGGACTTATCGGATATATGATTTACTATATGTTCAGTACCAACTATTTTTCTTAGAGGTTTTAGAGTTATGAACTATATACCTTGCTCGGTTTTAAAACCTAAATTAATCCAATCAATTAAACCTTTGTCCATTTCATAAATAGTACCGTGATAACCTTCGGATACTAAAATATCTGCAACTTTTTTAGAGGTAATACCTGCAGTACAGTGAATAATAATATCCTTATTATCGGGGTTTATGGAGTTGATTTTTTCAACAGTTATTTCTTTAAAAGGTATATTGTGTGAGTTCTCAATTCGTATCATATTATGTTCTTTTGGATATCTAACATCGATCACAATTGCACCCTCCTGAATTCTTTTAAACGACTCTTCGGTATCTATAGGTGTGTATTTCATTGTATTACTCTGAGCAAATAATAAATTAGTTAACAGAAAAAAAAATAGAAAAAAAATTTTTAGTAAATTCATTTTTATTAATTTTTAAAGCGAGAATGGCAACTCTTACAGCTTCCAAAAAGATTTTGGTGGAATTGCATAACATTTTCAAATTCTCCTTCTTGAGCAGAAAGTTTGGCAAGCACTGCATTGTTCTCGGTCTCTTTTGCAATTTGATTAAATAATTCCCTATTGTCAATTATGTCAGTACTAGCTTTTGTCTTATCACCAAAAGAGTCATCTGGAAATAAAGTCGGATATACTCTCATTATCTCTTCTATTTCTTCATAAATTGATGCTAGGTCATCATTTATTTCATTTTCTCTTATCAAGTTATTTGCTGCCCTCATGAGTTTGTTATAATCTCTCATTAATTCTTGTCTATCAGATATTGGGTTTGCATAGAGTAATGACTGTGCAAGAAGAGAGAAAATTAAAATTAATTTAAACATAACTTATTAACGTAACATAAAAAATTATAGACTTATTTTTTTGTAAATTTTTTAATAGTGTCATTAAATATTATCTTTCCTGAGTCCAAAATTACTAAATAATCTGCAAAATCTTTTATATAGGTTAAATTATGTAACGTTAATACGATAGTTTTATTTTTCATTTTAGACAAAGATGAAAAAAAAGATTTTTCACTCTCAAGGTCTAGATTTTGATTAGGTTCGTCAAGTATAATTAAATCTTGTTCAAAACTCATAAATCTAGATATAAACACTTTCTGCTTTTCACCTTCCGATAAATTTTGAAACTTACGTTTTTTTAATTTATTTAAATTGAAAAGATTAAAATAAGACTTATTTACCTTGGATTTCTTAATATTGCTTAATAATAAAAAATTATCCTCTAGACTTTTATTTAAAGAAATAGGTTTTTGAAAAAGCATCGGAATAGGTTCAGAGTAGTCAGATTTAATTGATCCTTTACTGGGAAAAATAATTTTATTTATAATTTTTATTAAGGAACTTTTACCAGAACCATTTTTTCCAGTAATTACTGTAATTTTGTTCCTTCTAATATTTAGATTGATATTTGAAAGTATATTTTTTCCATTAATTGCATATGAAATATTATTAATTTTAATCATTTTTTATTTAAAAAGTTAAGAGATATTGAAATTAAAAGTGTCAAAGAGATAAGAATAACTCCTAAAACAATACCTAGTGAGACATTGCCTTTAGATGTTTCTAATGCAATTGTAGCTGTCATGTTTCTTGTGAAGTGATCAATTGAACCTCCTACTATTGCAGCCGCACCGTACTCACTAATAGCTCGGCCAAAGCCTAATAAAAGAACTGTTATGTAGATATTTGTTTTATTTGAAAAGAGTATGAAAATTATGTCTTTTTTGGACGCTCCATAAGACATTAATTCATCTCTATAAATTGGGTAATCCTCTTCAATGTTTTTAATTATTAAAGTGATCATAATTGGGAAGATAATTACGATCTGGGCAATGATCATTGCTATAGGAGAATATAAAATTTCCATCCAACCTAAGGGTCCAGATCTACTTATGAGTATATAGACTAATAGCCCTGCGCATACGGGAGGTATAGAGGTAAGAGAGCTTAAGAAAATTACAATTGGTTTTTTTAATTGGAATTGATAAATAGCAATTAAATAGCCAAAAATCATTGATAAAAAAAATGCAATTAATGTTGAAAAAATACTTACATAAATTGTGATAAAAACTGCGGATTGTATTTTTTCAAAAGTTAGCATTTAGGTAATATTAATTGGTATGAAACAACTTTTCACCGTTATATGTAAACCTATTAATAACATCTTTGCCCTCACCTGCAATCAACCATTCAATGAACTTCTGAGATTTGTTATACTCAACATGAGGAAATTTTTCAGGATTGACTGCAATAATTCCATAAGGATTATGTAATTCATCACCATCCTCAAAGAGAATTTTTAAATTATTTTTATTTTTAAAAGATAGCCAGGTGCCTTTGTCACTTATCGTATGGGCATCAATTTCAGAGGCAATATTTAATGTATTGGCCATGCTTGTCCCAGTTTTTATATATTTATCAGAGTCAAATTTTTTGATATTTGCTAAACTCCATAATTCTTGTTCTTTTTTATGAGTTCCAGAATTATCATCTCTTGAAATAAATTTGTATTCTGAGTTATATATTTTTTTTAATGCGGATAAAATATCTTCCTCTTGTGATATTTTCAGTGGGTCAGATTTTGGACCAACTAAAATAAACTTATTGTACATAACCTCATATCTTTGAACACCGTAGCCTTCATCTATAAATTCTAATTCATCTTTTTTTGAATGAACAAATAATAAATCTCCATCGCCCCTTTTTGCGTTTGCAATAGCATTGCCAGTTCCAACTGCAATAGGTCTTACACTTATTCCAGTTTTATTTTTAAATTCTGATGCTAAAAGATCAAGCAAACCCGTATTAGCAATGCTTGTTGTAGACTGAATGATTATAAAATCTTTAGAATAAACACTTATGGAAAAAAATAAAAATAACGATAAAAATAAATTTTTTAATTTCATTTATAATCAACAATATTAACATACATAATTGAAGATAATGAAGTTAGCAAACAGCGCAGATAATTACGGTTTAATTAGCAAGTTATTTCATTGGATTATGGCTGCTCTAATAATTGCAACATATTTACTAGGTAAGAATTTAGAGAATAATTTCGAGTATTACTATGAAATATTGATGATACACAACACACTAGGCCTTTTAATTCTTGTCCTAGCCATTTTTAGATTAAGTTGGAAATTTATCAATATTAGGCCTAAGCCCATCTTAAAAAATAAAATATTAATTTATGTTGCGAAAACTAACTATTTTTTATTTTACTCAATATTTTTTTTACAACCAATATCTGGATACATCCTTACAAACTTACAAGGTGACACGGTAATGTTTTTAAATTTTGAATTAATAAATTTATTAGATCACAACAGTGATTCAAGGTACTTGTTAAAAAGTTTCCATGAATATTCTAGTAATGTTTTATTAGTTTTATTTTTTATACATTCAGGAGCTGCACTTATGCACCATTTTGTGTTAAAAGATAGAACATTAAAAAGAATGACTTTTGATAGTGATTAATATTTTAAAGCCACTCGGGTACGGGAAGATTTTTTGATATCAGATATTCTTTGTTATATAACTTACTAAAATACTTGTTAGCATCGTCACACAGAATTGTAACAATGTTTTTACCTGGTCCCATTTCTTTAGCCATTTCGATAGCCCCTGCTACGTTTACTCCAGAACTAGAGCCAAGAAATAAACCTTCTGTTTTGACCATTTTATATAAAAGTTCAAACGCTTCATAATCAGTAATATGGTATGAAAAATCAATTAGGGAAGGTTCAACATTTTTTGTCACTCTATACTGGCCTATTCCCTCCGTTTCTGATGGATCGCCTTTAACTTCCAATTTAGAATATTTAAAATAATTATACATTTGAGCACCTTGTGGATCTGTGCAAGCTATTTTTATATTTGAATTTAATTCTTTAAGTCCAATAGATGTACCTGCTAATGTTCCACCCGACCCAATTGCACAAGTAAAACCATCTACTTTTCCTTCAAGCTGATTGAATATTTCTTTAGCTGTGGTTTTTGCGTGAAATTTGTAATTTGCTGTGTTGTCAAATTGGTTTGCCCACATAACTGAAGTCTCTCCTTTTGATTGTAGATCTTCAACTAACCTCTTTGATACATGCTGATAATTACCCGGATCAGAATAAGGTTTAGTTGGCACAACTTTAAGCTTTGCCCCCATATTCCTTAAAATGCTTTGCTTCTCCTCTGATGCACCGTCAGGCATTACAATTATAGTTTTGTATCCTCTAGCATTGTTAATCATTGTTAAAGCAATACCTGTGTTTCCAAAGGTACCCTCAACGACAGTGCCGCCTGGTTCAATTAAATTATTCTCTTCAGCATCAAGGATTATACCCAACGCCGTTCTATCTTTGATGGAACCAGCTGGATTCATAAATTCTGCTTTACCATAAATATTACAACCCGTAATTTCAGATGGATATTTGAGTTTAATAAGTGGCGTATTGCCAATAAAATCAACTATGTCTCTCATTTTAAATCTTTGATAGGGCTTGGTCTAAATCTGAGATCAAATCATCTACATCTTCAATACCCACAGATATTCTTAGTAATGCTTCTGATATACCTAATTTTTCTCTAATTGATGGATCTATAGAAGCATGGGTCATAATGGCTGGATGCTCGATCAAACTTTCGACTCCTCCTAGGCTTTCCGCGAGTGTAAATAAATTTAAATTTTTTAGAAAAGTTTTTACCCCATTAATATCTGAGTCAATTACAAAAGACATCATTCCACCAAAACCATCCATTTGTTTTTCTGCAATTTCCTTGTGCCTTTTATCAGTACCCGGAAAAAAAACTTTTTCTATCTTAGGATGATTGGATAAGTAATTAGACACAGCAATAGCATTTTCATTATGTTGCTTCATTCTTACAGAGAGTGTTTTAATGCTTCTTGTTAATAAGTAACAATCAAAGGGAGAGGGGACAGCCCCAACTGCATTTTGAATAAAAGAAATTTTTTCAGCGTATTCCTTATTTTCTTTAATAACAATAGACCCACCAACAATATCTGAGTGGCCTCCTAAATATTTTGTTGAAGAACTCACTACCATATCTGCGCCTAATTCAAGTGGTCTCTGATTATATGGAGAGGCAAATGTGTTGTCACAAATCACAGGTAATTTAAACTCACTTGCAATATTAACAGTGTTTTTAATATCAATAATTTTCATTAAAGGATTTGAAGGTGTTTCAATCCATATAAATTTTGTGTTTTCTTTTATTTCATCATTCCAGTTTATATTTTTATCAAAGTCGATGTAAGTTACGTCAATGTTTGATTTAACTTTATCGAATAACCTACGAGTACCCCCATATACATCATCAGAACAAACTATATGGTAGTTTGTGCCAAATAGGTCACAAACTGTATTAATTGCTGACATGCCAGATGCAAATGCAAAAGCTTTATCTCCAGACTCAATTTGTGCCAGTAATTTTTCTAATACATCTCTAGAAGGATTTTTGGTTCTGGCATATTCATACTCAAAATTTCCGGGTTCCATTTGTTTGAAGGTTGATGAAAGATGTATTGGTGGCATAACGGCTCCCGTTTCTTTATCTGGGCCATGCCCAGAGTGAATTACTTTTGTGTTAAATTTTTTTTTCACAGCTCAATTTATAACTAATTAATTTTTAAATAACATCTATAACGATATTTTTCTTATTTGATAGGCTTTTTAAATTATAAGAAATCTGTTTCATATCAACCAAAATTCGAATATTATACTCGTCCCCTAGCCGCTTGGGTTGAGACATTGTCGAGGAGGAAGGTGGCAAGGGGCAATAAATTTCATTATTTCGTTAATCTGTTTTCTTAACAAATTGATTAATTTAAGTTTCCTTTGAAACCATTTGATTAAGATTTTCAATTTTCATATCAACAGACAAATCATTTGGCATTAACTTTTTCATTTCTTGATAAACCTTAAGTGCTCCATCATAATTTTTGTAGCTTATAAGAATTCTACTCAAACCGTCTAATGCACCAAAATGTCTTGGTTCAAGATACAATGTAGCTTCAATATCTCTCATAGAGTTTTCATAGTCTCCCATCATAAAATAAAAAGTTGCCCTTTTGTTGTATGCCTCCGCGTAATTTGGCTCTAACTCAATAGCAAGAGTCAAAGCTGATATCGCAGATTGGTAGTTTTTAGATTCAAAAAAATCTGAAATGTTATCCATTACTATTTTTACATCTGGATTTTCAATTTTCATCCATTCTCCCCATATTTTTGATATAATTAGACTTTGTTCTTTTGAGTCCTTTACCTCGTAGAGCTGACTGAATAATTCATCAAGTTTTGGGCTATTTTGATCTGCGTAACTGTAGGATATGTTCAAAAATAAGGCGAATATAATTAAAATGATTTTCATCTATATTGTTTAATTACGCATATAAATATTATGCAGTTTAAAAAATTAATTTACACCAGTTTATGCATTTTACTTTTTAGCACTATATCGATTGCAGAAACTATTGATGAAATTGAGTTTAGTGAAACACAAGCAGTGATTGAAAGTCAACTAAAGGCCTTCATTAACAAAGATGCTGAAGGGGCTTTCTTCCATGCCTCACCTTACATCAAAATGAGGTTCAATAATCCTCAAGATTTTATGAGTATGGTGAAAAACTATTATGGGCCTGTTTATAATCCTAAAAATTACTATTTTATGGAGTCAAAATTTTTTGAAGGAGCAGTATATCATCAACTACAAATCGTCTCGCAAGATAATGTTTCTTATTTAGCAATGTACTCGCTCATTAAAGACAAGGGAGAGTGGAAAATTTCAGGTTGCTCCATTTACCCAATGGAAAAGCAGTCAATTTAGCTTTTTTAATTTAGAATAAACAAGATATCCAGAAATTATTATTAAAATAGCACCGCATAATTCTATAATTGAGGGGAAGTGATTGAAAACAACAATACTTATTACTATTCCAAAAATGATCTGTGAATAATGTGTGATGCTAAAAAATGAAGCTTCTATTCTCCTAAGAGAATAAATTAAGACCATCATGGCGACACCATCAATAAGCCCTGCGCCTACCATTATTAAAAAATCGTACAAAGCGATATCTTTGTAATGGTTAATTGAAAATACTGTGAAAATTATGCCAGTAATTCCCATACTATAAAAAGTCAAAGCCATAGTTCTTTCAGATTTCCCATAAACTCGCACTGTAAAATCTAGACACGCCAATGAAATTACTCCTAATATAAGAAATGTTACTCCCAAAGCATTAAAACCTGCGTTTAAACTAAAACCTGAGACCATAAAAACAGCAATCATGGCTAGTATTAAAGAAATTATTTTGGATAGGTAAATCGACTCCTTTAAAATTACTATTCCCATAATTGAGAGTAACACAGGAGCTGACAAAATTATTGGATAAGCAATAGATAAAGGTAATAGAATTATACCTTTTACAACAAAATAATAGGTCAAAGTCATTAAGATACCTCTTATAAAATGAAGTTTATAATTGCTTGTTTTTATTTCTTCTAAGCTCTTTCTATAAAATAAATAAAAGATAACTGGGATTATTGCAGAGAAACTCGCTATGGAAAATATAACTGTGTCTTTATATAAATCTCCAATTAACTTTATAATAGTGTCTGCAATTGAAAATAAGAAAAAAGCAACAGTGCCTAGTATGTATATTACGTGTTTTTTACTCTCTAATTGAGACATTGAATTTACTTCTATATCTCATTACTAAGATTAATACGAACAATTTAATGGTAAGTGGTATAAAAAAATAAAATATCATAATATTTGGAATATTTGGGTGAATTGTAAAATTTATTGATTGTAAGTAACCATATCCCGTTAGTGCTATACCAGCAGCAATTCCTATAGCGGCTTTTCTTATGATTGAGAAAAATGAGGTAAAAAACTGCGATAAACGATTTTCATTATTTAAATCTAATATATCAGCTAACTCAATCTGGGGTATTATGAGATCAATTCCAATTCCAATTCCTGTAATAAGTATGACAAATATATATATTTGCCAATAATCACTGCTAGTGAAAATAACAAACAAAAAGCCAAAAATAGTTATACTGGTTCCAATCTGTAATAAAAACATATTTGAAAATTTTTTTCCAAAAAAATACCAAAATGGTGTGGAAATTAATGTTATAAGAAAATACAAAATTAATAAGTGGCCTGCATAATCACTAAGACCCAAATATTCAGATACAAATATAATAAATAAATTGGCAGTAAAATTATTAGCAAGTAAATTAAAAAATGTAATGTAAGAAAAAGGTAAGATTTTTTTATTTTTTTTAATGAAAGTATTTAATTTTATCCAAGAAATTTCATTTGGCTTGTAATTCAGTTCATCATCATAGAAAAAATAAAAAATTAATCCCCCTATAATTGCAAGAGAAATAAAAATAAAACCACTTGTTTTTATAACGTCTGTGTTTAATAGCTCAACATTATTTAAATTTGAAATAGTCGTTGGAATAATAAGAGCTGCAAGAACTCCTAAAATCGCAAATACTTCTTTGACTGCTGCCAAACGAAATCTTTTTTTTAAAATTTTTTTTTGATCGATAACTATAGAGTCGTAAGGAATGATTGCAATTGAGTAACTTATCAATGCTAAGTTATAAAAAAAAATAAAATAATAAATATTAGAAGGTTGGAAAACGTAAAGACCAAATAAGGAGAAAATAAATATTATTATTCCTAAAAGAATTTGATTTTTTCTTGATCGACCTGAAATAATTCTTTTTTCTGTTAAATAACCAATTAAAAAGTCTGAGAAGACATCAAAAAATCTAGATATCAGTATTACTAGACCGATAACACTTAAAGAGATACCAATCGATAAATTGTAAAATGTGGGCAAAAAAACAAATAATAATAAAAAACTCCCAGCAAGGTAAAATGACTGAAAACTATAGGATAAAATCGATTTTAAATTCATTTTTGGATATTTAATAATTGAACAACTTTGACTATATCAAAATATTTATTAGTGTTCAGTTAGCATTCATGCGGGGGCTGATTCGGTATCTCACTTTCCTCCTCTATATGTCGAGTCAGCCGTTCCTCTACCCTCTATATCTAGTATTTTTCTCTTAATTTTATCACCCCACATATATCTTCCAAAATCTCCATTTTTTTTTACTACTCTGTGACAAGGAACCAATAATCCAACAGGATTTTTACCAACTGCTGAAGCTATAGCTCTTACTGCATCTGGTCTCTTTATTTTTTTAGCAAGCTCGCTGTAAGAAATTGTATGACCATAAGGAATTTTAGTAATTTCTGTCCAAACTTTTTTTTGTAGTGTAGTTCCATCGAGGAATTTTATTTTAATATTTTTTTGTTTAGAAATTTTACCTTTCAATAAATTGTTTATTAATATATTTGCTTTTTTTAATTTTAAACCTTTAGTTGGGTTATATAAATTAAGTATTTTTTTAATTCTTTTATCATTATCTTTTATAATAAAGTGGACTCCCTCTGAACTATCTAGGACAAAAAGTTTAATTATTGGTGTTTCGATAAAATCAAAACAATAATTCATTAATTAAACATTTTTTTTACTTTATCAAAAAACCCTTCTGTCATTTTAGAGTTTTTCTTAGTAAGGGTTTCATTAAATTGATTTAAAAGTTTCTCTTGATCTGAAGATAAGTTTACTGGTGTTTCAGCATGTACTTTAACAATCATATCACCTCTTGTATTTGTTCTCAGAATACTCATTCCCTTGCCCTTGATTCTGAGTTTATGACCTGACTGCATTCCTTTTGGTATGGAAACATTAACCATTTTTTTTTCTATAGTAGGAACTTCTATATTTCCGCCCAAAGTTGCTGTAGTAAAAGGTATAGCAACATCGCAAATAATGTTATCTCGTTCTCTCTGGAAAAGTTTGTGGTTATTTATATTTATAAAAATGTAAAGGTCTCCATAGGAGCCACCTCTTTCTCCAGCCTCTCCTTCTCCACTCATTCTAATCCTGTTACCTGTTTCAACTCCAGCAGGTATTTTGATTTGAATTTTTTTATTTTTTTTAATTCTTCCAGTATTGCTGCATTTTGAACATCGACCCTTCATTTCTTGGCCAGTTCCACCACATCTACCACAGGTCCTCTCCATTGAAAAAAAACCGCTCTGAGTCCTAACTTTTCCGTAACCTTGGCAAGTAGAACAACTTTTATAACTATGCTGTTCAGGGCAATTAATCATTTTGGGTATCGTTACTTCTAGTGATTTTCCACTAAAAGCCTCTTCTAGGTCAATAGTAACATCGTAGCGCAAGTCATCCCCTCTGCTTTCGCGCTGTCCGCCCTCACCAAATGCACCAAAAATATCTTCAAAAATATCTGAGAAACCGCCAAAGCCTTGTTGACCAAATCCGCCGGCTCCACCACCGCCTTGTTCAAAAGCAGCATGGCCAAATTGATCATAAGTTTGTCTTTTTTTTGGATCTTTTAAAATTTCATATGCTTGACTCACATCCTTAAATTTTTGTTCAGCAGCAGAGTCACCCTGGTTTCGATCAGGATGATATTTCATAGCTAATTTTCTGTAAGCACTTTTTATTTCAGAGTCACTAGCTTCACGGGATATACCAAGAGTGTCATAAAAATCCTCAGCCATAATATTTTAAACCAAGCTAAGAGTTACTGTCCGCTTGCTTTTTTATCGTCGTCTACTTCTTCGTAGTCTGCATCTATAACGTCATCATCATTTTTAGTTTCACCTGTGTTATCTTCTTGCTTAGGTTGTTCCGCACCAGGAGCCTCAGATGATTGTTGATCTTTGTACATAGCTTCACCCATTTTCATAGACGATTGAGTTAGGTCTTGTGTTTTTTGTTTTATGTTCTCAATCTCATTTTTTTCGAGTGCCTCTTTTAAATTTTTTAAGTCTGCTTCTATTTTAGACTTATCTTCGGGACTAATTTTATCGCCATGCTCTTTAATATTTTTTTCCACTTGGAAGACAAGACTATCGGCTTGATTTTTAACATCAACCTCTTCTCTTTTCTTTTTATCTGTTTCAGCATTGGCTTCAGCATCTTTAACCATTTTGTCAATCTCTTCATCTGATAAACCACCAGATGCTTGGATTTTAATTTGTTGCTCTTTTCCTGTAGATTTATCTTTTGCAGATACATTGACAATACCGTTAGCGTCAATGTCGAAAGTCACCTCGATTTGTGGTGTTCCTCTTGGAGCAGGAGGTATTCCGACTAAATCGAATTGACCTAAAAGCTTGTTATCAGCAGCCATTTCTCTTTCTCCCTGAAAGACCCTGATAGTAACGGCATTTTGATTGTCCTCTGCTGTTGAAAATACTTGGCTCTTTTTTGTAGGAACGGTCGTATTTCTCTCAATTAACTTTGTAAATACTCCACCTAGTGTTTCAATACCCAAAGAAAGTGGAGTTACGTCTAAAAGCAAGACATCTTTTACATCACCTTGTAACACACCTGCCTGGATGGCCGCTCCCATAGCTACAACTTCGTCGGGATTAACACCTTTGCTAGGATCTTTCCCAAAAAAGTTTTTAACAATTTCTGTTACTTTGGGCATTCTTGTCATTCCACCGACTAAAATGACATCGTTTATGTCGCTTGCTGATAGACCAGCGTCACTTAAAGCTTTTTTACAGGGTTCAATTGTATTTTGAAGCAAGTCGTCAACCAGCTCTTCAAGCTTAGCTCTGGTAAGTTTTACATTTAAGTGTTTAGGCCCAGATTGATCAGCTGTAATAAAAGGTAAATTTACATCTGTTTGAGTTGAACTTGAAAGTTCTATTTTTGCTTTTTCAGCAGCCTCTTTTAAACGTTGTAATGCTAATTTGTCATTTTTTAAATCTATACCTTGCTCTTTTTTAAATTCGCTAGCTAAAAAATCAATAATTCTTAAATCAAAGTCTTCGCCACCCAAGTGTGTGTCACCATTTGTCGACTTAACTTCGAACACACCATCGCCAACTTCTAAAATTGATACATCAAATGTACCACCGCCTAAATCGTAGACAACTACAGTGCCTGATTGTTTTTTATCTAGTCCATATGCTAATGAAGCAGCGGTTGGTTCATTAATAATTCTTAAAACTTCTAAGCCAGCAATTTTGCCAGCATCTTTAGTTGCTTGCCTTTGTGCATCATTGAAATAAGCAGGGACAGTTATCACTGCTTGTGTAATAGTTTCTCCTGTATAAGACTCAGCTGTCTCTTTCATTTTTTGAAGAATAAAAGCAGAGATTTGACTGGGGCTATATTTTTCACCCTGAGCTTCAACCCATGCATCACCGTTATTACCTTTAATAATTTTAAATGGAGATAAGCCTACATCCTTTTGCACAGTGTCATCTTCAAAACTTCTGCCAATAAATCTTTTTACGGCATAAAGTGTATTTTCAGGGTTTGTGACAGCTTGTCTTTTCGCAGATTGACCAATTAGTTTTTCGCTTTCAGTAAAAGCTACAACAGAAGGTGTTGTTCTCGCACCTTCAGAATTCTCTATTACCTTTGGATTCTTTCCATCCATTATTGCCACACAAGAGTTTGTGGTACCTAAATCAATTCCAATTACTTTAGCCATATTGTTTTTCCTAATTTAAATTAAATAATCTTATATTTATATGGGTTGATACTTACTTAATTCAAGAGCATTAAAACTATTGAATTTTCTTACTTTTCGGATTTCTCTTCTTCTTTGATGGCTTTATCGCCTTGATTTTCTTGAGATTTTTTTGATACCCCTACCATTGCTGGTCTTAGTAACCTATCATGCAATGTGTAGCCTGGAATTAGTTCTTGAACAATAGTTCCGGGCTCACAGTCATTTTTTTCAATTTCCATCATAGCTTGGTGTAAATTATGGTCAAATTTTTGGTTTATACTTTCAATTTTTTTGATGCCAATTTTTTCGAAAGTGGCCATAGTAGATTGTGCTATTAGATCTAATCCATCAACAACAGACTTAATGCTTTCATTAGATCTCACTTCCTCTGAAATACTTGATTTTGCTCTCTCGATATTGTCACCGATATTAATTATTTCTTTTGCAAAATTAGCTATACCATATTTAAGTGCATCTGATTGATCTTTTTCTGCCCTTTTTCTAAAGTTTTCCAGTTCAGCAACAGCTCTTAACCTTTGGTCTTTTAAACTCTCAATTTCCTGTTTAAGTTTTTGGATTTCATCTTCATTAGCATCTGAATTTTCATCTATATCAGTCTCAGTGGTTTCTTGATTTTCTGTAACATTTTCTTGTTGTTGTTCAGCTTGATCTTCGTATTTTTTTTCTTCTTCCATAATAATTCCTTTATTTTTTTGATATTGTTTCAGACATATAGCTCACAATAGGAACAATTCGCTGATAATCAATTCTTTTTGGACCTATGACACCAATAGCACCAGTGAGTCCATTTTTAGTTTTATAATTTGATAAAATCATAGATAAGTTTGTATTTTTAAAAAAATTAGTGTTACTTCCAATAAATATTTGCACTCCTTTTGATTTTTTCAAGGCCTTAATCATTTTGTTTGCCATTTTACCTGTTTCAATATCACTCAAAAGCTCGTTTATGCTGTCTAGGTCTGTTTCTAAATTATTCTTAATTAAATTTGGCAGGCCTCTAACAAAAAAGGTTTCTGTATTTTGAGATTTTTCAATTTTTATTCCTTTCAGCAATAGTTTTTTTGAGGTGTTGGTTATTTGATTTTTTGCAGATTTTATAAATATTTTTATATTATTTTGAATTTCTGTAGGTGACATAGATTTTGAAAACTTATTTATAAAGTTGCCAATACTATTTAAATCTTCTGTTTGAATATTTTCATCAATTTCTACTATTCTATTTGATGTATACCCATCCTCATGCTCTATGATGAATATTACTTTATGATTATCGATTTTGTGAAAGTCAATTTTTCTAATTTTTGATATTTTTTCATTATTAATAACAAGACTAGCTTGTTTCGATAGGCCAATTAAAGTGTTAGTAATTATTTCTTGTTCATTTAAAAGATTATTCATTTTAGATGACTTCTCAATAATCTCTTTTTCACTTTTACTAATTGATCCTGGCTCTAAAAGTGCATGAGTATAAAATTGTAAACCTAAATCAGTTGGTATACTGCCTGCGGAGAAATGACCTTTTTGTATAAGTCCGTGAAAATTTATTTCATTTAAAACATTTCTTATTGTAGCTGGTGAGAGTTTATAAGAAATTTTTGAACTAAGTGCTTTGGAGCCCATAGGCTCGCCTGTTTTCAAGTAACTTTCGACAAGTGACTTGAATATAAGTTTTGATCGTGCTCCAATATCTGTAATTTTTTTATTCATTAATCTTAATTAATCTTATAATTTAAAATAATTAAACATAAATGTCTGGATATACAAGAAATGATAGAGAGCTCTCTAAAATTAGAAGTTTAGAAATAATTCCAGGCTTTCAACCAAATAATCAATCTTCGTGTTTAGTTAAGTTAGGAAATACTCATGTCTGTTGCTCAGCTATTATTGAAGATAGAGTTCCTGGATTTTTAAGAAATTCTGGGAAAGGTTGGTTAACTGCAGAATATGGTATGTTACCTTCATCTACATCTGAAAGAATGGACAGAGAGGCAGCCAAAGGTAGGCAGTCTGGAAGAACACAAGAAATTCAGAGACTCATTGGAAGAAGTTTAAGGTGTGCTGTAAATTTAGATATACTTGGCGAAAAAACTATCAAGATTGATTGTGATGTGATTAGTGCTGATGGAGGAACAAGAACGGCATCTATCATTGGCGGATACGTTAGTCTTGTTCGATCAATTAATGAGTTCAAAAATAAATTTAATTTATCAAAGGCAATTATAGTTAATCAAGTTGCAGCAATATCGGTTGGTGTTGTTAAAGGAACATCATGCATAGATTTAAATTATATTGAAGACTCAAGTGCTGAGGTAGATTGCAATGTGGTAATGGCAAATGATGGTCAATTTATAGAATTTCAATCTACTGGTGAAGAGGCTAAATTTAGCAAGAAAACTATTATGAGTTTTATAGAACTAGTTGAGGGATCGATGCCAGAAATTTTTAATATTCAAAACTTGGCAATTGAAAAATAATTTATTACTTGGCACTAATAATACAGGAAAATTAGAAGAATTTATTTTTTATATAAAGTACTTCAATCTATTTAGTGAATATGAAGTTTTAAATCTAAATGAATTTAACAATATTGGTGAGCCTACTGAGGATGGTGAAACTTTCGAAGAAAATTGTGAAATTAAATCGAAATATTTTTTAAGTAAAACAAATACACTCGTACTATGTGATGATAGTGGATTTGTTGTAAATAAATTAAATAACTATCCAGGAATAAAAACAGCAAGAGAGGCAAAAAAATTAGGAGGAGAGCAAAAGGTTATAAATTTTATTTTTAACAAATTTGAAAACTTAAGTTATGTTGATGCGACTTTTTTTTGTTCTATTTGCGTTTTAGGGAAAAACCAAAGATATAAAGTATCAGGATCCGTACCAGGCTTTATAATTAGAGATAAGAGAGGCAATAATGGTTTTGGTTATGATCCATATTTTATTCCTACAGATAATAATAAGACATTCGCTGAAATGAATAAGAAACAAAAATTATTAAATTCTCACAGGTATGAAGCTTTTAAAAAATTATCTAATCAAATATTACAGGATAATTAATCATCATATTTTCTAACGGCAATCTTCCAAAATTATCTAAATCAATAGCGCTTGGTAAAAAATTGTTTTTTAGAATTTGGTTAGCAATAGTAAGTGATATTTTTACTGAGGTCCTGAAGAAGAACTCCCGATGCGGTTCATCCATAGTTGCCAGATCAATATTTTTCAAGAAAGTCCGATTAATAGGCTTATAATAATTTTCTAAATTCTTTCTTTGCTCTAAAAAATTGTCAATTAGGTATGTTCTCTCAAGGGGATAAGTTCCATCCTCTGTTGCTAAATATCCCACTAAATCTTTATAGCTAAATGTATCATCGAAAATAATTATATTGTCATATATGTTTAAGTCTCCCATCAACTTCACTGATAATTCTAAATCTACTGCACTGTCGCCAAATGGAGATGATTTAATATATTTTAATGGATAGGTATCTTTAAAATATTCAAATAATTTCAATCCATATTCGTTTTGTTTATATAATACACCAAGTGAGTTTGACGAATTGATATAACCCTCAAGTATTTCAACATGTTGGTAAGGGCTACTAAATACGAAAATGATTTCATTATCCGCATATTTATTCATTACAGAAAAGTCATTTGATAAAGAAATCGTGAATGTATTTTCACCAAGTTTATTTGGCAAGTCGAACAAATCTTTTGAATTGGTAGGGCCTATAATAAGCGAATTGTTGATTAAGTTTTGTATTTCATCAATTGAATAGATAAATTCTATTTTTTTGATATCAGGAAAGTTATTAATTTCTTCTAAAAAAACATCGTAAAACAAGGATGTTAAAATTTCATCCTCTGATAAAAAGACAATTATTTTATCGATATTATTAAAATCAATTATTTTATCTACGGGTTTTGATGGTTTTTTTATTGTCTCAACTTTCTTTACTTCCTCCTCTTTCTCTTCAAGAATTTCTATCTCTTTAACTTTATCTGTTGCTTTTTCAATTGGCTTTTTTTTCTCGATTGTTGTTGGGGCACAACTAAAAAATGATATTAATGTAAGTAATATAGTTATAGTTTTAAATAAATTCATAATGAACCCGGGTCTCTATTTAGTTTCAACTCCCATAGGAAATTTAGATGATATCACATTAAGAGCTATAAATGTTTTAAAAAATTCTAATTTAATTTTATGTGAGAACACCACTAATAGTAAAAAGCTTTTGAAAAGATATGACATCAAAACATCATTGTCTAAGTATACTGATCACGACTTTAACAAAAAGAAAGGTTACATATATAAATTATTAAAATCTAATCAAGTGATATCATTGATATCAGACTCTGGTTCTCCCCTTATATCAGACCCTGGGAGTCAATTAATAAATTTTTTGTTTAAAAATCACATAAAAGTATATTCAATACCTGGTGCTAGTGCTCTAATTTCAGGCATTCAATTAAGTGGTTTCTTAAATAAAAAAAAATTTACTTTTATTGGTTTTCTTCCAAAAAAAAAAGATCATAAAGAAAAAATTCTTTTTAATAATAAAGTTAATAATTTAATAATTTACTCAACTAAACAACAATTACAAAAGGATGTATATGCTATTGCATCTATTTCGGAAACATTTGAAATTGTAATACTTAGAGAACTAACTAAATTATATGAGGAGAGAATTTATATAGATTACAATAATTATGAAGATTTTAATTACTCTGAAATTAAAGGTGAGTTAGTTTTAGCAGTTAGCATTGAAAAAGAGACTGACAAGATTAATGACTTCAATATTATAGAAATAAAGACGATAATTAATGATGTAGGTATAAAAAAGGCTTATCAACAGCTTAAAAGTAAGTATAAAATATCAAGGAATGATTTTTATAAATTATCAATTGGTTTAAAAAATGACTAAGCATTTTATAATTCTACTGTCAGTATTTTTTATTGGCTGTGGCCCGTCACTAGTATCTACAGGCGCAAAAACTGTCATTAAGGAAAACGAAGATGAAAAAACATTTAGTGAAAGTTGGGATGATGCAACTATTAAGCTTGGTATAAAAGAAAAATATTTCTCTTACGATGCAACTTTATTTACAAGGATTGATGTTGAAGTTGAATTGGGTAAAGTTCTTTTAACAGGTGTAGTTCCTTACGGCGACATGCGCCTAGAGGCAGTAAGAATTGCTTGGCAACAGGATGGTGTTAACGAAGTGCTAAATGAAATTTCAATTGATACTGGATATGGGCTTGATGATATAGCTAAAGACAAATTTATTAGTACACAACTTTTTACAAAGATTTTTACAGACTCTAATATAAAAAAATTTAAATACGATTTTGAAGTGCAAAAACAAATTGTATATCTTTTTGGTGTTTCCAGTGATCAAAAAGAGGTAGATATGGTAATTGAACACGCTAAAAGTATAAAAGGCGTTTTAGATATAATTAATTATATTCAAGCAAGATAGCCTAAATTTCTGCCAACAAATGCAGATGAAAATGAAATACCTCTTGGCCGCCGTCTTTACCTTTGTGTGTCTTAATTTGAAAACCTTTATCTCTTAGGCCTAAAATATTTATAATTTCATCGACAGATTTCCAAAAATTGCTTTGATAAAGATTATCCGCATTTTGTAAGAAATCAGATATATCTAAGAATGGCCTCTTGGGAATTATTAGAATATGCGTTTTTGCTTGAGGATTAATGTCTTTGAATGAAAGCACATTATTATTTTCAAAAACCTTATCACAAGGAATTTCACCTTTTAAAATTTTTGCAAAAATATTTTCTTTATCATATCTCATAATCTGACAGGGACACCTTTATTAATAAGATATTTTTTTACAGTCTTAATTTTATATTTTCTAGAGTGAAATACACTCGCAGCTAACAAACCAGTGGATCTTGTCAAATGACCTAAATAAAAATGCTCTAGACTTCCAACACCGCCACTTGCAATTACAGGAATATTTACATTACTAGTTACTTTTTTTAGCATATTGCTATCGAAACCATTTTGAACACCATCTGTATCCATTGAGGTCATTAATATTTCTCCGGCACCTAGAGATTGAACCTTCTTTGCCCAAGAAATAAGTTCATTTTTCGTGATTTCTCTTCCACCCTTTATAACAACTCTCATTTTATCTTTGTGCCTTTTTCCATCAATTGCTACGACTATGCATTGAGAGCCATGTCTCAATGAGGCTTGTCTAATTAATTTTGGATTTTTTACTGCTGCGGAATTAATTGATACTTTATCTGCTCCAGCATTAAGCAAATCTGTTATATCACTTAAATCTGAAACTCCTCCACCTACGGTTAAAGGGATATTTATAACCTTAGCTATTGACTCAACAGTTTTAATAAATGTTTTTCTTTTTTGATATGATGCATTTATATCAAGCATACAAAGCTCATCAGCCCCTGATAAAGAGTAATATTTTGCCATTTCAACTGCATTGCCCATGACTCTTATGTTTCTGAAATTAACACCCTTAACAACTTTATTTTTAATAACATCAAGACATGGAATTATTCTTGTCTTAAGCATTAAACTGGACCAGACTATCTATAGATATTTTATTTTCATATATAGCTTTTCCTACAACAACATTATCGAAACCATTTGATCTACTCAATTCAATATCATTAAGGTTCTTAACCCCTCCTCCGATGGTAATGTGTTTGTTAGTTAATTTTTTTATTGTATTAAACGTGTCCATATTTAAGCCAGACAACATACCATCGTTTGCAACGTCAGTAACAAAGTATGAGTGAATAGGGCGGTCGTTATATTTATCTATTATATGCTGTATAGATTGATTAGTTGTTTCTTGCCAGCCATTAGAAGCAATTTGATTATCTTTTATATCCAAAGCAATGGATAGTTTTTCAATTAAAGAATCATCAAGGTTTAAAACTTCATCAATATTTTTTATTGCAAAGGTTCCAATTACGATTGTATTAAATCCTTCGTTAATTTTATCAATTACAGCATCTTTGCTTCTTATACCGCCAGCAACTTCGATATTGATATCAATTTTTCTTCTAATTTGGCTCAGAACCTGATTATTATTACCTTTGCCTAAAGTGGCATCTAAGTCGACAACGTGGATAGTATTGAAACCTGCATCTTGATATGTTTTAGCCATATCAAGGGGAGAATATTTATAGATTGTTTTATCATCGGCGATGCCTTTGGTTAATCTCACACATTTTCCGTCTATTATGTCAATTGCTGGGAATATATTCATGATTTCAAAATGTAATTTTTTATCAAATTTAGTCCATGTTTGTGGCTTTTTTCAGGATGAAATTGTACTCCATAAATATTGCCTTTCTTTACAATAGAAGGGAATTTTTGACCATAAAGAGTGAAGGCTAAAACGTCTGATTTTTTAATGTTTTGGAAAATATAACTATGAACAAAATAAAAGTCCCTCTTGTCAAAACTATTTGTAATAATGGTGTCAACTTTGTTTAAGTTAATAGTGTTCCAACCCATATGAGGAATTATAAGTTTTTTATTTCTAAATTTTTTAATATCTCCGTTTATAATTCCTAGTCCTTTTGTAATTTTATCTTCGTAACCTTGATTAGACAAGATTTGCATTCCAACGCAAATACCTAAATATGATGAGTTATTTTCTAAGTATTTTTTTAGTGGTTTAATAATTTTAAATCTTTTTAAATTTGACATAAGAGTGGCATAAGCACCTTGTCCAGGCAAAATGATTTTATCGAACGAAGAATAATTGAAATGACTTTTAATAATTTTTAATTGGTATGGCCTTCCTTTAATAATATCTTTGATTGCTTTAGTAATCGATCCAATATTTCCAGATTGCCCGTCAATAAGTCCTATGACTTTTTTTTTCAAAGTTTCCCTTTGGAGCTTGGAATATTTGTTTTTCTTGGATCAATTGATATTGCTTTTTTCAAGGATAGCGCAAATGATTTAAAACAACTTTCAATAATATGGTGATTATTTTTTCCATATAAAGTTTCGATATGGCAATTCATTCTTGACTCAGTAACTATAGATTTAAAAAATTCTAAAAATAACTCTTGGTCCATTTCACCAACTTTTTCTAATGATGTTTTTACATTCCAAATAAAATACGGGCGATTACAAAGATCAATTACTGACCTTGTTAATGTTTCATCAAAAGAAACATAAGAGTATGCAAATCGTGTTATACCTTTTTTATCACCAAGAGCATTTTTTATACTCTCTCCTAGGGCAATACCGACATCTTCGACAGTATGGTGCATATCTACTTTTAGGTCGCCATCACATTTTAAATCTAAATCTATCAAACTGTGGGTGCTTATTTGTTGAAGCATATGATCAAAAAAAGGAATCCCAGTATCAATTTTATTTACTCCAGAACCATCAAGGTTAATTTTTATTGATATTTTTGTCTCTTTTGTGTCTCTATTGAATGTAAATTCACGCATTTGTAATCAGCTATTTAGTACCTATATTTATAGGAATAATGGATAAAAATAAAACAATAATACGCTCAACAACTGTTGTTTGTGTACGAGACAATAAAAGTGTTGTAATAGCATCCGATGGACAAGTAACCTTGGGAACATCTGTCATTAAGTCAAATGCCAATAAAATTAGAACATTTCATAATGACCAAATTATAGTTGGATTTGCTGGATCGACTGCTGATGCTTTAACTCTATTTGATAGATTGGAAAAAAAATGTGAAGAATTTTCATATAACTTAAAAAGGGCCTGTGTTGAGTTAGCTAAAGATTGGAGAACCGACAGGTATCTTAGAAGATTAGAGTCAATGATTATAGCCGCTGATAAAAGTGAAACATTTCTTATAAGTGGAACTGGGGACGTTCTGGAACCTCAGGAAGGTATTGTTGCAATTGGGTCAGGTGGCAACTTTGCACTCAGTGCAGCAAAGGCTTTAAAAAGAAAATCTGATTTGACCGCAAAAGAAATTGCAACTGAGTCTCTTAAAGTAGCAGCTGAACTTTGTATATATACAAATGAAACTTTAAATATTGCTGAAATAAAAATTTAATGGATAGCCAATCCCTTACACCAAAAGTTATCAAAGAAGAACTTGACCGTTATGTTATAGGACAAGATGATGCAAAAAAAGCGGTCGCAATTGCTCTTCGAAATCGTTGGAGAAGATTAAATGTAAAAGATGAGACGCTCAGAGATGATATAATCCCTAAGAATATATTAATGATTGGGCCAACAGGTTGCGGTAAAACTGAGATTGCAAGAAAATTAGCTAAACTTACACAATCACCGTTTATAAAAGTAGAGGCAACTAAATTTACAGAGATTGGATACGTCGGTAGAGATGTTGAACAAATAATTAGAGATTTGATTGAGGTTGCAATTAATTTGGAAAAGAAAAAGATAAGAGATCGCTTTATAGATGAGGCCAAAACAAATGCAGAAGAAATTGTTTTAAAGGCACTGCTTGGTGACAACCCAAGTGAAGAAACAAAGGAAAAATTTCGATCTATGCTCAGAGATAATCAACTTAATGATAAAGATATCGAAATAGCATTAGATCAAAAATCCAATCCTTTTCAATCATTGGACATACCAGGAATGCCTGGCGCTCAAATGGGAATGATTAATATGAACGATATATTTGGCAAAGGATTAAAAAATAAAAAGAAAACAAAACTTAAAATAGGTGAAGCTTATGAGCCGCTAATTCAAGAAGAAATAGAGAAAATTGCAGAAAAGCAAAATGTTGTTCAAAATGCGATTAAAAGTGTTCAGGAAAGTGGAATAGTATTTATTGATGAAATTGACAAAATTGCGCCCAATAGTGAGAGACGAGGTGGAGATGTTTCAAGAGAAGGTGTGCAAAGAGATTTACTCCCACTTATTGAGGGAACAGTTGTAAGCACAAAATATGGAACTATCGAGACAAATCATATATTATTCATTGCATCGGGTGCTTTTCATCAATCCAAACCAAGTGATTTACTCCCAGAACTTCAAGGAAGGTTGCCTGTAAGAGTTAGACTAAATGCACTTAAAAAAGATGATTTTATTAGAATTTTAAAAGAAACTGATAATAGCTTAACCAAACAATATAAGTCACTATTTGCAACAGAAAATATTGAACTTCATTTTGAAGATGAGGCTTTAGAGGAAATAGCAGCCTTAACTGAACAAATAAATACTGAGGTTGAAAATATTGGCGCACGACGATTACAAACAATGTTTGAAAAAATTCTTGAGAGAATTAGTTTTGATGCAAACCTAAGTGATCAAAAAACTGAAGTTGTAAATAAGGCGTGGGTTACCGACGCAGTTAAGTCAGAAATCAAACCTACCGATGAGAAGAAGTTTATTCTTTAGATCTTAACTTAATATAAAAAGCACCTAAACCTCCATGTTGTATTCTACAAGGTGAATACGATTTTATCATAAATTGAAATTTTTCTGTGTCTAACCAAAAAGGAAATTGTCTTCTTATCTTTCCTGTAAAAAATTCCTCTCCGTTAGTTTTATTGCCAAGGCCTGTTACCACAATATGGAATAAGCTCTTCCTCTTATAGTTGAT
This sequence comes from uncultured Alphaproteobacteria bacterium, assembly GCA_902621205.1. Taxonomy (GTDB): domain Bacteria; phylum Pseudomonadota; class Alphaproteobacteria; order HIMB59; family HIMB59; genus HIMB59. The sequence continues at coordinate 11,145 of CACNLH010000002.1, read as the reverse complement.
TGAAAAATATTCAATTAGTTTTTGGTATGCTTGGTCAACGGTTAGTCCGTGTAAATCAATTTTGCTAAAGTGATGATTTTTAAATTGTTTATGAAGATTGGCATCTAAAAGAACTGGTTTAGAAAAAATTTTTTTTACTTTTGTATTTTTTTTATCTAAATTATCACTCTTTTTTTTGTTCTCACTAGAACCACCGATTGAAATACTAATTTTTTCATTAGGTTGCTCTTCTAATGGTTTTTTACTTTGTAGTTTATTTAAATTAAATTTAATTTTATGAGACAAGTTTAATAGAAAAAAGCTTCCAATTAGGGTCAGAGGATTTCTTATCTTTTTCAAAACCCCATTCTTCGACAACATTCAGTATTTCGTTGTTTGCAACATTATAATGTTCGGTTTCAAACTTTACAGACTTAACTAATCTTAGGTCATCAGATTTATCATCTAAAATAGAACTATTCTTTACTTCTGAAAATTTAATTTCTTTGGGTGCTTTTGCTTGTTCCATCGCTTGCATTGCCTCAGGTGTAAGCAAATCTTTTACTTTTTCAATACTGTTACTCTGATAAGCCTGGACGATCATTTCATATGCTTTATTAGCGCCTTCTAAAAATTCGTTATTATCATTTTTTGGTACTATTTTAGGTTTAAACTTCGATTGAGGATTTTTTTTTGTTCTAATATTCACAATTTTTCCGTCAGAAGATCCAAGAATACTCCTTAGGCGATACACTAAAAATATCGCAATAGCTCCAAAAAGCACAATATCTATAAATTCACTACTCATAATTTTTCAACGTTTTGACCCAATTTGAATTAGGTATTTTATTTTTTATAAACTCTTTATGGGCTTCTGTCTCTTCTTTTGTTAGTACGATGGATGTATAATTCGGCTCACTAGCTAGATTAATTTTTTCTAATTTAGTATCACTTAATTCTAATCCAATTTGGTTTATGCCTTGTAACTCCAAATACACATCAGTTAGGATTTTAGCATCTTTTAACGCACCATGTTGATCTCTATTTATAAGTGTATTGATTTTTAATTTCTTTATAAGTGCGTCTAATGATACTTGCTGCCCTGGAAAACGTTGTCTAGCAATTTTAATTGTGTCTATAACTCTCTCCTTCGATATTATTGGTTTAGATATTTTCTCAAGCTCAAAGTTTAAAAAGCCTATGTCAAAAGATGCATTATGAGCGACTATGTAACTATCATGGATAAATTCTAGGAAGCTGTCAGCAATCTCTTCAAAAATTGGCTTATCTGTCAAATATTCATTAGTTATTCCATGTATTTTAATATTGTCTTCGGAAAGGGTTTTAGAAGGATTTATATATTCATGATAGTTTGCCCCAACTTCTTTTTTATTAAGTTCAATACATCCAATTTCAATAATTCGGTGTCCTTCCTCAAATTTTAAGCCAGTAGTTTCAATATCAAGTATAATTTCTCTCATATTTTATTTAATAATTTAATTATATTTAAGCGTAAGTTCAAGATTGAACCATTATTGTTTACAGTAAAAGTTGATTTATTTTTTTTTATATTTTCTTTAATTTGCTTATTATTCATTAATTTAAAATATTCTTCAGAGACGCCTCTGTTTAAAACTCTTTGTTTCCTCTTAGTAGTGTCCGAGTTTACGAATACAGTGACATTAAAATTATTGAACAAATTCTCTTCGTAAAGTAATGGAATTTCATAAAATACTGGCTGATGAGACTGATGCTTCTGGGCTATTAATTTTTTTTTGGAATATAGAAGAGGATATATTGTTCTCTTGAGTTTCCTATTGAACTCTTCATTCTGTAGCATTTTAATTATTTCTTGTTTGTAATTATGATCATTAAGTTTTAATTTTTCTAAAATTATTTTTCTAGTACGGCTATCTTTGTATAATTTTGCTATTATAGAATCAGATGATATACAAGAGAAACCCAGCCCTGAAATAAATTTGATAAATTCAGTTTTACCTGATCCTATGTTTCCTGTAACTGCAACTTTGATCATATTTTATTTATAAGCATTTGATAAATCTTTCTGTCTATTTCTATTTTATTGCCAGACCATATTTCGTAAGATGGTTTTGCTTGTTCTACAAGCATCATTAATCCGCCCGAGAATTTTATGTCATGTTTTTTAGCTTTTTTTAATAGGTCTGTGTCAATTGGGTTATAAACTATATCAATTACTCCTCTAGCCTTTTTAACTAATTTTAAAATATTTCTGTTGATTTTATTTGTTTTATTCATCCCTGCGCTTGATGCATTTATGATCAAATCATATCTTTTTCTGAGATGAGTTGAATTAATCAAAAAGCGTTTAAATTTAAATTTTTTTTTGAGATTTCCTTCCCTTTTAATTGACGTTGCAAATATATCTATGTTTTCAATACTTCTTTTATTTAAAAAATATAAAATTGCTTTCGCAGCGCCACCCGCTCCAACCAATAATACAGATTTTGTATTTTTAATTTTTAAAGAATTAAAAGTCTTACTAAAGCCAATCACGTCTGTGTTATCACCAAAGACTATTTTATTTTTTTTATATATCAAATTTACAGAACCAATTTTTTTGGCTCTTGTTGTGACTCTATCACAAAGATCGATAAAAATTTCCTTATATGGTATTGTAATATTGAAACCAACAAATCGTTTATCTCTTTTATAATTACTAAAGAATTTATCTATGTTTTTTTCCTGTACCTCGTATTTTCTATAAATAAATTTATTTTTATTTTTTTTTGACCAATAATTATGTATTGACGGTGATAATGAATGATTAAGATCTTTTGCTACAATGCCTATTTTTTTTTTAATCATTTAAGTGCTCTTTAGTGCTTTTAAAAAATTAATAACATCGATACCAATAATATTAAAATAACTGTCGTATATATCTTTGAAAAAAATTCTTCCTTTTCCTTCTATATTATAGCACCCCACAGCTTTTGATACTTCTTTAAAATTCTTTTCAACGTAATTATTTATATCCTTCACATTAGTATTTTTAAAAATTATCTTTGTTTTTGTAAGATTGCTTTTAATAATATTGTTATTAATCATAAAAATCATCGCTGTGTAAAGATCATGTGATTTATTATTAAATGATTTAAGTGCTTTTTTACAACACTCAGTTGTGCCGCATTTATAAATAGTCTTCCCTCTAAATAAAATTGTTGTATCAAATGTCACAATAATTTTGTTTTTATATTTTTTAGAAAGGTATTCGGCTTTAGCTTTTGCAATTTTTAATGCATCATATTTATCGTCATTTAAACCTTTTACCTTTTTTTCATTTATATTAGGTGATCTATATTGAAATCTAATGTTCATTGACTTAAAAATTTTTTTCCTAGATTGACTTTTGGTGCCGATAATAACCTGTTTAATTAATTGGGGATTAAATGAGTTATTCATTAATTTTTTGAGTTTTAAACAGTTAAATTACCTTTAATTTATAAATATTAAGTTATCAACATTTGTTATTAAATAATAAAAAAGTACTTAAAAAAGGCTTTTTTCAAGTGAAAAGCTGTTAATCCCCATTATTAGACATACAACAACATACTTATATATAATTATATATATTTTCCTCTTATTTTTTGTTATATACCTACTCAACATATCTAACTATCTAGGTAATTTCCAAAATGCATTTAAACGAGTTAAAAGATAAAAAACCCCAAGAACTATTAGATTATGCTGAATCTTTAGGAATTGAAAACGCCTCCGGTCTAAAAAAGCAAGACATATACTTTTCTGTTCTAAAAAAATTTGCAGAAAAAAATGAAGAAATTGTGGGCGAAGGAGTCTTAGAAACAATGCAAGATGGTTTTGGTTTTTTAAGATCAGCAAATTCTAATTATCTTCCTGGACCGGATGATATATATGTTAGCCCAAATCAAATAAAAAAATATGGACTTAGAAAAGGTGATACACTGGAGGGACCTATCCGACCTCCTAAAGATGGAGAAAGATACTTTGCATTAGTTGAGACAAATAAAGTAAATTTTATAGAAATTGCTAAAAATAATAAATTTAAAACAAACTTTGATAACTTAACTCCCCTTTATCCAGAGAAAAAATTTAATTTAGAAACGGAAAAACCAGACATAGACTTATCATCTAGAATTATTGACATCATTGCACCAGTTGGTGCCGGCCAAAGGTCTTTAATTGTTGCACCACCAAGATCAGGCAAAACAGTAATTTTACAAAAAATTGCAAAATCAATTGCGGAAAATTTTCCTGATGTTTATTTAATGGTTCTTTTAATAGACGAAAGACCTGAGGAAGTCACAGATATGCAACGATCTGTTAATGGTGAAGTAATTAGCTCAACATTTGATGAGCCAGCTGCAAGACATGTTCAAGTTGCAGAAATGGTTATTGAAAAAGCAAAAAGATTAGCTGAAAATAAATATGATGTGGTAATTCTTTTAGACTCAATTACTAGATTAGGTAGAGCTTATAACACCGTTGTTCCATCAAGTGGTAAAGTTTTAACAGGAGGTGTTGATGCTAATGCATTACAAAGACCAAAAAGATTTTTTGGTGCTGCTAGAAATATTGAAGAAGGTGGCTCACTAACCATTATTGCTACTGCATTAATTGAAACAGGTAGCAGAATGGATGAAGTAATATTTGAAGAATTCAAAGGAACCGGTAATTCAGAAATTGTCCTCGACAGAAAATTATCTGATAAAAGAACATACCCTGCTATCGATGTTCAAAAGTCAGGCACAAGAAAAGAGGATTTACTGTTAGATGCTGGAGATCTTCAAAAAGTGTTTATTTTAAGGAAAATTTTGTCATCAATGGGCACTGTAGATGCCATGGAGTTCCTTTTAGATAAGATGAAAGACTGTAAAACTAACGAAGAGTTTTTCAGCAGCATGAATCAATAATTTTATTTCCAACAATCTATAATTAAAACCAATTCACACCTTCTTCCTCGCAAAGTTTTTTTAACCTTAAAGGATAATCGGTCATAATTCCATCAACACCGTATTCTATCATTCTCAACATCTCATATTTTTCATTAACAGTCCAAACGTTTACCGAAAGTCCTTCCTCATGAGAAATTCTAACCATGTCCTTATCTATATCTTTACTTTTAGGATGCCATGCCTCTCCGCCTAATGTTTTGATCAGTCTGGGTAGCTCTCTGCTATCGCTATCGTATAAAGGCATGAAGTCTAACCAAGGTGATTTATCATAGATTTTTCCTTTAAGCTCAGATGTTAAATAGGCTCTTGAGATTTTCGAGTCTATTTTTTTTATTTCTCTTAAAATTCTCCAATCAAAAGACGAGTACATTACTTTATTTTTTAATTCTGTTTTATTAACCTCATCAATTATTAATCTTGTCATTACATTTGGAGGGGGCGTTAAGTTGTCTTCAACAGGTGTTGATTTAATTTCTAAATTTATTATTAAATCATCTGAAATATTATTTGATGTTAATTCAAGTAGTTCAGATAACTTAGGGATATTCATTTCACCTAAACTTTTTTGATTATCAAATCTTTTTCCGTACTTAGATTTCTTATCAATTGATCCAACTTTAAATTTAGATAATTCTTCATAAGTTAAATCAAAAATTTTAATATCATTATCTTCAATCCAATTACCCTGAGCATCCTTTGTAAGGGCTGGATTTAATCTAAAATCATGATTTACGACTGGCACTAAGTCTTTGGTAAGTAAGATGTCAGTTTCGTAAGCTCTAATTTTATTTTCAAATAAATATCGAAAACTATCTAGTGTATTTTCTGGAAGATCTCCCCTAGCCCCTCTATGGCCATAAATTTTAATGTGATTTGGTTTAGCTAATATCAATTGAATATTTTTTATTTTTTCATTGGTGGACTAGAATAATTATAAATTTATAATAGCCAAGTTTTGTTTAAGTCTGGAACAATATATTCAAACTTTACTCCTTTAGTGAAAGCTCCAGTTATAGGTTATAGAATTTCAGGAGATGATGTTTTGAACATCTTAAAGATAATCACAAAAAAAAATTTCTCTAAGTACCATTCTTTAGTTCAAATAGTTAAAATTTATAAAAAAGATGAATCCATATTGGATGAATGTAGTGTTGTATATTTTAAATCACCCAAATCATTCACGGGAGAGGATGTATGTGAAATTTTTTTGCATGGTTCACCACTAATAGCTAGTCAGTTTGAGCAGCTATTAAAGGATTTAAAAGTTCCAGGTTTGAGACTAGCAAAAAACGGAGAATTTTCTTACAGGTCTGTTTTAAATAGCAAGAATTCTCTCAAACAAGCCAAGGCAATTAATGGAATAATTTCAAATGAGAGTTTTTCAGGCTTAGAATATAATAAAAGAGTACTTTTTGAGGGAGATATTGTTAGCGGCCTTGTTCCTTTAAGAGAAGAGGTTATAAATTTATTCTCAGAAATTACTGCATCGATTGACTTCGTTGACGATGAGCACTTTAATTTTAATCAAATAAAGAAAAAAATAAGGAAATTTTTTAATAATTGTAATAATTTATTACATAAAAGTAGAACAAATATAGAACAAAAAAATATATGCAGAATTATGTTGGTAGGACCGGTAAATGTTGGTAAATCAACTCTATTTAACAAAATTATTGATAAAGATAGAGCAATTGTTACAGATATTAAAGGGACCACCAGAGACATACTTTCAAATGAATTTATTATAAATAATAAAAAATTCGAAATATTCGACACTGCAGGTCAGAGATCAAAACAAAGCAAAATCGAAAAATATGGCTATAAAAAAGCACAGAAAGTTTCAAAGATGATTGACCATTTTTTTGTTTTGATTGATAAAAATACAAAAAAATCCGATATATTAGTCCTTCTCAAGGATTTCATGATAAATCAGAATTACAGTTTAATTGAGACAAAATCTGATATTTATAAATATAATTCACATAATATTAAAATAAACTATTGTCTAGATAGAGATAAAATATACCAAAAATTAAAATTATCCTCCATTTATCACAAATATGTAAAAAATAATCAAAAAAAGACCGATTTTAATTTAGAAGAAATCGACCTTTTGGCAAGAATTTTAGAGTATGAGCATGATCTAGTTAATGAAAATGATATTTTGATAATTGCGCAACAAATGAGAAATATATTAGATGATTTTTCATACGAATTTGGCTATATTAATAATGAAGATGTATATGACAGAGTTTTTAGTAAATTTTGCATAGGAAAGTAGATTGTTTCACGTGGAACATTATGATATTGTAGTTATAGGTGCAGGGCATGCTGGAATAGAAGCAGCTAATATCTCTGAAAAATATGGCCTTAAAACTGCGCTTATAACAAAAAATTATTCAGATTTGGGCAAATTATCTTGCAATCCTAGTATTGGAGGGGTTGGCAAAACACACATAGCTAGCGAAGTTGATATTTTAGGAGGTATAATTTGTAAAATTGGAGATAAGTCAGCAATACACTATAGAGTATTAAATCTCTCTAAAGGGCCAGCAGTATGGGGTGTTAGAGCACAAATTGATAGAGACTTATACTCCCAAAATATGAATAAATTCATTAAATCCTCTAAAATTGACCTTATTGAAGATGAAGCTACCAATATATTAGAAAAAAATAATAAAATTATAGGCGTTGAGCTGTCTAATACTGGAAAAATTAAATCAAAGGTGGTTATTCTTACCACAGGAACCTTCCTTAATGGAAAGATTTATTTTGGTAATGAGTCGCAAGAAGCAGGAAGGATAGGAAATAGTTCATCAAAAGTCCTTGCCAAGTTTATAAATAAGAATTTTAAAACAATGAGACTAAAAACAGGCACACCACCTAGGATATATGCTAAGTCCATCAACTACGATGTTTTAGAACCACAGATATCTGAGAACAATGGTATATTTTTATCATATTTTACAAAACAAAATACGAACAAAAAAATTAATTGTTTCATTACTAAAACTAATAGAAAGACCCATAAAATAATCAGAGATAATCTTGATAAATCTGCAATGTACTCAGGCATAATTAAATCCCAAGGTGTAAGGTATTGCCCTTCAATTGAAGATAAAATAACAAAGTTTGGAGATAGAAACGGTCACAATATTTTTTTAGAACCTGAGGGTTTAAACTCTGATCTTGTCTACCCTAACGGTATATCAAATTCTTTAGATAAAAAAATCCAACTAAAATTTTTAAGATCAATAAAAGGTTTAGAAAAATGCGAAGTAAATCAGTTCGGATACGCAGTTGAATATGATTCTGTTGACCCTAGAGAATTAAAAAATAATTTTGAAACAAAAAAAATAGAAAACTTTTTTTTAGCAGGACAAATTAATGGAACTACAGGTTATGAAGAAGCAGCAGGGCAGGGTATTTATGCAGCAATTCATGCTGCAATAAAAATTAAAAAAATAAAATTTAGTAAAAATGTTTTTGAGAGAGATAATAGTTATATTGGCGTATTGGTTGATGATCTAACAAAATTAGGAGTTACAGAACCTTACAGAATGTTTACATCAAGAGCAGAAAATAGACTTAAACTCAGAACTGATAATTCTTACGAACGGTTTTCAAAAATTATAAATCCCAAAACATTTAACAAATATGAATATTCTTTAATTACAAAAAATATAAATAACGAAAAAAAAATATTAAATAAATTAAATCGACTTAAATATTCACCTAACGACCTGATGAAAAAAAATATTAAAGTAAAAAGAGATGGTAAGATTAGAAATGGATTTGAGGTTTTAAAATTCCTAGATCCTTCTACAGATAAATTCAAAAAATTTTTTAATCTTGCTATAAGTCAAAAATTATTAACCAAAATATATTTTGACTCTAAGTATGAAGTTTTCTATGAAAGAGAAAAAAAATCATTTAATCAATTGAGTAAGAATATGAATATGAAGTTGACCAACATAGATTTCAATAAAATCCCCTCACTATCAAAAGAAATTTTAGAAAAATTAAACAAACACAAACCCGAAAATTTGTATGATGCCGGTAAAATTTCAGGTATTACACCCAGTGCTCTCTTCCAAATAGTCAAACACAAAAAAGTTAAGGGTAAAAGAGTTGCTTAATGATAAGTTAGTAAAGTTTTGTGACGATAATTTCTATGATGGAAAGATAATTTTAACTAAACTTTCTGAATATAAAAAAATATTACTCAAAGAAAATGAGAGTATGAATTTAATAGGCAAAAGTACGTTAATCGATATAGATGAAAGACACTTTTTAGATTGTATACAGATTTTCAAATATTTACCTCAGCATGAAAAGTGTGTAATGGATATTGGAACAGGTGCTGGATTACCAGGAATTATTTTGTCAATCATAGGCTTCAAAAACCTTCATTTAATTGAAAAATCCCCAAAAAAAAGCTCTTTTTTAGAAAACTGCAAATCTAGACTAGGACTAAACTACGTTGTACATAACAAATGCATATCAGAAATATCAAATCTAAATGTTGACTGTATAACAGCACGTGCTTTTGCATCAATTGAAAAAATTTTATCTATGACGAAAAAAATAATTAACAAACAAACAAAATTTATTCTCCTCAAAGGAAGGTCTTATCTAACAGAGCTTGAGAAGACTAATCCACAAAAGTATTTTTGGGAGACCCATCCAAGTATTACTTCAAGAGAATCCAAAATAATAATCATGGGTGCAAAATGATCATCACTATAGCCAATCAAAAAGGAGGTGTTGGGAAAACAACAACTGTTGTAAATTTAGCAACAGCACTTGCATCTATAAATAAAAAAGTCTTAGTGATTGATATGGACCCGCAATACAACTCATCAATGTCCTTTAATGCATATAATTCTAAATTATCTATTTATAGAGTTTTCAGTAATGAAATAAGCATTGAAGACACAATACAAAAATCCCAAATACCTAATCTAAATGTTATTTCTGCGTGCGAAGATCTTGCAGCTGCAGAATATGAACTCGCTGATGATGAAAATAGAAATTTTCTTCTAAAAAATTATATCAACAAAATAAAAAATGATTATGAATATATTTTTATCGATACACCACCAACCCTAGGCTTATTAACTGTTAGTTCATTAGCTGCTAGTGAAGAAGTATTGATACCGGTACAGTGCGAATTTTTTGCATTAGAAGGTTTGTCAAAATTAATTAAAACGATTGATTTAGTAAAAGCGAATTTAAACGTTAATCTTAAACTAAATGGTATAATTTTAACAATGTATGACAAAAGAAATTCTTTATCATCATTAATAGAGGAAGAGGCTAGGGAATACTTTGATACAAACGTATACAAATTCAATGTCCCTAGAAATGTAACTTTATCTGAAGCCCCTAGTCATGGTCTTCCTGCAATTATTTATGACTTAAAATGTAGTGGTTCGCAAGCATACATAGCTTTGGCAAAAGAATTCTTAGAAAGGAGCAACTTAAATGGTAGTCAATAAAAAGTTAGGAAAGGGTTTATCATCTTTATTGGGCAATAAAGATATTACTCAAATCCAAACATCGAATAAAGAGGGGCTACACCTTATCCCAATTGAAAAAATATTTAGAGATGAAGCCCAGCCGAGGAAGGAATTCGATAAAGTAAAGATTCAGGAACTTGCACAGTCGATAAAAAAAAATGGCTTAATACAGCCACTTATTGTTACCAAGAGTGATAAAGATAATTTTTTGTTAGTAGCAGGCGAAAGAAGATGGAGGGCAGCACAATTAACCGAATTAAAAGTTTTACCAGCGCTACTATTGCCCAATGACCTCGATAAAGATGAAATATCGTTAATTGAAAATATTCAAAGGGAAGATTTGAAAGTATCAGAAGAGGCTAAAGCGTATCAGCACTTGATAAAAAAAAATAACTACACCCATGAAGATTTAGCGAAAATAATTGGGAAAAGTCGTTCGCATATAACTAATTTACTAAGAATTTTAGAATTGGATAAATTTTTCTTTGATTTGTTAAATAATGGAAAGATTTCAATGGGCCACGCAAGAGCTTTAATAGGAAAGACGCCAGATAAATTTGACAAAGACACTCTTAATAAAATTGTAATGGGAAATATATCAGTACGTAATTTAGAACAAAAAAAAAGTAAAAGTAAGATGAAAGAACCAGATTTAGTTCATGAGGAAAAAA
>CACNLH010000001.1 GCA_902621205.1 uncultured Alphaproteobacteria bacterium | reverse complement strand
TCCATAAATGAAATAACTTGTGCTTTCTCAGCAAGTGAGTCTAAAGGTTTTTCCATAAAAGCCTCTAAATCCTCGCCAATCCAAAAAATAATATCAGCTTCTTCAATCATTTTTGCATGAGATGGTTTAAAAACAAATGTGTGAGGATTATTTGTACCTTCAATAATTAATTGAGGTTCTCCTCTTGTTTCCATAATTCTTGATATCAAAGAATGCAAAGGCTTTATTGTAGTGACTACTTTAATGTCCGTTTTCACATCTGCATGAGAATTAAAACTTAAAAATAAAAAAGAAAGTCCGAAAAATATTGATCTTTTGAACAAATTCATATTAATTACCACCTCTAATGTTATACTATTACATATGTAATAATATAACACTATTAATAAGTCAAATTAAAAAATGAATAACAGTCTGGTTGAATTAAATAATTGTGGGGTCTTTAGAAATCAAAAATGGTTAGTGAGGGGTGTTTCCTTAAAAGTCTCACAAGGAGAAATTGTAACGCTAATCGGACCCAATGGGTCAGGTAAATCAACTACTGCTAAAATGTCTTTAGATATTTTAAAACCTGATGAAGGTACAAACACAATTAAAAAAGATATTAGAATTTCATATGTACCACAAAAAATTTCAATTGATTGGTCTTTACCCTTGAGGTCAATAGATTTTGTTAATTTAGTAACAAAACATAAAACTAGTGAAATCAATGATGCACTTGGAATTACTGGTATCCAACATCTAATTAATGAAGATGTAAGAAATTTATCAGGAGGTGAATTTCAACGATTACTTATGGCCCGTGCCATAGCTAAAGAACCCCATTTTCTTGTATTAGATGAACCTGTTCAAGGGGTAGACTATTCTGGAGAGATTGCTTTATACAAAACAATCCAAGAAATTGTAAAAAAAATTAATTGTGGCATTCTTTTGATATCGCATAACTTACATGTAGTTATGTCTCAAACTGATTATGTTATTTGTCTTAATGGGCATGTTTGCTGTTCTGGTATTCCCAGTTCAGTTATAAAAGATCAAGAATACATTAAGCTATTTGGTAGTAATATTGATCCTACTTTATCGCTGTATAAGCATAATCATGATCATCATCATTTACCTGATGGAAGCATAAAAGAGGCGGATAAAAATAAATAATGTTTGATGATTTTATTATCAGAGCGTTTGTAGCAGGTATTGGTTTAGCATTAATTACAGGCCCACTTGGATGTTTTATTATTTGGAGGAGATTATCTTATTTTGGTGACACAATCGCCCACTCTGCATTGTTGGGTGTAGTTATCGCTTATGCAATGAATTTTAATCTGATCATTGCAGTTTTTGCTGTTTCTTGCTTTATTGCTTTGTCACTACTTTTCTTACAAAAACGAACCAATCTACCTGATGATGCATTACTAGGTCTTTTAGCACATTCAGTTTTAGCAATTGGTTTAGTTTTATTAGGTATACTTTCGTTTATAAGAATTGATCTTATGGGTCTTCTTTTTGGTGATATTTTATCAGTAAACATCACTGATGTTTTGTTTGTTTGGGTTGGTGGAAGCATTGTTTTGATAGTGTTAATACTAATTTGGAGGCCTCTATTTGCTGCAACTGTAAATTTAGAATTAGCTAAAGCAGAGGGTTTAAATGCTGATCTAGCTAATGCTATTTTTACAATTCTAATTGCCAGCGTAATAGCAATTTCAATTAAAATTGTTGGTATATTATTAATTACAGGTCTTCTAATAATACCTGCTGCTGCCTCTAGAAATTTATCATCTACCCCTATACAAATGGCAATAATTTCTTCAGTTATAGGACTTGTTTCAGTTGTACTCGGATTACAAACTTCAATGATTTGGAATTCTCCGACAGGTCCAACTATACTAGCAATAACCTTAGGTGTCTTTATCTTAAGTCTAATACCTCTGAAAAAATTGCTAATTTCAAAAAAAAAAATAAAATTGTCAAATTAAGATGAGTTCAACACATACACATTCTAAAAAAAATCAAAGTTTGACCAAAAATCAAAGAATTGTTCTTGATCTCTTACAAAACAGTGGTGAGCCTTTAAAGGCATACTTTATATTAGACAGTCTGAAGAAAGAGGGTTTAAACTCACCTCTTCAAGTTTACAGAGCTTTAGATAAATTGGTTGAATTAGGAAAAATTCACAAAATTGAGAGTATTAACTCGTTTATAATTTGTAATAACTCAAACTGTGCGAGCAATACCGCTTTTACCATTTGCGAGAGATGTGGAAAGGTAAAAGAGATTAAAAATAAATATTTAAAGGATAGTGTCAGTGATCTGGTTAAGGATAATCAATTAGAAATCACAAGGTATAACCTTGAATTTTATGTTTTGTGTAAGTCTTGCAAAATAAATTAATCAAAAACTAATCCTCAAATAAATCCCTATTTTATTGCATTTTTGACTATTGACATAAATAAAGACCTATATATATTGACCGACTTATTATGTACGCAGTTCTTAAATCAGTTGGTAAACAATTTAAAGTGTCTCCAGGAGATGTTTTAAAGATTGATAAAATAGAGGGTAACGTTGGTGATACAATATCTTTTAAAGATATCGTTGCAGTTGGAAATGGAGATAAGTTTGAACTTGGTTCTCCAGCTGTAAAAGGTGCTGAAGTATCTGCAAAATTACTGTACCAGACAAGGGACGATAAGATTAGAGTTTTTAGAAAAAACAGAAGAAAACATTTTCAAAGAACTAAAGGTCATCGTCAATATATCTCTATATTAAAGGTCATGGCAATCAAGTCCGCCATTGGAGAAGAAAGCTTTAAAGAGTCAGCTAAGAAAGCTGCGCCAAAAGCAGAAACTCCAAAAAAAGTTGAAAACAAGGCTGAATCTCCAAAAAAAACTGAAGTAAAAGCTACAGAAACAAAAAAAGTTGAAGCTAAAGCTGAAAAACCTAAAAAGGTCGAGGCTAAAGAAAAAAAGACTGTGAAAAAAGAAACAACTGAGGTAAAAAAGTAGAAATATGGCAACAAAAAAAGCAGGTGGAAGTTCCAAAAACGGAAGAGACTCGGCTGGTAGAAGGCTTGGAGTTAAAAAGTTTGGTGGCGAACACGTAATTCCTGGAAATATTATTGTTCGTCAGCGTGGTACAAAATTTTACCCGGGCGAAAATGTTGGGATTGGAAAAGATCATACTCTTTTCTCCTTAGTTGAAGGCAAAGTTCTGTTTAAAAAATCTAGAAACAGACAGTTTGTTTGCGTTAACTAAACCCACTTAAAAAAACTTCAAATTAAACTGTTATGGCATTTATAGATAAAGCAAAAATATATATTAAATCAGGAAATGGTGGACACGGCGCTCTTAGTTTTCGAAGAGAAAAATTTGTAGAGTACGGAGGCCCCAATGGTGGAAATGGTGGAAAAGGTGGTGATGTTATTTTTCGAGGAAATAAAGGAATCAACACTCTTCAAAGATATCGTTTTAACCAACATCATAATGCACAAAATGGTATGGGTGGTGCTGGTCAATTAAAAACTGGCGCAAGCGGTAAAGATCTTATTTTAGACGTCCCTTGTGGAACTGAGATATACACCGAAGACATGAGTATTAAAATTCATGAGATTTTAAAAGATGATGAAACTTATCATTTTTTAAGAGGAGGTCAGGGAGGCAAAGGCAATGCTCACTTTAAAAGTTCTACTAATAGAGCACCTCGTAAGTTCCAACAAGGAGAAAAAGGACAAGAGTCAACTGTCAGATTAAAGCTGAAAATATTAGCTGATGTTGGTTTGGTGGGAATGCCAAATGCAGGTAAATCTTCAATTTTAAATTTTGTAACGAATGCTAAGTCAAAAGTTGCTGATTATGCCTTTACAACACTTCATCCACACATCGGAATGGTTCAAAAAGAAGATCTTGAATTTGTATTAGCAGATATACCTGGACTCATAGAACATGCTAGTGATGGGAAAGGACTAGGTCATGATTTCTTATCCCATGTTGAAAGGTGTAAAATTTTAATTCACGTCGTAGATATCACTGAAGAAAAACCTTTTGAAAATTATAAAGTTATTCGACAAGAACTTTTAAATTATGGGGGTAAAATAGAACAAAAAAAAGAAATTATTGCACTAAATAAGATTGAAATTGCTGATCAGAAAAGGGTTGAGGAAATTAAAAAAGAATTTGAGACTTTAAATCAAGAGGTTAAATTGATTTCAGCTGCAACAGGCCATCAATTAGATCAATTAACAAATTTATGTTTAGAATATTTACAAGATGAATAAAAAATTTTTAGAATTAGCTAAAAAATCAAAAGTTATTGTCATTAAAATTGGCTCAAATATTCTGGTTAACGAAAAGCATGTGCTGAGGAGAAAATGGCTAAACTCCCTCATTGAAGATGTTAAAGAACTCCAAAAGAGAGGTTCTAGGATAGTAATTGTCTCATCTGGTGCAATCGCTTTAGGTAGGAATATACTCTCAAAAAAAAAGTTGACTAATTTGCATGAAAAACAGGCTGCTGCATCAATAGGTCAAATACAACTCTCGCAACAATGGCAAAAAGCTTTTGCAAAATTAAATATTCAAAGTTCTCAAATTTTAATAACAGCTGAAGATTTAAACGAAAGAAGAAAATATTTGAACATCAGAAATACAATTTACTCCCTCATGGATTTAAATGTTATTCCAATAATTAATGAAAATGATACTACCTCGACAGAAGAAATTCGTTTTGGAGATAATGATAAACTTTCAGCTATGATTGCAAATGCCCTTTCAGCTGAGTTATTAATTTTATTATCTGATGTCAATGGTCTGTATACTGCAAATCCTAAAAAATCATTAGAAGCTAAACTGATTACATCTGTTGAAGAGGTTGATCAACAAATAGAAAAATATATTGATAAAGATTTAAGTGAGTTTGGCTCAGGTGGGATGTTGGCAAAAATCAATGCTGCAAAACTCTGTATTCAATCCGGATCCACCATGATCATATCAAATGGTTTGGTGAATAATCCTTTGAGTAAGATTGATCCTCAATCTTCAACATGGTTTCATCCTTCCAAAAATATTCTGACAAGTCGCCAGCAATGGATTTGGAATAGACCAATACAAAAAGCAATTGTTCATATTGATGAAGGGGCCTCAAAAGCACTCAAGAAAAATTCAAGTCTGTTGGCAATCGGTGTAAAGTCAATCGATGGAAAGTTTTATCGTGGTGATACTGTTTCGATTCATTACAATAGAAAAGAATTAGCTAGGGGTATGATTAATTATGATTTTCAGGAAATGGATAAAATAAAAGGTAAAAAATCATCAGAATTCAGTGAAATTCTTGGTTTTGTCCGAGAGGATGAGATAGTTCATAAAGATAACTTGGTGAGATCGAGATGAGTGACTATTTTCAAGAAATTTTAAACCATTCGAAGAGGGCATCGAGTGCCATGTCCAAACTATCTGCAGAGGATAGAAGTAGAATCTTAATGAATATTAGTGGTTTTCTATTGTCTAATAAAAATGAAATTCTAAAAGCTAATCAAGCAGATGTAGAAAGAGCTAAATCAAATAATATTTCTGCACCTATGATTAATAGATTAGTTTTGACTTCAGAGAAAATAGATCAACTTTCTCGTGATGTTGAGAAAATAGCCCAAATGCAAGATCCCCTTGATCAAACTTTAGAAAGTTGGACCAATGCCACTAATGGGTTGAAATTTACAAAAGTCTCAGTGCCTATTGGTGTGATTGGTATTATTTATGAGTCTCGACCTAACGTCACAATAGATGCTGCATGTCTTTGCCTTAGATCTGGAAATATTTCTATTCTTAGAGGAGGCTCTGAGTGTATCGAAACTAATAAAAAACTTTATGAGTGCATTCAAGATGCTTTAAAAGATTTAAATTTTGATACTCATCTTGTCTGTTTTATTCAAAATACTGATCGTAGTTTTGTTGAAGAGTTGTTAAAAGCTGAAGGAGATGTAGATGTGATTATTCCTCGTGGGGGAAAATCGTTAATTGAAACAATTTCTAAAAATTCAAGAGTTCCTACAATTAAACATTTGGAAGGTTTGTGTCATACTTTTTGGGATGAAGGATATGATAAAGATAAAGCCACTGAGGTCATCTCAAATGCCAAGCTGAGAAGACCAGAGATTTGTGGTGCAACAGAGACTTTACTTATACACTCTAATAACTCAGCAGAAGATATTTCATCTGTTTTAGATAATTTAAAATCACAAGGATGTGAAATTATTGGATGTAAACGCCTCAAAGATATTTATTCAATCGATCGAGATGCAGCAGAAGAAGATTGGTCAACTGAATATCTAGATAAGAAAATTACAGTAAAACTAGTTGATAATGTTGAAGAATGTGTAGAACATATAAACAAATATTCTAGTGGACATACCGAGAGTTGTTTAAGTAACAATCAACAATCTATAGAGTATTTCTTTCAAAACTGTAAAAGTGCCATTTTAATGAATAATGCTTCCACTCAATTTGCTGATGGTGGAGAATTCGGATTTGGAGCAGAAATAGGTATTTCTACTGACAAGCTTCATGTGAGAGGGCCAGTAGGAGCAAAACACCTTACAACATTTAAATATCAAGTAATAGGCAATCACACCACTAGGCCTTAATGGAATTCCGTAATAATTTTCAAGAATTAAAATCTCAGACCGAATATCTTAGCTCTTTGAATAAAGAGGATGTTATTCATATAATCAAATCTTCAATTTATGAGTTAGAAAGTTTAAAAGTTTTCAATGAAGAAGAATTAAATGAAATTAATAAAGTGACTCTTATAAGTGAGCCCTTTAATAACCTTTTCTTTAAATATAACAAAGAGCATTTGATAAACAAAGGTGTAGTTTATATAGAGGAAGAAAACGATTTGCAATTTATTATATCTTTATTTTATTTTTTTAAACAAAGAGTGCCGATTTTATTTCATACAAGTTCAAAATTACAATTACAATTTATAGATATTCTAAACAAATTCCTCGAGGAAAATGGTGTCTCTAAAAAATTTTTGAGGAAAATTGATGAATAGAAAGATTGGACTGTATGGTGGATTTTTTAATCCCTTACACGAGGGACACGTTCATGTAATAGAAAGTTCAATAAAAAGTTTAAATCTGAAAAAACTATTTATCCTTCCCACTTATCAAAATCCTCTTAAAGCTAATCAAAATTTAAACTCAATAAATTCTCAATTATCAAATATCCGATCAAAAATTAAAGAGCCGTTAGTAAAAGTTTCCGACTTTGAACATCGTTATAAAATGAAATGTACCTATGATGTGTTGCAAAAAATTAAGACTAAATGTGACCTTAGCTCTTTTTATTTAATTATAGGGCTTGATCAGCTTGGTAATTTTCACAAATGGAAAGAATATGAGTGGATTTTAAAAAATATTAGTATTTGCGTTATTTATAGACCGAGATATGATGAATTTATTGAAAATTCAACAGTCCAAAAGCAATTCTCCCATTTATTTATGCCTAATTTAAATAGTTTTATAAACTGCTCTACTCCTTGTTTCCATATTCTTGATAATATAGGTGTAGAGATGTCATCTAGTGAGTTACGTAATTCTTAATCACGATAAAGACCCTTCTGTTAAGGCTATAGTCGACAGTCTTGAAGACAATAAGGCTGAGAATATCTCAGTTATTTCTCTCAAAGGAAAGGCAGAATTCGCTGAGTTCATGATCGTTGCATCCGGGCGATCAAATAAGCATGTAGACTCAGTTTCAGATAAGGTTTACCGATACCTTAAGAAAAATAAACTTTATTGCAATAAACCAGAAGGAAAGCCCCTTTGCGACTGGACGGTCATTGATGCAGGACATGTTTTAGTGCATATTTTTAGAAATGAAGTTAGAGAAATATACGATTTGGAAAAACTATGGTCTGAAGACTTCAACACGATCAATACTGCCTCTTAAAAAATCAAATATGCTCAAAATATTTTTTATTTTAATTTTAATATTCAATGTGAATGTCAGTTTTTCTGATACTAAAGAAACCTATAAACAATTAAGTATTTTCAACGAAGTTTATAACCGAGTTAAAAATCAATATGTTGAAGAGGTAACTGATAAAGAGTTAATAGAAAAAGCTTTGAATGGAATGCTACAGGCACTTGATCCTCATTCAAGTTTTATGAGTGAAGAAATTTATAAAGAAATGCAGATGGACACATCAGGTTCTTTTGGTGGATTAGGCATCGAAATCACGACAGATAAAGGTTTCATAAAAGTAGTCTCTCCAATTGACGATACCCCTGCCTATAAGGCTGGAATTTTAGCTGGAGATTATATAACGCATTTAGATGGCACATCAGTAGTCGATATGACTTTAAAGGAAGCAATTGATATTATGAAAGGTGAACCAGGGACCTCTATAACTTTAACAATTTTTAGATCTTCCGAAGATCCATTCGATGTCGATATTAAAAGAGATATAATTAAAGTTGCATCTGTTAAACATCGTTTGATTAACGATGTAGGATACATAAGAATAATTCAATTTAATGAGCAAACAACAACAGGATTAAAAGAAAGTATAAAAGAACTTGAAGATGGTACTGATGCTCCAATTGGTTATGTTCTGGATTTAAGAAATAATCCAGGGGGATTATTAAATGAATCTGTATCAGTTACAGATATGTTCCTTGATAAAGGAGAAATAGTTTCAATCAGAGGAAGAGAAAAGAAAGATGTTCAAGTTTACTCTGCTAAAAAAGGAGATCTAATCAATGGGAAACCATTGATTATATTAATCAATGAGGGTTCTGCTTCGGCATCTGAAATTGTTGCTGGTGCATTACAAGATCATGATAGAGCAGTAATTATGGGTATAAAGTCATTTGGAAAAGGTTCTGTGCAAACCATTATACCTATTGACAGCGGTGCAATCAGACTCACCATCGCAAAGTATTACACACCAAGTGGGGATTCAATACAAGCAGTTGGTATTGATCCGGATGTTGTTGTGCCTAGAGCTGAACTAAATGTGATTGATAATAACTTTACGTTTAGAGAGTCAGATTATCGAGAAGCTTTAGATAATGAGACAAATGAAGAAAGTGAGGAGGAAGAGTCCACTGATGATATTCTTGAAAGAGATTATCAGCTATCTCGTGCCATTGATGCAGTCAAAACCATAGCTGTATTAAATTAATGAAAATAAACCCCAAAGATTATCGACCAAATGTTGGTATGATGATTATTAATCAAAATAAAGAAATATTTGTTGGAAAAAGAATAGACCACCCTTCAGAATTTTGGCAAATGCCACAAGGTGGAATTGATCCCAAAGAAAAATCTGAAGTGGCAGCTCTTAGAGAAATGGAAGAAGAGGTTGGTATTAAAAAGAATAAAGTTAAATTAATCTCACAGAGCAAAGACTGGTATTACTATTCTTTACCTAAAGACTTATCAAAAACTCTTTGGAAAGGTAAATACAAAGGTCAGCGTCAAAAATGGTTCTTGTATGAATTTAAAGGTAGTGAGAAAGATATAAATATTGAAACATCTCACCCTGAATTTTCTGATTATAAATGGGTTAAACCAGATTTTTTGGTTCCCAACATAGTGCCTTTTAAAAAAGCAATTTACGAAAAATTATTAAAAGAATTTAAAGACTATTTATAAGGCGGATTATTTACCACTTGTTCAAACGTACCCAAAGCAGTTTCATTACCCTCTAGTTCTTGATAGGTTTTAGATTGTTGGTAGTTAGAGCTATTAACATCAGACAATGGCTCTATTTGATCAACTAAGACCTCACAAACCTTTTCTTTTAGCATAACCAAACCACCTGATACAAAGAAACTCTCATCGACTTTGTTTGAAGACATAATTGCCATTTGACCAGGTCGCAAAGAACTGATGAACGGAGAATGATTAGGCATTGCAGCAAAATCACCCTCTGCTCCTGGCAAAACTGCCATTTCAACTTCTTTTTCAAAAATCACTTTTTGAGGGGATACGACCTTCAAATTAATCATAACTACTTCGTTGCTTCCTCAGCCATTTTTTTAGCTTTTTCTAATGCTTCTTCAATTGTTCCAACCAAATAGAAAGCTGCTTCAGGAATATGATCGTAGTCACCTTTAACCAATCCATCAAAACCTTTGATGGTATCCTCTAAAGAAACAAACTTACCTGGTGAGCCAGTAAACACCTCTGCAACATGGAAAGGTTGACTTAAGAAACGTTGAATTTTTCTAGCTCTTGATACAACCAGCTTATCTTCTTCAGATAATTCATCCATACCTAGGATTGCAATAATGTCTTGTAAACTCTTGTAGGTTTGAAGAGTTTTTTGAACATCTCTTGCAACTTGATAATGCTTCTCACCTAGTGTTCTTGGCTCCAAGATTCTAGAAGTGGAGTCTAAAGGATCCACTGCAGGATAAATACCAAGTTCTGCAATTGATCTGTTTAACACAGTAGTTGCGTCTAAGTGAGAAAATGATGTTGCAGGTGCAGGGTCAGTTAAATCATCAGCAGGAACATAAATCGCTTGCACAGAAGTAATTGATCCTTTGTTAGTAGTCGTAATTCGTTCCTGAAGTGCGCCCATATCTGTAGCCAAGGTAGGTTGATATCCCACAGCAGATGGAATACGTCCTAGTAAAGCCGAAACCTCTGATCCAGCTTGTGTAAACCGGAAGATGTTGTCAACAAAGAATAAGACGTCTTGATTTTCTTCATCTCTAAAATATTCAGCTTGTGTTAAACCTGATAAAGCAACTCTTGCTCTAGCTCCTGGAGGTTCATTCATTTGACCGTAAACTAGAGACACCTTTGAAGTATCGCCCTCAAGATTGATAACACCTGACTCAATCATTTCATGGTAAAGATCGTTCCCTTCACGAGTTCTTTCTCCCACTCCAGCAAAAACAGAGTATCCACCATGGGCTTTAGCTACGTTGTTTATTAATTCCATAATTAAAACAGTTTTTCCAACACCAGCACCACCGAAAAGACCAATTTTTCCTCCCTTAGAGTAAGGTGCTAAAAGATCGATAACTTTAATACCCGTAACAAGAACTTCGGTTTCGGTTGATTGATCAACAAAATCAGGAGCTGCTCTGTGAATAGGAAGAGATTTTTTTGATTCAATTGGACCTCGCTCGTCAATAGGTTCACCGATGATGTTCATAATTCGACCTAATGTTTCTGGTCCGACTGGCACAGAAATAGGATCACCATTGTCTTGAACTTCTTGGCCTCTTTGAAGACCCTCCGTTGCATCCATAGCAATAGTACGAACAGTATTTTCACCGAGGTGCTGCGCTACTTCTAAAATCAAATCTTGATCACCTACTTTCGTAGATAATGCATTTAAAATTGGGGGTAATTCTCCTTCAAAGGCGACGTCAACTACAGCCCCTAATACCTGTGTGACTTTTCCTGCCTTATTACTTGCCATTTGTTGCTCCTTTCCTAAACAGCTTCTGCTCCAGAAATAATTTCGATAAGTTCTTTTGTGATGAATGCTTGTCTTGTTCGGTTATATGTTAGTGTCAACCGATCAATCATATCTCCCGCGTTTCTTGTTGCGTTGTCCATGGAAGTCATTCTTGCTGCATGCTCAGATGCAGAGCTTTCAAGAACACTTCTATAAATTTGTGTTAAAAAATTTCTTGGAACCAGGTATTCTAAAAGTTCATTTTTATCAGGTTCAAATTCAAAAACAGCTTTATTGGCTTCACTCTCATCTTCACTAGTTTCTTCATTGCTTAAAGGTATCAACGATTGATATGTTGGCTCTTGAGAAATCGCAGAAACAAATTTATTAAATAAAATAGAAACTTCATCTATTTCGTTACTATCGAATAGTTCCATAATTTTATTTTTTATTTCCTCAGAAACCTGAAGTTGTCTATCATTAGAATTTAAATCTTCAAAACTAGCTACTATATCTAAGTCTGTTTTTTTATAAAAACTAGATGCTTTTTTGCCAACAGTCATTATTTTGACAGACTTACCTTGTCCTTGTTGATCGCTAATCCATTTTTTTGCGTTTCTAAAAAGATTTGAGTTGAAACCACCACATAAACCACGGTCAGAGGAGTTAATTATTAAAAGACTAATTTTTGAATTTTCTCTACCAGTTAAGATTTCTGGTAAATCAGAGCTATTTTTAGTATTTCCAGCCAAAGATGAAAGAATGAAACTTAAGCTATCTGCGTAGACCCTCGATGACTCAGCTAATTCTTGAGCTCGGCGTAACTTACTCGCAGCTACCATCTTCATCGCAGATGTAATTTTTCGAGTGGATTTTACACTAGAAATTCTATTCTTTAATTCTTTTAAATTTGGCATTAACTATAATTAGCAGTGAATTTTTCTAAATAATCCTCGATTTTTTTATCAGACTCATCGCTAAAATTACCTGTGTTATTAATTTCGTCAAAAATATCTGCATGATCGGCACGAAGTCCCTCAAGAAACTTAACTTGAAAATCTGTGATTTTGGATATTTCAATTTTATCCAAGAAACCCCTAACACCAGAGTACAAACTTAAAACTTGATCAGCCACAGACATCGGAACGTATTGATCTTGTTTTAATAGTTCTGTTAGCCTCTCACCTCTTGCAAGTAGCTGTTTGGTAGAGGCATCAAGGTCTGATGCAAATTGAGAGAAAGCGGCCATTTCACGATATTGGGCTAACTCTAATTTGATTTTACCAGCAACCTTTTTCATAGCTTTAGTTTGTGCTGCAGAACCTACACGACTCACTGATAAACCAACATTAATTGCTGGTCTAATACCTGAGAAAAATAATTCTGTCTCTAAGAAAATTTGACCATCTGTAATTGAAATCACATTAGTTGGGATAAAAGCAGATACATCACCAGCTTGAGTTTCAATTACGGGAAGTGCTGTTAAACTACCTCCACCATTCTCATCGTTCATTTTAGCTGCTCTTTCTAGAAGACGAGAGTGAAGATAAAAAACATCACCAGGAAATGCTTCACGTCCTGGCGGTCTTCTTAACAATAAAGACATTTGTCTATACGCAACAGCTTGTTTTGATAAGTCATCATAAACGATTAGACCGTGCATTCCATTATCACGGAAAAACTCACCCATAGAGCAACCTGCATAAGGAGCTAAAAATTGGAGAGGTGCTGGATCAGAAGCTGAAGCTGCAACCACGATGGTGTATTCCATAGCTCCATTTTCCTCTAAGGTTTTTACAACCTGAGCAACTGTTGATCTCTTTTGCCCAATAGCTACATAGATACAATATAATTTTTTTGACTCATCATCAGACTGGTTAATTTCCTTTTGGTTAATTATGGTGTCAATAGCAACAGCTGTTTTGCCAGTTTGTCTATCACCAATAATCAATTCACGCTGTCCTCGACCAACAGGGACTAATGAGTCAAGGGCTTTGAGCCCTGTCTGCATTGGTTCGCTTACACTTTGTCTAGGTATAATACCAGGTGCTTTAACTTCTATTCTACTAGACTCACTACTTTGAATAGGACCTTTGCCATCAATAGGATTTCCAAGAGCATCGACAACTCTTCCTAACAAGCCTTTACCAACAGGTACCTCAACAATCTTTTGTGTTCTTTTAACAGTATCGCCTTCTTTAATACCTCTATCATCACCAAAAATAACAATACCAACATTGTCCTCTTCAAGGTTAAGTGCCATTCCTTGGACACCTCCAGTAAATTCTACCATTTCACCTGCTTGGACATTGTCCAAACCATAAACTTGAGCAACTCCGTCACCAACTTTTAGGACAGTTCCTACTTCTGAAATATCTGCTTGGCTTTCAAAGTTATTAATCTGATCTCTGATGATAGAAGAGATCTCCGATGCTTTTATTGACATTAAATGTCTCCTTTCACATTGTTGGTAAATTTAGAAACTTGATTAAGAATACTTAGGTCGATCATCTTTGATCCAATCACTACAATCATTCCTCCTAGTAAAGAATTGTTTACGTGGAACTCTAAATTAATTTTGGAACCATATTGGTTGTGTAACAAATCCTGGATACTATTTTTTATTTCATCATTAATAGTATGAGATGTTGTTACTTTAGCTTTTTGATATCCCCTTTTTTCAAAAAGAACATCCTGAAAATCAGACAAAACATTTTCAAATAGATTAAGTCTTTTATTTTTTTTTAGTGTGTTGACAAGGCCAGATAAAATTTTTTCAGATGGCAATCCTTGGATTATTTTTAAAAGAATACTTGATTTTAATTCATTTTTGGTCAGAGGTGATTTTAAAAGTGAGGATAACTCTTGGCTGTCGGCCATAGTCTCAGATAAACTTTGTGCATCTTTTAGCAAGGCATCTAATTCTTCGTTTTTGACTGAGTCAAACAAGGCTGTAGAATACCTTTTAGATGCGATTTTATTGGTCATTTTGTATAGTTAACCTCAATTTTTTATCACATCACTAGGCCAACCGGCATCATACAAATGACGCATCAAGCGATTGATAGTGGATCAATATCAATATTTAGAAAACGCCTGTATTTTGGGGCTATTTTTGACATTAAGATATCTATTTTTTTTCTCAAAGCCTTATATGTCCTCTCTTTAAAATAAAAATTCTCATGAAAGTGCTTCATTTTATATGGAATCAATGAGGGGACAGGCCCTAAAATATCAAGTCTACTCTTTTTCGATATATCAAGAATTTCTTGGCAAGCCTCTCTTATAGCTGAGACATTAGGGTGGATTAATTGAATTTGAACAATTTTGTAAAATGGAGGTAAATTGTTCTCTTCTCTTCTTTGAAGTTCTAATTTTATAAATTGATCTCTACTTTGGTTCTTAAGTGAATTGTATATCGAATGCTTTGGATTGTAAGTTTGAATTAAGACCTTACCCCTGTTACCCTCTCTACCAGATCTCCCTGCTACTTGTTGCAAAAGCTGGTATGTTTTTTCCATAGCTCTGAAGTCAGGACTATACAGACTTGAGTCTGCATCAATAATATTTACTAATTTTAAATTTGGAAAATGAAAAGACTTCCCTATTATTTGTGAGCCAATCAATAGACTAGTATTTAAATTAAATATGTTTTCAATGATTTCTTTTTTATTTTTTTTTGATTTTAATGTGTCACTCGAGAATAATTGATTTGAGTATCCTGGAAAAAGACGTGTAACTTCCTCTTGAAGTCTTTCTAACCCTATACCAATCGATATAAATTTATCAGATGAACACATCTTACATATTTGGTTAGGCTCAAAATAATTTGAACAATGATGACAAATGAGTCTATCAATTTTTTTGTGATAAACCAAATTTGCTGCACAATTTTGACACTGTATTGGTGTATGACAACTTGCACATATTTTGGATGGAGCATAGCCACGTCTATTGAGAAAAAATAAAACTTGTCCTTTTTGTTTTAGGACCCTATTTGTTTCATCAAATACTTGTTTTGATATCCAGGCCCTAGAGCTAGGTTTTGATTGATTCATATCAACTATTTCAACTGATGGTAATTGAGTTTTATGAAATTGATTGGAAAGATGATGAATATGAAATTTTTGCTGATTAGAATTATGAAGACTCTCTAATGATGGAGAGGCACTTATTAAAAGACATAAAGCCTTTGAACATTTTGCTTTATATATGGCCATATCTCTTGCTTGATATTTTGGGCCGTCTTCTTGTTTATAAGATGAGTCGTGCTCTTCATCGCATATAATTAATTTTAAATTCTTGAAAGGAAGTAAAACCGATGACCTTGCTCCAACTAAAACGCATGGTTCACCCGATAGGAGAGATCTGATTATTCTAGCTTTTTGAATTTTTGATTGTTTAGAGTGCCAAATAAAGGGCCTACAACCAAAATATTTAAAAAATCTTTTAGACCATTCTTCAGTTAAAGCTATCTCTGGTAAAAGTATTAAAGATTGATTTCCCCTGACTAAATTTGACTCAACAGCTTTTAAATATAACTCTGTTTTACCCGAACCTGTTACACCATCTATAAGGTGAACTTGAAAATCATTATTTTTATTAATTTGAAGTGATTTAAAAATATTTTCTTGATCAGGGTTTAAAGAAATTTTTTGCGACATGCCATCAAAAATAAAACTATCAGTAGTTTGGGAAATTTTTTTTTCTTCTAATAATTTCAGCCAATCTTTTTTTGATAGATTGTATTGATGAATGAGATTTTTTTGAGTTTCATAAATTTTATTTTCAAAAAGATAATAATTTTTTAATTGTGTATTAGGAAATTGTTGTATTGCCATCTTCAAAACCATACCTAAATCTATGAAACAATGTATTGACACATACTTGTAAAAATCAATGTTTTCTGTGCAAACAGCAAATTGATAATAATTACTTATTGAGAGTACTTTTTTGAGATCAAATTTTAAATCTTTAATGTTTGTTTGAGATATAATGACTCCCGCTGATTTTCTTTTTCTTAAAGGAATTTCAACGATAGAGCCTACCTCAATATAATGCGAGTATTTATAAGTCAGGCTCTCATTTATTTGCCCTATCGGCATAACTTGGTAGTAATAATCCATTTTAAATTTTGATTCTAATTTATAATATAATGTAATGAATTTTATTGAACTGTTAGAACAGTTAAAAATAGATAAATCCTCAATTCAAGACTTTGATAAATGGGCTACTTATTTAAAAGACATAAAAGGCCACTCGGAAAACACATATAGATCGTACTGCTTTGATGTATGTGACTTTTTAATTTTCTTTAAATTCTACAATGGAAATTCTGTATCTTTATCAAATTTAAAAGATTTAAATTTGCAAACATTTAGGGCTTGGTTGGCAGATCTCAGTGAGTATAGAAAATATAAAAATATTTATAAAAAACCATTGTCGGCAAGGTCAAGAAGAAGAGCGATTAGTTCTATTAAAAATTTTTTTAAGTATTCATCTCTAAATAATGATTTATATAAAGTTGCTTATAGCGAGGTTCAATTATTAAAAAATCCAAAAATTCCAAGATCCCTTCCTAAACCTATAGCAGAGGGAGATATTGATCTTTTAATTGAAGAGTTAAAAAAAATATCAAAAAAAAGCTGGGTTCAAAAAAGAAATATAGCTTTGCTTTATCTTTTGTACGGATGTGGGCTACGAATAAATGAGGCCCTATCTATTACTAAAAGCCATTTAATTGATAAAAATTCTCTTACTATCTTGGGCAAAGGTAATAAAGAGAGATTAGTGCCAGTTCTTGATATTGTAGCTAACTCATTAGAAAATTATCTAAAAGAAATACCATATGATTTACCAAGTGATGTTTCGATATTTGTGGGAGATAGAGGTAATCCACTTAATGCCTCGGCTTTCCAAAGAGATTTGAAGAATGCCAGAGTTAATTTGGGGCTACCAAAAACAGCAACACCTCACTCATTAAGACATAGTTTTGCAACACACATATTAAAAAATGGTGGGGATTTAAGAATAATTCAAGAATTATTAGGACATAGTTCGTTATCTACAACTCAAATATATACTGAAGTTGATGACATAAGTTTAGAAAAAACTTATAAAGAAAAAAATCCTAGTAAATAAATTTATATTTTACCTCTAACTATAAAATGAGGATTGATTATATCCTTCTTTGAATATTTCAACCTATTACCTTTTAAGTCTTTTACAGTACCACCTGCACCCTCTACAACTGCTTGTGCTGCTGCAGTGTCCCATTCAGAAGTAGGTCCTAGCCTAGGATATAAATCTGCTAAACCCTCTGCTATCATACAAAACTTTAAAGAACTACCGGCTTGCAAAGTATCAAAGTTATTAAACTGAGATAAATAAGTTTTAGTCTGATTATTGAGATGACTTCTGCTCGTAACAATCTTTAGTTTATCAGAGGGTAATTGCACAGAGATAGATTTGATATTATCATTTAATAACTTGTATGAACCTTTGTTAAGACCCCCAAAAAATAATGACTTGTCTTTTGGAATGTAAACAAACCCTTGGGAGGGATAATTGTTATTGATCAAAGCAATATTAATTGTAAATTCACCATTCTTATTGATAAATTCTTTAGTTCCATCCAAAGGATCAACTAACCAGTATTTTGGCTCATCAGTATACTTTAGCTCACCCTCCTCTGAAATTATGGGGTAAGCTGAGATAGAAGATAATAAATCAGAGATGTGCTCATGTGATGCTAAATCTGCTTCTGTTAATGGACTTTTATCATTTTTATATTCAATACTTTGATCATAGTTCTCATAAATATTAAGAATTTTTTGAGAACATAACTCAAGATTTTCACTGATTTCATTAAAAAACTCAAATTGTCGTATTATGTGATTATTTGTCATTTTTTTAAATTTTGACTTTTTTTTATATACATTTAGATTATTTTTTGTATTTTTCCAATAATACGACAAATAGTTAATAATAATGAATCATACTTTATTTTTTAAAATTAACCCATCAATAAAATTTCCTGCTTGGGATAGCGATGGTCATTATAAATTCCTTTTTAGTAAAAAATTATTTAAAACAAAAAGATCTTATGAAAGGTGGTTGGAAAAAATATCAATTTTTCCAGAGAATTTAAATTTAGAAAGCCTTTTAAACATACATGCAGGTCATATAAACAAATTAATTTATGAAGACTCCATAAAAAAATTTGAAAAACAAAGATCACTTATTTTGTTTATCCAATACGTTAAGGTAAATAATAATAAATTTTTATTTGCAAATGATAGACGTAATGGAAGACTATGGGTTAAAGTTAAATCAAATAAAATAAAAGATATTTCTGAGAGTTTAAAATATTTCTCAAAATTAAGAAAAAAAAATATTATTATTTTTCCAGATACTTATCTTCTTAAAATTTTTCTCGATCAAAAAATTGACGAAAATCAAATTAACAATAAATTAAAATTCTTAATACATTTTCCTGAATATTTATTTTATATAAATAACCTCAAAATTAATGATACGAAACTACTCAATAAATTTAATTTACCTCCAAACAGTTATCTCTCAGATCTAGAAGCGGAAAGTATTCATATTATTAGAGAAGTAGTTAGTGAAACAAAAAATCCTGTCATGCTTTACTCAATAGGAAAAGATAGTTCAGTGATGTTAAGGCTTGCTCAAAAAGCTTTTTACCCTAGTCTTCCTCCATTTCCTCTACTACATGTTGATACTCGATGGAAGTTCCGAGAAATGTATTTATTTAGAAATTGGGTAGAAAAAAATAGTGGTATGAAGCTAATAACACATATTAATCCTGATGGTATTAAATCAAATATTAATCCCTTTGATCATGGCTCTGCTCTCCACACTGATATAATGAAAACTCAGAGTCTAAAACAAGCCTTGGACAAGTATAAATACGATGCTGCTTTTGGTGGAGCAAGAAGAGATGAGGAGAAATCAAGAGCCAAAGAAAGGGTTATTTCATTCCGAAACCCCTCTCATCAATGGGACCCCAAAAATCAGCGTCCAGAGCTTTGGTCTTTATATAACTCTAAAGTCAATAAGGGTGAAAGCACAAGGGTTTTTCCCTTATCTAATTGGACAGAATTAGATATTTGGCAATATATCTACCAAGAACAAATACCAATAGTTCCCTTATATTTTGCAAAAGTTAGACCTGTGGTCGTGAGAGGTGGAATGATAATTATGGTCGATGATGATCGATTTAATATTCAATCTAAAGAGAAAATTGAATTAAAAAGTATTAGGTTCAGAACACTTGGTTGTTATCCCTTAACTGGTGCTATTGAATCAAATGCAAATTCACTTGAAGACATTGTTCTTGAACTTCTTCAATCCAAAACATCCGAAAGACAAGGAAGAGCTATCGATACAGACTCAAGTAGCTCAATGGAAATCAAAAAAATTGATGGTTATTTTTAAATGTATAAAGCCGATACAATTAGCAGATACTTAAAAAGTCAAGCTTCCCTTAATCTATTAAGGTTTATAACTTGTGGATCTGTTGATGATGGTAAAAGTACATTAATTGGGAGGATGCTTTATGAATCTCAAATGATATTTGATGATCAAGTTGCTTCCTTAAAAAACGACTCAAAAAAATATGGAACACAAGGTGAGAATATAGATTTTGCATTACTGGTCGATGGTTTATCAGCTGAGAGAGAACAAGGTATTACTATAGATGTTGCATATCGATTTTTTTCAAGTAGCAAAAGAAAGTTTGTTGTAGCAGATACACCGGGTCACGAGCAATATACTAGAAATATGGCGACTGGGGCCTCAACAGCTGAGTTAGCTATCTTACTTGTTGATGCTCGTAATGGCATACTTACACAAACTAAGAGACATTCTTTTATTGTATCTCTTCTTGGAATTAAAAATATTGTCTTGGCAATTAATAAAATGGATTTAGTTAACTATGATAAAAATATTTACGAAAAAATAAGCTCTGAATACAAATTATTCTCAAAAAAATTAAATTTTGAAAACATTCAAAGTATTCCTATATCAGCACTTAAGGGAGATAATATTCACAAAAAATCTAAATACATGAAATGGTACAATGATAAAACCCTATTTGACTATTTAGAAACTACTAAAACTAAAATACAAAGCTCAAACAGTTTTGTATTACCTGTTCAAAGTGTCAATAGACCTAATTTAAATTTCAGAGGATATTCAGGAACCATCGCTGAGGGAAAAATTAAAAAGGGTGATGAGTTAATTTCTCTTCCGTCAAATCAAAAAGTAAAAGTAAAAGATATTTTTGTAGGCGAAAGATCCCTTAAAACAGCTAATTTAAAGCAAAGTATCACACTTACTATAGACAAAGAGATAGATACATCTAGGGGTGATATACTATGCTCAAAAAACTCCACTGTTGATATGGCTGACCAATTTAACGTTAATGTTATTTGGATGTCAGAGGATAAGGGTTTTACTGGAAGAACCTATTTAGCGAAAATTCATAATATCTCAACCAGTATTAAAATTATGAACATAAAAAAAATATATGATGTAAATACACTAGAATTCACTGCTGGAAATGAACTTAAACTCAATGATGTTGCAGAAATTTCTATATCATTTAATAAAACTGTTCCCTTTTCGACTTTTAAAGAAAATAAAATTTTGGGATCTTTTATAATTATTGATCCAATTAGTAATCAAACTATGGGAATGGGAATGATAAACTTTTCTCTTCGTAGATCACAAAATATTCAACTACAAAACTTAACCATCAATAAGAATTTAAGAGAGAAGATTAATGGTCACAAAGGTCAAGTGCTGTGGATGACTGGCCTCTCAGGATCAGGAAAATCCACAATAGCTAATGAACTAGAAAAAATATTATACTCTCAAGGTAAAAAAACATACATTCTTGATGGAGACAATATTCGACACGGATTAAATAAAGATTTAGGTTTTACAGACAAAGATAGAGTTGAAAATATAAGGCGAGTTGCAGAGGTGGCAAAACTTATGTGTGACGCCGGACTAATTGTGATCACTGCTTTTATATCACCGTTTAGATTAGAGAGAGAAATGGCTCGATCACTTTTTGAAAAGAATGATTTTAAAGAAATTTATATTTCAACTCCTTTAAAAGTAGCTGAAAAAAGAGATCCAAAAGGTTTGTATAAAAAAGCAAGACAGGGTAAGATACCAAATTTCACAGGTATAGACAGTATTTATGAAAAACCTACAAATCCTGAACTAGAAATTGATACCTCTAAAGTTTCTTTAAGTAAGGCTGTAAAAAAAATATTGAATATTATTACTTAAGTCGAATTTCCAATTGTTGAAATTTAGTCATATCAAAAACTATGTTTTCAAAAACAACATCTTCAAAATTTAAATCAGGGTTTAATGAAAACCCGAATGGTTCTAAAGGTTGACCTTTAAAATCTGTTGAAAATTCTCCATTTCCATCAGTATCTTGAAAGGCAAACAGGCCTATATTAATATGTGGGAAAGCTTTTAAATTAACATTATTAAATTTGTTTATATCCTGCTCTACAACAATAAAAAGAGGTGCAGAATTTTCCTCGAAATAATATTTCCTATCATACCCCAGAATGTGAATTGGGCTTGAAGCATCAACAAAACCTGTGATTTTTGCTGTGAGATGATCTGAATATGAAGTTTTTATTACAAAAAAAGCCTGAAAAATCAGGAAATAAATGATCAATTTAATACTAGCCAGATAGCTGTGCATAACTTTTGAAAGATTAATGTATTTTCAAAAAAGTTGTACAAACAATTTGATTGGATTTAAAGCAAAAGAACAAACTACAAAAAAAACTTGAAAAACATGGTTTTTTTTTTAATTAATTTGAAATGTATTATCATCATTCAACCAATAAACTACATGCATTATGAATAACTGTGGATAACTCTGTTTAAAAGTATTAATTTATCCTTGGTTATGAAAAAAGGATACATCATTGTGAGAGTTTCAATTCACAATAATGAACTATTTCAAAAATATCCTCCTTTATCAACTGAAGTGATGAAAAAATATGGGGGTAAATACATAATTAGAGGTGGAAAAACTGAAGTTTTTGAAGGGGAATGGCCTGTAGACAGAACTACTGTAGTAGAGTTTGAAAGTTTTGAAAGTGCTAAAAAATGTTATGAGTCTGTTGAATACTCAGAGGCTATGAAAATTAGGCAAAATAGCACAAAAAGTGACCTCATATTAATAGAGGGATATTAATTCTTTTTAAAAAATTGATCGGCTAATTTAAGTTTGTCTTTTTTCTTTTTCAATAAAATTTCTAAGTTTTTGATTTCTAATTTATGATTGCCAATCATCTCCTCAATTTCTTCAACACTCAAATCATCTAAATCAATTGTTTTTGTTTTTTTTGGCTCTTCTTCATCAAACATTTGTTCTATATCCTTCCTTTGTCCAAATAATTGGAAAAAAACTTTCATCTAACTCATCTGTTTCTAATTTTTTATATTTTTTATAAATTCTCGCAGTACCTCCTGTGTTTGTGGGATGAAATTTTGAGTCAGAGGGAACGCAATGAGCAACTATTGCCCTTCTATTACTGTTTGTATTATTAATACCTGACCCATGCCAAGTGTATCCATGATGAAATGCTACTCCACCTGCTGGAACTTCAACATATTGAATTTGAATATCTTTATTTAATTTTGAAGCATATTCATTTAACTCTTTTTTATAATCTTTAGGAGAATGAAACTGTCCTTTAGGAGGACTTAATCCCCAAAGGTGTGATCCTTTTACATATTCTAGTGTCCCTTTTTCTTTATCGACATTATCGATGGGCATCCAACATGTCATCATAGTTTGTGGTACAATCCAATCATCATATGCAGCATCTTGGTGGTAAGCTAAAGTTTTACCTCCAGGTGGTTTCCATAAAATATTGTCTTGTAAAAGTCTTGATCCACTCCAACTCATTAGTTCAGCACAAGCTTTTCCTAAAAATTCATTGCAAACTATTTCCTTTATAGAATTATCTGATTTCCAAGCGTTACAAATCTGTCTAGTAACATCTTTCGGTCCACTTTCAAACTTCCAATTCCACTCGTCAGGCTCAATACCTGTTTCAAAGTTTCCATTAAATAAACTCTGAAAAGTCTCATGCAATCGTTCAAAATGAGTGGTATCGAGAAAACTCTCAATAATCAAAAAACCATTTTTTTTAAAATCTTTTTTTTGACCTTCATTTAAAGAAATTTCTATCATTATAAAAATTTTATTATCATTTATGAAATATATTTTAGATTATAATTTAAATAAATTGACATTTTTGTTAGATATCTGATAATCCAATAATGTCAAAAAAACTAATATTAATTATACTTTCCTCATTTTTTTTAATCACTAGTTGCGCAACTGTGAGCGAAAAAGCTAATGACGCTTACGATACTGTAGCGGGTGCCGTATCTAAAGGTTACAACAAAGTTAAAGATACAGTAACTGGCGACGACGACGATTAAATTTAGCGCTTTACAAGGCGTACCCTTTAGTTAGTTCAAATTAATCTAACTTAATGAAATTTATATCTCTGCAACATATTTCAATTGAGGATCCGGGGACGTTTAAAGATTTTCTTATACAAGATGGTCATAGTATTACAACTATCCAATTGGATGAGGGCGATAGTATTCCAAATAATTTAAATGAATTTGATGCTATGCTTTGTATGGGTGGCCCAATGGATACATTTATGGAAGATCAATATCCATGGTTAGTAGCTGAAAAAAAAGCAATAGGTGAATATGTTTTAAACCTTAAAAAACCTTTTTTAGGTTTTTGCTTGGGATGTCAACTGTTAGGTGAGGTATTGGGGGGAAAGGTAGTTGAGTCTAAACCGCCTGAGATTGGTGTATTGGATATTAACATTGAAGCAAGTGCCAAAGAAGATCATATTTTTGATTTTCTTCCAAATAAAATAAAAGCTTTGCAATGGCATTCTTATGAAGTAGTTGGTTTGGAGACTAACACTAAAGTTAGTGTTATAGGCACCTCACCCTCAACAAAATATCAAATATTTGGTTATGATAAGTACGCCTATGGAATTCAATTTCATTTAGAAATTCGAAAAACTACTGTTGATGATTGGGCTCAAGTTCCTGAATATAAAAATGCTCTCGAAAAATCACTCGGAGCTGATGCCTTACCTCAAATGAAAGATATGGTAGCTAAAGAAATTGATACTATGGTGATGCAGTGCAACCAAATGTATAAAAACTTCGTTAAAATAATTAATAATTAGTTTTTTATTAACTTAATTTAGATGCACAGAAGAGATTTTATAAAAAAGGTTATACTTTTCTCATTATCCTTTGTAATTCTAAAGACAAAAATTATGGCAAACACTCTCTTTAAACCTTTCAATCTAGTGGATGGAGTCTTTGTCAATAACTACGTTTCACATAAAAGTAGTTTCAAAGATTTTTGGAAATGGAGGAGGGAGTCAAGTAAGCCGGAACCAATTACATTTTCTATGGTTGAAAATGACCCTGAATACTTAAAATCTAATAAATCTGAAAATACAATTACTTGGATTGGTCATTCAACTTTCTTACTACAGATTGATGGTAAAAATATATTAACTGACCCCCATTTCACTAAAAGAGCTTCTCCTCTAAGTTTCATGGGGCCTTCAAGAACAACACCTCCTGGATTAAAAATAGATGAATTGCCTTTTATTGATTTTGTTTTAATTTCTCATAACCACTATGACCATCTAGACTCAAAGACTATCCAGCTTTTATTAAAAAAACAAAATATAAATCAACCTACATTTTTTGTACCACTAAAATTAAGAAATGTTTTATCAAAATTAGGTGCAAGAAATGTTTTGGAGCATGAATGGTGGCAAATGACTCAATTCAAAAATTTGGAAATTTATTCTGTCCCAGTACAACATTGGAGTAAAAGAACATTTAACGATACTAATAAAACACTTTGGTGTGGTTGGGTTGTAAAAGCAAATAATTTTAAGTATTTTTTTGTAGGCGATACTGGATATTCAAAAGATTTTAAGGATATTCAAAAAAAGTTTGGATCGTTTGACTTATCAACAATACCCATAGGAGCATATGCCCCAAGGTGGTTTATGAAAGACTCACATTGTAATGTTGAAGAAGCAATTCAAATTCACAAAGATGTTAAATCTAAAAAATCTATAGCAATGCATTGGGGAACATTTCAATTAACAGATGAACCGATGGATGAGCCTATAAAATTACTCCAAGAACTAACTAAGCAGTTCAAGATAAGCAAAGATGAGTTTTCTTATATGGCTCACGGCCAAACAAGAAAAATTTAAGTAAAATAATTATAGGCCTGATATGACAGAGTAATTACAATTACTATTAATGCCCATATACTTAAATTACTCAAAAATTGTTTAAAGGTAGAGTTTGTATCCAAAAAACGAGGTCCTACTAAAATCAGTAGACATACAAAATAAATAATAGGCATTATTATTTCTGCTGACATTATTGATCTTTTTTTAGTTTATCTAAACTAATCTCCTCAGAAAATTGTTCATTTAGTTTTTCAGCATTATTTCTGGTTTTTATCAAATCATCTTTTTTTTCGCTCTGATTTACAACTACATCAACCAAAATTGCTATTAGAAGATTTAACATTGTAATGGCACAGACAATTATAAAACTAAAAAAATAAATCCATGCCCACCAATAAATATCTTGAAGTGGCAACATTACCTGCTCCCAAGATGATAATGTTAAAACTTGAAATAAAGTAATCATTGAAACGCCCACATCAGACCATCTCTCGGGTATGCTATTTGAAAAGACTATTGCTCCAATAGTTGCATAAATATAGAGAATTATGAAAAGCAGCAAACTTACATAAAACACTCTTTTTAACGATCCAATCAATGACTCAATGATTAATTTTAACTCAGGAATAATAGATATAACTCTTAAAACTCTAAACACTCTCAATAATCTTAACAGAAGAAAACTGGAGTTGTTAGGTATTGGTATCAATGATACCAAAACAATAAAAGTGTCAAAAATATTCCAACCACTTTTAAAAAAATTTGATTTTCTAGGTTCACCAATAAAACGAATTGAAATTTCTATTACAAAAAAAATAGTTATCAAATAATCGAGATATTTAATGAGCTCTCTTGAGAACTCTCCTAAATTGTAAGTATTTAAACCGATAGTAAATGCATTAAATATAATGATAAATAAAACTGAGTATTGAAATAACTTGCTTTCTCGTATTTTAAAAAAGGTTTGTTTCATTTATTTCAAAAAGTTTATAGGTAATTTAACAACAGAATGATTGTGAAATTTTATATCATTTTTATCATACATAAATAATTCGTATTTTTCGATTGTTTGAGAAGTTAAATTATTACATTTAGCTTTATCTAGTAACTTTTCACATTTTGACTCTGCATTTACACCATCAAAATAAACGATACGCTGTGGAATTATCTCAGTATTAAATGCTTTTTTATAACGTGATATGGCAGAGGCGTACAGTCCATATCTAAGATTTAGTTCCTCACCCTTAGATGTATTGCTAGTTCCTTTAAAATCTATTTTTAAAATCCCATCAATCCATACCTTCATGAAACCTTTGTCCTCATCTGGATGCCAATTTGTGTTAAAAATTATTTCTGTCCATTGGCCTAAAAGTACATCATTGCTTTTTAAAATTATGTGGGAGTCCTCAAAAGAGTCTTTATTCCTGTTAAAAGTTAATCCTGCATGAGTGTGTTGAAACATGACTAAAACTTTAGATGGGTTATGTCTTTTCCATTGGATTAAAGACATTTTTGCAGGGGCAATAGAATTGTAATCTTTTGGAAGAAAAATATTAAACTTATACCACTTCTCTTTTTTCCACTTTTCGTGGCTGTAATATATTTCAGACCTCTCTCTATCTGTATCACAGTCACTTGATTTAGGTTCTTCTCCGCACTCTCCATTATTAACTTCAAACTTTATAGATTTATCTCCAATAATTGAATTGCCGCTAACTGATATAGGATTTTTTGCATTTGGAGAGATTAATGGATGAAGTTCCTCAGGGATTATTTCTCCAAAACCATCTTGTTTTAAAGCTTTTTTAATTTCACTAAAACTTGAGGCAAGCACTAAACTTGGCAAAAATATAAATAAAGTTAAGAATGTCTTCATAGTTTTGCCCGTATTGAGTCCCTAACGAACATTGTATTAAATTTTATTATTAATAAAAAGAGTATATAAATCAAGCTAATGGTTCTGTGGTGAAACGGATATCACACTTGACTACGGATATCCTACGTCTCTTTAATTCATTTATTATCAATACTATTCTTAGAGCATATACACTGTTTCATCATTGTAGTGTGTTGTAAGTGTGTTATGAACTGTTCCTATTTATTACAATAGGGCTAATAAAATTCTCATTTTTCTTTTGCCTTCTCATATTCTAGTTTTCTTAATTTCTTCTTGAAATCATTAATTTTTTTTGACTTTTCTATATCATAATTTTCAACAACTTCTTTTTTTAGTTTTGAAATCTGTTCTTCAATAAGTTTAATTTCTTCATCAAGAAGTTCCATCTTACTTTTTTTGTAGAAATATTCTTGCTCACCTAACTGACTAAGGTTTGAGTTAACCTCATCTTTAGTTTTGCCTATTCTAATCTCATCAAAATAAACAATCGTAGTGCCACCATCAGAGCCCGTTTCCCATGTATGTTCCAACCAGTTTCTATAAATTCCAAACTTAAAGTTTGCTCTAATATTTTTATCCCATAATGTTTTGCCACTATAATCATAAATCAAATCACCATTTGCCCATATTTTATAGTAACCATCATTTTCGTATGACCAATTTACGTGCATTAATATGTCATTCCATCTACCAATCATATCTGTCTTAGATAAAGACAGGCCTTTTTCTTTATTAATATTATTAGAAGGTGTGTATGAACCATCTTTCGCCTCAAAGCTAAAGTGTTGGTCAGGGTAAACATCATCAGGCCTGCTATGAAATTGCAGAAGTTTAAGACTAGACCTTGGATGTAATTCTGTAAATTCAGGTTGTAAATAAATTGACCATGCATACCACATTTCTCCTTTACCCCATTCGTCAATAGATGCTATTTCGGCTCTTTCAGATTTTCCATTATTTCTATTACAGTCATTAATTTTGCCCTTACCTCCACATTCGCCTGGTCTTACTTCAAATCTAATACTAAGATTTCCATCTCTTACAGGATGTCCTTCATCTTTAGAAACTACTTGTATTTGATGTTTTAAACCTAAGGCTCTAGAGCTAAGTCTCCATTCACGCACTCCAGAGGAGACGTCAAATGGAAGGGTAAAGTTTTTTTTACTAATAGTGTATTTTTCTGAGAAAGAGTCAGTTAAGCCATCATTGACCTGTTTGCCATCTTTAAATGTCAATCCCCATAACAAACTAGGTAGTAATAAAAATAAGGCTAAGAAGATTTTCATAAATAATTATTCAGTGTGTTATGAGTGTGTTATAGCGCATCCATAGAAGTTTATTATTTAAAAAAAGAGTATATAAATCAAGCTAATGGTTCTGTGGTGAAACGGATATCACACTTGACTACGGATATCCTACGTCTCTTTAATTCATTTATTATCAATACTATTCTTTGAGCTTTAACAACATTTTATCTATGTTGCCCGTAATAAGCCCGTAATGAAAATATAGCTAAAAATTTAGTTTTAAGGAGAGGTTGTAAATTTTATACCCTCTGCACCAATGCCCACTATCAGCGCTTTGAGTGTTATGTCACCTAAATTTTTTCCGTAATGAGCACTTTTACTATCCTCTATATATGCTTTACCAGGTTTGTAAATAGTAACTGTTCCGTCTTCCCAAGTATATGTCATCTCTCCTTCCATAATGTAAATATAAACAGGGTAAGAATGAACATGGTTTGGAGTTACACCACCAGGAGGCACCTCAACTATAAATGACATTATTTCAGCTTTTCCATCAGGATAATATATTTCATTTCCTAAAATTGTAGTTGCAGATTTTAGAACAGGGGAAATTTTAGTTTTGAGATGTTCCTCAGAATGTAAAAATCCAAAACTAAATAGAAAAATTGAAAAAAGAAATATAAACCTAAATTTTTTAATATAAATATACATATAAACTCTTATAACATCTAAAAAAATATTATTTATTGCAAATGAGTAATATATATATCTAAAAAAAGAAATAATACTCTTAACAAGTAATTATTATAATCATTTATTTTATAAATTTTAGAAAAGGAGATTAACAATGCTTGGTGATAAAATTGGAACAATGACATTACAGGAAACTAATAAGCCAATGGACTCTGGTAAATATGGTTTACCTGCTATGGACATTACTGCTGAAGGGAGCGGAACGATGCTAGGTCATGATGTTCAGTCTATGGGCGCATTTACAGCCGAAATGAGACCAGATGGTTCATGGGCAGGAAATGCCTATGCTGGGGTTGTAATGTGTGCAGAAGGTGTCGCCACATATAAAGCTACGGGTGTCGGAAACCAGAGGAAAGATGGAGGCACTTCTTTTAGAGGCGGCGCTATATTCGAAACCACATCTGAAGCGTTATCTGAACTGAATGGTAAATTTTACGCATTTACTTACGAAGCCGATGCAGATGGCAAAGCAGTTTGGGAACTTTACCCCTTTAACTAGAGGTTTGAAGATTTCACACCTCTGCACTACTAAGGGGGGAGGAAACACAACGTTGTTCCCTCCCCCCGACAAACAACCTCTACTGATTAATCCCTTTTGTTCGCTAATGTAAGCCCTTGCTTCCCGCATATATTGAAAAGCTCGGGAATATCTTTGTCCCTTCATGTTCACCTATGCTTGAAATAAGACATAGCGATTGCCCTTTACATCTTTCATCTTTCGTTTAGTTATACTTCCCATTATATCCCTTCTTCATTCGTTGCCCGTAATGGCTCCGTAATGAGTTTCGTAGGATTAAGTACAACGATTGAATTATGGTGATATACTTAGATTAAGGTTCTGTGGTGAAACGGATATCACACTTGACTACGGATCAAGAATTCAGGGTTCGAATCCTTGCAGAACCGCCATTTTAAATTTTTAAATTATCAATAAGTCTAATTTTGCCTTTATAGATTGCATAAAAAAGTCTCGACTCAGAAACTTTACCATTGAAACTTAGGTCATCATTATTTCTAAATTCGAAGTAGTCTAATTCTTCAATATCTTGTTCAACTATGAAATCTTTAGCTTTTTGGTTTGCAATTTCAATATCAAATGTTTTTTCTAATGATTTTAAAAAATTTTCTACTTTTTGATGAAAACTAACAAAATCTTGTAATTGTTTTTTACTTAATTTTTCATTTCTCGATGAATAGGCAATACCTTCTTCACTTCTCTTTGTTGGAACAGATACTAATTGTAAAGATTTATATTTTTTTAGAATAAATTTTTCAATTATCTTGAGTTGCTGGTAATCTTTTTCTCCAAAGTAAACTTTATTACTTTTTATAATTGTGAAGAATTTATCTAGTACTGTGATTACACCATCAAAATGTCCTTTTCTAAATTTATCACAAAGAATATTTTTAAAATTTACATTTTTTAAAATAGTTCCATCATTGTTGTAAATTTCTTCTGCCGATGGTTCAAATAATAGATCTACATCGTTGTTAGAGCAAAATTCGTAGTCAAGGCCCTTATTCCTAGGATAAGAGTTAAAATCTTCTTTGCTGTTAAATTGTTTTTCATTTACAAAAATACTTACAATAGTTTTGTGATTATCATTTTTTGATTTTTTTATCAGTTCCCCATGTCCTTTATGAAGAGCGCCCATAGTAGGGACAAAACCAATTGAGTATTTTCGATTTTGATAAGCAGTCAAATATGACTTTAAATTAGAAATGTCTTTGATTATCAGCATAATTTGTTTTTATTTATTGACTTCAAACCAATTTTTTAGGTGTATTAGCAATGAAAAGAACATATCAACCAAGTCAATTAGTCAGAAAAAGAAGACATGGATTTCGTTCTAGAATGTCAACAGTTGGCGGTCGTAAAGTTATTAATGCAAGAAGAGCTAAAGGTCGATCTAGACTATCTGCTTAATTTTTGAGACTTCCTACACTAAAAAAATCTTCCCAATTTTCCCAAATCAGAAACAAAGGGAACTACTTCAAAAGTTCAAGTTTTAATGGCTATATTCTTCATGACGCAGATTTAGAAACTTTTCTAGTTGGAATTATAGCGAGTAAAAAGCTTGGTAATGCTGTTGAAAGAAATAGGGCTAAAAGAAGAGCTAGAGAGGCAATTCGCACATGCAGTCTTATAAATACATTAAATCATGTTAAATTTGTATTAATACTTAAAAAAACAGTTTTGAAAGTGCCTTTTATTGATTTAAAACAAGATATTGAAAAATTCTTATCTCATGAAAAATAATATCAAAAAGTTTTGGAAGATAGCTTTTATAACACCGATTAAATTCTACCAATTATTCATATCACCTATGTTACCAAAAACATGTAGACATCTCCCAACATGCTCTGAATATACAATTGAAGCTATAAATGAATTTGGTGTTTTGAAAGGAATAACGATGGGAATGGTTAGAATTCTTAAATGTAATCCTTTAGGATCATCTGGTTACGACCCAATAAAAAAATAATATGGAAAATCAAAAGAACTTATTCTTAGCTATAATTATTTCAATGGCAATCATTTTTGGTTTTCAATTACTGGTGCCTCAACCAGAGAGAGCACCTGTCACTGAAGAACAAACAAGTGATGAGAGTCTTGTAGATCTCAGTATTCAAAAATCCTCATCTACTGTTTTAGCTGATAGAGGGGAAGTAATAATTCAGTCAGGAAGAGTGAACTTTGATAACTCTAAAATTAAAGGCTCTATTAATTTAAATGGAGCAATAATTGATGATCTAATCTTAGAAGAATTCAGGGAAACTTTAGATCCAACATCTAACTTAATTGAATTTTTAAACCCATTAGGATCTGATAATGCCTATTATTTAGATACAGGTTGGGTAAGCTCTGATAGCACAGTTAAATTACCTAATAGTTCTAGTATTTGGATTGCTGATAAAACCACTGTCGGTGTTAATGAACCTGTAAAACTGACTTGGACTAGTGACCAGAATATTACTTTTGAAAAGATCATAACTCTTGATGAAAACTATTTATTTAGTGTTGATCAAAGAGTTATTAATAATTCAGGTCTTTCTTTCGACCTTTATCCTTACGGATTATCTAAAAGACAAGGAATTCCAGAGATGCAAAATTTCTTCATCCTTCACGAGGGTCCCTTGTCAATAACTGATGGTGTGTTGAAGGAATATGATTATGACGATTTAAAAGACGATAAAAAAATTAAACATTCTTCTGTTGGAGGGTGGATTGGGATGACAGATAAGTATTGGCAGACTGCGATAATCCCTAACCAAAACGAACCTGTTCAGCAAACATACAGTTACAGCTTTGTTGATAATATAGATAATTTTCAAACTGATATTGTTGGTGAAAGAATATCTGTTTCAAATAATGCGAGTATCTCCCATAATTTTAAAATTTTTGCAGGGCCAAAAATTGTAAATATTATCGACAAATATATTGAAGAATATGGGTTTGACGGTTTTGATCGTTCAGTTGACTTTGGTTGGTTTTATTTTTTAACAAAACCTATTTTTAATGTTTTAGAGTTTATATACGGGTATGTAGGAAACTTTGGTTGGT
Organism: uncultured Alphaproteobacteria bacterium; assembly: GCA_902621205.1. Lineage (GTDB taxonomy): Bacteria > Pseudomonadota > Alphaproteobacteria > HIMB59 > HIMB59 > HIMB59. The sequence continues at coordinate 139,365 of CACNLH010000001.1, read as the reverse complement.
CAATAATTCTATTTACAGTTTTAATGAGGATTTGTTTTTTTCCACTTGCTCAACAATCATTTAAATCAATGGCAAAAATGAAAAAACTAGCTCCTGAGATGCAAAGACTTAAGGAACAATACGGAGATGATAGAGCTGGAATGCAAAAAGAAATGATGGCTTTATATAAAAGAGAAAAGGCAAATCCCATTGCTGGTTGTTTGCCAATACTTTTACAGATCCCAGTATTTTTTGCCTTGTACAAAGTTTTATTTGTAACTATTGAGATGAGACATGCTCCTTTTATAGGATGGGTACATGATCTCTCAGCGCCAGATCCCTTAGGGGCTCTTACTCTTTTTGGTTTTGTAGAATGGAACGTTCCAGGTATTTTGCAAATTCTAAATGTTGGAATTTGGCCAATCTTAATGGGTATTTCGATGTATATTCAATTTAAATTGAACCCAGCTCCGGTAGATAAAATGCAGGCCAAAATTTTTGGTTTGTTGCCAATAGTATTTACTTTCATTTTAGGTGGCTTCGCAGCAGGGCTAGTTATTTATTGGACAACTAACAATGTCTTATCAATGGCTCAACAATACATAATACAAAGAAAAATTATGAAGAGTTAATGAGCCTTGTCTCAAATTATTTCAAAAAACAAACTAAGTTTTTACTAAGCGCTACACAACCTCGTCAATATCCTAATGTAAGTTTTCCTGAAATAGCTTTCATAGGTAGGTCAAATGTTGGAAAATCTAGTTTAATCAATGCAGTTTTTATGAAAAAACTTGCACATATTTCCAATACCCCAGGTAAAACAAGACAAATTAATTTTTTTAATCACGGGGACTCAATGATGGTTGTTGATCTTCCTGGGTATGGATTTGCAAAAATATCTCAAAAGGAGGCATTTCAAATATCAGATCTTGTCTCTCAATATTTAACATCTCGTGAAAATTTAAAGAAAATATTTGTATTAATTGATAATTCATTGGGGCCAAAAAAAATAGATATAGAGATGATAGACTCGATGAAAAAAATAAAACAAAAAATTATTATTTGTTATACGAAAAGTGATAAAAAAATAAAAGAAAAGTCAGCATTTTTAGACAATTTAAATACTGAATTTGAAAACTACATTGTAAGCTCAAAAACAAATGAAAACATATTTGAAATTCAAAAAAAAATTTTTGAATTTTTGTAAATCTTCTTGGCTTTTATATAATAAACATTAGTTTAACACGCTTATGAACAATATAACAAATTGGGTTTTTGACTTAGACAATACACTTTATAAAGCAGAGTGTGGTTTGTTTGATAAAGTACACATACTTATGGGTAAGTTTATTGAGGAAAAATTAAATTTAAATTCTGGAGATGCACAAGCTCTGAGGTCTAAATATTATCATCAATATGGAACAACACTTAGAGGTCTTATGATTGAACATCAAGTAAATCCTGATGAATATTTGGACTACGTTCATCAAATTAATTATGAAGTAGTTCAACCAAATACATCTCTTGCGGAAATATTAAAAAGCTTAAATGGAAAAAAGTATATTTTTACAAATGCTAACTTTGAACATGTGGAAAAAGTTTTAGAAAAACTAAATATGACTAATATTTTTGATGGATGTTTTGACATTTCTGAAAGTGACTATATGCCAAAACCTCACAAAGAAGTTTACGACTCATTCCAAAATAAATTCAATTTAGACAATAGTTCAACAGCTATGTTTGAGGATCTTCATATTAATTTGAAAGAGCCACATAAAATGGGTTGGCAGACAGTTTGGGTAACGAATAACCTTGAATACAACCTAAATAAAGATGTGAATCAACAAGAAGATATCCAAAAAATTATTGATGAAAAAGGTTACATATCACATGTTACTGATGATTTGGAAAATTTCTTAAAAAACGTGATATAAAAGTATTATGAGCCATCAAGATATAATTGAAAAATTATGGGATCAAAGAGATCAGATAAATTTTATTGAGGATAATGAGGCAAAAAAAAATATAGAAAATGTTCTTAACCTATTGGATGAGGGAATGCTTCGAGTATGTGAAAAAAAAGAAAATGAATGGCATGTAAATCAATGGCTTAAAAAAGCAATTCTTTTAAGTTTTAGAATTCAAGATATGGAAATAATCACTGGCGGTCCAAGTGTAAAAGATGGAACTACTTCATGGTGGGATAAAGTTCCCTCAAAGTTTCAAGATTGGAAATCAGAAAATTTTCAATCAGCTGGTTTTAGAGCTGTTCCTAACTGTGTTGTAAGAAGGTCAGCATTTATTGCAAAAAGTGCAGTGCTTATGCCTTGCTTTGTTAACTTGGGTGCATATGTAGATGAGGGAACAATGGTTGATACTTGGGCTACTGTTGGATCTTGTGCTCAAGTTGGAAAAAACTGTCATATCTCAGGAGGTGCAGGTATAGGAGGAGTCTTAGAACCTTTGCAGGCAAATCCAGTTATAATAGAGGATAATTGTTTTATTGGTGCGAGGTCAGAAGTCGCCGAGGGTGTAATTGTTGGAGAGGGTTCAGTATTATCCATGGGGGTATTTATTGGTGCTTCAACAAAAATTTATAATCGTGAAACTAAAGAAATTTATATGGGGAAAGTTCCTCCATATTCTGTAGTCGTTCCGGGTAGTCTTCCAAGTTCTAAAGGAGATGCATCATTGTACTGTGTTGTGATTGTAAAAACGGTTGATGAAAAAACTCGTTCAAAAACCTCCGTTAATGAATTATTAAGAGATTAAGATGTTAGACACAATAGAGCTATCAAAAAAATTAATATCTTTTGACTCTGTTACACCAGCAAAACAAGATATATTTGATTTCTTAATTGAAACATTTGAAGAAAATGGTTTTACAACAAAACAACTAAACTTTGATGGGGATGGGAGTTACGAAGTAATTAATATCATGGCTACGTATGGTCCAATTAATACAAATGGAAAACATTTTAATTTTTTATGTCATGTTGATGTAGTGCCCCCTGGTAACTTAGAGGATTGGGACACGCCACCTTTTGAACCAACGATTAAAGATGGGTATCTTTATGGTCGTGGATCAGAAGATATGAAAGGGTGTACTGCAGCTAGCATGGTAAGTGTCTTTAAATTCATTAAGGAAAATAAAGATTTTAATGGCACAATAAGTTTTATCATAACTGGAGATGAAGAAGCAGACTCCGTAAATGGTGTAAAGAAAGTCGTAAAATGGTTGAAAGAAAATAGTATAAGAATAGACGGGTCAATAGCCACTGAGTCATCCTCTGAGAAAATAATCGGTGATCAGATCAAAGTTGGAAGAAAAGGAGCTGTAGATGTTCAAGTTGAAATTATTGGTAAGCAAGGGCATGCTGCGTATCCTCAACTAGCTCAAAACCCTCTCCATTGTTTGTCTAAGGTTATCTCTTTTTTTGATGATCAAAAACTTGATGATGGTGCAGAATACTTTGAACCATCCACTCTGCAATTTACTCAGATCAATTTAAATAACAAGGCAAAGAATGTAATACCTGAAAAATTGATTACTGTTGGTGATATGCGCTTTAATGACAATTGGGATCAAGAAAAAATACAAAACTATTTTGATGAACACTTGACTAAGATTTGCTCTGAAAATAATTGTACGTATAAATTGAAATTAACTTTTAGAGGTATGCCTTTCCAATCTTTCGATAATCCATTTACAAGACATTGTATTAAAGCAATCAAAGATGTTACGGGATTAGAAGCTAGCCAAGATACTGGAGGTGGAACATCAGATGCTAGATTTATGCAAGAGGTCTGTCCTGTCTTCGAATTTGGAACGATTAACAAAACCCTGCACAAAGTTAATGAGTGTGTTTCTATAGAGGATCTGAAAACGACTGAACAAATTTACTATAAAACCTTAGAAAACTTTTTTGATAATTGAAAGAAGGAGATTTAATTCCTGATATTACTTTAAGATCTGTTTCGGCAGATGGTACAAAAAATTTTGGATTACACGATAACTTTAAATTTAAAAGGGCAATGATAATTTGTGTCCCTGGAGCATTCACTTCAACATGTCACATACAACATCTTCCTCCATTTATTAAAGGCGCAAAAAAGTTGATGTCTGAAAAGCAAATTGATCAAATTTGTTGCATGACCACTAATGATCCTTACGTTCTTGATTTGTGGAGAAAAGAGTTAGGTGAATCAGAAATTTTATTTTTATCAGATGGAAATAATGAATTTTTATTATCTTCTCAATTAATAAGAAATCATGAAAAAAGCTTTATGGGTCAAAGACTTATTCGGTCAATTATTATATTAAATAATCTTAAAGTTGAAAAATTAATTTGTGATAACCCAGGCGAGTTAAAAGATACAAGCTATGAGGCTATTTTAGATAGCATTTAAATACTCTTTTATTTTTTTATTTGACTCAAAATTATTAGCAAATAAGTAACTTTTCCTACTATAACTTTTATACTTTTTAAAAATATCGATAATTGCTTTGACAAGTTGTTTGGAGTTATTTTCTTTTACAATTATACCATTGTTATCTATTGACTCTGGAGTTCCTCCACTATTACTGACTATGCAAGGTAATCCATAAGAAGCTGCTTCAACATTAGATATTCCAAAACCCTCAATACTTTCGGGTGTGGTTATAGTTGGCATTATATGAACAGAAGAATTCTTAAAAATTTTTTCACTTGAGACATCGTGGTGTATGAAATCTACCTGCTTTTGTAGTGAGAATTTCAAAACTAAATCCTTTAATCTTGATAATTCTGGTCCATCTCCAAGAATGGCATATTTAAGTATAATTTTATATTCATTTCTTAGTTTAGACATTGCTTCAAATACTAAATGGTGCCCCTTTCTGTATTCTAGTCTGGCTACAGTGCATAAATCATATTTTTTCTTATTATTTTTATTTTCAGAAATTTTTTTTATAAAAGCTGGATATATTATTTTATGATTAAATTTTTTTAAATTTTTAAAATTTTTAAATGTTTTATTTTTAGTAAATTGAGAATTATAGATTATTAAATCTGCTTTATTTAAAGAATTTAAAATTCTATGTTTATTTCTTAATTTTAGTATTTCATTTCCATGAGCTAAACAAATTTTTTTAATATCTGTAGTATTATTAAATAGCTCTAGTGATTTCCAACTATCAAAAAAAATAATATCAATTTTATTTTTATTTAAAAAATTCTGAGCAAAACTTGATTTAATTCTTTTTCTAAGAAACTTGATTTGATCAAATCTGTGGATATCAAACTTACATTTACTATCAAAATCTGAAGAAAACAGTTTAGATCCATCAGAGAGAACTGTTACTTTATTTTGCGTGTAAAATGCATGTTGAGCTATATTTGTCATTACAGACTCAATACCGCCTACTTTTGGAGCAAAACATTGTGTGTAAATAAGAATATTAATAAGATATCTCCTTTAAAATCAAACCTTTTGAAGGGACCGTTGGTCCTGCTAAGCTTCTATCCTTAGCTTCAATTAATTCACTTATCCAATTAGTATTTTTATTTTTTAATCCAACTTCTAATAAAGATCCAACCATTATTCTAATCTGTTGATAAAGGAAGGACTGTGCCTTGAATACAAAAATAATTTTATTACCTTTAATATCAATTGATGCCTCATCAATAGTTCTAAGCGGTTTGTTGGCTTGACAACCATGTGCTCTAAACGAAGAAAAATCATGTTTACCAATAAACAGTTTAATTGCATCTTGCATTGCCTCTAAATCTAAAGGTTGACGGATGTGTATACTAAAATCATCCTCTATAACTGACGGGGCTAGACTATTAAAAACTTGATAATTATAAATTTTATTTTTAGCAGTAAAACGAGCATTAAATTCATGATCAACACTTTCAACTTTAGTAATTCTTATCTTTTCAGTACCGAGGTGAAAATTAATTCCACTTAGAATTTGATAGTCATCGAATTTTTTTTCTAACTCAAAATTGGCACATTGTCCAATAGCGTGAACACCAGCGTCTGTTCTTCCAGCACCTTGAATAGTTTTTTTTTCACCAGAGAATTTAAATATTGCTTTTTCTATTTCACCTTGCACAGTTTTTTCATTTTTTTGATATTGCCAACCACAATAAGGTAAACCATGATATTCAATTGTAAGTTTTATATTAGTCATTATCGATCATGTCATTTAATTGAAATTGATTATTTCCTAAAACAAATTCTTGGATATCTAATGGTTTCTTTCCTTCAGCTTGAATTTTTAAAATATCTAGACTATTATTTTTACATGCTATAGTAAGAGGTAAATTAATTATCTTACCTTCATCATCTTGTTTGTTAGAAATTTTAACTTTCAAAATTTTAAATCTTTGACCTTTATATTTAAACCACATTGCTGGTGATGGGTAAAAGGCTCTTACTTTTTTTTCAATTATATCTGCGGATAGTCCCCAATCCACTCGTGTTTCAACTTTATCTATTTTTTTTGCGTATGTGGATTGTGAATTGTCTTGTTCTTTTAATTGGACTTGGCCTAGAAAATATTTTTTTAGCGTGTTATATAACAATGAGCAAGAGTCATTACTGATTTGATCAATTAATTGCTTTCCATCAGTTAATTCATTAATTTCAATATTCTGTTGGGCTAAAATTGGGCCTTCATCAATTTGATCGTTCATTTTCATTATACTAATGCCTGTTTCTTTATCATTATTTTCGATAGCTCTTTGAACAGGCGCTGCTCCTCTCCATCTTGGTAGAAGCGAGGCGTGTATGTTAATAAATCCGTGCAAAGGAGTATTTAACCAATTTAGTGGAACTATTTTCCCATATGCAAAAAGGATTGCGACATCAGGCTTCAATAATTTAAATTCATTCAAAGATTTATCATCAAGTGTTTTCGGAGTAAAAACAGGAAGAAGTTGACTTTCTGCCCATTGTTGAACTGGTGTATTATATTTTTTTTGTCCTCTAAATTTTTTTTTTGGCTCTTGTGTGTAAATCCCTACTATATCGTACCCACCAAGGTAAAGTGTCTTTAGGGGAGGAAGAGAAAATTCTGGTGAACCAAAATAAACTACTCGTTTTTTTTTCATTTAAATTTTTTCTATTTCTTTTTTATACTTTCTCATCTTTCTAATAATTATATCTCTTTTTAAACGACTTAAATGATCAACGAATAAAATTCCGTTTAGATGGTCTAATTCATGTTGTATGATCCTCGACTCAAAACCAGTAAATGTAGAAATTTTTTTTGAGTTGTTTTCATCAAGATACTCCATTTTAATTTTTTCAGGACGGTCTATTTCTGCAAAATGCTCCGGAAAAGATAAACAACCTTCTTCATATGGCACTTTATTTTCATCTAATGATATAATTTTAGGATTTATCATTGTGATAGGTTTTTTTTCTTCGTCTCTTGAGCTAGCATCAAGAATAAATATGCGAATATTTAAACCTATTTGTGGAGCAGCTAAACCTACTCCATTTGCAGAATACATAATTTCATACATTTGTTTTATTAATTCTCTATGATGTTCGTCTACTTGCGGTAAAGATACACTATCTTTTTTTAATATGGGATCAGGTGCATAAATAAGCTTTAACATGAAATTTAATATAGTTTAATTTATACAGTTATTAGTGGCAATAAATCAAACTTTTACGGTGTTACTTTAAAATTTAGTTTAAGTTTTTACGCGACTCTAATGCTGCCCCTAATGTATTATCATCCAAATAATGAATTTCGCTTCCTACAGGAACACCATAGGCGAGTTGGGTTATTCTAATATTTTGATTTTCTAGTTTATCCTTTATTACTAATGCTGTGGTTTGTCCCTCAATTGTTGCGCTCAATGCTAAAATAATTTCTTGTACTTGATTGTTGATAATTCTTTCTTTGAGTTTGTTTAAATTTAAATCTTGTTCTGTGAAATTCTTTGAGGCTGATAAAAGTCCACCAATAACGTGATAGAGACCTTTATGATATCCAGATCTTTCAAATGCCCAAACATCAGCCATGTCTTCGACAATACATATAGTATTTTTTGATCTATTATCTGAAGAACAAATTTTGCAAGGAGCAATGACGTCTAATATTCCACAATTTGTACACTTTTTTACTACAGATGCAGTCTCTTTTATACTCTCTCCTAAAGGTAACATTAATTCTTGTTTATTTTTAATCAAATATAAGGCTATTCTTTGCGCAGATCGCTGCCCGATTCCAGGTAGCCTAGAAATTAAATTAATAAATTTTTGAAGTTCGTCTTGTGACAATTTTAAAAAGGCATCTTCATTCCTGGAGGTAATGGTAATCCTCCAGTTATTTTTTTCATTTCTTCAGCTGACATTTCCTCAACTTTTTCTTTTGCTTGATTAAGAGCAGCTTTGATTAAATCCTCCAATACATCTTTTTCATCAGAAGATAACAGTGATGGATCAATATCAATAGATTGAACAATTTGTTTACCATTCATAATCACTTTGACCATTCCACCTCCGGACTCAGCTTCAACTGTTTTATTTTCTAATTCCTTCTGCATTTCTTGCATTTTTGTTTGCATTTCCTGGACTTTTTTCATCATACCGCCCATATTACCCATCATTTTCGTCACCTCTTTCTAATTCTTCAATATCTATAATCTTTGCATTAGGAAATTTAGCAAGAACTTTTTTAAATTCATCAGTCTTCATTTCTTGCTCAATTAACTCTTGTTTATATAGAGACTTAATTTTTTCTATAGTTGTTATTTCTTTTTTCTCGGTGACCTCTAGTTCATAGTCAGTCATAATATTTTTATATAGCTCTTCACTTCCATTAAAATCTTTATCAATAACATTGATATGGAGTATTTTATTCTTTTCTGAGAATTCAACTACTTGAATATTTTCCATAATAATTCCTGCCATTAAAGGTGAAAAATTTTTTCCATAATATTGAAAAAATAGATTATGCATGTCAAATTTATCTTTTAAAGACTTCTCTGGTAATTGATTTACTTTATTTTGAATTACTTGATCAATGTTAGGTGAAGCTTGACTTATATTTTGATTGATTTCAGACTTTTTTTTTTCTTCTGAGACTGTTGATTGATTATCATTTAATAAGAATGCGCACCTTAAAAGTACCATTTCTAGAGTTATGTGTGGTTGAGGTGAAATTTTAATTTCATCATACCCTTTCATTAAGCTTTGCCAAAAAATATTAAGTTTACCTTGGTCAAATTGAATAATGTACGAGGCAAAATTTTTATCTTCTTCAGTTAAGAACTCATCATTAAGAAGTTCTTTATTTATTTTTAATTTACATGACCAATTTATTAAATTCATCATATCTTCTATAATTTTAGAGGTCTCTGATCCTCTTTGATACATTTCATCAAGCATAGCTATTAATTTTGGAAGATTGTTATTTAAAATATATTTAGATAATTCATATAAATCAGTTTGCTTTGCAAAACCAAGCATGTTGATGATATCTTCTACAGTAATTTCTTTTTGAGATTTGAATACGTTAGCTTGGTCTAATATACTAAGTGAGTCCCTAACTGAACCCTCACTAGCCTTAACTATTAAATTTAATGCATCCTTCGATATAGATATAGCCTCTTTTTCAGCAATACCCTCTAAAAAATTTAATAAAGCCCTCTTATCAACTCGTCTCAGATCAAATCTTTGGCATCTTGAAAGAATTGTTATCGGAACTTTGGATATTTCTGTAGTTGCGAATATGAATTTTGAGTGAGGCGGTGGCTCCTCAAGAGTTTTTAGTAGAGCGTTAAAAGCACTTTTTGATAACATATGTACTTCGTCAATTATATAAACTTTATATTTTCCAAGAACTGGATTATATTTTACGTTCTCAATTATATCTCTTGCGTTTTCTACACTTGTGTTCGACGCAGCATCAATTTCTATAACATCCGGGTGTCTATCCTCAGTGATAGCTTTAGCTTGTTCACAATTATCTAAATCAGGACTTTTGTTGTTATCAAAAACTGTACAATTTAACATTTTAGCTACAATTCTTGCAGTTGTTGTTTTGCCTACACCACGAATGCCAGTGAAAATATAAGCGTTAGGAATTTTATTAAGCTCAATTGATTTTTGAATGGTATCAACCAAATACTCTTGTCCAATCAAATCTTGAAAATTTGAAGGTCTATATTTTAATGCTAGGATTTTTGATTGATTTTTCATTACAGGCTTGTAGGAGAATTACACGACCCAATTCATTATGTTACGGCTGCTTTCTTTCGAACCTGACCGGATTGGCATAAAAAACTGCCCATGTAATTCTCAAATTATCTTATAGCAGTATTAAATGAAAATATGAAGTTATTGTCTTACCCGATATGGAGATTTTTCAAAAACTCCTAATTTTCTGACCTTTGAGCAGTAATGGTACATATCATCTAAAGCAAATTTGGTATTATCTTGTTCAGGGTGTCCTTCAATTTCACAATAAAATTGTGTTATAACAAAGTCAGCTCCATAATTATAGCTCTCAAGTTTTATCATATTTACATTATTAGTTGCAAAACCACCCATTACTTTAAATAAAGAACCCGGCGTATTTTTTACGGAAAATAGAAATGATGATATATATGTCTTTTTTTTGTCAAATTCTAAGTTTTCGTTTTTGGACATGACATAGAATCTTGTAATGTTGTTTAAAGAATTTGCAAAATTCTCATCAATAACTTTTAGGCCATATGTCTTACCTGCCAAGCTTGAAGCAATTGCGGCAGTATCAAGAATTTTTTCATCAGAGATAGTTTTTGCAGAGCCAGCAGTATCAGCTCCAATCAAAATATTTAAATCTAATTTTTGGATTTTCTCACTACATTGCGCCAAAGCTTGTTCGTGACTTAAAATATTTTTAATTTTTTCGATTTTACTATCTGGATGAATTAAAAGCTTGTGTTCAACTTTTTGAAAATGTTCGAAGTTTATATGCAAATTAGACTTAGGTATTAAACGATGAATATCAGCAACTCTCCCTGCTGCAGAATTTTCGATCGGAATCATAGCATAATCGACATTACCCAACTCGGCTTCATTCAAAGCAATCTCAAATGTTTTGCATGGTAGTGTTTCTGCGCCTGAAAAAAAATCTTTTACAGCCAATTGACTGTAAGCTCCATCAACTCCTTGGAAAGATATTCTTTTACTCATTTTTTAAAATTAATCGATTTACTCTATCTAAATCCTCTTTTGTATCAACTCCCAAAATCTCCTCTTTTATGATAGAAATTCCAATTTTACTGGTGTCGATTATACGAAGTTGTTCTAATTTTTCATCAAGTTCTCTTTTGGTTGGAGGCATAGAGATAAAATCTAATAAGAATTTTTTATGATAAGCATACACACCAATATGATGGAATACATTTTTATTAATTTTTAAATTGCTATCAAGTATTCTCGAAAAATTTAAAGCATGACTTAGTTGATCTATTGTGACTTTTACTTTGGAACTATTTTTAGCTTCATCAATGTTAACAAATGGGCACGCTAGAGTACTAATTTGGAATTGTAGTAATTTCTCTTTTAGTAATTGTAAATGATTGGTACTAATGAATGGCATATCTCCCTGAACATTAATAACAAATTTAAATTTTTTCATTCCCTCTAATTTTCTTACTGCCTCTCCAATTCTATCAGTGCCAGACATATGATTAGGATTTGTCATGATAAATTTTAGTTTCATTTCTTCGCAATATTCTCTTACTTCTTGATCACATATAGCTAACAATAAATTGTCCGTGATATTAGATACACGTTTGTATATATAATGAAACATGGGTAAGTCTCCAATCTTAGCAAAGGGTTTATTTGGAAATCTAGAAGCCTTTAATCTGATTGGAATAATTATTATAGTATCGTTCATTAATGCGACAAAAATCCTTTTTAAGAGATATATTTTTAAACATAGACTTCTCTTTCAAATATGGAAACCAATAAAATTCTAGGGGCAATAATCCTTGCCCTTTTGTTAGCTGCTGTTTTCTCTAAAGTTGCGGATATGGCTATTCATCCAGAGTTTCCTGATGAACTAGCTTATAAAATTGAAGTCCCAGAGGGTGGTATCTCTTCAGAAATAAAGGAAGAGGTTAATATATTTGAGGTTCTTCCTGAAATAACCCCTATGTTAGCTTCAGCAAGTATGGAAAACGGGGAAAAAATTTTTAAAAAATGTGCCTCTTGTCACACACAAGTTAAAGGTGGAGAAAACAAAGTAGGTCCTGCTATGTGGGGAATAGTAAATAGATCAAAGGGGTCTATGGAAGGTTTTGCATATTCTGGTGCTTTGGTAGAATTTGGTGGTGATTGGAATGTTGAAGAGTTAAACAAATTTTTGTTAAAACCTAAAAAGTATATAGTTGGAACAAAAATGAATTATAATGGTATAAAAAAAGACCAAGATAGAGCCGATTTAATTAAATGGCTAAGTTCTCTGAGCGATTAAAGTTTTCATTCACTAATTTTTCAATATCATATAAACAATGAGTTCTGTATCCATAGATTCTAGTAAATTAAAATCTTTATTTGGGGCCTACTATGACAGAAGAATGATACGTATTCTTCTTTTAGGCATAATTAGTGGTTTCCCTTGGGTGTTAATTGCTAGCGCACTATCTTTGTGGTTAAAGGAAGAGGGTTTAAGTAGAAGCACTATAGGTTGGGCTGGACTAATTTTTGGAGTTTATGCATTCAATTTTTTATGGGCGCCAATAATCGATAGATTAAGACTTCCTTTTTTGACTAATAAGATGGGTCATAGGAAATCAATAATTATAATGATGCAAACAGTCATCTTAATATGTCTTGTTATATGGAGCGTCTTAGAGCCAACACAAAACTTGGCCTTAATAATTGGAGTTGGGTTAGCTATTGCTATTTCATCTGCTACTCAAGACATAACAATTGATGCCCTAAGAATTGAACAAATAAAAAGGGATGAAACCTCAAGTATGGCTGCAGGAGCAGCTATGGCTGTTGTTGGATGGTGGACTGGTTTTAAACTTGGAGGTTTTATTTGTCTTGAAATAGCTGAGAAGTTGGAGTTATCAGGTGTAGATCAATATTGGCAAGTAACATTTATTTTTTTAATGGCAATTATAGTTCTATGTAACGTAGGTTTGTTATTCATACCTGAATCTAATAAAGAAAGATTCCAAGAGATAACAAAAACTGACTCCTCAAATTCAAATGTAAATAGTGTTAGGAATGCTGGATACTTGTTTGCCTCAATAGGAATTTTATGCTTTTTAGTTGGAAAATTCTTCGAAAAAGTTTGGTTTACAAATGGAGGTATAGCTTTTGTTATTATTGGAGGAGTCTTTTATTTATTTTCATTTTACATACAAAGATTTGGTGAGAATAATCCTGTTTCTCAAACTCTCTATTATTTAAACAATGTTGTAGCTAACCCCTTAAACAGTTTCTTTAGTATTAATGGAGTTAAAATTGGTATTGCAATTCTTGCTTTTGTGTTTTTATTCAAAATAGGTGAGGCGTTTCTTGGAAGAATGAGTCTAGTATTTTATAAGGAAATTGGTTTTTCTAAGGGCGATATAGCAATATTTTCAAAAGCATTAGGCTGGATTACAACCATTGTATTTACGCTTATTGGTGGAGCTATAGCAATGAGATCTGGTATTTTTAAAACATTAATTGTGGCAGGTATTGCAATGGCCGGTACAAATATTTTATTTTCAGTGCTAGCTTGGGTAGGACCATCGAAAACGCTCTTTGCTTTTGCAGTAATATTAGACGACTTAGCAGCAGCATTTGCAACAGTGGCATTTGTTGCATTTATATCTCTTTTAGTTGATCGTAGTTTTACTGCTACACAATATGCTTTATTAGCCTCTGTTGGAACAGCAGGAAGAACTTTACTAGCTTCTTCTTCTGGAGCATTAGTTGATGGGTTAGGTGGTAACTGGGGATTATTTTTCATCATTACAGCTGTAATGGTAGTTCCCTCTTTAATTTGTCTTTTATTGATTAAAAATAAAATTAAGTTTAATAAAACTAGTTAATCAGTGCAGAAGACAATTTATTATAACCAGCCGTAAAACCTGATAATGAATACGTAATAGTCGCCTGTCTGTTATCTAATAATAATATTTTTAGATTAACTTGATTTCCAGCTTTGAAAAAATTAACAAAATTTTCTCCGATTATTTCTGCAACAAAACAGGCGCTTTGGTTACAGTATGCATAATCTAATTCCAAAGGATCCTTGTCATCAATTTGTAAAGAAACTGGACTCTTTAAATTTACAGCATGTGGAAAAGCTATTTGCATTTGCGTTAAATTTTCAGGATTTATAGTAATTGACAAATAGCTCACAACCTCCTCTGTATTTGGATCAAATACTAATTCTCTTAATTCACAGATTTTTTGTTTTTGTTCCTCAACACAAGTAAACTGCCAAGCATCAAAATTTTCTTGCTCTAAAATATGTTCATCAGCAAATAAAGTTCCTATTAATACAAAATAAGTGAGTATTATTCTCATAAAAAAAGCATACATAATGTTATATATTATCCAATAAGGAAATTTGTACTATTTTAATTCGAAATGGATAATTTCGTTATTAGATCCTATTCTCATTTTTGGACCCCAAGTGGCTGATCCTGAGCTAACATACAAATGGTTGTTATTGTTTTTGTAAAGACCATAATTTTGTGGAAATTGAAGTTTTACTATTAAATTAAATGGAAAAATTTGACCATTGTGTGTATGGCCCGAAAGCATTAAATTGGCTTTATGTGAGGCTTTTTTCCAAATTGATGGTTTATGAACTATCAAAAGGTTGAATAAGTTTTCTTTAAAGAGTTTATCTACGTATTCTATTTTAGATTTATTAGAAATGTTATCAGAGAGGCCGATTAAATTTATTTCATCCAATTGTATTGACTCATTATCTAAGGTTTTTATTCCAACTTTATATAATTCATCGAGATGTTTTTTAAAATTTTGAACATAATATTCATGATTTCCTGTTACAAAAAAAATAGGTTTATTTATTTTCTTAAATTCTTGAAGGTCGGAAATTTTAAATGCACTACTATCAATTAAGTCACCACCGATTACTAAGAAACTAAAATCTAATTCACAAATTTTAGAAACTAATTTTTTTAGAGATAATGGATCATTTGATCCAATGTGAACATCACTGATAAAAATAAATTTAATACTTTTTCTAATACATTTTGACTCGATAGATAATTTTTTAATTTTAACTTTTTTTGAATTTATATATCCATAAATAATTGTTGGTATTTGAAAAGTAAAAAATAGAAGTACTAAATGAAAATCAATTAATATTTGTACATAGCTAATTATTATAAGAGGTAAAATAATAAAAAAAGATACTGCTCCAACACCTATTCCCTCATAAACAAAAAACTTGATAATTTTATTTGTACTTTTTGATCTAAAATAATATAAACAAATTCCAAAAACTATAGTAGTGCCCAACAGGACTTCAAACAATGAAGTTGGCTTACCTAGCCAAGTTGATAAAATATCAAACGGAAAAATAAAAATTAGATACGAAAATACAAATAAAATTATATAAGAAATCAATGCATTAATTATTTTTTGGACTTTTATCAAAATAAAAAAGTATTATTCCTGCCGATATGACTATTAGTATCCCTATATAATTATATAATGTTGGTAACTGTTTAAAAACAAACCAGCCTAAAATAATACCAAAAATTATTTGAACATAGCTCGTTAAACCAAATACAGAAGCAGGAAGAGTTTGGGATCCATAAATTACTGCACTGATACCAAGGCCTGCAAATACACCACCAAGTAAAGAGAGTGATAAATCCCTAATTGGCATAAACTCAAAGTGAAATTTTATAGAAAAAATAAAAATTATAACACTAACAACCATGCTGAAAAATGATGCAGAATATGATGATGTTAAGTGATTATATTTTCTTGTGATCAGGTGGGTAATAGCTATACAAAATGCACCCAAAAAAACAAAAAAAACTCCAAGGAATGAAACTATGTTAGTGCCAAAAGGTTCTGCAGAAATCACCACACCTAAAAAACCTATTAAAATAGCTAAAACTCTTATTATATTAATATTATCGCTTAAGAAAAAATGAGACAAAATAAGCAACATTAATGGAGATGTAAAAAGCACCGGATAGACTACTGAAAGAGGAAGTAATAAAACGCCTTTTAAGACAAAAAGAAATCCAATTGTATGAACAATTCCTCTTATAATTTGGAAGAAGTAATTTTGTTTTTTATAAAAATGAAAGCCATGATTTTTACATATAAAAAAAAGCAAAGGTATTAGAGAAAATAATGCATTTAAAAATAATAATTGTAGGACAGAATAGGTTTCTCCTAGGATTTTAATAACGGAGTCCATTGAAACTAAAAATAAAAAACCTATAAAAGAGATTACCGAGGGAAGGAAAAATTTTTTATCTAACATTTTAAATGAGTTAAAACCTTAATCTTTTTTCAACGAAACACACTTTAAATCGTAAGCCCATTTTTTATTATACTCTTTATAAGATATTGAAAAAACTAAATCTAAATTTTCTTCGATTGAAATTGATGAAATGTAATCTTCTGTATCGTAATTAAATATTAAGCTTAAATTATCTTCATCAAATAATTGATAATTTTTTTCATCAAAGCTACTAAAGATCATAACATTTTTATTTTTTTTATTTTCAATTATATCTAATTGCGTTCCAGAAACTTTTTGCTTACAATCAAAATATTTTAGTGCATTTATACTTTTGTCACATATACACGCAAGAGGGAATTTTTCTAAAATCTCAGTAAATGCCATATTAGGAAGAATTAAAGAAAAAAAGATGATAACATATTTCATATCATTTAATTGTATACATCATGATAAATAAACAGTTAATCACAATTATTATCTTTTGTGGTATCGGTTTTGCGATAATAAGACTTTTATTAAACTTTTTTTTTCCTGGGGGAATTGCTTTTTGAATGAATATAATAGAAAAAAATTGTGGAAAAAAATTCAATCAACAGGTGACGAGCTTCAACCTCTTTTAAAACCATCTCAATTTCATCCAAATGGGAGAAATGCATATGCACATATAGCTCTAAGTATCAAAGAAAAATTTGGTAAGAGCTACAAAGATCTTTCTGATGAAAAGTTTGATGAAATAATTTCATACATCGAACGTTTGTTAAGAAATCCTGATTAAATTTACTTGATTTTTTTTTAATAAATAATAATTGTATTTTTTAAATACATGCCAAGAACAAAAAGTTTAGCCACTCTCATTAATCATTATGGTAATGAAAGAGAATTTAAACTCAAAGCAAATAAAATCTCTGATGTATATAACATATTAAATAGAGAAATTTTTAATAATCGTTTAAAAAAGCCCTATATCTCTATAAGAAGAATGAGCGGTGCACTAGGTTTATTTGAGTTCAACCCGTATGCTTCAAAACACTGTTATAAAATAATTCTTCATAATAGATTTAGAAATTTTCAAGAATTTGTTGAAATTCTTGGACATGAGATGATTCATTATTATCAAAAATTGATCCTAAAACAAAACTCAGCAAAACATAATAAAGAATTTTATAGTTTCAAAAGAAAATTTAAAAAAATTGGACTGAATTTAAAAAGAGTTTATCGTTAATTACTCGTTTTTAAACTTTCTATTAAGCAATATCTTAATTTCTTTTTTCGATGGACTTCCATTAATGATTTTAATAATAGAATTTATTATTGGAAACTTAATAATATTAATTTTTTTATTATTTTTTATATTTAGACAGCTATTAATTCCTTCGATAGTCTTACATTTCAATGTTTTATATTTGCTTTTTTTTTCAAAACGAAACCCAAAATTATAGTTCCTTGATTTGTTTGAGCTACATGAAAGTATTAAATCTCCAATACCTCCTAGACTATAAATCATATTAGTATTTAGGTTTAAGCTCTTAAGCATACTCTTAATTTCAACAATACATCTTGTTATATACGCGGCTCTTGCATTTTGACCCAATGACTCTGCATCTATAATTCCTGCACCAATCGCATAGATATTTTTGAGGATACCTAAAAATTCAAGAGTCTTATAACCTTCTGAATAATAAATTCTTATATTTGTATCTTTAAAGATATTACCGATATTTTTATTTAGTTTGTTACTAGATAAACTTAAGGCTGTGGGTTTCCCATATAAAACCTCGTCTGCAAAGCTAGGTCCAGATAAAAAATGGTAATTTTTTAAATTTAGTTTTTTATTTATCAGATTTGAGATGAAATCACCATTCTTACTGATTCCTTTTGAGCATATTATTAATTCATTAATTTTTTGATTTTTCAAATAATCGTCGCAAAAATTATCAAATGCAGTAGCAGGCAAGACATATAAAATATAATGATATTCACTAGCTTTAAAATTGCCCGATGTTGATTTCAGTTTTCTAGATAATTTGAAATTTTTATAATATTTTTTATTAATCTTGTTTTTATTTATTTGATTGGATAATTTCAGATCTCTTGCCCAAAGATAAACATTATTATTTTTCTTTGAGAGTACATTAGCAATAGCTGTACCCCAAGCACCTGCACCGACTACTAAAATTTTTTTATACACCTTTTTAATAATTTAATATCAATAGAGATAGACATTTTAATGGTATGTTTTGAATAAGAAAGAACAATATTTTTAATTAAGTCAATATCAAATTGATAAAAACTATTCAAAAAATAGAAAAAAAAAATTTACTCCTACTTTACATTTTTTGTTTTTTTGTATGAACTTCTTTTGAAATGTATGATGTTGTAATAATTGGTGGTGGTATTAACGGTGTTGGCATAGCAAGAGATGCTGCAGGAAGGGGTTTAAATACTTGTCTTATTGAAAAAGGTGATATTGCTTCCCAAACATCCTCATGGTCAACAAAATTAATTCATGGGGGAATAAGATATTTAGAAAACTACGATTTTAAACTAGTAAGAGAGTCTCTTATAGAGAGAGATGTGATAAAAAAAATTGCCCCCCATATTACAAGACCTGTAAAATTTGTCTTACCTCATGTTCCAAGTTTAAGACCAAGCTGGATGATAAGAATTGGTTTGTTTTTGTATGATAGATTGAGTGGCAAATCGACCTTTGAAAAATCAAAATGTATCTCTTTGAATGAAACTTTCAAAGAAAACCCAATAAAAGAGAAATTTAAAAGTGGCTATGTTTATTCTGATTTATTTGTTGATGACTCCCGACTAGCTCTGCTTAACGCAGAGGATGCTATAAATAGAGGTGCAAAAGTCTACACGAACACAAATATTATCAAGACTGTAAGAGGTGAAGATACTTGGTCAATTTTTTTAGATAATGGTGAAGTTTTAAAATCAAAAGCTGTTGTTAATGCAACTGGGCCTTTTAGTATATCAGTTTTAAATAATATTTTTGGAATAAAATCCAAAAAAAAATTAAGACTTGTTCAAGGAAGTCATTTAGTGGTCAAAAAAATATATGATGGGGATCAAGCATACTTACTCCAATTAAATGATAAGCGTATAATTTTTATGATACCATTTAAAAAAAAATATACTTTAATAGGTACTACTGAACATGAAGTTGAAGATTTTGAGAATCCCAGAATTACATATGAAGAGAAAACTTATTTAATTAATTCAGTTAATTCCTTTATAAAAAAAAAGATTGTCGATAATGATATTGTATGGACTTATTCAGGTGTAAGGCCATTGATTGAAGATAATAATCAGAAGGCATCTAAGTTATCAAGAGACTATGCTTTTGAAATTGACGATAAAGATGGGGCTCCAATTGTAACTGTTTTTGGAGGAAAACTTACAACCTACAGAAAGCTTTCAGAACAAGTTTTGAAAAAGTTAAGCAAGCACATAGTGGTTTCAAATAAAACATGGACATCCGATGAAGTTTTACCAGGTGCGTATGATACAAGTATTAATAGCGAAAATATCCCTAAAAAAATATTAAAACGACTTATCGAAACATATGGAGCTAAAATATTAAAATTAGATGAATATTATAATGAATTTAACACAGGTGGAGATCTGATTTTTGAGGATTTTTATGAATTTGAAGTAAAATATCTTGTTAAAGAAGAAATGGCTCGAACTTCCGAAGATATTTTATTTAGGAGAACAAAACTTGGAATTAATTTCCCTAAAGAGGCGAAGGATAAATTAGAAATTATTTTAAAAAGACACCTTTAGTACTTATGATATTATAAATTGGTGGAAAAATTTATTTTATCAATTGATCAAGGAACGACTTCTACACGTTCGATAATTTTTGATGATAATTTTGAAATTGTTTCTAGTGATCAATTGGAATTTAAACAATACTTTCCAAAAGATGGGTGTGTAGAACACGATCCTCAAGAGATATTTAATTCTGTTTTACAAACGACACAAAATGCAATTAAAAAAGCAAAAGTTAATTCCAGCCAAATATTAGGTATAGGAATAACTAATCAAAGAGAAACTGTAGTCATTTGGGACAAACAAACAGGTAAGCCTATTTACAAAGCTATTGTTTGGCAAGATAGAAGAACAGTAAATTATTGCAAAGATTTAACTAGGAAAGGATTTGCAAAAAAAATACAAAAAATTACTGGTCTTGTAATTGATGCATATTTTTCAGCAACTAAAATTAAATGGATACTTGACAATATAGAGTCATCAAAAAAACTGTTAAAAGAAGATAGGCTTTTATTTGGGACAATTGATACATGGCTTCTGTGGAAATTAACAGAGGGAAGGTCTTTTTTTACTGAGGCCACGAATGCTTCAAGAACCATGTTATATGACATCAAGAAAAACTGTTGGTCAAAGGAATTACTAAAAATTTTTAATATCCCTTATAAAATTCTTCCCGATGTAAAAGATAGTGCAGATGATTTTGGGTACACAACTCTTTTTGGAGATAAGATCAAAATAGGAGGTATGGCTGGTGACCAACAAGCAGCAACAATTGGACAGGCCTGTTTTAAGCCAGGATCTATTAAGTCTACATATGGGACTGGTTGTTTTATGATCATGAATATTGGACAAAAACTTAAAATATCAAAAAATAATTTGCTTACGACTATTGCATATAAAATTAATAATAAGACCACTTATGCCTTAGAAGGTTCTATCTTCATTGCTGGAGCTGCTGTTCAGTGGTTAAGAGATTCACTTAAAGTTATAAAAACAGCACAAGAGACAGAGATTTTTTATTCAAAGAGTGATCAAAGTCAAAAAATTTATTTTGTTCCAGCTTTTGTTGGGTTAGGGGCTCCTTATTGGGATGGGGAAGCCAGAGGAGCAATTTTTGGAATGACAAGAAATACTGGAATAGCAGAGTTTGTCAAAGCCGCTATAGATAGTGTTGCATACCAAACTAAAGACTTGGTCATTGCCATGCAGAAAGATAGTGGTGTTCCCATTAAACAACTTAAAGTCGATGGTGGAATGGTAGCAAATGAAGATTTCCTACAATTTTTGTCAAATATTTTAATTTTAAATTGTGATAGGCCAAAAGTAACAGAAACAACTGCATTAGGGGCAGCCTATCTAGCTGGACTTTCTTCAGGATTTATTAAAAATACTGAGGAAATCTCAAAAAAATGGCAAAGTGATAAAATATTTAAACCAAAACTTCACAAGAAAGAAGTAAAATATCTTTACGAAGGGTGGTTAAAAGCAGTAAAGAAAACAACAACAAAAAAGAATAGAAAATAAAAAAAATTTTGATATTTATGTTATATGCGCATTAATATTGAAATTGGTGATATAGAAGCATTTATTGAATTAACTGAGACTAACTCTTTTGCTAAAGCTGCAAATAATTTAAATTTATCTCAACCCGCTCTCTCAAGAAGAATTCAAAAGTTAGAGCACGAATTAGGAACTACTCTTTTTGATAGGACCACTAGAAAAGTTCAGCTTTCATATTCTGGGAGAAATTTTTATGATCGGGCAAGAGGAATAATAGAGGCAGTCAAAACAGCAACAAAAACTCTGAATGAAAAATATAGTTTTCCCTCAATAATTAAAATTGGGGTGGTTCACTCGGCGCTAAGAAATATTTTATTTTCATCACTTAAACAATTCAAAGAAATTGAACCAAGGTGTAAAGTTCAAATCATTGAAAGATCATCTAATAATGTTGTTGATAGTGTTTTGGGAGGAGAATGTGATTTTGGTATAAATTTTACTGGTAAACAAGAACCTGGAATTAGCTTCGAAAATTTATTTGTGGAAGATTACGTCGTTGTATTTCCAAAAGGAGATAAGTTAGAGAAAAAAAGAAAAATAAAGATATCTGAAATTAAAGGTAGGAATTTTATTTCAATATGGAAAGGTTCTGGGAGTAGAATTTATATTGAGAATGCACTTGCGCTCCAAGAAGAAGATATCGATTGGGCGTATGAAGTAAGGCACATACCAACTGCATTAAATATGGTTGAGCAAGGTCTTGGAATAACTCTTGCCCCAAAATTGGCTATTTCAAAGGATTATTCTTCTCTGTCATATAGGCCTTTAATTGATCCCTCTGTAACTAGGACAATTGGATTAATAAAAAGATCTGGAAGAGATTTAAGCTACGACTCGCAAAAATTATATGACCTTTTAAAAGAAAAATTCAAAAAATAATTAATTAGTATAATGCATAAATAAATTTACTAATTAATGTTTATAATAAAATTATGTTGTCAATAGATAGTTTTAAAACACTTGATCAATTCTCAAATAATGGAAAAAAATACATTTTCTATAACCTATCTAAATTGGAGGATAATTTTCCTAAAATAAAAAATGTACCTAAATCAAAAAAGATACTCATTGAAAATTTACTTAGATTAGAAGATGGCAAAGATGTAAATAAAGACCTTATCGAAAATGTATTAGAAAATCCTGAGAAAAAACATGAAATATTTTTTCTTCCTTCAAGAGTGTTAATGCAAGACTTTACTGGCGTGCCTGCTGTTGCAGATTTAGCAGCAATGCGTGATGCTGTTTCAAAAAGAGGTGGTAATGCATCAAAAGTTAATCCTATGTCCCAAGTTGATTTAGTAATAGATCATTCTGTTATGGTTGATTATTTTGCTAGCCCAAATGCATTTCAAAAAAATGTAGATATGGAATTTGGAAGAAATGCAGAGAGGTATGAGTTTTTGAAATGGGGACAACAAGCTTTTAAAAATTTTAGGGTTATTCCTCCTGGCACAGGAATATGCCATCAAGTAAATTTAGAGTATTTAGCTCAAGTAGTCTGGAGCAAGGAACTTGGTGACAAAGATTTATTATACCCTGACACATTAGTTGGAACAGACAGTCATACGACAATGGTAAATGCCCTTGGTGTTCTAGGTTGGGGAGTAGGAGGAATTGAAGCTGAGGCTGCTATGCTTGGCCAATCTGTATCAATGCTTTTGCCAGAAGTTGTTGGTTTTGAAGTATCGGGGAAAATGAAAGAGGGCGTTACAGCAACAGATCTAGTTTTAACAATTGTACAAATGCTTCGAAAAAAAGGAGTGGTTGGAAAATTTGTTGAATTTTACGGTGATGGTTTAAAGAATTTATCACTCGCAGACAGAGCAACTATTTCCAACATGGCTCCAGAATATGGAGCAACTTGTGGTTTTTTTGCAGTTGATGAAGAAACTATCAAATACTTGAAGTTGACATCTAGAGGCTCCGATCTGATAAATACTGTTGAAAAATATAATAGAATTCAAGGTTTGTGGGCGGGTGACACATGTAATTATAATGATACCGTTCATTTAAAACTAGAAAATGTTCAAGCATCATTAGCAGGGCCTAAAAGACCTCAAGATAGAATTAATCTTGAAAGCGTGAATTTAAATTTTAAAGAATTTTCAAAAAACAAATCTATTGAAAAAGAAATTAAAAATCACAATTATAAAATGCAAGACGGTAACGTCGTAATTGCTGCTATTACTTCATGTACTAATACCTCTAATCCAGATGTTTTAGTTGCAGCAGGCTTAGTCGCAAAAAAGGCTTGTAAATTAGGTCTACAAGTAAAACCTTGGGTTAAGACTTCTTTAGCACCAGGTTCAAAAGTTGTTACTGATTATTTGGCTAAATCGGGTTTGAATAAATATTTAGACCAACTTGGTTTTCATCTAGTTGGTTATGGATGTACTACGTGTATAGGAAACTCAGGGCCACTTGATAAAGATATTGCCGAGTGTATCTCAAAAAATGATTTAACAGTTGCTTCTGTACTTTCAGGTAATAGAAATTTTGAAGGCAGAGTTAATCCACACGTAAAAGCTAATTATCTTGCCTCACCACCTTTAGTTGTAGCATATGCTTTAGCAGGGTCTGTTCGTATAAATTTAATAAGTGATCCAATTGGTGTTGACACAGATGGTAATGAAGTATTTTTAAAAGACATTTGGCCTGAAAATAGCGAAATCCGAAATGTTGTTGAAAAAAATGTATCACCTGAAATGTTTAAAAAACAATACTCTAATGCTTTAGATGGGCCAAAAGAATGGCAAAAAATCAATACTTCTACAGGAGACCTGTATAATTGGAATTCTTCATCAACTTACGTACAAAAACCTCCTTTTTTTGATAATCAATCTAATGATGATAAACAGATTAAGCCAATTGAGAATGCAAGACCTTTATTACTTCTAGGCAATAGTGTTACCACAGATCACATTTCACCTGCAGGGGCTATTAAAGTTGATAGTCCTGCTGGCAACTACTTCATGGAACGGCAAATACGTCAAAATGATTTTAATTCATATGGTGCTAGAAGGGGCAATCATGAAGTAATGGTCAGAGGTACTTTTGCAAATATAAGAATTAAAAACCAACTGCTATCAAACGTTGAGGGCGGATACTCAATTTTAGAACCTGATAAGAAAAAAATGAGTGTTTATGATGTTGCTATGGAGTATGCAAAAAGGTCTGAAAATGTTGTAGTTTTTGCAGGAGAAGAGTACGGAACTGGATCATCGCGTGATTGGGCTGCAAAAGGTACGAAGTTATTAGGTGTTAAGGCGGTTATTGCTGAAAGTTTTGAAAGAATACACCGATCAAATTTAGTTGGAATGGGAGTTCTGCCTATTCAACTCAAAAGTCACACACTGAGTGATTTAAATATTCAATCGTCCGATTTAATAAATATCAGACTCACTGAAGACCTAAAACCTTTACAAGAATTAGAAGTCATTATTCAAAGCAATGTAAGGAAAATAAAAATAGATTGTATTTTAAGAATAGATACTATCAATGAGCTACAATATTATAAAGCTGACGGTATATTAAATTTTGTTTTAAAAAATATTCTTAAAAATTAAATAATTTTTGGATTTTCTAACAACTCTTTCAGTCTAACTAAAAAAGTTACCGCTTGTTTACCGTCTATCAATCTGTGGTCATAACTTAATGCAATATACATCATTGGTTTTATAACAATCTTCTTTTTTACAGCGATAGGTCTATCAATTATTGAGTGCATACCCAATATAGCACTTTGAGGTGGGTTGATAATCGGGGTGCTCATCATAGAACCATATATTCCTCCATTTGTAATTGAGAATGTTCCTCCTGATAAATCACTCATAGAAAGTTTATTTGAATTTGCTTTCTCAGATAATTCAATAATATACTTTTCAATGTCTGCATTTGATAAATCTCCAGCATTTCTAATTATTGGAACAACAAGCCCTTTTTCAGATCCAATTGCAATACCTATATCAAAGTAGTTTTTATAAATTATTTTATCTTCGTGAATTTCTGAATTAATCTCTGGTATTTCTTTTAAAACTTCTGTGCAGGCTTTAACAAAAAAAGACATAATGCCAAGTTTCACACCATATTTTTTTTGAAAACTTGTTTGTTCTTTTTTTCTAAGAGACATAATTGCTGACATATCGACTTCGTTAAATGTTGTGAGAATGGCAGCTGTATTTTGAGCTTCTTTTAACCTTCTGGCAATTGTTTGCCTTAACTTTGACATTGGGATAGTTTTTTCATCTAACGTAGAGTCGTCTTTGTCGAAGTTTGGGAGATCAACTACCTTAGCTAGAGTTTTTGTTTGATTTTCGCTAACTTTAGAGACATTGGATGGGTCAATTGTTTGTTTTTCTTCATTTATTTCTTTGATTTGACTTGTCTCTGGTTTGGGCTTTTGTTCAGTAGTCATATTTTCTGATATTTCAGCAATAGATTGACCAACATTCACAGTAGATCCCTCTGGGGTTATTATCTTTGTTAATTTTCCAGAGGTTTGAGCAGGAATTTCAATTGTGATTTTCTCTGTTTCAATTTCAGCTAAATTGTCGCCAGACTCAAAGCTATCTCCCTCTTTGACCAACCAAGATGTAAGCGTGCCTTCAATGATCGACTCTCCAAGTTCAGGTACTGTTATGTTTTTCATTACTCTTTAGGTAAGTTTTTAAATTTCATAAAACTGACACCACTTCTTTCTTTTATAACACGTTTTAGTGATGATTTAAGAGCTAATTCTTTGATTAATTGCTGATTAGTATTATGTCTTTTTGATATACCTGTAGCAGGAGCTGCTGCAGGGCGTCTTCCAACATAATGAACTTTTTTGGTTAAGTTATTTTTTACTAAAACATGTCTAATACGACTTTTAACAAAACTCCATGCTCCCATATTTTTTGGCTCCTCTTGAACCCATAAAATCTCACTTTCTTTATGTTTTAATATAACATCTCCTATGGCATCAAATGGAAATGGATAAATTTGCTCAATACGAACTATTTTTACATCTTTAATATTATTCTTTGTTCTAAAATCATCTAATTCATAAAATATTTTTCCAGAGCAAAAAATTATCCTTTTTGGGTTTTTGATTTCATCTTCAATAAGGCGATGAAAAGATGAGCGTCCAGTAAATTCACTTATAGATGATACATTATTTGGGTGGCGCAGTGTGGATTTAGGAGTAAATACTATTAGTGGTTTTCTAAAATTTCTATGTATTTGCCTTCTCAAAGCATGAAAGTAGCTCGCAGGAGTGGTGCAGTTTACAATCTGAACGTTATCTTCTGCTGCCATTTGAAGAAATCTTTCAATTCTTGCACTGGAGTGTTCAGGACCCATACCCTCATGACCATGAGGTAATAACATGACTAATCCACTCATTTGCATCCATTTTCTCTCACTTGAAGCAATAAACTGGTCAATAATAATTTGGGCACCATTAGCAAAATCTCCAAATTGGGCCTCCCATAAAACCAAAGTATTTGGGTCTGCTAATGAGTACCCATATTCAAAACCTAGGACACCTAATTCAGAGAGAAAACTATCAATTACTTCAAACTGTTTTTGATTTTTAGCAATGTGATTGAGTGGAATATATCTCTCTTCTGATTTTTGATCATAAAAAACTGAGTGTCTCTGACTGAAAGTTCCCCTTCCAGAATCTTGACCTGCAAGTCTCACTCTATACCCTTCCTTTAACAATGCTCCAAATGCTAAAGCCTCAGCAAAAGACCAGTCAATATTCTTTCCTGATTTTATTGAAGTTAATCGAGATTTATTAAATTTTTCTAATTTCGGATGAAGATTAAATCCTTTAGGTGTTTGTGAAATTTTTGTGCCAATTTCCTTTAAGGATTTTTCTGACTCAGCTGTTCTACCTCTTCTAAGTGGATCTTTTGGTGCAAGACTTAATCCACTCCATTGTCCACCCATCCAAGATTTTGTTTTTAATTTATAGTTTTTTGCTTTTTCAAATTTCTTCTCGAGATCAGACCATATTCTATCTTTGATGAAGTCTACCTGTTTTGTATTTACTACTTCTTGGCTTATAAGTTTATCTGCATAAATACTGGCAACTGTTTTTTTCTTTTTTATAGTTTGATACATCAATGGTTGAGTGAAAGAGGGCTCGTCACCCTCGTTATGTCCATGTTTTCTGTAACAAAACATATCGACAAGTGTATCTTTTTTGAATGTGTTTCTAAATTCTGTTGCAGCTCTTGAGGCTAAAACAACAGCCTCTGGGTCATCTCCATTTACATGAAATATTGGGGATTGAACAATTTTTCCTATCTCTGAAGAGTAAGGCGCAGATCGGCTATATTGAGGACTAGTTGTAAATCCAATTTGATTATTAATAATAAAGTGAATTAGTCCGCCAATTCTGTAGCCGTTTAATTGTGACATAGTAAAGGTTTCAGCAACAATACCTTGTCCAGCAATTGCTGCGTCTCCATGAATTAGTAGACCTGAAACTTTTGTATTATTTTTGTCTTGAATGATTGTTTGTTTAGCTCTTATTTTGCCGGCTACAACTGGATTTACCGCTTCTAAGTGAGAGGGATTAGCTGCCATACTCACATGAATAATCTTACCTGCAAAACTTCTATCAGAGCTTGCACCTAAATGATATTTAACATCACCAGACCCCTGGTCACTGAGGGCATTCTCGCCTCCATGGATAAATTCTCCAAAAATTTGAACATGAGGTTTTTTTACTATGTTAGCTAATATATTTAGTCTTCCTCTGTGGGCGCATGCAAAGGAAAAATCTTCTACACCATATTCTGAGGATCTTTTTAAAATCTGTTCAAGCGCTGGTATTGTAGACTCAGCTCCTTCAAGTCCAAATCTTTTGGTACCTCTGTACTTTGTATCTAGAAACTTTTCAAAATATTCTGCTGTAATTAATCTCTCCAAGATTGTCCTTTTACCCTTAGGGGTTAATTGCATATCTTTTTTTTCTTCTATTCTATCCTTCAGCCATTTGTATTCTTCGGCAGACTGAATATGTTTGTATTCAATTGCCAAGGTGCCAGAATAGATGCTTTGAAGTTTTTCAAAAACTTCACGTACAGTAGCTTTCTGAAATCCTAAATATCCAAATAGAATAATTTTTCGATCATAATCTTTTTTTTGAAAACCGTAATACTCGGGATCTAAACCTGATGGATTGTTCTTTGCCATTAAACCTAAAGGGTCAAGATCAGCTATAAGGTGCCCTATCTCTCTGTAAGCTCTTATCATCATTACAAGTCGAAGAGAGTCAGTAATTGCCTGATCAAGGGAAATCTGATTAAAATCAATGTCTCTTGAGGTCTGTGACCAATTTATTTTTTGATAGTCAGCTAGAATAGAGATTTCCTCAGGAGCGAGAGCTTTAAAGAATTCATGCCAGCTCTTGTCAACAAGACTTGGGTCTTTAATAAAATCTCTATATATCGCTATTACTTGAGAGGCATTATTAGTTGTGAGAAATGAATTATAAGATCTCATTAATAGGTTTATGTATACGCCTATCTAATAAAGATGTCATTTGATTTTTAATCATAAAAGCTTATCAACAGCTGATACTAAACCCTGAACAGATTTGACAGATTTTTTTAACATTAATTTCTCTTTAGCTGTAAGTTTTACCTCAATTATTTTTTCAATTCCTTTATTTCCAATAATTGTAGGAACTCCCATATACATATTTTTAAGGCCATATTGGCCATTGATATAAGCAGCACAAGGTAAAAGTTTTTTTTGATTTAATAAAAAAGCCTCTGCCATCTGAATTGCCGAACTAGCAGGTGCGTAGAAAGCTGATCCATTTTTTAATAACTTCACGATTTCACCACCGCCCATTCTTGTTCGATCGACTATTTTTTCAATTTTTGAATAAGGGAATTTTTTAAGCTTTATAAAATCTATTAAAGGGACACCTCCTATTGTTGTGTAATTAATTAGAGGCACCATGTCATCTCCATGACCTCCTAATACAAATGTTTCAACATCATTCACGGATACCTTCAAAGCATCAGATAAGAAGTATTTCATTCGGGAGGAGTCCAATACTCCCGCCATGCCTACACACATGTTTTTGGGTAGTTTGGAATATTTCTGGAGAACGTATACCATCGCATCTAGTGGGTTTGTAATACAAATAACAAATGCTTTAGGAGCATATTTTTTTATATCTAGTGCAATTTTTTTTATTATTTTTCCATTGATCTCAAGTAAATCATCTCTACTCATTCCAGGTTTACGGGGTAAGCCAGCAGTTATGATGATAACGTCAGATTCCTTCATTTTTGAAAAATCATTGGTACCCTCTATTGACCCTGTGAAACCTTCGACTGCTGATGATTGACTAAGATCTAAAGCTTTTCCTTGAGGCATCCCGGTGACAACATCAATAAGTGTTATATTACCGAGTTTTTTTAAAGCTAATAAATGTGCGAGTGTGCCTCCAATATTTCCGGCACCAATTAATGATATTTTATTCACTTATTATCCATTTTGGATATTTCATGTTTTATTTCAGCTATCGCTTTAGCTGGATTTAATCCTTTCGGACAAGAGTTCGTGCAATTCATAATCGAATGACATCTATATAGTTTAAAACTATCATCTAATTCATTCAACCTTTCTTTTTTTTCTTCATCTCTACTATCTTGTATCCAGCGATTTGCTTGAAGCAATACAGCTGGTCCTAAATATTTATCCTCGTTCCACCAATAACTAGGACAAGAAGTGCTACATGAGAAACACATAACACATTCCCATTTACCATCTAACTTATCTCTCTCTTCGACTGACTGTAAGTTTTCACGTTTATTATTTGGGGACTTTTTATTTAACCATGGTTTTATAGATTTAAATTGTTCAAATGCTTTTTTTAAATCAACCACTAGGTCTTTTAAAACCTTCATATGAGGAAGAGGATAAATATTTATTTCATCCGAACACTCTTCTATATGTTTTTGACATGCAAGTGTATTTACTCCATCTATGTTCATTGCACATGATCCACAAACACCTTCTCTACAAGATTTTCTAAAAGTTAAACTTGGATCAACTTCAGCTTTAATTTTATTTAATATATCTAGAACCATTGTTCCTGCTTTAGCTACATCAATTTCAAATCGATCGATTTGAGGAGGGGTATTTTCATCACCAGACCACCTATAAACATTTATAATTCGGATATCATGATTTTGTTGAGATTGCTCGTCAATGAGATCGACATTGGAATAAGATTTTCCTTTAACTGGAACTGAGTTTTTTGGGAGAGTAAGTTGTACCATTTAATAAACCCTTACTTGTGGTTGGATGACAGAG
This sequence comes from uncultured Alphaproteobacteria bacterium, assembly GCA_902621205.1. GTDB lineage: Bacteria > Pseudomonadota > Alphaproteobacteria > HIMB59 > HIMB59 > HIMB59. Next base: position 108,248 of record CACNLH010000001.1, on the reverse strand, counting down.
ATTTGATTACTCAGTGTAGTCATTCTCACTGGTCTATGGGTGACTTTATAATCAGTAACATCACCCCAAAAAAGAGTGTGTTTTAACCAATTTTCATCATCTCTGTCTGGAAAGTCCTCTCTAGCGTGAGCTCCTCTACTTTCAGTTCTTTGCTCTGCAGAAACACCAACACTTCCAGCAACTAGCATTAAATTATGTAGTTCTAAAGCTTCAACTAAATCTGTATTAAAAACATCTGACTGATCTTTGACTTTAATATGTTTTAAATCTTGTGACATTGAGGCTAATTCATCATTGCCTAATTTCAAAGTTTCGCTTTCTCTGTAAACACCAAATCTTTTTTGAACAGTCTTTTGCATCCTCTCTCTTAGCTCACCTACTGAAACATCACCTTTGTTACTTTTAATGGATTCTAATCTCTCTATGATAGAATTTGTTTGCGACACAGATGGGGTTCTCAATGACTCTTTCGTATCAATAACTTGGCCAGCCTGAATTGCTGCGCCCCTTCCAAAAACTACGAGCTCAGCTAAAGCATTTGTTCCAAGTCGATTAGCTCCATGAACTGAAGCGCATGCAGCTTCTCCGATAGCCATTAGTCCCTCACAGACTTCTTCTGTATTAGAGTCATTTGGTTTCAAAACCTCTGCTTTAAAGTTTGTAGGAATTCCACCCATACAATAATGAACAGTTGGAATTACTGGGATTGGCTCTTTTGAAATATCTCTTCCACAAAAGGCTTTAACTGACTCAGAAATACCAGGTAATCTTTTTGCAAGCATATCAGCATCAAGATGTTCCAAATGGAGATTTATATAATCTTTGTTAGGTCCACACCCTCTACCTGCGCTAATCTCTTTGCTTATGAATCTTGATATAACATCTCTAGCAGCAAGATCTTTTGCATTCGGGGCATATTCTAACATAAACCTTGTGCCTTCGTTGTTCTTAAGAATGCCTCCTTCACCTCTAGCTGCTTCTGAAATTAAAACACCCACACCATATATTCCTGTTGGATGAAATTGAATAAACTCCATATCAGATAGAGGAAGACCGGCTCTTAACGCTATGCCTGCTCCATCACCAGTGCAAATATGGGCACTTGTTGAGGATTGAAAAATTCTTCCATAACCCCCAGTTGCGAGAATAGTCATTTTTGCAATAAAACGATGCAATGATCCGTCCTCTATACTAATTGCTAAAATACCACAAATTGTATCATTATCATCTTTTAGTAAGTCTATAGCGAAATATTCATTATAAAAATCAACGTTATTTTTGAGGCTTTGTTGATACAGAGTATGGAGTAATGCATGGCCGGTCCTGTCAGCTGCAGCGCAGGCTCGGCTTGCTGGCTCGCCTTTACCATTTTTTGTCATATGGCCACCAAAAGGTCTTTGATAAATCTTACCATCATCTGTTCTTGAAAATGGCATACCATAATGTTCAAGCTCAACAATTGAGTCGACTGCATTTGAGCATAAATATTCAATACTGTCTTGATCACCCAGCCAGTCTGAGCCTTTTACAGTGTCAAACATATGCCACTGCCAACTGTCTTCGCCCATATTAGCTAAGGCAGCTCCAATTCCACCTTGAGCCGCAACAGTATGACTTCTTGTAGGGTAAACTTTTGAGACACATGCAGTTTTAAGGCCTTGTTCAGAGCACCCCAAAGCTGCTCTCAAGCCCGCTCCACCAGCACCTAATACAACTACATCTAATTTATGATCTGTATAATTCATATTAAATAAATAACACCGGTAAAAAGAAGAGAAAGGAAATACCAATAATTCCGTCTGTTATTAAAGAATAAAGTTTCATTTTATTTAATTGAAAATAATCCTCATAAACTTTGCACAGTTGAATTCTAATATGGAGCATTGATATGATAAAAAAAATTAATAATAAAATTTTATTAGTTTTAGTAGATAATGAGATATTGAGAGAATTTACATCGGAGTAAGAATTTAAAAAAAATAAAATAAACCAATAACTAATAGGAATTACCGCTAGATATAAAATTCTTTCTATTTTCCACTTTTGAGAAGCTTTCATTAAAATATCATCCAAGTAAAAAACAAAGTCATTATAATATTTACTACTAGAATAAGATATGTCACTAAGTAGACATTTTTAAGATCCATTCCAATTGAAAATGACCATAAGAAATATTTAAAACCGTTTAACAAATGATGATTAAAGATAAAAAACCAAAAGACAAATATTAGCTTTATAGGTAGCAAGTTTATCAACAATGTTAATACTTGATTAAGTTGAGGGAGAAAATTTAAGCTTCCTAACCAAATTGCAAAAAAAGGTAAAGAAAATGCAAATGCAATTACTCCTATCCTGCTGGAGATAGAAAATACCATTGTCAAAAAAGGCCTATATATTTGCAAATGGGGTGATATCGGAGCCATAGAAAGGCAATATATTTAAAAATGTCTTATAGTAAAAAACTATTATTTTATTAATTCATGCGTTACATGAATAAATTAAGGCTGTGGAAAAAATGTTAATCAAATTACTTTTTCATTGAAATTAAGGTTCTGAAAATGCCCTATATTCAATTAAAATCCAATCAGGTCGTGAACATTTTTGTTTAAATGTGCCGAATCTCACCCCGCATGAGAAAGCTTTATTCATATAAAGTTGGCACCACGACCTATCAATATACTCTCTTTAATATGTTTATTGTCTATATATAATCTGCTGCTATGTCTGCTTTGGCACAATTATCCAAATTTATTGATCGATTTAATACAATCATAGGATATCTATGTGCTTTTTTTGTTTTCTCTATGGTCATAGTTGTATTCACTGTTGTCGTCTTAAGATATGGGTTCAATATTGGATTTATATGGATGCAAGAAGTTTATGTTTGGCTTCATAGTTTTGTTTTTATGTTGGGTGCTGGTTTTACTTATTTAGCTAATGAACATGTCAGAATAGATGTCTTTTACCGAGAGGCATCAAAAAAATATAAAGCCACTGTTGATCTATTTGGAAATATTTTTTTACTTTTACCTTTTTTATATATTATTTGGAATTACAGCTATCCCTTTGTATATAGATCTTTTTTAATGGGGGAGGTTTCTAGAGAAGCGGGCGGTATGCCTGCTTTATATATTTTAAAAAGTGCAATACTATGGTTTTGTTTAGTTTTATTTCTTCAATTAGTCTCTAATGTAATTAAATCAATACTAACACTTTCAAACTATCATTTGTCTGATAATAAATCATGATTAGTCCTGAAATTTTAGCAATTGTAATGTTTGTAACAACATTGGGGTTATTGCTTTTCGGTTTTCCCGTTGCTTTTACACTCGCTGGAACAGCTCTTCTGTTTGGATTTTTAGGAGATGCTCTGGAAATATTTAATTTCAGAATGCTAGGATTTTTTCCTCAACGTATTTTTGGAACAATGATTAATGAGCCCCTTGTGGCTGTGCCCCTATTCATTTTTATGGGAATAATGTTAGAAAAAACAAAAATTGCAGCCGGACTATTACATTCAATTGGTGAACTTTTTGGGACCACAAAAGGAGGTCTTGGAATAGGTGTTGTAATAGTGGGTATGTTGTTAGCTGCATCAACAGGCATTGTTGGTGCAACAGTTGTTACAATGGGAATGTTATCTTTACCCTCAATGATGAAAGCTGGCTATGATCAAAAAATAGCCACAGGCACAATTTGTGCCGCTGGTACATTAGGACAAATAATACCCCCCTCAATTGTTTTGGTTTTACTTGCAACAATTTTACAGGGCGCAAATGAAGAAGCAGCGATGTTAGTTGGTAATTTAGCCCCAGATCCGGTTACAGCAATTGATTTATTTGCTGGTGCTATTCTACCTGGATTGATGTTAGTAGTCTTATTTATAATTTTTATTTTCATATACGCTAGAATAAACCCATTAAGTTGTCCACCTGTTGAAACTACCAAGTCAAGAACTGAGATATACATTGAAGCAGCTAAATCAGTTGTGCCTCCCATAACTCTTATTGTGCTAGTTTTAGGCTCAATTTTATTTGGAATAGCTACCCCCACGGAGTCTGCATCAGTAGGGGCTGTTGGAGCTGCGATAATTGCACTGTTAAAGGGTGAATTAAATTTCAAGAACATTAAAGAGACAGCTTTAGGAACTGTAAAACTTAGTTCATTTGTATTTGTAATTTTAATTGGTGCCTCAATGTTTTCTCTTGTGTTTCGTGGTTTTGGTGGTGATGAAATGATAGAGCATTTTCTTGGAACTCTACCTGGTGGGCTTTACGCAGCACTAATTTTAGTAATGATAGTAATTTTTCTATTAGGTTTTTTCCTAGACTATATCGAAATAATTTTTGTCATCGTTCCATTAGTTGGTCCAATATTAATTGCAAACGGAGCAGACCCCTTATGGTTAGGTATTCTTATTTCACTGAATTTACAGACTAGTTTTTTAACACCTCCTTTTGGATTTTCTTTATTTTTTTTAAGAGGAGTGGCCCCAAGTAGTATTAAAACTAGAAACATGTACAGAGGCGTAATTCCCTTCATAGGAATTCAGGTATTAGCTATATTAATTGTTGGTTTTTATCCTGAAATAGCAACCTGGTTGCCAAATAAAATGTTCTGATAGATAGATCATCCCCGAATAGGTATCGGGGATGATTTTAATTTTATATTTATGCTGATGGATAAGTAAATGGGAGACTTCTTACTCTCATGTACTCTTTTTCAGATGTATTTGTCCATCTCAGAATTGATGATCTAAATTCAACAATATGTGAGAAAAGAGCCTGAGAAACAGGGTCTTCCGCTGCTATTGAGCTACAAACCTCTCCTGCTCTTTGACCCAATGCATTCATAACTGGATCTGGTAATTGTCTCATTTGAACACCATGCTCATTAATAAGTTTTTGATACGAACTATCGTTTGCAGCTTGGAACATAGATAGAACTTCCATGTTAACTGCCTTAGTTGCGATTGTGACTAGCTCTTTAGTTGCGTCATCAAGTTTTTCCCACTCAAACATATCTATTGAACAATCTAAGATAGTTGCTGGCTCATGCCATCCTGGGTTATAGTAATACTTAGCTGCTTGGTGTAATCCTTTACCTAAGTCAGCAGCAGGACCAATCCATTCTGTTGCATCAATCGCACCTGAGGCAAGTGATGGAAGCACATCCGCTCCAGCCAAAAGAACTGTATTAGCGCCAAAAGATTTTAATACCTCTCCACCAAGACCAGGCATTCTGATTTTTAGACCCTCAAAGTCTGCAAGTGAATTAATTTCTTTATTAAACCAACCACCCATCTGGTTTCCAGTATTACCCATTGGAAGAAATTTTACACCGATAGCATTATAAGCTTTGTCTGCTGCTTCAATTCCTCCACCATAGTAACACCATGCATTTTGTTCTTGAGCCGTTAAACCAAAAGGTAAAGCTGCAGAAAAAGATGGAGCCATACTAATGTTTGTCCAATAATAACCTGCACCATAAGCCATTTGAGCGGCTCCAGATCTTACTGCGTCCAATGACTCAAGTGGTGGTACTAATTCGCCACCATGATAAACAGTAATTTTTAGTTTATCAGAAGCATTGTTAACGTAACTTGCAAATCTATCTATTGCTTTACCAAGACCTCCTGCTTTACCAAAAGCAGAACATGCAATCCATTCCATGTGTCCACCTGATATTGCTGGTGCTGGAAATGAAGAAACTGCTGCGGCGCCCAGTGCTGCAGCACCTGCACCTTTAAGGAAATTCCTTCTTTTCATGGTCTTATTATTAGTCTTCTTTTTTGCCATAAATATTCCCCTCCTAATATTAGAAATAATTAATTATTTTTTATTAGCTATCATTATACCAACAATCACAGATAAAATTCCAGCGTAATGATAACTCTGTAATGTTTCTTGGAAGACTAAATATGCAAGAATTCCACCAAAAATGGGCATTAAGTGGAGAAAAGGGCCTGATTTATTTGGGCCAATCAAAGCTACACCAGTATTCCAACAAATATATGACAAGATGCTAGGAAAAGTTCCGGTATAGCCAATTACTAATAAGGTTTTGTGGTCAAATACTATGAAATTGTTTTGAATTATAACGTCATATAAATAAACAGGTAAGAGTAAGATTACTGTAAAGACAAATGATAAATATAAAAAACTAAATCCTGAAACACCTGTTTCATTTTTTTTTAGAAATATTGAATACAATGCCCAAGATATAACAGCAAGTAGAATGAATAAATCTCCAGAGTAAAATTTTGAATCAAATATATTTTGATAGTTACCTTTTGTTATAACATAGCTAACACCAATAAGAGATAAAATGACACCTAACATTTGAAACAAGTTTGTTTGATTTTTATAAATCAATTTGTTTAAAAGGATTATCAACATGGGGGTTGTCGAAATAACTAATAAAGAGTTAATAACAGTTGTCGCTGTTAGACCAATATAAGTTAATGTGTTAAATAGTGTCGGACCAGTTAAAATAATCAAAAAAACCATTCCTGGTTGTTTTTTTAAAAGGGGTAAGTCAACTAAAGCATTTTTTAGACAAAAGGGAGTTAAAATAATTAAAGCTATTACCCACCTATAAAAAGATAACGATAAGGGTGATACTAAATCCTCGACTGAAGATAATCTTCCTACTATAAAATTGCCTGACCAAAATAAGGAGGCAAAACATAAAAATATCGCTGCTTTAAGAGAAACACTCACTTAGATTTTTTATTTTAAATTTTCAATAGCAATTGCTAGACCTTGACCACCGCCAATACACATACTTGCAACACCAAACTTTTGTTTTGTTCTTCTAAGTTGATGAGACAAGGTTGTAATAATTCTTGCACCTGAACAGCCAATGGGATGTCCTAATGCAATAGCGCCCCCAGCAATATTTAATTTACTTGGATCAATCTTTAAAGATCTTTGGACAGCAACTGAAGTTGCAGCAAACGCCTCATTGACCTCAACCAAATTAAAATAGTTAATATTTACGCTCATTTTCTTCATTAATTTCTGTATAGCTGTAATTGGAGTAACACCCATATAATCGGGATTACCAGCTGAGGACGCCCAAGATAGTACTTTTGCTATTGGTTTAATTTTGTTTGAAGTTACATATTTTTCAGAAGCTATAGCCAAAAAACTAGCACCATCATTTAATGAAGAGGCATTTCCAGCAGTAACGGTTCCAGATTTTTTAAAAACAGCTTTTAATTGGCTTAATTTTGGCAAAGTCGTGTCTTTTCGAACTTCATCTTTAAGAGGTGTTTTTATCAATTCGTTTTTGAAGTAATTATTTTTAATTGCCTTATAAGTTTTTATGTAAGACTGATATGCAAATTGATCTTGGTCTTGTCTTGTAACATTATATTTTCTTGAAACGTTTTCAGCTGTTATGCCCATATGTTCTTTTGAAAAAGCATCTGTTAGGCCATCGTTAACTAAAGTGTCTATAAAAATATTGTTTCCTAATTTTTTTTCTCCAGTCCTACTTAGATACGCATGGCGTGCCCTTGACATACTTTCTTGACCACCAACAATTAATAAATTTGACTCGCCGGAATAAATTTTAGATGAACCATCTATTGTAGCTCTCATACCACTTCCACAAACTTGATTTACTACATAAGCAAAGGATGTCTGTTGCATTCCGGAACCTAGTGCAACTTGCCTTGCTGTATTCATTCCTAGTCCACTTGTTAATACTTGTCCTAAAATTAATCCTTCAACTTCTTTAGTATTGATTGTATTATTTCTATCAAATAATTCTTTGAGACAAGAGGTTCCTAATTCTACTGATTCAGTTTTTTTGTAATTACCTAAATAAGCTCCTATTGGTGTTCTAACTGCATCGATTATAAAAACATCACTCATTAATATTTATCTTTCTGTATTCAATTACTGACTCAGGATTTGCCAAAGATCCCAAGTTCTGCACTTTATCATTATTGATAATTTTTTTGACAAGTATTTCAGAGTTTTTACCACTTTTTGTTCTTGGAATATCTTTGACTATAAATATTTTCCAAGGAACATGCCTTGGACTAAGCGATGTCTTGAGGTATTTTTTCAATATTGTATTAAAATCAACATTAATTTTTGTGTTTAACAATTTCAAAAAAAGGACAATTTTTTCATCATTTTTAGTCAAATAACCTGTTGCCAAACAGTCCTCGATCCAATGAAATTTTTGTAAGCAACTGTATATTTCACCTGTTCCTATTCTGACACCGCCTGGATTTAAAGTAGCATCTGACCTTCCAAAGATTACATAACCTCCATTTTTGGTTTTTTTCACATAATCTCCATGGGACCATATATTTGGAAATTTTTTAAAATATGCGGATTTATACTTGTCATTCAATCTGTCATTCCAAAAATAGATAGGCTTAGAGGGGAAAGGGGTCTTGCAAACTAGTTCTCCTGTTTTTTTGGTTGGCTTGCCATTATCATTGAAAACATCAATATCCATGCCCAAGCCCGGTCCTTGAATTTCACCTGAATAGACAGGTAAAGTTGGTATTCCTAACATAAAACACGAAACTATGTCTGTACCGCCACTCACCGAATGTATAAAAGATTTTGAATTTAAACTTTTATTAATAAACTTAAAAGTGTCTGGGCTTAAAGGAGAGCCAGTTGATATAAAACAATTAATTTTTTTTAAAATATCTTTTTTATTTGATTTATAATTATTCTGAATAGTTTCATAAACTTTTGCTCCCGCACCTAGCATTGTTGAATTAGTATCTTTTGTAATATTGATAACTCGATTTATATTTGGATAAAATGGGGAACCATCATAAAGAACGATTGATGAACCCAGTAGTAAGTTTGAAACTGTCCAGTTCCACATCATCCACCCGCAAGTAGTTAAGAAAAGCATTTTATCTTCAGATTTAACATTTGTATGTAATGCTAATTCTTTTAAATGTTGAAGGAGTGAGCCTCCATGGCCATGCGTAATACACTTGGGAAGCCCTGTCGTTCCACTAGAAAATAAAACATACAGCGGATGATTAAAGCTCAATGATATATTTTTATTTCGTTTTGAATATTTTTTTTGATTGTATATTTTTTTTAATTCAGAAGTGTTATTTTTTGAAGGATAGCTAGTTTTTAAAATTAGTGGATTATTTAAATTTGCTTTTAATGTTCTTAAGTTTTTTGAATATCGAAATTTCTTGCCGTTATAAAAATAATAGTCAGCAACAATTAGAAGCTTGGGCTTAAGCTGGGAAAATCTGTCAATCACTGCTTGTGTTCCAAAGTCGGCAGAGCAAGAAGACCAAACTGCACCAATTTTTGCTGCAGAAAGGAAGCTTATTACTGTATCAGGTATATTTGGCAGATATCCAACAATTACATCACCTTTTTTAATACCTTTATCTCTAAAAAAATTGCTTAATGCATTAATTCTTTTATTTAAATCACTATAAATAATTTTTTCGCTGAATTTGTTTTCTCCAATAAATTCAATGGCCAAATTTGATGAATTATTTTTATAAATTAAATCGTAATAATTAAGATTACTGTTATCAAAAAAAATTGAATTCCAAAAAGATTTTTTTTTGTAAGCTTTAAAAAATTTTTTCCTCTCAAGGTCGATATTAAAATACCCAACTATAGACTCCCAAAACTCACCAGGGTTCTTATTAGTCCATAACCAAAGCTTGTTATAATTTAAAAATTTTTTAGAAAGTTTTTGTTCCAAATATGTCTGAAATTTAAAAAGATTGGTAGATTTAATAAATTTTCTACTTGGCTCAAATAACTTATCCATCTTTGTTTTTCATTAATCTTTGAAGATCATCTGGTATTTTACTTGGGGCCCCTTGAGAATTGACACAAACCATCAAAATCTTTGATTTAAAAATAATATTATTTTTTTTATAAATATTTTGTTCAAGCTCGAATGAAGCATTTTTAAGAGACAAAATATTGCTTTTTACAGTTAAATGATCCTCTAATTTGCATGACTCAATATAATCACATTCAATCTTTTTGACTAAAAAAAGTCGATCATGATCATTCAATAGAGAGTTAAGTGTAAATCCCAATTCATTGATGATTTCAGCGCGTGCTCTTTCAATAAATTTCAAATAATTTGCGTAATATACAACTCCACCAGAGTCTGTGTCTTCATAATATATTTTTAAGTTGTGTTGGAACATTAAGTTGTCAGACCTAAATACAATATATAAGTTATGATAATTATAACTATTCCAAATATTAAATATCTATATTCATGCATTAAATTAAATAAATTTTGTGAAGGTCCTTAAGATATTTTTTCTCTCTTAAAATAATAAATCATTTTATTTTTTGATGGGATATCAGATTTATCTTTAATAACATTGACCAACTCCCAACCTTCTTTTCCGCCCTTATTAAGCCAGTCGTTTTCTGACTTTAATTCTTCATCATCTAAATATTGAGTGTAAATTCTATACTCCCATTTTAAATGTTCTTTTTTATCGAAAGTTGGGTTAATCATTTCTTTAGAACTTACGCATTTAAATTTAAGAAAAACCAGAATGCAGATAAACACCAAAGTGTTAAAAAAATCTTCCCTAATTTATCTGCTTTTTTTAGATGTGATTTCATTTCGTTAAGTTGACCTTCGTTTTGCTGATCTTTGCTATGTGTGAAATCTTTTAGTTTTTTTTGGTAAAAAAATTTATATATATTTATTACACATGTCCATCCTGTCAATATATAGAAAATAGAAGATGATAAGGTATTCATAAGTTTTGGATTAAGAAAAATAAGAATCTATCATATCAATAATTATATATCCTTATCAATTGATAAAATATAAATAATACTAAAAATATATTAAATAATTTGTTTAAATATTGGCTCGATATATTTTGGGAAATGTCAAAATTTATAATTTTAATAAAATAAATATTTATGAAAAAAAAGAATAAAACTAAAAAAGAAAATCCAAATCTAAATGAAGGAGCTTGAAGAAACCATACTAAAACACTTATAAAAATTATTATAATAAATATAAGATTGAACTTGATAAATTCATTTTTAATATTCTTTGAAACATTTTTTGTAATAGATTTATAAATTGATAAATTAAAAATTATCAGAATGGGCATAAATTTTTCTAAAACCTCCAAAAAACCATTTAACAGCCAAATTTTAAACCATGATGATATAGAATTTAATTTTATTAAGTCAGATAAGTCCATGCTATAGTAATCTATAACTATATCTTTGGCATAAAGGCTTATAATAGTATTTTCAAAAACAATTGGGTAAATTTCGCTTTCACTAACTAAACAAAGCTTACTTATTGGGAATATAATACAATTTGATAATTCAATATTTTGAAAGATCCATAAAAATAAAACTAATAATGGAATAATTAAAAAAAAACTTAAAATTTTTTGAAAATTTTTTAAGTTAATTATAATTAAAAGGTAATGAACTAAAATTAATGAGGTTAAAATCATAGAGATCTTGAGAACTATTAGCATCGAAATTACTGTTGATATTATTAGGAAAAAATTTTTTGATTTAAAAAAATTAAGGTCAGAATTGAATATATTTAAGTAAAAAATTACAAGTGATAAGTAAAATAAATGAGCAGTATAGTCAGTTCCAATATTTTTGAACTTACTTAAAGTTATAAAAACACTTATAAGAATAAATAGTGATAAATACTTCAATAAATATAAATTTAGATCTTTCTTTAATAAATAATTTCTTAAATCAATTATAAATAGAGATAGAGTGAAACTTGATAAAAATTTAATAGTTATTTCAAATGAAGGTATATAAGTAAGACTATTAAGTAAAATGTATGCTGAATTAAACTTTATTCTATAATCAGACATATTTTCTGTAAAAAGTGTTATTGGGTAATTCTTATATAAATTGATGTGATCAAAATGATAATTAAAATCGTTATTAGCGTCAGAATTAATTGAATATATTAAAATAAAAATAAAAGAAAATATTATCCATCTTAAATCTGTAACTAACTTTCTTTTAATAAAAGTAAATATAAAAATGCAAAGACCAATAAAATAAAATAAAAATGTGAAGTAATTTTTCATTGCGCTAAAGAAGCTAAAAATTGCAAAAAAAATAAAAATATAAGCGAGTAATATTATTAACTTTATGCTTAGATGATTAATTCTGTTATTTTTACCAAAGAAATATGTTTGATTTAAAGACAGATAACCAAACATAGATAGAGTAGTTAATAAAATTACAAATATACTACTTAAAGATACCGTATTTGAAGATGCAATAAATTGCTCTAAAACCATCTTTTAATCCAATTTTTTTTCCTTCTTGTTTAGTTCTTCCAAAATAAGATATCCCAGTTTCAAAAATTCTTAATTTCAACATGGAAAATTTTATTGTTAGCTCTGGCTCGATACCGAATCTCTTTTCTTTTAAATCGATTTTCTGAATATCAGACTTTTTGAATACCTTATAACAACACTCGATATCAGTAAGTGAAAGATTTGTAAAAATATTAGTTAGTGAACTAATAGTGAAATTTGCAAATTTATTTAAAAATGAATTAGCTCTGACAGGTCCATTTCCTCTAAACCTTGATCCATAAACTACATCTGCTTTATTTTTCATAATCAATTTTACCATTGGAATTAAATCATTTGGGTCATACTCAAGATCTGCATCTTGAATACAAATTATTTCTCCAGATGCTTTTTGGAAACCGCTGTTTAATGAATATCCTTTACCAAAGTTTTTTTCATTAAAAATTAGAGTGTATTTACTCGATTTTGAATAATTGTTTTGTAAAAACTCTCTTGAACCGTCGTTTGAATAGTCATCAATAATGATGATTTCATATTTATAGTTAGAAAATACTAGCTCTAGACTTTTAATGATTTTATCAATTGTATTGATCTCATTATAGCAAGGAATAACTATAGATATTTTCATGCTTTGTATAACTAATAATTGTCATTAAATATACATTATTTAAGATCAATAACTTATGAATAAATATTTAGTCTTAGTAGAACATTTACCCTCAACTATATTTTTTACTTGTTTAATTATATATTTCACTAACTTTAGTATCTTTTTTTGTAGTTTATGCTTTTTTTTTGGTTGGCTTATAGATATTGATCATTTAATAGATTATTTCTTTTATAAGAAAAAATTTAATTTTGATTTTGGTGAATTTATATTTGGGAATTACTTTAAGTATTCGAATAAAATTTATATCCCATTTCATTCCTATGAAATATCTTTTTTGATTACTTTTTTATCATTTATTTTTGGTGAAATAGAGTTATTGTTTGTTTCTATGGCTCATATGTCTCATCTTTTGCAGGATCAATTTACTAATAAAGTAAAAACTTTATCTTATTTTTTTGTTTACAGGTGCTTGAAGTCTTTCAATTTAGAGAGCGTTTGTAAATAAAATTATATCTTTAGTGTCCAATATTTGTCCCTTAAAAAAATATATCCTCTATGAATTAATAAAAAAGTTAATAAAATCAGGACAGGGTTCCGTGGTGTAACGGATAGCACAAATGACTTCGGATCATTTAGTCAGGGTTCGAATCCTTGCGGAACCGCCAATCTAATTTATAAAAAACTCCCTAAACCTTGAAGCTTATTAATGAAGTCTCTAATTTGTTCGTTAATTTTTTGATTATCAATTTCTATTTGATCATTTTCACTAAAATCTAAATCAAATAAACCCTCTCTGTCTTGAAGTATTTCTTCTAATGTGAGATCTGCACTGTTGTCAAAATCAAAATTATTTAAAATAACTTTGGTAAGCAACGGAGTAATAGCATAACTAGAAATTATTCCAAACAAACCTGCCTCATCAAATTCTTGCCCATTTATTGTACTAAAAAAAACTAAAAGTTTAGAAGCTCGATTAATCTCAGCATTTGAAAGTGCTTTGTTTCCAGAGACATCTAAAAAGCTAAAAACATCTTCAAAGCACTCTCCCTTATTCTTAGAGAAATTTGAGCAAGATAAAGATGCCTTTGAATTCATATATGATAATACCTCTCCAAATAATAGAGTTAAACTAGCGGGCGTGTTATCACATTTAGCATATGTAAAAGTGTTGTTAGTATTATTCAAAAAATCATATGATCCATCGAGATTATCTTGCTCTTCGAATACAACTTCTAAAATATCGTCATTCAGTTTCATAAAAACATTTTTAAATTCAAATATTTCTCCATCCAGATAAATCCAATCTTTATATGTCTTTGAGTCAGAAAACTGAAGGTAGAAATAAGCATACTCATCTATTTCATCCTGACTTTCATAGAGATTGAAGTAGCTACTTTCAGTAATAATAAAAACATCTTGTTCTTTTGAGCAATCATTACTCCAAGTACCATGGAATTTTTCGGGAATTAAATCTTCTGCGAATAATAAAAATGGGCAAAATAAAATAACTACAAATAGACTAAAAAAATATCTCACAATATAAAGTAACATATAAATCTATAGTTATAAAATTATAATAAATTTTAATTTGAATTTTTTCGAGATAGCCAAGAAGGTTTTTTTAATTGATTTAAATTTAGATCCTCTGGAAAATTTTTAAAAATATCATTGAGCCCCTTAATTATTACATATGTGATTATAAAACTCATAATCGTATCACTCAAAAAATGATCACCCTCCATAATTCTTAATAATGAGATTAAAAGAATTGAAGCATATGCAAATGTGTTCCATGAAGTTTTATTAAATATAATTAGTAAAGCTAAAGATAACGTAAAAAAAGAAACGTCACCTGAAACGAAACTACAATTGGTATTACAATAATCAACATTTAACCATGGAATGGTAAATGGCTCTTCTCCTCCAAATTGAATGGTGTCATTTGGCCTTGCACGACCCCACAAATTTTTAAAAATAGAGTTTACAACAACACCTGTTCCAATAATAAGACAAGAAAACAAGTAAACCCACTCTCTGACTGCAATATTTAAAATTTTTTCTTTGTAATAAATTTGTTTGAAAACAGCAGCTATGGGGACAAAAAAAACTAATAAAGCCATGAGAGGTAAAAGCACTTTACGGACAAAATAGATAAACCAGTCAGACTCTGAAGCAATAAATTTACCGTCCTGTCCATAAAATAGACCACTAACAGTTATGTCTAATGAGGGAAATATGAAAAATACTATAGAGAGTAGGAGAGTTATGGTTAGGGTTTTAAAGTAAAAATTAAAATTCAAGTAAAGAGAGAAAATATTTTGATAAATATTGGCAATAGTACTTGAAATTATTTCAACATTATTATTTGGAATTAATTTGTCGTTTTCTGAAGTAAATAGCTTGTTTTTATTTGCTAGTTTTTTTGAGATAAATATTGTCGAAAGATATGCAACAAGTGTTCCTCCTAAAATATCACT
The DNA here is from genome assembly GCA_902621205.1 of uncultured Alphaproteobacteria bacterium. Classification (GTDB taxonomy): domain Bacteria; phylum Pseudomonadota; class Alphaproteobacteria; order HIMB59; family HIMB59; genus HIMB59. The sequence continues at coordinate 92,842 of CACNLH010000001.1, read as the reverse complement.
AATAAAATGAGCGCCAACTATGACTCTCGTAGATGCAATAATAATCGCAATGGTTATCAATGCATTTTTAATTTTCGGAAAGAGAAATATCATACAAAAGATAAAAGCAAAAATAGTTGCAGTATGACCTGATGGGAATGAATGCCATTTGGAGTCAAATTGTATTATATCTAACGATTTTAATTCAAAGCTATTATATAAGACTGGCCGTGGTCTTCCAATTATATGTTTTAATATTTGTGTAACTATGCCACTTAATAAGATATTTAAAAAAATAAATAGACTAATGTCACTTACAGTTTCCATAATCTGATTTTTACTTTTTATAATTTTTATTAAGCCCCAGATTAAAATAGTAGGTACAAAAAAATATAAAGAGTCACCAAAGTGAGTGAGTGTTCCAAAAAGAGACTTTGTTTGATGATTAATACTGTCAAAAAAAGAAGCTACTGAATAATCAAATAATAAGAAAAAAAAAGCTCCAATTAACAGATAAATACTTATTCTTTTTTCTTGCGAGTTTAACTGATTGAAGAAAGTCATAATTTATTAAAGTTGATATTTATGAATGATTTTGTTGTCATATCGAGTATGGTTTTATTTATTGAGTCACTATCTTCTATTGGCATTGTATCAAGGGAACTAAATTTGAATTCTATTTGGCAATCTGAAAAATAGTCTGGTTTCACTTTGTCACTAAAAAACAACATTAAATCTAGTGGATAATTTTCTTCCAATATAAATTCGGATTTTTTTATATCACAATTTAGATCATTTTTTAAAGTATCATAGATAACGGGACTCAATGTTTTGTCCTTATATTGTGAATAAAAAAAGACTGAAGTAAAAAATACAACTAAAATCAAAGAAAATGAGATAGTTTTATATACTGTAGTTAAGGATTTTTCTTGGAGAGAAAAAACTGGATTAATTAATGATACTAAAATTATCATTAAATAAAAAATATAATTTATCTGAGGTATCTCTGAAGTACTGTGATAAAGGGAGGTATCAAAATAAATTATGCCTGCTGGTATAAAAAAAAGGGTAACTAAAACTATTTTCGACCATTTTAATTCAACAAATTCTAGTGTTCTAAAAATATAAATAGACATTATTGGTAATAAAAAGACTAAAATCGATATATTTAATTTATTAGAAAAAATAAACATAAACCAACAAAGAATTATTGAAAAAAGGAATATAATCAATTCCTTATTCCAGTTAACTCTTTTTATGCCATTATAAAAAATAGAAATAATTAGCAAACTTAATAAAGGTAGTAAAAAAATAACACTCTTTGAAAGTTTCTTTAATAAAATATTTGGATCGAAATTAAGTATGGAATAGTAATCCGTTTTATTAATACCCTGAATAATCAGAAAAACTAAAAAAGATATATAAATAAAACTTAGATAAGAAATTAAGTTAAGACGTTTTTTTTTCTGTAGCTTTAAATTAAATATTTTTATGAATATCAAAAATGTTATTAATATAACAAAATAGAAATTATTGAGAATTAATGCAATTAAACTAAATAATATAAAAAAAAATATATTATAAAAATTTTCATCATCGAAAATTTTTAATAAATAATAGAATATCAATAAAGTCACCAAGCCTGAAATAAGAGAACCATCAATGGTTATCATTGAAATTAAAATTGTGCCACTTAACATCACTGCTGTAAGAGGCATTAAATAATTGAGATCATAAAATTTTAATTTAATAATTTTATATGAGACAAAAATTAATAATCCTAAGTATATAAAATTCGGTAGTCTAAATAGAAAGTAATTGTTAAAACCAAAAAAATTTGTGAGCTTTGATGCGATATTTAAAAATATCAAATGTGGATTGAAAAACTCTGAAAAATTTGAAACTAATTCATTATCTTTAATTGTGATAAGAATTTTTATGTCTTCAATAGAAATATATGGTGCACCTAAAGTTATTGCACCGAGTAATCCAATCCAAATAATTGTGAAAAAAACAGTCGGAATATTATCTAGGAATCTAAAGATGCTCATTTTCTGATTTAACTAAGTTTAGTAGCATATAGATCTAATTTATTCTATATATTGTGGTTATTTCAATTTTCTTGATGTTATTTTTACCCGTAATTATAATCAAAAATAAGAGATTAATCTCTTTTTACAGCCTTATAGAAGCGGCTTTTTTCTTAGTGGGCCACTTCTTTCTTAAAGGGTTAGGACAAATTGTTCTAACCCTTTTTTGATTTCTATATTATCCTTTTTTAAAGATGATGAAGTTAATTTTCATGATACTCTTCTTTTTTATTGGATATTTTCTTGCTGATACAGGATTAGTGGATATTCCATTTAGAAATATTCCAATTTTAGAAAGTTTATATGAGGTTGTAGATTAAATGATTAATACAGATAAAGTTTTACATGGTTTTACCGATCTTAAAAATTTAAATGTACTTGGTCCTATTGTTTTAAACCAAGCGAAAGGAATATATGTTTACGATCAAGATGGAAAAAAATATTTAGATGCCAATTCAGGATTATGGAATTCTGTGGTTGGTTTCGATCATCCCAGAATGGTTGAAACAGCAAAAAAACAATATGAAAAATTTTCTGGTTACCACGCCTTTTTTGGAAGAATATCTGAACCAGCTGTAGAACTTGCAGATAAATTAATTGAAATATCTCCTTTCACGGATGGTAAAGTTTTTTTTACAAACTCAGGATCTGAAGCTAATGACACTACTGTAAAATTATTATGGTTTATTAATAAAAGAAAAGGGCATCCCAATCGAAGGAAAATAATTACTCGAATAAATTCATATCATGGTGTAACGGCTGTTTCTGCTTCGATGACAGGAAAACCATACAATAGTGAATTTGGATTACCGTTAGATGGTTTTTTACATTCAGCTTGTCCTCATTATTGGAAATATGGCTTAGAAAAAGAGAGTGAGGAAATGTTTACCAAAAGGATGGGTGAAGATTTAGAAAATTTAATTTTAAGAGAGGGACCTGATACCATTGCAGGTTTTTTTGCAGAACCTGTTATGGGGGCAGGTGGTGTGATACCTCCTTCAAAAGGATATTTTGAGATAGTTCAAAAAATTTTAAAAAAATACAATATTCCATTTATTGCTGATGAGGTAATTTGTGGTTTTGGTAGAACTGGTAACTTATGGGGATCTCAAACATACAATATTGATCCCGATATTATTATTGCCTCTAAATGTATAACATCAGGTTTTTTTCCACTTGGTGCAGTTATTTTGGGAGAAAAAATGACAAAAGAAATGATGGAGGCTTCTTATGAGGCAGAGGAATTTTTTCATGGCTTCACAGCCGGTGGACACCCTGTAGGTTGTGCCCTAGCGCTAGAAGCAATTGATATTATAATTAATGAGAAAATGATTGAAAATGTTAGACACCTTGAGCCAATTTTTATGGGTGGTTTAAAGAACTTTGAAGATTTAGAGTTTATAGGTGAGTCTCGCGGTATTGGACTTATGGGTGCTTTAGAGATGGTTCAAGATAAAAAAAATAAACTACCCTTCGATGGTTCGATATCCATTGGCGAGCGTGTTGCTAATAAGTGTATTGAAAATGGTTTGATATGTAGACCTCTTGGACCATCAATTGTGTTATGTCCCCCTTTTATTACATCGGAGGAGGAGATGGGTATAATATATGATACTCTAGATAAAACTCTTAAAGAAGTATTTAGTGAAGTTAAATCTTTAGGACAATAGATCCCGAAGTCTTTCTATTTTCCATATCTATGTGAGCGTCAGCGACATTATCAAGATCATATTTTGTAATTTTATCCAATTTAATTTTATCTTTTACAATCATCTCAAATAATTTATGGCTTGCAATTTCAAGCCACTCTCTATTAGCGTAAAAATGGAATAGTGTAGGTCGAGTTAAATAAAAAGAACCAAATGCTAGATCTGTCATTTGAATGTCTTTATATGGTCCAGATGATTGACCAAAGCTAACTAACATCCCATGTTTTTTTAAACATTTAAATGATTGAAACATTGTATCTTTACCAACACTGTCATAAACCACGTCAAGGCCTTTGTTATTTGTGATTTTTAATACTTCATCTAAAAAATTTTTTTCAGAGTAGTTTATAACCTCGTCAAAGCCTCTTTGTTTTGCTAACTCACATTTATCTGAATTACCAGCTGTACCTATTAATTTTGCACCAATGTCTTTTATCCATTGGCCTGCGATCAATCCTACGCCTCCAGCCGCAGCATGAAATAATACCTCATGATTACTTTGTAAGTCATAACTGTCACAAACAAGATACTTTACTGTTAGTCCTTTAAGAATTGATGCGGCTGCTTGATCGAAAGATATGCTATCTGGGATAGAAACTACGAGATCCTCTGATATCATTCTATGTGTTGCGTATGCATTATTAGGTTGCGCATATGCTACGCGATCCCCTATTTTAAACTTTGTAACATTAGGGCCTATAGCCTCAACCTCGCCTGCACCTTCGGAGCCTAAAACAAGATCTTTGTCAACAGGCCAAGGATATAATCCTGCTCTAAAATAAATATCGATAAAATTTACTCCAATTGCTCTATTTTTAATCAAAATTTCATTCGATTTAAGTTCAGTGAGCTCAATACTTTTCCTTTGAAGAACGCTTGTATCACCGGGCTTATTTGCAACAATTGAATACATTAAAGGAGCCTATCATCTAAAAAAATGATCCAACAGTCAATTTGAAAGTCTTGAAATTCAAAATTGAAATCCCAAATTAATAGTAAGAGAAATTGCCATTTGGAATTTCTTTATTAACGCAGGTTTAAAAACTGCAATTAACAATTAACGCTTAAGGAGGTTAATTATGACTACATTTGACTTATCTCCTCTATGGAGATCATCGGTTGGTTTCGATGAGTTTGATAAACTTTTTGATACCGTCTTTTCTACGAACAATAAAGGTGCTTCTTATCCACCTTATAATATCGTCAAACATGATAAAAATATTTACCAAATTACCATGGCTATCGCCGGTTTTGGTGAGGACCAAATAGATATATCCCAAGAGGGTAATCTTTTGACTGTTAAAGGTGAAATGGGTGATGATAAAACTATGAATAAATCAGAATATCTTTATCGAGGAATTGCCAACAGAAATTTTGAGAGAAAGTTTGAGTTAGCTGATACTGTAAAAGTTATAGAGGCTGATTTAAATAATGGTCTGTTAAGTATAAATCTTGAAAGAGAAATACCTGAACACCAAAAACCTAGAAAAATAAAAGTTAATACGAATTCTAAACTTTTATCAGCTTAAATAAAAATAGGGCTGCTTTTTTATAAGCAGCCCTAATATTTAATCTAATTGAGAAGCAACAAATTCCCAGTTGACTAAACTATCTAAAAAAGCTTTTAAATAATCAGGTCGTTTGTTTCTATAATCTATATAATAAGAGTGTTCCCATACGTCACATCCCAGTATTGGCTTCATTCCATCAACTAGAGGATTAGAAGCATTAGGTGACTTTGTGACCACTAATTTACCATTATCGATGGCAAGCCAAGCCCATCCAGAACCAAATTGAGTTGTTCCTGCCTGAATAAAAGCTTCTTTGAATTGATCAATCCCTCCTAGGTCTGATGTAATTCTACTCTCCAATTCGGACGGCATAGAGCCTCCCCCATTGGGTTTCATACATTGCCAAAATAAAATATGGTTCCAATGTTGACCTGCATTATTAAAAATTCCTGCCATCGATGAGTCTTTACTTGATTTTACAACTATTTCCTCAAGAGAAGAGTCTCTCATATCAGTGTCTTTAACAAGATTATTTAAATTTGTTACATATGTTTGATGATGTTTGCCATGATGGAAATCAAGAGTTTCTGATGACATATATGGAGCTAAAGCATCATTTGCATAAGGTAAGCTTGGTAATTCAAAAGTCATATTTATTTCCTTTAATTAAAATTCTTAATGCGTATTTTTTATATTATTGTGGAAACAATGACAACCTTTGAAGAAATAGATACAAAAATATGAGGAATATAGTTAGTATTCAGTCTACTGTCTTAAATGATAAAGTAGGAAATTATGCCGCTCGATCAATCTTAAGTGACAAAGGTTATAACATTTATGAGATACCGACTGTAATTTTAACATCTCATAAAGCTGTAAAGGGCACACTTCAAATCAGTAACAACAGTTTAAATCCATGGGTAGTTTTTAATAAAGTCAGGAAAACATATAAATTAAGCTTAAATGATTTAACAATTATTGGCTACACACCCAACTCAAAGATTTCAAAATCGATTGGTAAAATTATTAATGTGCAAAATAGAATTGTTTTAGACCCTGTAATGGGAGATATAGGAATAGGTCTATATGTAGAAAAAGACGTTGCAAATTTTTTTAAAAAAGTAATAACGAAAGTTAAATATATATCAGCAAATTTTTTTGAGTGGTCATACTTAAATAATAAAGATGTAAAAAACTATAGTATTAGCGAGATCATAACTGACCTCAAATTGTTTACGAAGAAGTTTAATAGTCAAGTATTAATACGAAGCATTCCAAAAAATAAAAAAATATTAAATATTATTTGTAATAAAAGAGAAATTTTTGTCATAGAAACACCTTACATCAATTTCAAAGAAAGATTTCATGGAGCTGGCGACCAATCTACAGCTTTATATGCTCACTATATCTATAAAAAAAATACAACAAGAGAAATACTAGAAAATGTTACGAATGATATTTATGATATTTTGCTAAAAAATAAAATACGTTCTAAAAAAAGAAAAAAAAGATTTAAAGCTAAGAGCTTAAATAATCTTTGATCAAGATTTCTGCTATTTGTACAGTGTTTAAAGCAGCTCCCTTTCTTAAATTGTCAGACACGCACCAGAAATTAAGACCATTTGGAATAGTAGGGTCTCTTCTAATTCTGCTAACGTAAACAGGGTCTAAACCTGCAGATTCAATCGGAGTTACGTACCCCTCATCAGCACGGTAATCAATCATTTTCAGACCAGGGGATTTCTTAAAAATTTCTCTTATTTGGTCCTCGTCATAAGGCTTTTCAAACTCGATGTTTACAGCTAATGAATGAGATATAAATACTGGTACTCGAACACAAGTTGCAGTTAGTTCAATGTTTTGATCAAGAATTTTTTTTGTTTCATTGTACATTTTCCACTCTTCTTTGGTTTGACCGTCCTCTAGGAAAACATCTATATGCGGGATAACATTAAAAGCAATTTGTTTAGTAAATTTTTCCTTCACTACTGCTTCATTTGCATAAATTGATTTAGTTTGATTAAATAATTCATCTGCAGCTTCTTTACCTGCACCAGATACTGATTGATAAGTTGAAACAACAATTCTTTTAACTTTGAAATGATCATGCAAAGGTTTAACCGCAACTAGCATCCCCATAGTTGAACAATTAGGATTAGAAATGATATTTTTTTTTCTAAAGTCTTTTAGTGCCTCAGGATTGACCTCAGCGACTACTAATGGGACATCTGGATCTGTTCGAAAATGAGAGGTATTGTCAATTACTATACAACCTTGCTTAGCGGCTTTAGGAGCAAACTCACTTGAAACTTTCGCACCTGGTGAAAAAATAGCTATGTCAGTATCAGAAAAATCATATTCAGCTAAGTCTGATACTACAACAGACTTGTTTTCTCCGTAATCAATTGTGCTTCCTTTAGATCGAGAAGAAGCTAAAGCGATTAAATCAGAATATTGAATTTCTTTTTCATCAATAATATCTAAAACCTCTCTACCGACATTTCCAGTTGCTCCGACAACAGCAATTTTAGGTTTTTTAGAAGAAGCCAACTTAAATTCTCTCAATTATTAAATCGCCCATTTTAGAACAGGAAACAAGAGTTTGGTCTTCATTTGTGTAAATGTCTCCAGTTCTGTAACCCTCAGAAAGAATTTGTTGGACAGCACTTTCTACTTTGTTAGATAACTCTGGTTTATTGAGGTTATATTTTAACATCATAGATAAACTTAAAATGGTAGCGATTGGATTTGCTTTATCTTGACCTGCAATATCAGGAGCGCTTCCATGAACGGGCTCAAAAAGTCCATGTCTTTTGCCATTTTTTTCTTCCCCCAATGATGCCGATGGTAACATTCCAAGCGAACCAGTGAGCATAGCAGCACAATCACTTAGCAGATCTCCAAAGAGGTTATCTGTAACTATTACATCAAATTGTTTTGGGTTTCTGACAAGTTGCATGGCACAATTATCTGCTAACATATTTTCTAGTGTAATATCTGAAAAATCTTTATGAGTTTCTTTCACAATCTCTCTCCAGAGTACACCTGTTTCCATAACGTTAGCTTTCTCAACAGATGTTACTTTATTATTTCTTTTTCTGGCTAAATCAAAAGCAACTCTGGCAATTCTATCTATTTCGTAATCGTAATAAATTTGTGTGTCGATCGCTTTCTTACCATTTGGTGTGTCTTCAATTCCTCGAGGTTGACCAAAATATACTCCACCAGTCAATTCTCTTACAATCATAATATCTAAATTGTTTACCACTTCATTTTTTAAAGTTGAAGCTGAAACAAGAGCATCAAAAACTAATGCAGGTCTCAGATTTGCAAAAAGTTCTAATTCTTTCCTCAAACCTAAAAGCCCAGCTTCTGGTCTTTTTGATCTTTCAACGTCATCCCACTTTGATCCACCAACTGCTCCCAATAATACAGCATCTGAATTTTTTGCTTTCTCTAAAACAGAGTTAGTTAAAGGTTCGCCATTAACATCATATGAAGCGCCTCCAACTAAATCTTTTTCATAACTTGCATTAAGACCTTGTTCATTTAATTTTTCAATTACTCTTATGGCTTGATCTGCAACTTCCACACCTATGCCATCTCCAGGTAAAACTAAAATTTTAGAACTCATTTAATTTTTTTTAAATAACCAAGGTTTTTTATTTTTTTTATCCTCTTCGTATGCATTAATTTTGTCTTGGTAACCAAGGGTAATGCCTATATCGTCTAATCCCTGCAAAAGTCTTTCTTTTCTGAATTCTTCAATTTCAAAATTGATTGAATGATTGCCGGCTTTAATGATTTGCTCCGGAAGGTCGATAGTGAACTCAATTTGATTTTTAGCTGCTGTCATTAATTGATCGAGGTTTTCAGTGCTGACAACTATCGGTAAAATTCCATTTTGAAAGCAATTATTATAGAAAATGTCTGCAAAACTTGTTGAAATTACGCTTCTTATTCCAAAATCTTTAAGTGACCAAGGGGCGTGTTCTCTACTTGATCCACAACCAAAATTATCACCAGCAACCAAAATTTTTGACTGATCATAAGGAGATGTGTTCAAAACAAAATCTTTGATGAGATTTCCATCGTTATCATACCTCATCTCATAAAACAAACTTACGCCAAGACCGGTTCTTTTAATTGTTTTGAGAAATTGTTTTGGAATGATCATATCAGTATCGATATTAACAATTGGTAAAGGAGCTGCGATACCTTTTAAAGAATGAAACTTATCCATTTTATGTAAAATCTCTTATGTCTGAAATGTTTCCCGTAATAGCAGATGCTGCAGCAAGCTCAGGACTCATTAAATGAGTTCTACCACCTCGGCCTTGTCTACCTTCAAAATTTCTATTAGAAGTTGATGCGCACCTTTCGCCAGGTTTTAATTGATCAGGATTCATGCCAAGGCACATTGAACATCCAGCCTCTCTCCATTCAAAGCCAGCATCTTTTAAAATTTTATCAATTCCTTCTTCTTCAGCTTGTTTTTTAACTAAGCCTGATCCTGGTACTATCATTGCTTGAACGTGTGAAGCAATCTTTTTGTCCTTAACGATAAATGCAACTTTTCTTAAATCCTCAATTCGACCATTTGTACAAGAGCCAATGAATATTTTATCTAATTTTATGTCTGTAATTTTTGTTCCAGGCTTAAGGCCCATATACTCAAGTGATCTTTCTATACTTTTCTTTTTATTTTCTGTTTTAGCACTGCTCGGATTTGGTACTGTGCCTTTCACTGACACAACATCCTCAGGGCTAGTTCCCCATGTCACCATTGGGTCAATTTCTGAACTATCTATAACTATTTCATGGTCGTAATTTGCATCATTGTCTGAGGGAAGAGATGACCAGTATTCTACTGCTTGATCCCAGTGTTCAGTTCCTGGAGCATAAGGTCTGCCTTTTATGTAATTAAAAGTTGTTTGATCTGGGCTAATTAAACCGGCGCGAGCTCCAGCTTCAATGCTCATATTACAAATAGTCATTCTGCCTTCCATTGAAAGGCCCATAATAGATGAACCAGCATACTCAATTACATGACCAGTTCCTCCAGCTGTTCCAATTTTTCCAATTATGTACAAGATTAAATCTTTAGAATTTACACCAAAAGGAAGTTCACCATTAACCGAAATTCTCATATTTTTTGCTGGATTTTGAACAATTGTTTGCGTAGCTAGAACATGTTCAACTTCACTTGTTCCGATACCAAAAGCGAGAGCTCCGAAAGCTCCATGGGTAGAGGTGTGACTGTCTCCACAGACAATTGTCATGCCCGGTTGGGTAATTCCCTGCTCAGGACCAATGATATGAACAATACCTTGTCTTTGGTCCATTAAATCAAAATATTGAATTCCATGCTCTTTAGTGTTTTTTGCTAGAGTTTCGACCTGAATTTTACTTTGTGGGTCCTCAATATTTTGTCTATTTATAGTAGGAACATTATGGTCTGCGACAGCTATCGTAGCCTCTGGTCGATGAACAGGACGATTGGAAATTTTTAATCCTTCGAAGGCTTGAGGGCTAGTTACTTCATGAACTAAATGACGATCAATATATAAAAGATTAGTCCCATCTTCTCTTTGACCGACAAGATGCTCAGACCAGATTTTATCAAAAAGTGTTTTTGGGCCTTGGTTGCTCAAGATAATACTTTTAGCTTTTAGTTTCTGCCTCTTCTATTTTTTTCTCTACAGGCTTTTCCTCTTTTGGCTCATCTTCAACTTTGGGTTCTTCTTGTGGCGATGATTCCTCTGATTTAGTTTCTTTAATTTCTTCTTTAGAGTTGACTTCAGACTTAGGGGCTTCTTGAGATGAAGTTTCCTCTGTTTTGGTCTCTTTGGCTTCTTCCTTTGGTGAATCGTCAGTTACAGGTGCATCTGATTTATTTTCTTCAGTACTAACTTCTGAAATCTCTTCAACATCTTCGATTGTGGATACAAATTGGTTATCGTCATATGATCGACCGTCAGTTCTTTCGGCAATTCTTGCTTTTTTACCAGACAAACCTCTTAGATAATATAATTTAGCTCTTCTTACATCACCAACTTTTACACGTTCGATTGAGTCGATAACATTACTGTATAATGGAAAAACCCTTTCAACACCTTCACCACTGGAAATCTTTCTAACAGTAAATGAAGAATTAAGACCATTATTTTTTTTACCAATACAAACACCTTGAAATGCTTGCACTCTCTCTTTATTTCCTTCTTTGATCTTAACGTTAACTTTGACAGTGTCACCTGGCGCGAAGTCTGAAACCTTTGAACTTTTTAAAATCTGCTGAATTTGTGATTGTTCGTAATTTTTAATAATTTCATTCATTGTGTGCTCCATCCAATATTAATATATGGGTGGTATCGGAGCGGCATATTCTACTCATTTTTGTTTTTTTTTAAATAGTTTTTAAATAAATCTGGTCTATTTTTTTCAGTATTTTCCAACGAATTTTGGTTTTTCCAAAGATCTATATCAGCATGTTTGCCACTCACGAGTATAGATGGTACTTCTATTTCTGACTGATCAGGGGTTATCCATGGGTTTGGTCTAGTAAATTGATCATGTTCAACTAGTCCATTTTGAAATGACTCAATAATGTGAGTATCATTATTTCCAAGAACACCAGGTTGAAGTCTCATTAACGCCTCAATAAATAATAATGATGCTATCTCTCCTCCGTTTAAGATGACATCGCTCACAGAAATCTCTTGGAATTTATAATAATCAATTACTCTTTGGTCAATGCCCTCATATCTACCATTTAGTAAGATAAAATCTTGATTGAAATTATAGTTAGTTAATTTTTTTTGAGTGAGTTTTTTACCTTTGGCAGAAAAACATATTTTAATACAGCTATCTAATTCATTTTTATTAAAGTTTGCTTCTATAGATTTTGAAATTATATCAGGTCTTAATACCATACCTGCGCCACCACTAAATGGTTTATCATCAACGGAGTTCGCAGATAAATCACTGTAATCTCTTATATTGATCGTATTGATTTCGAAATGATTTTTTGACAGAGCTTTGCCTAACAAGCCATGTTGTAAAATTCCAGGAAAAACTTCCGGAAATAAAGTAAGAATATTAAATTTTAACATTAATTTTTAATTATAATTTTTTTTTCTTTAATATTTACAAATGGAAAGTTTTGCTCAGTAAATCTGAAAAATTCCTTTTTTTTACTTTTAATAAAATATATTTCCAATAAATCCCCTGCACCAAAATTTACAACTGAAGCAACTTCTCCAACTCTCTGGTCTTTATTATCAAATACCTCAAGTCCCTCTAGATCGTGGAAATAATATTCATTTCCTTTTACTGGTGATAGTTGTTCTTTTTTTAAAAAAATTTTTTTATTAACAAACTTTTCAATGTCTGTTCTATTATTTATTTCGTCGATTGTTATAAGTGGGCTTTTTTTATCAAAAGATACTAGTTTTAAGTTAATAGTTTTTTCATTATCTAAATAAAATTTTTTAAATTGATTTACATCACGATCATCATTTAAATAACTGTGAAACCTTAGCAGACCCTTAGTTCCTTTAGGTCTGCCAATTACACCAACTTGTATGAAATGCTTCTCAAAGGGAGTCACAAGTAATTACTCTTTAGTTTCGGGTTTATCCTCTGAAACCTCAGTTGAACCCTCTTCCTCTTTGGGCTCTTCTTTTGCAGGAGCTTCTTCTTTCTTTTCCTCCGGCTCAGAAGTCTCTTCTGTCTTCACCTCTTCAGCTGGTTTTTCAACTGCTACTTCTTCAACAGGCGTTTGCTCTTCTGTGGTAGTTACCTTCTCAGTAGGTTTTTCGTCCTCTGCTTTAGCTGCTTCTTCATTAGCTTTTGCATCTTCTACAGCTTTTGATGCTGCTTCTTCTTTTGCTTTAACTCTTTCTTGAGCCTTTGCCTTTGGTAAATGCTTTTTTGTTTTCTCAGTTATTTTTGGAGCATCCATCATTCCTAATTCAGAGAGAATTTTTTGAACTCTTTCTGTTGGCAGGGCCCCAACCTTAAGCCAATGTTCGGCTCTTTCTTTGCTAAGCATTATTCTTTCCTTGTGATCCTTGGGTACCATTGGATTGAAGTTGCCTATTTTTTCAATGAAGTTACCGTCTCTTGGTGCTCTCTCATCTGCAACCACAATTCTATAGAAAGGTCTTTTTTTTGAACCTCCTCTTGCTAGTCTTATTTTTGTCGCCATGATTTCTCCCTTCTGTATTTATTCAATCGTTGGCATTTGGTTTCCGCCTAATAAACTTTTTATTTTATTAGCAAAACCTGGTTTTTGAGCTTGTTTCATAAGTTTTTTAGTTTGCTCAAATTGTTTTAAAAGCCTGTTGACCTCGTGTACCTGTCTACCAGACCCTGTTGCTATTCTTCTTTTTCTTGAAGCTTTTAGTAAATCAGGATCAACTCTTTCTTCTTTTGTCATTGAGCAAATAATTGCAATTTGATGATCAATAACTTTTTCGTCAAAATCTCCACTCTCCATCATATTTTTAATTTTGCTGACACCTGGCATGTGTGACATTAGTCCAGACATTCCTCCCATTTTTTTCATTTGAGTAAACTGTTTTAAAAGATCATTCATATTGAATTTCCCACTCATCATCTGAGATTGGAGATTTTCCATTTCTTTTTGATCAAAATCTTTTTGCGCTTTTTCAACTAATGAAACAACATCTCCCATACCAAGAATTCTAGAAGCTATTCTCTCTGGGTGAAAAACTTCAAAATCTTCAATATTTTCTCCTGATCCAAAGAAACGAATTGGCAAACCTGTTTGATATTTTGCTGAAAGTGCAACTCCTCCTCTTGGGTCTGCATCTAATCTTGTTAATATAAATCCAGTAAGTGGTGCTGTGGAGTTAAAAGACTCTACAACGCTCAGGGCTTGTTGACCCATCATTGAGTCTAAAACGAGTAAATTCTCTTGTGGTTTTGCCAGATCATGAATTATTTTAAGTTCTAAAAGTAATTCCTCATCTGTACTAATTCGACCTGAGGTATCTATAATTAAAACATCCGATAAAAGTTTTTTACTTTGTTCAAGAGCATTATTGACAATGTCTTTTATATTTTCATTTATTGGCTCAATAAACTGAATATTATTTTTTTGGGATAAAATACGAAGTTGGTCTATAGCGGCTGGTCTTCTTAAATCTGTTGACACAAGTGCTACAGATTTATTAAGAGAATTTTGACAGTAATGAGCAAGTTTTGCAATTGATGTTGTTTTACCTGCGCCCTGCAGACCACACATTAAAAAAGTTGAGGGTTTATTTTTAAAGTTTAACTCGCTACTTTGAACACCAAGTATTTCTGTTAGTTCATCACTTACTATTTTAATTATTTGTTGTCCTGGCTGAACGTTTTCAATTACTTTTTGGCCAAGTGCTTTTTCTTGGATTTTTTTAATAAGATCTTTAGATACTTTAAGAGAGACATCTGCCTCTAACAGAGCAACTCTAACCTCTCGCAGGGTTGTCTCTAAATCTTTTTCAGTTATAGCACCTTTATTTGAGAGACCTTGAAAAATTCCAGTTATCTTATTTGTTATATTTTCTAACATTTAAAAAATAAAAAAAATCGGCGAATGATACTCATCGGCCGACTAATTTTTCCTTTATTTAGTGAGGATTTTATATCACTATAGCTGGTCTATGAAAATACCTTTTATAAAGGCTCAAGGAGCGGGAAATGACTTTATTATTGTGGATAAAAACGTTGATTTCATTAGAAAGTCAAAAAAGGTAATTAAACGACTTTGCGATAGGCGTTATGGGGTAGGCTGCGATCAATTAATTCTATTAAAAAAAATTGGTTCATATTATCAAGTTACATTTTATAACTCAGATGGCTCACTTGGGAAAAATTGTGGAAATGGATTGCGATGTGCCTATAAATTTTTAGTTGAAGTAAAAAAAGTTAAAAAGGCAGTCATGAAAACCCATAAATTTTTACATTTTGGTAAGAAAACTCAAAAGGAATACAAAATCAATGTTGGGGAAGTATCTTTAGATTGGAAAAAAATTCCTTTATCAAAAAAAATGGACTCTCAAAGTATTCGAATTAAAGGAATAAAGATACCTGGGTTAATAAAAATTATGGGGGCAAATATTGGAAACCCTCATTGTGTAGTATTAGTAAAGAATTTAAAGCTGATTAAATTAAATATGTTAGGGCCTTCACTTGTAAAAAATAAATTATTTCCTGATCAAGCTAATATTACTTTTGTAGAGGTATTAAAAAAATCTAAAGTGAAAGTATTATTTTGGGAGAGAGGTGGTGGACATACACTAGCATGTGGTTCAGGAACTTGTGCTACTGCTTTTGTTTTAAATCATAATAACTTTGTATCGTCTAAAATTGAAGTGATTACTGAACGATCAGTATTAAAAACAGAAATCAAAGACAAGATGGTATTCCTTCAAGGCCCTGCAGAGTTAGTTTATCAATCATCAATTAATATTTAAATGACTAAAGTTGTTAATTTTGGATGTCGACTAAATAACTTTGAAGGAAAAAAAATTGAAGAATTATTAGCAAATAATAATGAAAATATGGTTGTTATAAACTCTTGTGCCGTCACAAATGAGACTGAGAGGCAGGTAAGACAAACTATTAGAAGAATTAAAAAAGAATATCCCGATAAAAAAATTGTAATGACAGGTTGCGCTGCACAAATATCACCAGATAAGTATTCTTCAATGACTGAGGTCGATAAAGTTATTGATAATATAAGTAAACTGAAATCAGAAACTTGGACATCTTTACTTGATGAAGAACTCGGAGTAGATTTTAAAGAAGACATATTTGACTCTCCTCAAGATATCCGCCCATCTTTAGATAATAAAAACCTTAACATCAGAGAAAGCCTTGTAATTCAACAAGGATGCAATCATAGGTGCACATTTTGTATTATTCCTTTTGGTAGAGGTAATAATAGGAGTTTTGATCCTTTTTACTTAATTGATGAGGTGGAAAGAGTTGTAGAAAATGGTGTCAAAGAAATTGTTTTAACAGGTGTTGATATATCAGATTATGGGAGCGATTTTGATCTCAAATATAACATGAGCAATTTAATTTTAGATATTTTAGATAAAACTAAATTACAACGTCTTCGACTCTCCTCAATAGACTGTGTTGAAGTTGATGAAAATTTTAATGAGGTACTAAAAGATCAAAGAGTAATGCCGCATCTTCACCTTAGTATACAGTCTGGTGATGACATGATACTGAAAAGAATGAAAAGAAGACATAATTCCAGAGATGTATTTCAATTTGTTGATCGTTGTAAAAAAATTAGAAAAGATATTTCATTTGGTGCTGATATTATTACAGGATTTCCTACAGAAACAGATACGATGTTTGAAAATACATACAAACTATTAAGTGAAAATGAGATTTCTCACCTCCACATATTTCCTTTTTCTCCAAAAAACAATACTCCTGCTTCAAGGATGCCTCAGGTTTCTAAATCAATTATTAAAAAGAGAGCAAAAATTTTGAGAGATCTTGGTGAGTTAATTTTAAAAAAAGTAAAATCCAAATTTTCATTACCAAGGGAGATCCTTATTGAAGAGTTAAATTCGGGATTAGCTATTGGATATGATCAAAATTATATCAAACATAAAGTGCCCTTAGTAGGTGTACCCGTTGGAGAAATTATCAGGGTTTAATGTTTTTTTTAAGAAAAATCTTTCAAAAGAATTTAAATATAGATGAGATAGAGGATCTTTTATTTGATAATGGTGTAGAACCAAAATTTGCTGATTTAATTATTTCAAAAATAAAAGAAAATAAATCACAAGAAGAGGATATTAAAATAGTTATTAAAGATGAACTGCTTACAAAGTTCAAAGAAAAAAAATTTGGTGGTTTTTCTCCTCAAAATAAAAGCTTATATATTATTGCAGGAAATAATGGCTCGGGAAAAACAACATTCATAGGTAAATTTATAAATTTAATTCAAAAAAATGGCTTAAAGCCTGCTGTAATTGCAGCAGATACATTTAGGGCTGCCGCAATCGATCAACTTGAACATTTCACAAATCTATTTGAAGTGCCCATTCATAAGGGTAATAATATGGAAGATCCATCTGCTGTTATTTTTCAAGGTATTGATAATTTGAAAGGGAGTGATGTTATTATTGTTGATACATCTGGGAGACAACATAACAACAAAAACTTAATGGCTGAGCTAAAAAAAATCTCAGATATAGTTTCAAAAAAATCTGATCAATTTAATTTAATAAGGGCATTTTTGACATTAGACGCTAATACTGGCCTTGCATCAAAACATATAATAGAGGGTTTTCAGGAATATATCACTTTAGATGGTATTATTTTAAATAAGGTAGACTCTAATGCCAAGTATGGAGCTCTTCTAACAATAATAAATGATTTTAATATTCCTGTAGTATTTGAGGGATATGGCGAGGGCATGAATGACTTAAGAGAGTTTCAATTTGAAGGATATTTAGATAGACTATTATAAAATGAAACAACTCTTTGAATTTTTTCCCTTAATTGTTTTTTTCGCAGTCTATTATAAATCAGATAAAGATCTCTATTTAAGTATTGCCGCTGTAATAGTTGCAACATTTATTTCCCTTATAGCCATCTATTTCAAAGAAAGAAAGATTTCAACAATGATGTTAGTAAGTACAATTATCTTAGTTGTTTTTGGTGGTTTAAGTATTTTTCTAAAAAATGAGATATTTTTTAAAATGAAGCCAACAATTATAAATGCTCTTTTTGCTGCAGTTTTGATTGGAAGCACGTTAATTAATAAACCTGTTTTAAAGTTATTATTAAACTCATCATTAAAATTGACTGATGAGGGTTGGGGATTAATGAATAAAATGTGGTCAAGCTTTTTTATTCTTTTAGCTGTTTTAAATGAAATAGTTTGGCGGACTCAAACAACTGATGTTTGGGTAAATTTTAAAGTATTTGGAATAATGGGAATTACTATTGTGTTTACAATAATTCAAATTCCATTGCTAAAAAAACATTTTATTAATCAGCCATAAGGGCTTGAATACCAGGAAGATCTTTGTTCTCGAGCGCCTCAAGAAAAGCACCACCAGCCGTTGAAACAAAATAAAAGTTTTCAAATTTTTCCTCAGCCATGTTGATTGCTAAAATTGTGTCTCCACCGCCTATGACAACATCTGCTTGAGATTTTGCAAGGAGATGTGCTAAATTTACTGATCCCTTTGAAAATTTATTGTCTTCGATCATTCCCATTGGACCATTCCACAAAACGATATCACTATTACCTATGAGTTTTTCTAAAACTGCGTGTGAAGAGACTGATATATCTAGGATTTTAAAATCAGAGCTTGTAGGAAGCTCATCTATTAATTTATTTTCATTTGAGTCAAGCATAACATCCGATGGAAGATGAATTTTACAATTTGTTGATTTTGCAGAATTGTAAATCATTTCAATCATACTTTCTGTACCCTCTTCAATTAAAGAATTACTTACATTTATACTATTATATTTAAAAAAATTATTAGCCATTGCCCCTCCAATAAAAATATCTGAGCAAGAGGATGTTAAAGATAGAAGTGTTTTTATTTTAGTTGAAACTTTTGATCCACCAATGATCGCTAATTTTTTCTTTGAAGATTTTTTTATATTATCTATTGCTAAAACTTCTCTCTCAAAATTAAATCCAGGTGCTGACAATATGTTTTTAACCATTTGATTAACTGATGAGTGAAATCGGTGAGAAGCAGAAAAAGCCTCATTAACATATAAATCTAATTTATCTGTAATAGACTTACTAAAATTTAAATCATTTTTTATTTCTCCCTCAAAAAATCTTATGTTCTCTAAAAGGCTTATGGTGGGCTTATCAACATCTATTTCATTAAGTCCAATATCTAAAAAACTATCATAACTAATTAAATTTAATTTAAACTCCAATATATCCTCAAACTGATCAATTAATTTTGAGAAAGAATACTTCTCATCAAAATTTTCTTTTGGTCTTCCAAAATGTGAAATAAGAAAAATATTGCATTGTTTATTTTTAATAAAATCGATCGTCTCCTTAGATCTATCTAATCTTGTTTTGTCCGTAATCCTAAAATTTTTATCAATAGGGACATTGAAATCGACTCTAATCCCAACATTTTTGATTTTTTCAAAGTTTAAATTTTTAAGAGATTTCATATTTATTCACATTTTTTTAATCATTTTAGGCTAGATTACTACTACTATATATAGTATAAAACTACCCATATAAGGAACTAAATAGAGTAGGTATATAAAAATGTCTTGGAATAACCAGAAAGTAGAAGATCTTAAAAAACTTTGGAATGAAGGGGTTGCCACAAGCCAGATTGGCGTGCAGCTTGGATTCACTAAAAATGCCGTTATTGGTAAGGCTTTTAGGCTGGGCCTTGAAAGACGTCAAAACTCCAGAAAAAAATCAACTCAAGATCAACAGTTTTCTTCTGTCACCATGTACAGGGAAACCAGTAATTCATCTTCCCAAAATACCGTAAGAAAAGCACCTACTCGAAGAAGAGAAAAATTTAGTTTTAAAAAGAGTATTGTTGGCACAGGTAATTTTAAATCTTGTCAATGGCCAATTGGCGATCCACTTGAAGAAGGATTTCACTATTGTGGTGGTCAAAATATTCCAACAAAACCCTATTGTATTGAACATTATAAAAAAGCTTATAATGTGGATGAAAAATATTTAGATAGGCTTTTAGATTTTTTACACGAAAAAAACTAATTGTTTATATAAATAGTTTTTCCAGATCCGTTTATCCAATTCCAAATTAACTTTTGTAACGAGGTGCCTTCAAAATCTTTATAATATAAATCAGTAGCTGTCATAACATGCCCCCACTCAATATTTCCTTTTAACTTTCTTTCTTCAGCATTAATTGAAAAACCAGCATTATAAAAAATTGAGTCTTCATTAATAGATTGTTTTACTTTATCTAAATTACCTTTCATGTAAGGATCACCTATATTCCAAATAAAGAAAACATTATTCAAATTATTTCTTTCAAATAATGGTCTTGAAGAAAAACAATTTGCCCAATGAGAGTCTTTACAATGCTCGACCCTGTCGTTATATAAAAACTTTACAATTTTAGGCCATGGTCCATCATTCCATCCTAAGCGAACATTCAAGGACTCTGCGTCTAACCAAAAACTATCAGCAATAATATATGGATTTTCATATTTTTTAATTAAATCGACGTTTAAACCCAAAGCCAAGGAGCCAGCGCTATAACCTGCAAAAATTAATTTATCTGCTTTTTTAAACTTTTCATCATACTGATTAAAGATGTCCTCGATAATGTATCTACCATGAAAATAAACTTTTTTTCCATCAATATTGTTAACGTGCGTGCCTTGATGTATGTCATTGCTACAATAAGGAATGTAAATGACGTTATAGTTGTTGTTAATAAAGTCTTCGACCATATAAGTTTTACCTCTTTCATTTGAAACTGCAGGAGATTTTAATCCGTTATTTCTTGATCTGTATTGGTCTTCGTTTGCAGCCACACCCCCTCCTTGAATATACATTAACCAATTATTTGTATTACCCTCAAAAAAGGTAAATGTTGCTTGTTCACCGTTAGAGCATAAAGCTTTAGGGTCTTTTGTTTCTATTAGCTGGGCATTTGAGAAAGATGTGAAAAGAAATAGATTTAATAAAAAAAAAATTTTTACCATAAGTAATTTATAAAAATTTTTTTTTGATGTGTCAAAGTTATTGGCGCGCTTGGCAGGAATCGAACCTGCGACCCCCAGATTAGGAATCTGGTGCTCTATCCTACTGAGCTACAAGCGCCTTTGTTTGTATACTTCATAATAATAATTCATAAAATATAAACTATGAAAAAAAAAGCTGATGAATACCTATATAATGAAGCACTAAAATACTTGGGTAAATATCCAGCAACTAAAAAAAAAATTTCTGAAATTCTAGAAAAAAGGCTCAAAAATAAAAAAACTTATCAAAAGGTCATTTTCCCAGAAAATATCTCTAAACAAGAACTTATTGATAATATTGTACAAAAATTAGATGATTTAAAGATCATAGATGAAAAGCAATTTATTGAAACTGTATTTCATTATTATGAACAATCACTGTTTTCTATAAAAAAAATCAAAAATAAACTTTATCAAAAAGGTTTTGAACAAAGCTTAATTGAGGAATATATCTCTAAAAAAGTATCTGAAAATCCAGATTTAGAGCTGAATATTTTAAAACGATTTATTTTAAGAAAAAAACTATCAAAGTTAGAAACTAATGAACTTAAAAAAAAGCTCTATCAGCAAAGCTTTTCAGAAAATTCAATATATAAAGTAATTAGGGATTAATTATTTAGAAGCAGGGGTTTCAATAGTTTTAGTTGTTTCGTCAGTATTTACAGGTGCTTGACCCTCGGCATCTTTATCTTTTTTAGTTTTTTTAATAATTATTTGCTTACCTCTGTACATACCAGTACTGATATCAATATGATGGGGTCTTCTCAATTCACCTGATTTTTTGTCTTCTGCGAATAGTTGAGTTCCCGCTCTATGGTGAGAGCGCCTCATATTCCTTTTTGAAGGTGTGGTTTTTCTTTTAGGTACTGCCATAACGAAGCGATAACATATTAAAAATTTGTATAAATTACAATAATAATGTATAAATCGGCCCACAATGCAAGAAGAGCAAATTGATTTAGGACATAAAAGAACATGCCCTCACTGTGGTGCTAAGTATTACGATTTTTACCAAGACGAATTAAATTGTCCGCAATGTGGAAAGTCAATAGAGGCAATAAATATCACAAAACCAAAAAGAGGAAGAAAAGCGGGAATTAGCGTTGCAACACCTACCAAAACTGCCAAAGAAAACGATGAATTAAAAGACCTAATTGAAGAGTCAGAAGATACTGATACTCAATCTGAAGATACCGATAACCTAGCAGAAGATATTAGCATTGATATTCCAACTGATAAAAACGAAGAAGAGACTAATTAATTTATCTCTTATTTAAAATTTCTAATATTTTTGTTGATGCTTCATCAAATTTTAGGCTTGAAGATATTGCAAATTCTCTAGTATATCTCTCAAAAGCTACCTGAAACATTTGACGCTCACTGTAAGATTGCTCTGTTTGATCATCTTTGCGAAATAAATCACGAACAACTTCTGAAAGGAGTTTTATGTCACCAGAGTTTATCTTTTGGTCATACTCTTGAGCCCTTCTACTCCACATTGCCTTTTTAATTTTAGGCTTTTGCTTTAAAACAGAAAGTGTTCTAGTCATAGATGGTTTACTAGTAATATTTCTTAAACCGATCAATTTTGCTTTGGCAAAGGGGACTCTGATTGTTAACTTGTCTTGAAAAAACTGAATTACATACAGTTGCTCTTCAACTAGATCATATTGGAACTTTTCTATAGTGAGAATTCTTCCTACACCGTGGGTTGGGTAAACAATGTTTTCTCCTGCTTTAAATTCTTGAGGGACTATTACTTTTTTAATCTTAGGAGGTTTTGGTGTAACAATTTTTTTAGCTACTTTTTTAACTACATTTTTTGCAACTTTTTTCTTAGCAATTTTTTTTACAGGTTGTTTTTTGGCAAGTGACTTTTTTTTAACTTCAACTTTTTTTTTAGTGTTAGCTCTTGTATTTTTTTTTGTTACCTTTTGTGTTGTGGCTTTTTTTTTAACTGGCATTAATCAGCTCCTTTTTCACTGAAATGATTTTCAAATTTATTTTCTACCCCTTCCCACTGTTTTGCATCAGCAGGAGCATCTTTTTTTGTAGTTATATTAGGCCAAACTTGTGAATATTTTTCATTTACATCTAACCATTTTTTAGCATCGTCCAAGTCATCTGGGATAATCGCTTCAACGGGACATTCCGGTTCACATACTCCGCAGTCAATACATTCATCAGGGTTTATAACAAGCATGTTTTCACCTTCGTAAAAGCAATCCACGGGACATACCTCAACACAGTCCATATATTTACACTTAATACACTTATCATTCACTAAATAGGTCATAGGCTGTCTTTTACTCTATTTCTAATCAATATAAAATCTTTATCTTCCAGGCCAAGTAACGTTGATATTTTTCTCACAGTAGAGACCTCAAGCAGATCCTCTTTACCATCAACCATTAAAACTTGCCAACAAATTAAAATTACATCCATTCTCTGTTCGTAACTAAGCGATGTTTTAAGTCTATATGAAAACTGAGATAAGTCGGTGTTAAAATGTTGTTGATTGGCTAATTTATTAAATTGCTCTTTGTTATTCTGAGTTGGTATTTTAAAGTAAAATTCTACCAACTCAGAGGCAAAATTAATTTCTTGTTCCGAAATTTCGTGATCTGCAATAATAATTTCGTAAATCAGATTATATAAATCTGTCTCAAAAGAGTGATCATGATTTTTATCCTTCTTTTCATTAAAGGATTGGAAAAATTTATTTAACATTTATATTTTTTAGTTGATCAAAAGGATTATTAAATAATTTTTTTGATGAAGGCTTTTTTACTTTTTTTGATAGTTTTTTCAATACTTTTTTGTTTTTATTTTGCTTTAACTCTAATGTCTTGTTAGTGCTATTTTTTTTAGAAATAATTAAATCATTTTCTGTTATCACTTGAATATTAAAAGATCTACTTTTTAAAATACTAATTAGTTTATCTTTTTTAATTCCCAAAAGATTAGATAAGTCCATAGGAAGTGAGAAAGGGCCTCTATTTTCTCTTTTGAATAACTGTTTTTCAAATTCATTAAAAATATCAAGCCTAATCAATAAGTCATTTTTAGAAATAAATCCTAAGAAAGTTAATAGTTCTTCATTTAATTTATTTTGAATATTAAGAGTTGCATTGCCATCTTTTGGTATGTATTCATCAACATTTAAACATTGATTATTATACAAATTCCATAAATGAAACTTTAACTTCATGTATTCAGGTCTAATTAATTCGGAGTTATATATAACATTCTTTCCTAATCTGAAATTTAAGGAATGAATTTCTTTTCTTTGTGGTTCATCAATTAACTTAAATTCATCTAATATATTTATTTGGTAAAAATTATATTGGCTTTCAATAATCTTAAAAATAAAACTTCTTTCCTCAGGTTTTGAGTTAAATTTTTTTAGTTTGTCAGATAAATCCAACTTCGAGAGGTAAGTTTCATCAAACCATTTTTGAATTTTCTCCTGAATTTTTTTAATATGATCAGGTGATACTAATGATTCATCTAAGATTGGCTCTAAAATAGGATGGGTAATATCACTCCCTTTTTTAAATATTGCTACATTTGCATCCCCCCATTTAACATATAAATTTTGAAAATTTCCATTCTCGTCTACTTTTGAGTCAATTAGTAAGCTTTCATTCGGTGCTGCTATAAAATTATCAATGTTAAAAGACATATATGGGGAAATTTGATCTTTAATTATTTTATGGTAGTTGTTATTTAAAATATCTTTGTATTTTTCATCAAAATAAATTTTAAAACCTTTTATAACTCCTATTTTTTCATCTTTTATCTTAACATATCTGTTATCAGTTAAAGATATATTTTTTTTACTAATATTTAAATTTTGAATCATCTCACTTTTATTTTTATCTACAAATTTTTGCATTAAGCTTAAATGTATCTCCTCAGATAGTTTGTTTTCAATATTTTTAACAGTTTCAACCCAAATAGAGTTACTTATCCATTGTTTTTGGTTAGTAATATATAGCCAGGTTCTTGTTTCATTTAAGTTGTATATCAGATCATCAATACTGCCATTGTAATTTTGTAAGTGAGAAATTTCTTTGTCTAAAAATTTATCACTCAATACCCACTGATTTTTTATAAGCTCATTAAATATTTTTGTTAAGAGCTCAACATGTTTTTCATCTGAAATATTTTGATAATCTGGTATTCGACATATGTCCCATAATTGTTTCAAAGTTTCAGGATTATTAAATTTAAAATTTTTTTTATTATCTTTTAGAAACCTAAATAAAAATTTTTGATCCTGAGCATCTTTTTTTAAAATTAATCGATGGTTATCAGGTTTTTTTATTAGAGAGTTTACTAATTCATATTCTGACTTAAACGATAAAAGATGATTTCTCCAAAATATTTTTTTTATAGGTTCAAATTTATTTGCTTGAATATTTTCTATTGACTTTAAATTTGTAAACTTAGCTCCAAGAGTACTTCCAAAATAACCGGACTTTGTGTACCGACCTGCTCTTCCTGCTATTTGACCAATTTCCATGTCATTCAAAGGTCGAACATATTTTCCATCAAACTTATCGAGACCAGAGAAATAGACTTGGTTAATATCGAGATTCAAGCCCATTCCAATGGCATCAGTGGCTACAATATAATCTACCTCCCCATCCTCATATAATTTTACTTGAGAGTTTCTTGTTTTGGGACTGAGTGCACCAGCAACTAGAGCTACACCTCCTTTTAAGCTTCTTATTTGTTCGGCTATTTCATAAAGTCCAATTAAGTTAAATGCAATAATTGCAGATCTTGGTTTTACATTTTGAATCTTTTTATGACCTATAAAATTTAATTCTGAAAACCTATTTTTAAAAATTATTTTTGCTTCAGGAATTAATTCTCTAATAATCTCTTCCATAGTAAGAGAGCCAAGAAAAATAGTTTTTTGTTCTCCACGAGAATGTAAAAGTCTTTGAGTAAAAATATGTCCTCTTTCATAGTCAGAAGCTAATTGAATTTCATCTACGCAAACAAATTCAAAAAAATCATCTGGCATAGATTCGACCGTACAAAAAAAATATTTTGCATTTGAAGGGATTATTTTTTCTTCTCCAGTTATTAATGCAATTTGATTTATTGGATAAAGTTTGCATGCTTTATCATAATTTTCTCTTGCTAAAAGCCTTAAAGGGAAACCAAAAACACCGTTTTTAAAGGAAAACATTTGTTCAAAAGCGTAAAATGTTTTTCCAGTGTTAGTTGGGCCTAAAATTATTTCAATTTGATTCATTCAATGAAAAGAAGTTACCATAAATAAAATGTTGACTTAATTAAATACTTTCTTAAGTTTTTTTTAAGAAAATGAATATCTTTGAATATTCGTTTTATACTTACTAGTAAGTGTAAAAAGTAAGGAGGCTATAATGGCTAAAAAGAGAAAAGCTGCAAAGAAAAAGGCAGCTCCTAAGAAAAGGAAAGCTGCAAAAAAGGTAGCACCTAAAAAGAAGAAGGCTGCAAAAAAGAAAGCAGCACCAAAAAGAAAAGCTGCAAAAAAGAAAGCAGCTCCTAAGAAGAAAAAAGCCACTAAGAAAAAAGCTGTAAGAAGGAAAGCTGCAAAGAAAAAGGCAGCTCCTAAGAAAAGGAAAGCTGCAAAAAAGAAAGCAGCTCCTAAGAAGAAAAAGGCAGCTCCTAAGAAAAGGAAAGCTGCAAAAAAGAAAGCAGCTCCTAAAAAAAGAAAAGCTTCTAGAAAAAGAAGATAATTTTCTAAGTTTTAAATATTTAAAACATCAAAAGCGGGTTATAATCACCCGCTTTTTTTTATGATAGAAGTTAACAACTTATCTTTTGCTAGAGGAAATACTCTTATCTACAAAAATATTAATTTTAAAATACGCCCTGGGGAATTATTGCTCATTCAGGGTGCAAATGGTGTGGGCAAAACAACCCTATTATCTAATATCGTCAATTTTATAGATCCTCTAGAAGGCAGTATAACTTACAATAACATAATTATTAATAATCATATTGCCTCTCAATCTTTTTTATATATTGGCGAGACTAACTTTGCCCATGACTCTCTGACTTTAAATCAAAATATTGAATATTGGCTTTCAATACACAATGTAAAATTTAATAACTCTATAAAAAATAAAAGTGTAAATTATTTTTTTCAAGAATTAAATCTTAATAAAAAATTTTATCAGCTTTCATTTGGTCAAAAGAAAAAACTTCAATTGCTATTACTTATGTTAGTTAATAAACCCGTTTGGATACTTGATGATCCATTTAGTGGGCTTGATGATAGAACAATAATAAATTTAAATACTTTGTTTGAAAAAAAGTTAGAAAATAAGGGAATAATTATATTAGCAAGTCATCAAAATATTACTTTAAATAATTATAAAACACTTCAATTAACATGATAAAAAATTTTTTTAGATTAATTTCAAGCGAATTTCAACTAATGCTTAAAGGAAGTGTCTTCAGTTTTGTTCTTTATTGTTTATTAATTATTTCATGTGCTATTTTTGCATTATCATTAAAACACCAGTCATTGGGAATTAATGCACCATTATCTTTCTTATACATAATGATTTTTTTTATTTCATTATTTAAAGTTGAAAAAATTTATGACCAAGATTTTAATGAAGCAAAACTTCATCAGTATCTACTTTCACCTTTCTCTTTAGAGATAATTGTTTTTGTTAAAAATATGATGATCTATTTAAATTTAATTATTTTTTTCTTTATATTCTCACCACTAATTTTGATTATTTTAGATATCGATCTAACTTATTTATTAAAGATAAATATTCTTCTGGCGCTCTCTCTTTTAAGCATTATTTTTATAGCTTCAATGACGGCATCTATAACAATCTCTAAGAATAATAGACTCTCGCTTACAAGTATTTTAACATTGCCTCTTTTTGTCCCTATTCTTATATTTTCTATGGCAATAACTGATTTAATTGATTTTAATACAGGTAGGATGTATTTATTTTTTGTAGCTTATTTTTTATTAAATTTGGCCTTTTCACCTTTGCTAACTAGTTTTGCTCTAAAAAAATTATCAGTCTAATGTTTGCTATAACTCCAAATATACTTTCTAATTTTATGATCTCTCTATCTAGATATGTTATTTTATTATCACTTGTATTAATTAGTTTTTCTATTTTTCTGATTATTTTTTTAGAAAATGATTATTATCAAGGTATCTCATTCAAAATAATGTTTATCCATGTACCCACTGCTTGGTTATCATTGGCAATTTTTCTAGTCATGGGTATTAGTAGTATCATTGGCTTAATATTTAAATCCCCAACAGCATTCACAGTTGCAAGATCTTTATCTCCAATAGGGTTGATAATGAGCATTATCGTTTTAGTTACTGGCTCGATATGGGGAAATTTGACTTGGGGATCTTATTGGGTATGGGATGCAAGGTTAACTTCAATGTTAATTTTAGCCTTTATTTACCTAGGTCACATTCTTCTTTTGTATTCATTTGAGCACTTCCAAAAAGCAGATTTTGCAGCCTCAATTTTGGCAATAATAGGGTTAGTGAATCTTCCTATTGTTAAATTTTCTGTTGATTGGTGGACGACTCTTCATCAAGAAAGTAGTGTTTTAAGAATGGGAGGGCCCAGTATGACTAATGACTATTTAATTACATTATTAGTGAGTTTTTTTGGTATTTTTATGCTTACAATATTTTGGTTTTCAAACATTTTTTATATAATTGTTGAAAAAAGGAAGATAGAGAGGTCTAAACTTTTAAATGACTAGTTTAGAATTTGTTTTAATTTGCTATGGATTTTTTGGAGTCGTTTGTGCTGTGACAACGATTATAATTATACTACTTAAGAAAAAAGTCTTTAATATGGTTAGTGCGCATAATCAAATTAAATAATCAAATAAAAAAGCGATTTATTTTTTTAATAATAATATTTGCCTGCTTTTCTACTTCTATATTTTTAATAGGTTATTCTTTAAAAGACCAAATTGCCTATTTTGTTGAACCAACTGACCTAAAAAGTATGGATGGGATAGAAAATAAGTATTTAAGGGTTGGGGGGCTTGTTAAAACAAATAGTTTAAAATTTTTAGATGGAAAATGGATTTTTGAAGTAGTTGATCAAAATCAAAATTCTGTAAATGTTGTATTTTCTAAAACACTTCCAAATCTAGTAGAAGAAAATAAGGGCATTATCGTTGAAGGAAAATTTATAGATAACATTTTTGTTGCTGAGATAGTTTTGGCCAAACACGATGAAAACTATATGCCCCAAAGTGCTATTGACAAACTTAAAGAAGAAGGAAAATGGAGAGGAAATTAATTGATATCTTATTTAGGTAATAGCTTTATTTATATTTCATTATTGCTAACTATCTTGTTTTATATAGATTTATTAAAGAAAGTAATTCCATCAACTACTTCTTCTTTAAAATTAATTTATTTTATCAACCTCATTCCCTTTGGTCTTTTAGTATATGCATTCTCAATTTCAGATTTCACTTTATTAAACGTTGCCGAAAATTCTTATGTTGATGATCCTATTTTTTATAAAGTGACATCTGCCTGGGGTAGTCACGAAGGATCAATTTTATTATGGGTTTTTTTAATTAACTTATTTGGAGTTTTTTTCCTTTATAAAAATCAAACTGTTGAGATTCATAAAAATTTATTGTTTATATCAACTTTATTTATTCTTTATGTAATAGTTAGCTCAAATCCTTTTATTTATATAGAAGCAAATGAAAATGTTTTAGGTTTGGGTCTGAATCCAATCTTACAACATTTTTTATTTGTAATTCATCCACCAACATTGTTCCTAGGATATATTGGTTTAATTGTTCCCTTTGTGATATCTGCACATATGCTAGTGAATAAAAACTTTTCAGAAAAATTATTCAAAGAAATGTTGATTTGGTCAAAAATTTCATGGTTTTTTTTAACTGGTGGAATAGTTTTAGGTTCGTACTGGGCATATTCAGAACTAGGATGGGGAGGTTGGTGGTTTTGGGATCCAGTAGAAAACATCTCATTAATCCCATGGTTATTAAATACCGCCTTAATACATTCCCTTCAAGTTTCTATCAAAAGTAACCAACTAAAGTTATGGAGCCTGAATTTAGGGCTTTACTGTTTCATTGCATCGGTGTTTGGGACATTTTTAGTTCGTTCAAATTTA
This sequence comes from uncultured Alphaproteobacteria bacterium, assembly GCA_902621205.1. Classification (GTDB taxonomy): domain Bacteria; phylum Pseudomonadota; class Alphaproteobacteria; order HIMB59; family HIMB59; genus HIMB59. Next base: position 62,612 of record CACNLH010000001.1, on the reverse strand, counting down.
ATTGTATCTGTTCATAGTTTTGCCACAGACCCACTTAGAGGATTATTTTTGATTATTATAATCGCATATTTGCTAGCTATGACAGTAAGGCTAAATATAAAAAGTATTTCTAATTTCAATGAGGACTCTTTTAATTTAATTAGCAGAGAAAGTTTTCTTTTATTAAATAATATATTTTTTATTTGTTCTGCACTAGTTGTCTTCATTGGAACAGTTTATCCATTGTTTAGCGAAATGATTCTTAAAACATCAGTGTCAGTTGGTGCACCATATTATAATTTCGCATTTAATTTGTTACTAGCACCATTAGTTTTATTCATGGCATTTGCACCACAGATAGATTGGGGAAAACATGAAAAAAAAGATAAACAAATACCTTTTATAATTATTTTTTCATTATTAGTTTGCTTGGTATCCTATTATTATTTAAATAATTTTTATTTTGCGCTTAGTGTATTTATTACAGTTCCATTATTTTTAAAAAGTATTTTAGTTTTAAAAAATAATTTAAAAAAAAATATAAGTTTTTATTCTCAATGGCTTGCTCATTTAAGTATTGGTTTTTTTATAATAGCAGCTGTATACACAGAACAATTTGACTATGAAGAAAACCTACTATTTGAAAAAGAATCCACTAATGAAATAAAACTACAAAATAATAAAACTGCCATAATTAAAAATATTACAGACAAAAAATTCCAAAATTATCAAAAAATATCAGTGGACTTATTAATCTCTGATGGACAAAAAGAAAAAGAGCTCTCACCTTCAAAAAATATCTACCAACCCTCAGGGCAAGTCACAAATGAGGTTAGTACTACTAATAACCTCTTTAGTCAATATTATGCTACAATTTCAACAATTGAGAGTAATAAGGTTGGGATCAATTTAGTATATAAACCGTTTATAAATTTATTATGGTTAAGTGCAATTATGCTTATTTTCTCAATATTTTTATCTGTTATTAAAAAACGATGAAGCGACATCTATTATTACCTGTAGTTGGATTAGTAGTGTTAGTTGTAAGTGTGCTATTTTACTTTAATCAATCGACTAACAAAAATAATCCAAGAGATGAAGTATCGAGTTTAATATTTGAAACACCAGACTTTTACAACAATAAATTAATTTATGAAAATACATTAGGTGAATTTTACATTATTAATTTTTTTGCTTCTTGGTGTAAGCCATGCTTAGCAGAACACCCTTTGTTAATGGAGATGAAAAAAAAAGGTGTTAAAATTATTGGTATTAATTTTCGAGATGATGAAGAGAATTTTAAAAAGTGGATTAATGATCATGGAAATCCTTTTGAATATATTTTAAGAGATGATGGTACCATCGCATATGAGATGGGTTTAATTGGCGTTCCAGAGACATTTTTTATTGTAAATAAAATAATTCAAAAAAAGATACAAGGGCCTTTATTTTATGAAGATGTCGAAAAGTATTTATAAACTGATTATACCATTTTTAATAATTCATATATCTGTAATTAGCTTTGCAGGCGTAAATGAGTTAAGTGATTATTACAAAACAATCAGATGTCTAGTTTGTGAGGGTCAGAGCATTCAAGAGTCTGATACAGAGTTTGCAATAAATTTAAAAGAGCAAATCCAAAAAAAGTATAATTCTGGAATGCCCATTAAAGAAATCAATAAAGAATTAATCAAAATTTATGGTGAAGAGATATCTTTTGATCCACCTAAAAATCACATAATACTTTGGTGGACGCCTTTGATTTTACTAATAATTATTTTTGTATTTATTAGAAATAAAATTAGATTTTTTAAATAAGTATAAAATAATTTATTTAAATAACTTATCTTATCAAATTGTACTTATTAAACCTCAATCTTTTTCTCTCATTAGTTGGTAAATGTTTATTCAATCTTCTATTAATTAAGCCAAATAAACCAATAATCAATAATGTTAATAAAATAAAGTAAAAACCAACAATTGGATAAGGAACAAAAGGATTAAAGGTTTTATCAGCGAAATAACTGGCATAATAAATCGCATCTCCTTTTTGTTGCCATGCTGGAAAACCAGTAAAGAACACCAGTGTTGTTGCATGAAACATAAAAATTGCTTCATTTGTGTAAGAGGGCCATGCCAAGCGGAGCATAGTTGGCCATATTATCCGTCTAAATTTTTTAATTCCTGTAAAACCAAAAGCATCTGCTGACTCTAAATCTTGACTTGGGACGGCGCGCAATGCTCCATAAAAAATCTCTCCTGCGTATGCAGATGTATTAAAAAATAAAACAATTAAAGCACCTAACCAAGCTTTAGTGAGCCACCGCGTTTCAACTGTAACTACAAGAAATCCTAAATTAATATCAAATCCTAATCTTGGTAAAAGAACAAACAGATCGTATGCAAAGAAAAATTGAATGAATAGAGGAGAGCCTCTAAAAATAAAAATAAATAATCTACAAGGAGCATTAAATAGAGATAGATTTGAATTTTTACCTAAAGCCAAAACAGTTGCAAAGAAAAATCCAAGGAGTAATGCCAAAAAGGCAAAATATATGTTCCAAATCATTCCCGAACCAATTAATACAAATTGTTCACAAAGTGTTATGTCAGCTTTTGGTAAAAGTCGCTCTCCATAACCTATAGATCTAAAGCCGTAATCAGATAGTGTTTGAAAACAACTCGACATCAGCCAGCCTTACCTGCCATGGTAGCTTGTCCTTGAGAAAGACGCGTTGATATTTTGTCTAATACAGATTGTGACAAGTAAGTTAATGATAAATAAAAAATCATAAGTACTCCAAAATACCAAGCTCGCCAATCAGGGTGCGGGTACTCATATACACCAGTTTTAATACCACCTAGTTCTTTAGCCCAATAGACTATATCTTCAATGCCAAGAAGAAATAGAAGTGGGGTTGCTTTAATTAAAATCATCCATAAATTTGACAGACCTGGTAATGCATAAATCCACATTTGTGGTATGAGAATTCTTCTAAAAATTTGACTTTGAGAAAAGCCGTAAGCCTCTCCTGTTTCTATTTGAGATTTTGGAACTGCGGCCATAGCTCCAGACAAAACGTTTCCGGCAAAAGCTCCAAAAACAAAGCCAAAAGCAAGTAAAGCTAGAGAAAATCCATAAATATCGTGCACCCACTCGCTAGCAGTGTTCAAAGGAAGTTTTGCAGCAGCACAAACGACAAAATCATTGCCTTGCCTTATTGGCTCAGTAACATCAGAACATAAAATTTTATGACGCAAATATTCAAATGCTTGATCAAGTGCTATTGGAATAAATAAAAAGAAAACAATATCTGGAATACCTCTTATCATCGCAAGATACCCTTTTCCTAAAGAGCGAATAATTCTAAAGGTGGATCTTGAAGCAGTAGCACCTGCAAAACCAAATGCCATTGCCAATGGAGCCGCCAAAGAAAGCAAACCCATAACAACTAAAAAAGAAGAATAAAATGACATATGTTTTGCTGTAGTGACATAACATGATAACCACATTAATCCTTCTAAGGTTTTAGGGTCCACACAATAACTAAACATTTAGAAATTCCTCTTGAGTATCTGTTTTTTGAGGTGAAAAATTTCTGATTAAATTATTTCTTTTTCCTGATAAAACCTCATCTATACCAAACTTACCAGCCAAAGGTGCATTAGTTATACCTGAATGCATAACTGCTAAATATATACCATTTAATTTTTCACCTTTTTTATTTACGAGGCGTCCAATTTTAGGCCTTCCATCAACTGGCAAAGGTCGTTTACCAAGTGTAAAATGATCCAAAATCATATTTCCATTATAGTTGAGCCTAGTTGCCATGTCTTGGATAAGTTTTTTTGCAGCACCCTTAATATTTTCCTCTTGGCTTGAGTCATCATCAAATTTTCCACCTATTATTAGTCTTCCTTTGTCATCCTGTCTTGCATGGAAATCAAAGCCTGTGATTGGGTATTTTAATAATTGGGGCAAAGGTTTTGTATAAACTAATAAACCTAAACTTGAGTGCATTTCAAAAGGAATATTAATTGTTGATAATAATTTTGGAGCACCAAGTCCAGCAGTTAAAATTACCTCATTATCATTAATAATTTCATCATCGGTTTTAACACCAGAAACATTGTTGCTATCACATATTATCTCTTTTACGTTAGTTTTTAATATTTTTGATCCACTAGCTTTGAAAAGTTCTTTAGTTGCTCTAACACCATCAATGGCCAAATCATCAACACCAAAGCCGGCCATAGTTGGAATGTTATTTAAATTAGGTAAATATTTTTTTAGTTCAGATTTAGTTGATATTTTTACAGACTGTCCCCAACTTTGATGCTGTTTTATAGTTTTTTGAAGCTCTTTCTCTCCTTGATCCCAAATAAATGCTCCTTTTGATGTATAATTAAAGTTTGAAATATAATTAATTAATTTTGGCCAGTAATTCAAATTAGCCAAACGAAAATTCGCATAGCTTTTATCATTACTGGCATAACCATTTACCCAACCCCAAGTGTTTGATGTGGCTTGGTTCATATCACCTGGTAAATGTGATGATAAGACAGTTATCTTATCTACACCATTTTTGTAAGCATGGTAGGCAAAGGATGCACCTACAATTCCTGCCCCAATTATAATCATTGTAAGACAGATTTTATATTATGTTTCAATGTTTAGTGATCAAATATTATAATGAAAAAAAAGAGGACGGATATTCCGTCCTCTTGTTATGTAATTTAAATTAAATAATCTTAAAAAGTTGCGGCTTCAAAACCAAACCACTTTTTAATAAGTGCATTTAGTGATCCGTCATCTTTCATTGAGCTAATAGCTGCATTCATTTTGGCTTTTAACTCTGTATCAGACTCACGGATACCCATTCCAACACCGCCGCCGATAGATACTTCTCCTATATTCGCAAATTCACCGTTTGACTCTGCAATAATAGATGCAAGGTAATCACCATCTGCTAGGACAGCGTCAGCTTCACCGTTTTGCACTGCAGATATAGTTTCTTCTGCTGTTGCAAATTCAACTAAAGTTGCTCCACTTTCAGCAACATAGCCTGCCTGAATAGTTGCAGTTTGTGCAGCAATAACAGCGCTATCTACATCAATGTCTGCACCGCTCATTCCCATGTATACTGATGGAGATGGTGGAAAATAATCTTGTGTAAAGTCAATCACCTCATCACGCTCTGCGGTTATTGACATTCCAGCAATAATTGTATCGTAGTTACCAGATACTAAATTAGGAATGATAGAGTCCCACTCGTTTATAACCCAAACGCAATCTAGATTTGCACGAATACAAAGCATGTCTCCAACATCTTTTTCGAATCCATCAACTTCGCCATTATCGTTAATAAAATTATATGGAGGATAAGCACCCTCTGTGCCCATTCTTACTGTTTCAGCAAAAGCAGAACCAACTAAAAAGAGCGCAGCAAATGCTGATAGTATTATTTTTTTCATAATTTTCTCCTTGTTCTTCCTCTATTACTTCGAATAAATACTTACTGAAATATAAACTAAAATAGAGTAAATAGATAAACTTTTTATATAAACGCTTAGAATATTTGATTAATTATGATGAATAGAACAAATCTGCGTTGATTATACTACCATTTTGAATATCAATATTTTGATAACGAATATTTCCCTTAATTTTTGCTGTTGACTTAATATAGATATCTTTAGCTTGAATGTCTCCGTCAACTTCACCCTCAACTGTAAGAGTATCAGCAGTAATAGTTCCCTTAACATAAGAACCTGGTTTTAAATTAATGGTTGATGACTTTAAAGTACCCGTTAAATGTCCAGAGAAATCTAGATAGTCTGTGGACTCGAGAGAGCCATTTATTTTTATATCTTTTGCTAAAGTTGATTGATTGATAGTGCTCTCAGTATCAAACATAAACTCAGTTTTTACTTCAGGTTTTTTTTCACTAGATCCAAATAATGCCATTATTGATCACCCTCATGGCTTTCATTAATCTTATCTTCTTTAACTTCATCAGTAGAAACTGGTGAATAGGATTGAACACTACCTCTATGTCTTAAAGTACCCTGAATTCTGGCACCATAACTTACTTGTAATGAGGCATATTCAATTACTCCTTTAATATTTGCAGAATTGTTGACAATCAAATAATCCTCTGAATTTATCTCACCATCTACACTCCCGGAAATAGTTATCTCTTGACCTGACATGTCTCCACTAAAAGCACCTTTACTATTAATGTTAATATTTGAAGATTTAAGAGTTCCTGTAAGAGTTCCAGAAATGTCAGAAGTTTCTGCTCCCTCTATTCGTCCATCAACTCTAACGCCTGAACCTATGTTAACAGCTTTAGCATCATTATCTATTGGAGTAGATTGAATTTCATCACCTACTGAATCGGTACTATTTTCATCCATATCAGTATTATTTTCGTCCATAGAGTTATCCTAACACAATCTAAATATTCATAAAATCTAAATTATTTTCTAAAAACATTGAATTGATTAGGTTTTTAGAATTAATAAATCTGATTTTTATAAATTTGATATAAATTAATAAATTAACTTTTAAATCTAATCTTTTTTAGCAATATCTTTGAAATCAAAAAAATGAAATATTACTAAATTATGAAAATACTCGAACTAAACCAGTTAGAGAAAAAATTTGGTGAAAATAAAGTTTTAAAAGGCATTAATCTTATTGCTAATAAAGGAGATGTTGTAAGTATTATTGGAAGTTCTGGTTCAGGAAAAAGTACTATGCTTCGCTGTGTAAATTTTCTTGAAACTCCTGATAGCGGTACCGTAAATGTTTGTGGTGAAATTATCAACTGTAGTGATGAGAATTTAAAAAAACCTAGTAAAAATTTACAATCAAAAATTACTTTAATTAGAAAAAAATTGGGTATGGTTTTTCAAAGTTTCAATCTTTGGTCGCACATGAATATTTTAGATAATATAACAGAGGCTCCTGTAAATGTTTTAGGAATAGATAAAGAAGTTGCTCAAGAACAAGCAATGATACTTTTGAAAAAAGTAGGAATCGAGGACAAGGCAAACGAATACCCCTCTCATCTATCAGGAGGTCAGCAACAAAGAGCAGCAATAGCTAGAGCTCTCGCTATTTCTCCAGAAATATTATTATTTGATGAACCGACATCATCGCTTGATCCTGAATTGGTAGACGAAGTCTTATCTGTTATTCGTAATTTAGCTGAACAGGGAAAAACAATGTTAGTTGTAACTCATGAAATGGCGTTTGCTAGAAAAGTTTCAAATAAAGTTATTTTTCTCCATGATGGTCTTGTGGAAGAGGAAGGACATCCTGACACAGTTTTCACAAATCCCCAGTCAGAGCGTTGTAGGAATTTCTTATTTAATAGACGCGAATAATAATTTTTTATAATTTATCACAGTGAATTCATTACTACTGTTCTTGGTAAGACTATTAGACTTTTACACACTTATTGTGTTTTTTTATGTAGTCGTGTCTTGGTTATTTCATTTTAACATATTAAATAGTCAAAATATTTTTTTGTGGCGAGTTTTTGAAAGTTTTAAAAAACTAACTGACCCTCCCTTAAATTATATAAGAAGATATTTACCAAACTTAGGCGGCTTAGATATTTCACCAGTACTTTTAATACTAATAATATACTTGTTTAAAGATTTACTGATTGAGTATTGGCCAAGAAGATAATGATAAGGAGAATAAAAAAATGGCAGATATAATTGATGGAAAAGCTTTTGCAGCAAAAATCAGAGCTGAGGTAAAAGAGGACTCAGACAAATTAATATCTCAAAAACAAGTAGATCCCTGTTTAGCAGTGGTACTAGTAGGAGAAAATCCAGCTAGTAAGGTTTATGTAGGTCAAAAGACAAAAATGGCTGCAGAATGTAATATAAAAACTAAAGATTTCAAATTAGAAGCAAGCACAGATCAAGAAACATTATTGAAATTAATTGATGAGCTCAACAATGATAGCTCGGTTCATGGTATTTTAGTGCAATTACCTTTACCTAAGCAAATTGATGAGAGAAAAGTGATTGATGCAATTGTTGTAGAAAAGGATGTTGATGGTTTTCATGCGATTAATGCTGGCAGACTTTCAATAGGTGGGGATATGTTAAAGAGAGCTTTTATCCCTTGCACACCATTAGGATCTTTACTTCTATTAAAAGACCAGATAGAGGATTTAAAAGGTAAAAGTGCTGTTGTAATTGGCAGGTCAAATATAGTCGGTAAACCTATGTCACAACTTTTAATCGAAGAGTCATGTACCGTTACGGTAGTGCATTCCAAAACTAAAGAAATTGAAAAAGTTTGTTCACAAGCAGATATTATTGTTGCAGCCATTGGAAGAGCCGAGATGATTGACTCAAAATGGTTAAAGGATGATGCAGTTGTTATTGATGTTGGCATAAACAGAATAACTATTACGAAAGAAGACGGAAGTGAAGGGAGTAAGATAGTGGGTGATGTAGACTTTGAAAGTGCTTCCACGAAAGCCTCAAAGATTACTCCTGTACCAGGTGGTGTCGGACCGATGACTATAGCATGTCTACTGAGAAATACTGTAACATCAGCTTATCGTCATGCTGGTCTTGAGGACCCAAGATCAAATTAAAATTACGTTTTTATTTTTCCTGAAATACTTGATCCAGGTGTTACGACATTTCCTTGCTCATCAACAATTACTGGACCGGAAACTGGATCAGTTACTCCCAATTCTGAGCTGAGCTCCTCTAAAATATCTCTTATAGTGTCAAGATATGCGATCATTTGTTGGCGAGCATTGGCAAGACTATTTTCATCAACCCACTCGACAACGCTACAATAGGATCTCTCACCTGTCTTTATAACTTTACGGGTAATAACTCCATCAGGATTTGAAAACTTCTTCATTGAGTCAATAAAGGATTGTTCATTACCAGGTTTAACTTTGAAACGCACGACACTCAAAAATTTAGCCATAGCTTATCCTATTAAAATTATCAAATGAAAACATCATAATTCTTAGACTTAAAAACTTATTTCTCTTATAAGGGTCGCAGATATTAGATTTAATATTTTATCAAAATAGGACTGTGGCTGAATACCTACATTTGCAAGACCTAAAACTTTCTTATCGGAAAAGATTATGTTTTCCGACAATTTAAGGATTACTTTATAATAGGACTTCTCAGATTGTATTCCTCCACCAGGTTTTTCTCTTGCAGCTATAGGGCCATTAAAAATAGAGGTAACCGAAGGATAAAGACTAAAATCGTCTACTGGTGATTTGCTTATGGACACTACTTCTAAAGCAACCCTTGGCATTTCAATTGAATTAGGAACAAAAAAACTATTTTTAAACTCTTTAACCTTTGAAATATCATTTTCAGATAAAAAAGCTATGACTTGAAATGACTCTTTGTTTACAATTGACATAATTGGATCATCTTTATTTAGCCATTGATTTTTTTTTAATTCAATTAAACTTACAATCTCTCCTTTAAATGGTGCAGTGATATTTAACGATGATTTAATTTTTTCTAAATTATTAATATTAGTTATGATTTTTTTTTCTTCACTTTTCATTATCATTAAATCTGATTTATTTTGATCGCCCTCTAATGCATTGTTTATTTGAATTGAAATTAATTTTTTTTCTTCAAGAAGTTTTTGTATATCTGAATTAAGTGATGGCGAATTTAGTTTTATTAAGTCTGCTCCTAATTGTACAGATTGATTTTCTTTAATGTATATATCTGAAACTTGTGAATTTATTGTTGGGTAAATTGTAATGTATTCTTCTGATTGATAAATTGCAGGAATGGACTGTGTATTTTTCCAAGGGTAGAATAAAATAAATGATAAGGCTCCTAAAATTAAAATTGATCTAATTATACGAATATTTAAAAAAAAACTAGAGCGAAGTTTCCACCATTCTCTTAACTCTTTTAAAATAGGCAATGCTATAAACCAAATAATTTCTACTACAAAAAGAAGTATTCCTAAAATTTTGAATGCAAAAAAATAAACCAATAAAGCTATTCCTATAAATAAGAAGAACCTGTATATCCAAGTCGACCAGGCATAAATAGTAATTAAGTTTTGGCGTTGTTGGCTCATATACTCAGGAGGGCTAAGGCTCAATCCAAACAACCAATTTCGTAATTTCCATTTTGCAATAGCAAATGCTCGGGGCTGAAGGTTGTCTATTTTTATAAAATCAGCAAATACGTAATATCCATCAAACCTCATAAATGGGCTAATGTTAATAAGAAGTGATGAAATCCATCCTGTTGTTGCAACGAAAAAAGCGGCACTTTTCAAAATTCCTGGATCAGATACTCCCCAGACAAAAGTAGCCAGCAAAGCTAAATGTAGCTCTGTTGAAATTCCAGCAAAATTTATTGTAAGTCTTTTCTTATGATCTCTAAGTCTCCAAGCATTAGTATTATCAGTGTATAAAAAAGGAAAAAAGACTAAAAACGCAATTCCCATTGAATTGACATTACATCCAAAATTCTTAGCTGTATAAGCATGGCCTAATTCATGAATTGCTTTTACGCCTACTAATGCAATTGCGTAAAAAATTAGTCCATTAAAATTGAAGAAATACAAAAAAGTATTTAAAAATTCATCCCAGCTTTGAATAACAAAGTAAATTCCAATAATACCAAAAAAGTAAATTATTGATCTAAAAATTTTTTTTCCAAAAAGCTTAGCTATATTTATTGTTCTATCTAAAAAAGGATCTGGCTTAATCAAAGGTATTTTAAAAAAAAGATAATTATGAATTAAATTTAAAAACCAATGCTTTTTTTTAGCCTGATGTTGAGCTAGTAATAGTTTAACATCTTCTGAACTTGAGTGAGCTATTAAACTATTAACTTTTAAAAAATTTATAAAATCATCTAACTCCTCTTCCTCGATAGTAACCCCCTTGGCTTCTACTTCTTCAATAAACTGTTTTGAGTCTACTCCTGCAATCCAATGTCTCAGTATTCGAAAAGCATTTAAACCTAATGTAAAATATTTGTTTCTTAAATTATCATAAATCAGCCATGATGGAGAACCGTCCTCCATAGGAGTTCCTGGTAAAAGTTGAAGATCTTGTCTTATTGATGGAGTAATCATTTAGATACCAAGTGTTTGTCGAACAAAAATAATTGGTTTTCTAAATAAGTAAAAAAATAGTTTCACCTCTTCACCGAAAATTTTTGCAGTTCCTCTGAGTCCAATTCTTGGAGAGTTTTTGGCCGTAAGAATTTCCGCTGTTACCCGGTAAGCTAGAGTGTTCTCACTGGTAAGTTCAGGCTCATAAGAAAATTTTGAAACCTTTGCAGGAATAACATTCAGTGGATCAGAGTCTAAAAAAACGTTTATTTCTGCATCTTTTTTCACTGTTATGGCATCTTTTACCGGCATCATTATCTCGACAACAACATTCGATGGGTCAGCAATAACCATTATTGTCTCTCCGACTTTAAAAGGCTTGCCTATAAGAAGAGATTTATCCTTGATAACTGCAATTCCATCAGCAGGAGAATTGATCGTAGATTCATCTAATAGGTATTTCTGATAACTTAAGGTTTGTTCTACAAGTTTAATTTTACTCTGAAGTTGACTAACCATCGCTTTGTCCTCTTTACTTTGAAAAGATGACTGTTTTGCCTGAAGTAATTCGGTTTCAATTACTTTTAATTCTTGAAAAGCTAAATCGTAATCATTTTGTAAATCTGTTTTTTCAAAAGATATTAATGTAGTTCCAATATCAACATTATCATTATTTTGAATAAAAACTTCTTGTATGACACCCTCAATAGGAGCATTTATAACATAGGGGTCTTTTGGAACAATTTCTGATTTACCAACTGTTGAAAGAGAAATTGGAATGAACATACTAGCAATAAGTCCTGCTATAATTAAAAATTGAAACCATGTATTTTTAAAAACTTTAATGGAACTTTCAAAAAAATTATTTTCTTTGAGTGATCCCATCGCGTGTCCAATAGATGCACTCAAGTGTCTGATATACTCGATATCTTGCTCTTCCCAATTTTCATCTCTTGCAAGTATCAATGCTGCTTGAGGGCCTTTTTGATTTGAAAAACAAGGAACCCATAAAAGTTTATCAGGAATTGGATTTTCACCCTTAGCAGGAATTAATGAGTCTTTTTCGATTGTAAATGGATGTGTATCAGGAGATCCTTCTTTTAATTTTTCTCTTATTATTTTCTGAGCTAATATAGTTGTCGAAGAAGTTTGCTCTACAACTGCTATGTCAGAAATAGCATCAATCTTAAATTTATTTGGGTTTGTCCATTCTCCAAAAAAAGCAAAGACAAAAGGGGTTATGTTTCTCAACTCATTTGTAACTGTATATCTGATTTCTACTAAAGATTTTGCTTCACGTAATTTTTTTTCAAATGTGAAAATCCTTGCTAAACGATTTAATTGGTCTTGGCTCAAAATACAACTCGCCCACTCATTCCAGGCAGAAGGGCAGAGCTAGCGTTTGTAATAGTACCTTTTAGTTGAATTGTTTGGCTTACAGCGTCAACATTTGCACCAATTCCACTTATAGAGGCATTGAATTCTTCTTGTATTTCATCAATATAAACAGTGATTGGATGGCCTATTGTTAACCAAGAAACCCATTCACTAGATACTACCATTTCTAATTCAAGAACATCAGTTTTTATAATCTTCATTAATTCAACTTGTGGCTGTATCGACTCAAATGCGTTTACCACAACTTCCTCAACCGCACCATCAAAAGGTGCTCTAATTTCACATCTCTCTACATTTAGTTCAGCAATACGTAATTCCGATTTTGCCTTCTCATACTCTGATATAGAGAGTTCAAGTTCATATTTTCCAATTGATCTCATCTGTAACATCTGTTCATCACTTTTTAGTTTGATCAATGCGCTATTTTCATTGGCTCTGACTACATCTTTTTGTGCTTCATACAAACTACAATCGAATTGAATGAGTAAATCTCCTTTTTTAAATCTTTCCATTTCTTTTACAGAAATACTATTAATACGAGCGGCCAATTCACTGGAAAGAACAGCTTCTTGAGATGCAACCACCAATGCTCTTGATTCCCTAACTTCGGCTTTAGAAGAAATAGTAAATAGGAGAGATAAAAATATTATTTTAACCAGAAACTTTAACAAGTTTATCTCCATAATTTTCGTGACCCTCATAATGTGAATCTAATTGCTCTTGAAGAGTTGCAAATTTAATAAGTTTTTCATTTGATTCAATATTTTGTGAATTTAAAACAATAGAATCTTGAGAAGTGACCTCATCAATTTCTCCTGGAATAGTTGGTATATCATTAAGACTTGACTGATCGTCTGTGTTAGGTGTTTGATTTTCATTATTGTCTGAGTCATTCAGGTTAATAGTATTATTTATAATCGACTCATCTTCTAAATCATTTTGTGTGTCAAGTAACATTTGTCCTTTTTCATCAACAGTAACTTCGGTTTTTAAAGCTGCACTTCGGTCTATGAAAGGCTCGAGGTCGCGTTTTAAGGCTTTGTCCTGGCTAACAGAGTTCCTATCTAGAGTAACATTAATTTCTCTTGTGCTATTATCATTATCGATTGCAATCACCTTGACATCGATTGAGTAGATATTTTGAGGAAATTGAACAATCGTCTGACCTGTTGATGGATCAACGCGTATCCAATTTGGAAGAGAGGAGCCATCCTCCAGAGTTCCTGTGTACTGTTTTACATTAACTCTATAATCATCTCCGATAGCAAAACCTAATAAGGTGTTTTCATTTATTCCAGGTCTTCCACTTTGATCAATATTGAGATCTTCGACGGCAACGTCTATTACCTTCATACCACCATTAAATGTGTATTCCTTAACTAGGGAGCCTAAAGTTCCCCTTACCGCAAGATCAGCTATTTGGTCGTTAACTTTAGGTGTTTCAAATGTAACCGTTTTATTAGCAATAGCTTTTTCTAAAGTCTTTTGCTTAATAATTAGTGGTGGGGTTGTAGCTTCACCGGGTTTCCCAGGTTTTCCAATGATTATTGTAAATGTTTGTTGTGTAGATAAGTTACCTCCATCGGTTGCCGTTACTGTAAAAGTATAAGTGCCCTCAGGTAGACGGCCTCTAATTCTCCCTGCATCATTAACAGTCAGGCCTGACGGTAAACCGCCGTAACTATATGTTAATTGGCCGTAAGTGCTGTTGCTAGGATCTGGATCATCAAAGAAAAGTTTTGATTGAATGACAATCTTATTATTTTCAGCACCTCTAAATATAGGAGCTTTAGAAGAAGTAGGGGCATCATTGATACCAGTAACTGTGACGGCTAATTGTGCTGTGTCAGTACTTGTTCCATTTGAGATTGTATAAGTAAAATAATCTATAGCCGTAGTATCTGGGGTCAGTATGTCTGCTCCATCTTGGTCTGCAACATATGAGTAAGTACCGTCTGAGTTGAGTGTTAGTGTTCCGTAAGTGCCTTTTAAAGAAGATCCCACCGTGCCACTTGTACCAGTACCTGCTTCTGTTCCTGTTCTTACAGCAGAAATTGTTGCATCTGCGCTCTCATCAGCATCACTTCCACTATCAGTATCATTTGACAATAGACCGGAGCCTTTATTTCCAACACTTAGAGTATTACCATCTGTAACACTTCCAGTATCATTATTTCCAACAACCTCATTATCTTGACCGGTAACTGTAATGGTAATTGTTGCTGTATCAGTTGCTGTTCCATCGGATACAGTATAAGTAAAGACATCTGTCTCAGAAGAGCCATCGGCTATATCATCAGCTGCAGCTTGATCAGCAGTGTAAGTGTAAGATCCATCTGCACCAACAGTTAATGTTCCATAAGCACCAACTATTTGAGTACCATTACTTTGATAAGTTGAGCTTGAGGCAACAGTGCCTGAATTGCCATTTGAGTGAGATATATTTGTTACCGTCAATGAAGAGGAGTCATCAACGTCTGCATCGGTATCATCATTTAATAAATCGTTCTGAGCTGCTGTTTTTGTAACAGTTTCATCCTCATTCACAGAGTCAGTATCATCTACCCCGACTGGATCATCATTAATACCAGTTACTGTAATTGTCAATGTTGCTGTGTCAGTAGCTGTTCCATCAGAAACTGTATAGGTGAAGACGTCGGTTTCTGTATCACCAGCATCTAAGGCATCAGCTTTTGCTTGATCTGCTGTGTATTTATATGCTCCATTAGATCCAATCACCAATGTACCATAAGCGCCTGTCACAGATGTGCCATTAAGATGTGTAGTACCAGATGAAACGTTTGACTCTGATCCGGAGTCAGGTTGAATTTTTGTAACAGTTAAATTGGCGGGGTCGTCATCGTCAGCGTCTGTATCATCATCTAAAACATCATCTTGAATAGCTAACTTAGTGACGCTAGAGTCCTCATCAACACTATCGGTGTCATCAACAGCTACAGGGGTGTCATTGACACCCGTTACAGTTATTGTCAATGTTGCTGTATCAGTTGCTGTTCCATCAGAAACTGTATAGGTGAAGATGTCGTTTGCTGTATCACCTGCATCTAAATCATCAGCTGCACTTTGATCAGCGACATAAGTATAAGATCCATTTGAATTAAGAGTTAGTGTTCCGTAAGTACCAGTTAAAGCAGATCCAACAGTGCCGCTATTACCCGTTCCATCCTCTGCCCCAGTTCTAATAGCAGAAACTGTAAGAGAGGCTGAGTCATCTGCATCTGTATCATCATTTAAAACATCATTTTGTGAAGCGGTTTTAGAGACAGTTTCATCCTCGTTCACACTATCGGTGTCATTAACAGCTACTGGAGCATCATTTACACCAGTAATATTGATTGTCAGTAATGCTGTCGCGGTTGCAGAATTTTCATCGGTTAGCGTATAAGTAAAGACATCACTTGCAGGATCATTAGCATCTAAATCATCAGCTGCAGTTTGATCGGCTGTGTAAGTATAAGAACCATCAGCTCCAACTGTTAAGGTACCATAAGTACCGACTATTTGTGTGCCACTACTGCTATAAGTCGAACCCGAAGAAACAGTTCCAGAGTTACCATTTGTATGCGATATATTAGTAACTGTTAGCGAAGCATCTGTATCAGCATCTGTATCATCATTTAACACGTCTTCCTCAGATCCCGTTTTAGTAACAGTAGCATCTTCGTTCACACTATCGGTATCGTCTACACCTACGGGTGTGTCGTTCTTTCCTGAAACTGCAATCGTTAGTGTTGCTGTGTCAGTCGCTGTACCATCCGTCAATGTGTAAGTAAATACATCATTTTTACTTTCTCCAACATCTAAAGCATCAGCTGCTGTTTGATCAGCAGTATAACTATACGATCCGTCTGCACCAATTGTTAAAGTACCATAAGTTCCTGTTACGGAGGTACCGCTACTGTTATAAGAACTTCCTGGTTGAACAGAAGAATCTGTGCCAAGATTTTTTCTAATGAGCTTTACGCTTAAAGAAGCTGATGTATCTAAATCAGTATCTTTATGAGAGCTTGAGGAGGTGTCTAAAACATCACCTGAATTTTCTCCTGTTGTGTCAAGAGAACCAGAAATGTTGGAATTTGATCCGTTTGTAACAGTCAAAGTTAGATCTTCGGTTATTGCACCTTCGTCATCTTGTGCGGTAGGAGTATCGTTTATACCAATAACTGTGATAGTAATTGTTGCAGTATCCGTTGCAGTCCCGTCAGTCAATGTGTAAGTAAATACGTCTGTGACTATATCGCCTGCATCAAGAGCGTCCGCATCGGAGTCGTTAGCAACGTATTTATATGAGCCGTCTGAACCAATGGTTAGTTGACCATAAGTTCCACTAACAGTTGTGCCCGCGGTAGTTCCAGAAGCACCGTAAGTAGTATTATTGCTTACAGCTGTGGAAGAGCCTGCCGAGCTATGTTGAATTGCTGAAACTCTCAAAGAAGCACTAGCGTCAGCATCAGAGTCGTTGTTTGAACTTGAGGTTGTATCTATTACATCGCCGGTATATTCGCCGGTGATGTCTACAAAACTATATGGACTTGAAAGTGAAAAAGATTGGATTCCGTTACTTGATGCTCGAGCTAAAAATGCTTTGGATCCATCATTATTAAATATAATATCAGTTGGTTTATCTGCATAGCTACTCACATCAAATGCACCATTAAATGTTGCTGTAGATAAGTTAAAACCGGTACTAAGATCGTATTCTAAAATATCATCATTTTGCTGACCTGTGATAAACAATTTTGTGCCTGTTGCGTTAAATGAAATTCCCCTTGGTGTTTCTTCTTTTGCACTAAAATCTAAACTTCTACTTGTGTATGAAATTGTTGAGGAATCAAAAGCAGTTGATAGAGAATATTCATAAACAGTATCATTAATATCTCCCAGTAAAAACATTTTAGTTCCATCAGTATTAAAAGTAAAACCTCTAGGGTTGCCGTCTTGACCGCTAATTACAGTTGAAGTAGGTGTTGGTAATGAGGAAATATCATAGGCTGTAGATAAAGCAAATTCATGAATCTTTTTATTACTTCCTGAGCCATTGCTTATATACAGCTTCGTACCATCATTATTAAATCTTATACCACGTGGATTACCTGCGTGAGAAGAAATGTCAGTTGTACTACTTTGAGTAGCAGTATTTATATCAAAAGCAGTTGTTAAAGCGTGTACAGAGATATCTGGTGAATTGCTATGTTCAAGAACAAACATTTTAGTCCCATCATGATTAAATGCTACAGAACGAGTTGTATTTGTAGTTGCATATGGAGAACCGGTATCAAGAGATGCAGGTGTTACGGTAGTATTATTACTGCTATTAATAACAGTCAAGGTTCCATCTTCATTAATGGTTCCAGTATCATTTTGCGCAACGGGGGCATCGTTCACTCCCGTTACAGTTATAGTTAAAGTTGCGGTAGCTGTAAGTGTGCCATCTGTAGCTTCATAATCAAAGACATCAGTTTTTGTATCACTAGCATCTATAGCATCAGCTGCTGTTTGATCAGCTGTGTATATATATGATCCGTCAGCACCAATTTTTAATGTTCCATAGGTTCCGGTGACTGTTGTAAAATTACTTAAATGTGTACTGCTTGATGTAACAGAAGAGTATGAGCTGTCTGTACTATGTTTAATTTTCGACACACTTAAAGATGCTGACGCATCTGCATCTGTATCATCATCTAATACATCATCTTGCGCTCCAGTTTTTGTCACTGAAGCGTCCTCGTTGACAGAGTCAGTGTCATCGGTAGCAACAACTGGGTCGTTTATGCCTGTAATAGTAATTGTTATATTTGCTGTATCTGATCCGCTATTTCCATCTGAAACTTCATAGACAAACACATCTGTAATAGTGTCAGCTGGGCTACCACCGTCTAGAGCGTCTGCTAAATCTTGATCAGCAGTGTAAGTATAAGATCCGTCAGCGCCGATGACTAATGTTCCATAAGATCCTGTGACGCTAGTTCCATTACTATTGGTAGTTCCTGAGGATACATTTGAGAAATTTCCATTATTCTTTTTTATTTTTGAAACAGTAAGAGTATCTCCCTCGGGATCAGTGTCATTTATAAGAACATCTCCTGTGACACCTGTTGTTCCATCCGTAACAGTGACTGTTGCGTCTTCATTAACTGCGTTAGTGTTATCGGTAGCCGAGGGGTTTTCATTATCTTGCCCCAAAAGCGTAATTGTTAAAGTGCCCGTATCTGTTGCACTTCCATCACTTAAAGTATAAGTAAAGCTATCCGTTAGTGTTTCACTGGAGTCGAAACCAGATATACTATCATTTGCAACATATTTATAAGAGCCATCTGATCCGATTGTAAGTGTACCATACAATCCAGAAACTGATGTGCCAGCACTACTGCCAGTACCATTATATGTGCTGTTTGAAGTGATGCTACTGTTAGAACCTGCGGTTGTCTCTTTTATGAGTGTTATCGAAAGAGTGTCGCCATCAGGGTCACTGTCTTTATGTGAGCTTGAACTTGTGTCAATTAGATCACCAGAATGTTCCTCATCTGCATCAAAACTTCCAGAAACATTAGCATTAGCGCCGTTTGCAACTGTTAATGTCTCGCCCTCATCAATCACACCCACATCATTTTGAGCACTAGGGGAGTTGTTGATACCTGTAATCGTAATAACTAAATCTGCTGATGCAGTACCGCCTTGAGTGTCTGTAATAGTATATTCGAATGTATCAATGGCTGTTTGATTAAGAGCCAATCCAACGGCGTTATTCGCGTTATAAGTATAAGAACCATCAGCTCCTATTGTAAGAACACCATATGTACCAGTAACTGAGGTTCCATTGGAATTAGTGGTCCCTGAAGATACAGTTGAGTCTGAGCCACCAGCTTTTTTTATGTGGGTAACAGTAAATGAGTCATCATCATCAGGGTCGCTATCATCGTTCATAACATCATCTTGTGAAGCAGATTTTGAAACACTTTGAGCTGCAGTAACAGAGTCTGCATCATCAACTGCAACAGGGGCGTCATTCACGCCTGTAATTGAGATAGTTAAATTTGCGGTATCTGTAAGTCCACCATCTGTAATTGTGTAAACAAAAATATCTGTTGCTGGATCACCTGCATCCAGATCATCTGTTAAATCTTGATCAGCGACGTAAGTATAAGAACCGTCACCTCCAATAGTTAAAGTTCCGTATGTTCCAGTGACTGATGTTCCGCCACTACTAGATGTGCTTGATGAGGAAACATTTGAGTTAGTGCCGCCGTTATGATTAATTTTTGATACAGTAATTGTATCTCCATCTGGATCACTATCGTCGTTAAGCACGTCATTTTCAGATCCTGTTTTTGTAACAGTAGCGTCCTCATTAACGCTGTCTGTATCATCTACAGCAACGGGTGCTTGATTACTTGCTTTTGTAAATACTCTTACTATATCACCATGATCTGCACCATTATTAAATCCTATATAAAGTTTATTTGAGTCAGTATCGACACCAAACCAGTCATGTTTATGGCCTGAGGGTTTACTAGTATCTGAAACACTTGTGCTCCACTCCCATTTTAATTTCTCTGTGCTGAATGCATTTTGGCCTCCACTACCATGTTGGCTTATTGTGTGATAATTCCCTCCACTTTTATCAACTCCTGAATATGCAATGATATTATTCATGTTGAACCAAACACCTAGTATTTCATTTTCAAAAGTAACTGACCTCACAGTATTTCTTCCTGAGTTTTCTGTGGCATAAACATAATATGAATTCATAGGCGTTGATGAAGCATCAACAGTAGTAGTGCCTGATGTTATGTCAGGACCTCTAGTTCGGACACCGCTATTATTTTCTTCATATCCAGTGCCTAAATTTGTAGTCTTATAAAAAGCAAATGAGCCTGAGTTTATATTTTCTCTCTCTAAGGTAATGACATAGGGACTGTGTCCATCAGTGTGATTAGAAGCAGATGCTGCGTGTCCACCATCACTAGTACCCGCTCTTAAATTAGTTCCCGTATTTTCTACAAAACCATCTAATGATGAAATTCCATTTTGAAGAAGAGAGTGTTTGTAATCAACAACACTAATTCCGTTAGTTTCAACGATACCGTATTTTTTTTCTAAGTTCCAATCACCACCCTTACCTGTAATATCATCAGAGGCTGCGATATCTGCTTGAGTGATATTTCCAATTTGTTGAATAAGTAACTTTCCCTGATCACCTTGAGCCAGGTTACAACCATAAAATAATAAGTCACCGTCTTGAGTTAACGAGGTACCAATTGATTGAAGTGTAGTGCTAAAAGAATTAATCGTTTCCGAATTTAATATTGAATTTCCTAGTACTACCTGACCAGTACTTGCGTGTCCTATTATATGTACTGCATCTATGTCACTTTGATCTTGCAAAATACTTTGCATTTTTGCAAAGCCGTTTTCATTGGAGTCAATTAAATAGATAGATTTTGTTTCATCGATGGAGTTAATAATAGTTTGATAATCATCAACACCCTTGTCTATGAAAACAATTTCTTTTCTCGAGTCATTGTTGTGTGTAATCGCTTTTAAATCTATTGAAAGATCAGTTTCATTGAGAGAGTTATTTTGAATTTGGTCTTCAACGGTTTCAATGGCTTCACCAGCAGCATAAACAGCAGCACCATCAAACATGATCCTCGGTTCCAGCATTTGAATGCTAAAATGTGGATAAGTTTTCTGTTTATCTGCCACTAATTTACTCTCCTCTTATTTCTACAACCCAAAAATATACAATAAATACAATGGATTTTCATTGAATTTGTAAAATAATACAAAAATTTCTTTGTTGTTTTTTATCCACAATTATGAGATTTTATCGTGTTATTTTTGACGGGGAAAGAATGGCCAATTATAAGGTTTTTACTGTTTTTATTGCTTCTATTGTAATTTGGGGATGCTCTAAAACACCATCACCTATTATAAAAGAGGAAGTTAAACTTTCATCCCAAGAAGATTTAGATTACCTCAAACAATCATCAGAAAATGCGCCTATAGAAATTGATCTTTATCAAGCTATTGCTATCGCAATCAAGAATAATCGTGATTTACGATTGAATCTAATGGACTCCGCGTTAAGTCAGGGTCAAATAGATGTGGTCAAGTTTGATATGTTGCCGAAACTATCAGTCAACGCAGGTTATAAAGTTTTAGAAAAACACCCTGCTTCAACGAGTGTTAATATGAGTCCCGAAAAAGACAGCGATGGAAATGATATTACTGATACAGAAAATACAGCTGCGGAAGCTATTGGTGATAGTCCTACATACACTCTCTCACAACAAACACCCTCAAATTCATATGACATAGGTTTCACTTGGAATGCATTAGACTTTGGTTTGTCATATGTCAGAGCAGGTCAGCAAGCTAATAAATATTTAATTTCAAAAGAGTTAGAACGTAAGGCTATTCATAATTTAACAAAAGAAGTCATATATGCTTATTGGAAGACACTATCTGCAGACGAGCTATTAAGTCAAATAAATCCATTAATGGAAAGGGTTAATGCTGCATTAGATGATTACGAATACATTGAAGAGCTTTTAATTAGTTCGCCTATGGATGCTTTATTATACCAAAAAGAATTACTTGACGTTTTACAAATTTTAAATACACAGCGTCGAGCATTAATGGACTCGCGTGCGCAACTATCAAAACTAATGGGCCTATTACCAAATCAAGAATATATTTTAATCAATACAGAACAGCCTCTAACGGAGTTAAATATGTCTCTAGAAGAACAAGAAGAGGCAGCGTTATTTTCAAGACCAGAACTTTTAGAGGTTAGATACCAGGAAAAAGTTACAGCTCAAGAAGCAAAAGCATCGATGCTGTCTTTGTTTCCATCACTTCAATTCAATGCCACATGGACATATGACTCTAATAAATATTTGTTAAACAAAGATAATGTAGAATATGGTGCTGTTTTTGGTGCTAATTTATTGAATATTTTCCAAGCGAGTAACATCAAGGACATTAATCAAATTAATGAAAAGCTCATTGAAGAACAAAGATTAGCTGTTTCAATGGCTGTTTTATCTCAAGTCCATATTGCTAATATCAACTACGCGCAAAGTCTAAGAGAGTACAGTAATGCCAAACATTACCTTAGTGTTGCACAGAGAATTAATGATTTAATATCAAATGCTCAAAAAATTTCTCGATTTGGTGAGTTAGAAATGATCAGAGAAGAAGCAAGCTTGCTCGTTTCGCAATTAAGAAATGATATTGCATATGCTGAATTGCAATATAGCCTGGGAACGTTGTATTCTTCTGTGGGAATGAACTTTACCCCAGAAAATTTATCTCAAATCAGCGATAATGAATTAGCATTGGCTCTTAAAGAAAATTTAAATCGTTGGACAAAAAAATATAATTCGTTTGTAACAATACCATTGAATGAGCAAAACCCTGTCCTTGTTCAATCAGCAAAAATAGTCGAAGAGAATGTGAATTTATCAAATTATGATTTCGTGGATTTTATATTTCAATTTGATGAGAAAACATTTTATTTAGAGGGTAGTGGCAAAACTAGATACAGCGTAAAGATGGCTAATGGGGATGCCTTGCCGTCATGGCTTGTATTTCTTCCTTCACAATATACTTTTGTTGCTAGCCCACCATTTGCTATGGGATCATTAGATTTAATAGTTGAAGCAAGTAACGATATCACAAATATTTCTGATACATTTACACTTAGTTGGAATACAAATAATTTACGCCCTGAAAACATACCTGAAGAAAAAATTAATGAAGATCTATTAGATGAACTAAACGAGATACTTGAAGCAAAACTTAAAAGTATCATTATCTTTGATGAGGAAGTAAATGAAGAACAGCTTGACTCTTTAATAGCAGCTCTCAATTTTAAAGAGCAACAAAATTTAGAGAACACTTCTGAAATAATCTTCGACTCAAGTTTCAAAATAAAATCTAAGCCTAAGCCTAGTAAAAATGTTTTAATTGCCGCCCTTAATGACAGTCTCGGAAGTCAAATTGAGTCAATGACTTCTTATGATCCCAATCAATCAGCGTTTATTCAAATTGGTGCTTTCAAGAGAGAAAAAGTCTCAAAAATTGTTGCTGATGATGTAGCAAAAAAAATAGGCACGCGCGTGGAAGTTAGGCCAACATTAGTTTCAGATCCAGTAATGTACAGGATTTTAGTAGGGCCTGAACATAAAGATCAAATTGTAAATGTTATTGCCGATATCATGGAACTAGGAATATCAGATTATTTTTTAACCCAAGGATAAATTGACAAGTGAACGAGGATAAAGCCAAGGAGATTTTTAATTATCTTTTAAAAGATCATAATTTAGATAAATTTTTAGAATTTTGTACAGATGATATTAAATTTATATTGCATCCAAAGCATGTTGCGGCAGGAGAATATGACAGAAAAGGTATTTATGACCTTTTTGCTCATCTTGCGAAATCTTTTCCCAACTGGAGTGAAACTATTGATGAGATTTATCATGATCAAGAAAAAAAAGTTTTTATTATTATTTCAAAAGGTAATTCTTCTACAATAACTGATATTTGGGATATCCAATTTGCCCATTATAATGATGATGGTAAAATATTCAAAGTAGAAGACCGGATAGACACTCTTCACCTTGCCGAGGGAAATGTCGGCCCTAGAATTTAAGTTTATTTTTTCTTAGCCTTAATGCATTTAGTTTTATAAAACCCTCTGCATCACGTTGATCGTAATTAGAACTTTCAAATGTTGCAAGTTCTTCATCATATAAACTATTAGGCGACTGTCTTCCAATAACAATCACATTGCCTTTATAGAGCACAAGTTTTACATGTCCGTTTACTCTTTTCTGCGTTGCATCAATTGCTTTTTGCATCATCGCTCTTTCTGGTGCAAACCAATATCCATTATAAATTAATCTCGCATACTTAGGCATAAGTTCATCTTTTGTAAAAACCTCTTCTCTATCAAGAGTAATACTTTCAATAGCACGGTGTGCTTTTAGAAGAATTGTGCCGCCCGGTGTTTCATAGACACCACGAGATTTAATTCCTACGTACCTATTTTCTACGATATCCACTCTTCCAATTCCATTTGATGCTCCTAATTTATTCAACTTTTCTAATAAATTGAAAGGGGATAATTTTTTACCATTAATAGCAATCGGGTCGCCATTTTTAAATTGAATGGTTATCACTGTCTCTTTGTTCGGGGCTAACTGAGGGCTTTTAGAAATACCAAAAACATTTTCAGGTGGTCTTTTCCAAGGGTCTTCAAGTATTTTTCCTTCCGCTGAACGATGAAGAATATTTGCATCCACACTATAAGGGGACTCTTTTTTATTATGTTTCATGATAGGGATTTTGTTTTTGACTGCGAATTCCAATAGTTTTGTTCTTGATGATAAATCCCACTCTCTCCAAGGTGCGATCACTTTTATTTTGGGTTCTAAGGCATAGTAAGAAAATTCAAATCGTACTTGGTCATTTCCTTTACCAGTTGCTCCATGAGATACAGCATTCGCTTTTTCTTTTTTTGCAATTTCAATTTGTCTTTTTGCTATTAATGGTCGAGCAATTGATGTACCTAGAAGGTACTCGCCCTCATAGATTGTATTACAACGAAACATAGGAAAAACATAATCTCGAACAAATTCTTCTTTTAAATTTTCTATATATATTTTCTTTGCGCCAAGTTTTTTTGCTTTGTTTTTTGCTTCAGTTAACTCTGCGCCTTGACCAAGATCCGCTGCATAAGCAATGACATCTGCGTTATATTCAGTTTGCAGCCATTTCAGTATTACGCTTGTGTCCAATCCGCCTGAGTAGGCTAAAACAATTTTATTTTTCATTTTCTTAGCAGTCTTGTTGAAGAGAATTATACGCGTTAGTAAAACCAATTAACGTGTATGTATCTGTTGTCTCTGTACCTCTTTTAGAATACCCGACAACTGTCATTTTTTTACCGGCTTTTAAAGCTTTAATGATAACAGTATCGTCTGCCATCGACCAAGCAGAATCATCCTCTCCAAAAAATTGATAATTTTTCGAGTCAATTGTAACTTTAACATATTTTTGTGAGTCATATGGATAACCAGCATCTATTCTTACATATTCAGCAGCACCTTCTTTAAATACATAAAAAATTACTGCACCTCTATTTGTATAGTCGCCCTTTTCTGAAGTCGGTACCTGAAAAATTGAGCATGTTTTGTTGTTTATTTTTTTAAAGGACCACTTGCCGTGCTCAAAGTCA
Source organism: uncultured Alphaproteobacteria bacterium (assembly GCA_902621205.1). Classification (GTDB taxonomy): domain Bacteria; phylum Pseudomonadota; class Alphaproteobacteria; order HIMB59; family HIMB59; genus HIMB59. The sequence goes on along the minus strand of CACNLH010000001.1, from coordinate 36,858 downwards.
ATGGAGTGACTAGCAAACAAATTAGCCATTAAAAAGAATAGGCATAATGTTAAGTATGATAATTTTCGTTTGAACATGCTGATTTAATGTCAGAGAATATACCAATTAAGATTGATTTTTAAAATAATAAATGGAAAGATATAGATGGAGAGGTTAATGGCTAAAGTTAAAAATCCCTTTGTGGAGGCACTTCAAAATATTGCTGAAAGACAAGATATTGGAAGTTTTAAGAAAATTTTCGATTATTTTGGCCCCAGATTGAAATCTTTTTTGATGAAGTCAGGCGCGGATGACGCCATTGCAGAGGAAATCATTCAAGAGACCATGACTATTATCTGGACCAAAGCTGATTATTATGACCCGTCAGTAGCCTCACCTAGCACCTGGATTTATACTATCGCTCGTAACAAGAAAATTGACATTTTAAGAAAAACTAGAAAAGCGGTTTTGGAGGACATTGAGACTGCCATTTTACCTCCTGTTGAGTCTAAAGCTGATGAGAATATCGAACATGACCAAAAATTTGAAATGGTGGCACAATATTTAGATGATCTTCCAAAAGATCAACTAGATCTATTAAAAATGAATTTCTTTGAGGAAAAATCACATGGTGAAATCGCTGAAATAACCAAAATCCCTTTAGGCACCGTAAAATCAAGAATTCGTTTAGCATTAGAGAAGATCCGCGGCAAATTGGAACAAGACGGCAGTATGGTTAATCTAAATAATGATCACGGAAGTATGGTTAACTAAATAATGACATTCGAAATCCTTAGTACACCCGTAAATTCACCTGCAAGTCTTATTTTTCAACAGTGTTTGGCAGAAGTTGTCCCTGAAAACAGGTCTCTTAATTCTGCTATGAATGAGGTAGGTGGTTATTTTTTAGATAGGTCTGAGATATCTCCTCTATCTAGTGAATTATGGAATAAAGTCTTAGATCAAACAAAAAATGAAACATCAGTAAATGAAATTGATGAGAGTTACGATCCTTTGCTAAGTCAACTACCAGTTACTTTAAGATCTCATTTAAGAAATAAAAATATTAAGTGGAAATCTTTTAAGGATGTTAAGGTTGCTTCTATAATACCTAAGGATAATAATGAAAAACTAGAACTAATTCATGTAATGCCTGGTGCAAAAATTCCTCAGCACACACACGAAGGCAACGAAAGTTTTTTAGTTTTACACGGTTCTTATAGTGATGAATATGGAAACTATAAGCGAGGGTCCGTTCAAGTAAGAAGTGACGACCACAATCATACCCCTATTGGTCATGCTCAAACCGGTTGTATCGGATTAGCTTATACACACGGTAAAATTAAATTCTCCGGTAAGTTTGGTAAGTTATTAAATTTAATCGCTAACTAATTTTAATCATAAAATATATAGAATATGAGCGGGAGCAATACCCGCTGTCAAGATTAATCTTAAAATAAAATAATCAGTTTGAATTATTTTTTCTTTAAAGTAAAAAAAGAAATCAAAACATAAAACTACGAAGTAACCTGCTATAAAAAACCCAATAGTTTCATCAAATTTTAAATCAAATGCTAAAACCAAAAATGCATAAACAGCAGGGCAAACACTAAACAAAATTGCAATATTATTTTTTGATTGAAGATAAACACCCCAATAAACGGCACCTAAAAATGACATTATGACTGCGGAGTAATAAACGAACATATCTTTATCAAAATCAAGGAATATTAAATCAATATTGTAAAAACAAAGATAAAAAGGAATTAAACCAGGAATACCAATTAAATATATCATATTAATTCATAATTTTTTTTGATTTATATCTAAGAAAACGTTTAATGATATTAATTTCATTACTCCAGTCTGAAATATTTTTTTGTTTTAATATTCTAACTGAGGTATACCATTTTGTATATTTGTAATCATCAAACCATCTCCAATCAGAATTATAGTTTAATAGAAGTATACAATTCACATTGAAAAAACCACATAGGTGAACAAGGAAAGTATCAGTGGTTATTATCAAGTCAAAATCTTTAATTTTATCTGCAATCTCTTGAATTGATAAATGTCCGACATCCTCTACATTTTCGTGTCTGTCCACATAAGGCTCATAATGTGAGTTGATTTTAAAAAAATTAATTCTCTTGACTGAAAAAATACTCTCAAATTTATCAGATTTTATTGATCTATATGAATCTCGGAAATATGACGGGTTGCCTGAGTGAGCAAAGCCAACTCGTTTTATGGGTTGTTCTATTTTTTTATTATGAGTGAATTCAAATTCATCAGTTGGTATTTCGTCATAATTTGAATTTAGAATGCCAATTAAATTTAATAATGATGTCTGATAATCATAGCTATGATCGATTTTGTCTTCATAACTAAAAATTTTTATATCATCATAATATTTTTTAAAAATCTCATATAGCTTTCTTTGCACAACAAAAGTTATTTCAGGTCGATATTTTTTGATTAATCTTATATACCTAGCAAAGTTTAATGTGTCTCCAATACCTTGCTCAGACCATATTAAAATTTTTTTATTTTCTATATTCTCTATTTTTTCAAGAGGGGAAATTTTTGTAAGTAATTTGTTTTGAGCATCATGGCCCTCAAGACGATTATTCCAATATTTAAATCCATTTTTAAAATCTTTTAACTGAAGATAACAGAATCCTAAGTCAAAGGCATAGGCTTGGTTAAAACTTATATTTAAAGATTTTTGAATAAACCATTTAGCAGCCCTAGGTTTTGAAAGACATAAAAGTATGTTACCTACAGAGAACAATCTTTGATTGTATAAATTTTTATCTTTTAAAAGTTTTCTTGAATACAAAAAAACATTAGATATATCATGAGTTTTAAAATAACTCTTAATCAAAATATCATATAACTGAAGTATTAATGATTGATTTTCACTTAATAATAATTTGTTTGAATCCTCAATACATTTATGGAAATCTTCCTCCAGATAATTCAAATATATTTGTCCTAAATTATGTAATTGTTTATTTTGTGAAGAGGTTACTTGGGTAAGAAAAGTTTTTAATTTTTCATTTTGTTTAAGGGTAAAGTATAAAATTATAAGATTATTAATGATACTATCTCTAGATGGCACCAGACTGAAAGCTTCTTCTAAACATTCAATTGCTTTTAATAAATGTCCGCTATTTTGATAATCTATACTTTGAACAAAAAGTTCTTTAGCTTTGACTAAATCCTCATCTTCAATTTTTGTGCTCATTCCATTAATTAACTAAAAACACTTGTTAATTAGTCTAAATAAAGCTTATCAATTTGGTTTGCTAAATCTATATCTCTTTGGGTAATTTTTTGAACATCATGAGAAATTAGTGAAACTGTCACTTTATTATAGTCTAAAACTATTTGAGGGTGATGATTTTTTTTTTCAGATAGCATTGCAACTTGACTGGTGAAGGCAAAGCTTTTTCGATAATTTTTAAATTCAAAAGTTTTTGATAATCTACCCTGATTATCTATTGGCCAATCAGTCATTTTATAATTTAGGGGGCTGGTGATGGATTATTTTCATGCACATCATTTATCTCGTCAATTATTTCTTTTGAAAGCTCAATATCAGCTGACTTTATATTCTCTTTCAATTGATCCATTTTAGTTGCCCCTATTATATTGCTTGTAACAAAATCTTGTTGATTAACAAAAGCTAATGATAGCTCTGTTGGGGTAAGACCATGACTCTCTGCAATTTTGCAATACTTCTCTGTAGCATTCATAGATCTCTTATTGGTATATCTTGTCCAATCATCCCAAATTGTCAACCGAGCCCCATCAGGTTTTTGTGAATTTCTGTATTTGCCTGTCAATACACCGCAAGCTAATGGTGAGTAAGCTAACAAACCTACCTGATCTCTAATGGATATTTCAGACATACCAACTTCATAAGTTCTGTTTAATAAACTATATGGATTTTGGACAGACATAACTCTTGGTAGATTTTTATATTTAGACAAATTGATGTAATTAGACAAGCCATAAGGAGTTTCATTAGATAAGCCAAGATATCTAATCTTACCTTGATCAATAAATTTTTTTGCTGTCTCTAAAATTTCTTCAAATGGGGTCCATTCTTTTTCTTCTTTATAATTTTTATATCCCAACCTCCCAAAAAAATTTGTTTTTCTCTCTGGCCAATGTAGTTGATAAAGATCAATGTAATCTGTTTGTAATCTTTGAAGACTGCCTTCTAGTGCTTCGGTGAAATGTTTTTCATTAAATTGTAGACCACCTCCTCTAATCCATCTTACATCAGGGCCTGCGACTTTTGATGCTAATATCACTTTCTCTCTGTTATTTTTTTGTTTAAACCAATTTCCAATTATTTTTTCAGTGGCACCATATGTTTTTTCTTTCCCCTTAACTGAATAATATTCCGCGGTATCAAAGAAATTGACCCCTTTTTCCATAGAATAATCCATTTGCTCAAATGCCTCATTTTCTGTGTTTTGCTCGCCCCAAGTCATTGTACCAAGGCAAATAAGGCTTACTTGTAAATCAGTATTTCCTAAGGGTTTGAATTTCATAAAAGATTCATACGGTTTTACTTGAAAAATATCAAGATAATAGCCATATTAAAAATAATTAAGGAGAAATAATGGTCGAATTAAAACAAAATACATATTCGCAGTCACAATCAACCGCGATAGATCAGGGCCTAAGAGATTATATGATGAAAGTCTATAATTATATGACCTCTGGTTTAGCTATAAGTGGTTTAGTGGCATGGGGATTTTCTCAGTCTCCTACTTTAATGGGGGCTATTTATGGCACAGCACTTCAATGGGTTGTAATGCTCGCTCCACTTGGATTTATTTTCTTTTTAGGTGCAAGATTACAAAAAATGTCTACCTCTGCAGCTCAAATGACATTTTGGGCCTTCGCTGCTGTGATGGGAATTTCATTGTCTTATATATTCATAGTTTTCACTGGCGTAAGCATTGTTAGAGTATTTTTAATCACAAGCTGTACTTTCGCTGCGATGAGCATCTATGGATATGCAACTAAAAGAGATTTAACTAAGTTTGGTTCATTTCTCATGATGGGGCTCATTGGAATTATTATTGCTAGTATTGTAAATATATTTTTACAAAGTTCAGCGATGCAATTTGTAATTTCTTGTGTTGGTGTTTTAGTGTTTGTAGGTTTAACTGCTTACGATACTCAAAGAATTAAATCAACTTATTATCAAGTTGCTGGAACTGCTTTTGCAGGAAAAGCTGCAATCATGGGCGCACTGACATTATACTTAGACTTTATAAACCTATTCATAATGTTAATGCAATTATTTGGTCAAAGAAGATAAATTAATTTCAAATTTTATTATTAAGGGGTCATTATTGGCCCCTTTTTTTTACTAAAATAACGTATCAATTTTTTTATTAGTCATTAATATCCTTGCGTGATTGGATACATCTTAGCAATTGGTGCCGCAGCTACGTGGTCTATGGTTGCTTTATCAGCAACTAGAATTGTCAGATATTTTGGAAGTTATAATTATAATCTTTTAAGATTAATAGGAATAGTAGTCCTCTTTTTACCCTACATTGTAATAAATTGGGATCCCATTTATTTCAATCAATCAATATTTATAGCAATATTTTTATCTTCGGTAATTGGCATTATCATAGGAGACACATTTTTATTTGTGTGCCTCAAAAGGCTTGGACCTAGAAGGCAAGCATTATTATTTTCTTTGCAAATACCATTTACTATCATTTTAGCAGAAATATTTTTACAAACACTTCCATCTATAGTCGAGCTTTTTGGCTGCTTTTTAATTTTTTTTGGAATCATAGTTGCAATACAATTTAATCGAACAATTCCTGATGATGACTTAGAAAACATTCAAGGAAACAAATACATTGGACTGATTGCTGGTGTTGGTCTAGCACTGTGTCAGGCTATTGGAATCATTCTTATGAAACCTGCGCTTGAGGTAACAGACCCAATCATTGTGTCTTATGTAAGAGTTTTAATAGCAGCGATATTGATGTTTTTGAGCTTAGGATTTCTGAAAAATAATAATCTTTTAGAAAGAATGAAAGATGTTAAAAAAACATTTTATAGTATTTTTTTGGGTTTTATGGGAATGGGCGTTGGAATGACTATGTTAATAATTGCTCTTAAGAATGGTGATCCTGGAATTATTTCAACATTATCAAGCACGATGCCTATAATGATTATTCCAATATTATGGATTGTAACTAAAAATTATGCAGGTCACCTAGCGGTAATAGGTGCTACTTTGACTTGCTTTGGAGCAGGTATTATTTTTTTAAGTTAATCAGAGCCTTTTTCAACGTTAACTATTTTTAAATCCTTTGTTTTTTTAATTTGCGTTTGTAATATTTTATTTAAAGGATCTTTACCTAAGTATTTTTTAAATTTTTTCTGACTTTGTGTAGCTTTATCTGTATTACCTTCAGTTATTGCAACTAATGTCTCTCTTAAGTGTTCAAGGCCTTTTTGCTCATTTGAAGATTTGTAGCGCATATATGCAGCTCTTGGATAAATAAAAAGCTTTGTAAAAGCATAAGAAAACAAAATTAAAAGAATAAGAAATGTAATTAAGACAAAAAGGAATTGAACAATAGGGATGCTCAGTTGCCAAATGCCTAAAACGAGTGAAAGGTTGCCAGCATTGTTAAATAGATAAAAAAGAGCGCCGTAACCACTTATAAAAATTATTAAAATTACTAGTAGCCTTATCATTAAATCATATTCTCTAGAAAAATTTGGTTATCATTATAGATTTGAGCTAATTCATAAGAAGATTTAAAAAATATTTTTTGATTAGGATTTAATTTTTCGTATTCAATTATTGCCTTTGTATATTGTCGATTGTACATCGCATCAATAAAGGATGGTAAGGGTTCTAATGAATTTTTTGTTATTTGAATTTCAAATATATTTTCAATAATTCTTTTAAGCCATTGAAAATTATTTTGTTTCATAAACTCATTTTGTACATATGTATTTTCATTAATCTGTAATTGCTGTACTGAATATGTATAATCTGGGATAGTGAGTAGTTCTTTAAATTTTTCATCATTAAAAAATAAATATTGATTTTGAAGTTTTTGAATATTTTTATTTCGAATCTGTTGCTGATCAATGTTAACTATAATCTGATTTATGGACAAAATTAATTCATATGCCTCATCGTTGGACAAAGTAATTTGTTGTGGCTCTGGCTCTGGCTGAACAATTGTAGTTTGAGGTATTTCTTGAACATTTTTTGCTAACTCTAGTATAAGAGACTCAAGACGATCTACTTTATCTTCCAGTTCTTTGTTATTTAAATCATTAACAGTAGTTATCTCTTTTTGAATATTTGGTGATTGAGTTTCTTGGTTTAATTTGCTGAATTGAGCCTCATCAAATATTAAAAGGTTATTTCGATACAAGTAGCCCCCTGCAACGGTTATAATGATTAAAAATATTATTATTAGGAAAAGATTTCGTTGAAGAAAGCTTTTTTTGCTGTCATTTTTTTGATTTTCAGACATTCAATAAGAATCTATATTTTTTTATAATAATGAAAGTTTTAGCAATAGAAAGTTCTTGTGATGATACGTCTATCGCCATTGTAAAAGATGATAAAAGTGTTGAGTTTCTTGAAACAATTAATCACAGGAAATTTCATAAAGATCATGGCGGCGTTATACCTGAAATGGCAGCAAGACAACATTTGGAAATTTTAGATACTTTGGTCAAATCAATTAAAAAAATTAATTTTTTAAAAATTTCTGCAATAGCAGCAACTTTTGGGCCTGGGCTTATAGGTGGATTAATTGTAGGGTCATCATTTGCAAAAGGTCTATCAATGTCTAAAAATATTAAACTTATTCCAATTAATCATTTACAAGCACATTTGTTATCACCTCGACTTGTATCTAAAATTAAGTTTCCATATTTATGCCTACTCGTCTCTGGAGGAAATACGGCTTTAGTATTGGTAAAAAATCCAAAAAATTTTATCACTCTTGGATCAACAATTGATGACTCTGCAGGTGAGTGTTTTGATAAAGTAGCTAAAGGGTTAGGTTTAGGTTATCCTGGTGGCCCAGAAATTGAACGTCTAGCAATAGGTGGAGATATTAAGAGGTTTGAACTCCCAATGCCTTTGTCGAAAAAAAATAACTGTGAATTTTCTTTTTCAGGTTTAAAAACAGCAGCGCTTAATATCATCACAAAAAATAAAAAAACGAAAATATTTCTAAGGGACTTTTCGGCTTCATTTCAACATACTGTATATAAAGTCTTAGAAATTAAAATATTAAATAGCATTAAACTCTTACAAAAAGAAAATATTAAAATTAATGATTTTTCTATTTGTGGTGGAGTAGCGGCAAATAAATATTTAAATACTGAGCTTCAAAAACTTGTTTCAACAAAGAAACTTAATTATCATCAGGTACCTTTATCTTTATGTACTGACAACGCTGCAATGATTGGTTGGAACGCTATCGAATATATGAAAACTAGAAAAATCAAGTTTAATAATTTCAATGCGAGACCATCACCAAATATATTAATTCATGAACACTTCTAAAAATTATTGGCTCCTAAAATCAGAGCCTAGCTCTTGGTCATGGGACCAACAAAAAAAGAAAAAAACTGAACATTGGGACGGTGTTAGAAATTATCAAGCAGCAAATAATATGAAAAAGATGAGAAAAGGAGATGAGTGTCTGTTTTATCACTCAGTAACAGAAAAAGCTATAAAGGGAATTGTAAAGGTTACTAAGGAATACTATCCAGATCACACAGATAAAAAAGGAATATTTGGAATGGTTGACGTAACCTATGTCAAAGATCTAAATGAAGTTTACTTATCAGAAATAAAAGCAAACCCATTTTTCCATGATTTTCCGCTTGTAAAACAAGCTAGATTAAGTGTCATGCCTGTAACATTGAAGCAATGGAAGAAATTAATTAAAATGAGTGAAAAAAAGTGAGAGAATTTAAATTATCTAATCCACTGCTATCAAAAGAACAATATGAAGAGATGTATGCAGAGTCTTTTAGTAACAAAGAACAATTCTGGTCTAAAGTCGCAAAATCTCAACTGACGTGGTCTAAAGATTTCACTAAAGTTAAAAACACCAACTACGATGGTGACGTATCTATAAAATGGTTTGAGGATGGTGAATTAAACGTTTGTTATAACTGTGTTGATAGACATGCAGAAACACAACCAAATGAAATAGCTGTTATTTGGGAGGGAGATGATACTAGTAAAAATAAAACTTACACTTATAGAGAACTAAAATCAGAAGTAAGTAAATTTGCAAATGTTTTAAAGAAACTTGGCGTGCGAAAAGGTGATGTTGTAACAATTTATTTAACTATGATTCCTGAAGTTGCATTCGCTATGTTGGCTTGTGCAAGAATAGGTGCAATACATTCAGTAATCTTTGGAGGCTTCGCCCCAGAGTCAATTGCAGGACGTATCAAAGATTGTAAATCTCAATATGTAATTACTGCAGATGAAGGTGTTCGAGGTGGAAAAACAATTCCGCTTAAAAAATATATTAATACAGCTTTAGAGAGTTGTGATAATTCTATAAAAACTCTTGTTATTAAGTACACAAATACTCAAGACAAATTACATAAAGATAATAATTTTTATTATAATGAACTAGTTAAAGAAGTTGATGATCAATGTGAATGTGTATCAATGAATGCAGAAGATCCTCTTTTCATTTTGTATACATCTGGTTCTACAGGTAAGCCAAAAGGGGTTCTTCATACTACTGGAGGATATTTAGTTTATGCTTCATTTACGCATAAGTATTCTTTTGACTATCATCCAAGTGATATTTATTGGTGCACCGCTGATGCTGGATGGATTACTGGACACTCTTATTCAGTTTATGGTCCACTCGCAAACGGTGGTAAAACATTATTGTTCGAAGGCGTTCCTAACTATCCAGATTTTTCTCGTTTCTGGGAGGTTTGCGATAAATATAAAGTTAATATTTTCTACACTGCGCCAACAGTATTGAGATCTTTAATGAAAGAGGGAAATTCTTATATTGAAAAGTGTGATTTAAGTTCTTTGAGAATTTTAGGAACAGTTGGTGAACCAATTAATCCAGAAGCTTGGAATTGGTATTCGTCGATAGTTGGTAAAGACAAATGTCCTGTTATTGACACTTGGTGGCAAACGGAAACAGGTGGACATTTAATTTCTCCAATACCCGGTATTTCAAAACTTAAGCCCGGAAGTGCAACCCAACCATATTTTGGAATTGAAGCAGCAATAGTTGATGATAATGGAAATATATTAGAAGGAGAATGTGAAGGAAAGCTTTGCATACTAGATAGTTGGCCCGGTCAAATGAGAACAGTTTATGGCGATCACCAGCGTTTTATTGATACTTATTTTAGTCAATTTAAAGGAAAATATTTTACCGGAGACGGCTGTCGTAGAGATAAGGATGGCTTTTATTGGATCACAGGGAGAGTGGATGATTGTATAAATGTATCTGGTCACTTACTTGGCACAGCTGAGATTGAAAGTGCATTTGTTGAACATGAATTAGTCTCTGAAGCAGCAGTAGTAGGCTACCCACACGATATAAAAGGCCAAGGTATTTATGCTTATGTAACAACAAATACTGGGGTTGAAGTAAATGGAGATTTAAAGAGAGAACTTGTTCAATGGATTAGAACAAAAATAGGTCCAATAGCAACACCTGATAAACTGCAATTCTCGCCAGGGCTTCCAAAAACGAGATCGGGTAAGATAATGAGGAGAATCTTAAGAAAGATAGCTTCAAAAGAGGAAGATCAACTTGGCGACACATCAACATTAGCAGACCCTAATGTTGTCCAATCATTAATAGACGGATCTAAAAATATCTAAACCAACTGATATCACAAACTTATTTATCTCAATTAAAAAAATTGATCAGGGAAGTAGTATTGATCAAGTGGTAAATCAATTTCCAGTCATAAAAAGAAACTTTTTGTTTTTAGTAATACAAGAGTATTACAGAAATTATGAAAATAATAATAAAATTCTTTCAAATTATGTTCATGACAAAACTCCAAAAAATATTTTAACACTACTAAAAATATGTTTGACATTATTTTATTTCTCAAAAAAACCGCAATATGCAATTGTTAATGATGCTGTGGAAGAAGGGAAATATTCAAAAAAAGAAAAACTAGTAAATGCTGTTCTAAGAAATATTCTACTGAACAAAAATAAAATTAAATACGGAAAATTTATTTACCCTAATTTTAAAAAAATACTAGATAAAATATTTTCAAGTGAATCAATAAGAAGTTATATTTATTCCACTATATTTACAAAGCCTGAGAATTATCAAATTAGTTTAATTGATAATCAAAAAGCTATTTATAAAAAGAGAGTTTTTATCTTAGAAAAAAAAATTACAGAAGGGTGCTTTGTTCAAGATATTGGTAATTTTGAAGTGATTAACTCTGTGCGTAAATTTTTTAAGGATAAAACTTTAATTGATGTATGTGCTGCACCAGGTGGCAAAAGTATATTGTTAAATTCATTTGGTTTTAATGTTGTTGCTATTGATAATTCTCAAAATCAGATAAACAAATTTAAAGACAATCTTAATCGATTAGATATTAAAATGAATATTCAAAAAGTTAATTTTTTAAAAGCAAAATTTACTCAGAAGTATAATTCAATTTTATTGGACGCTCCTTGCAGTGCATTAGGCACATTTAGAAGAAATCCCGATGTAATAGTAAAAATTGACCAGTCTAAAATTAAAAAACACCAAAAAATACAGATAAAGATGATAGAAAAATCATTAAAAATACTGAATAAAAAAGGTTTTTTAGTCTATATTGTTTGTTCATTTCATCCTTTTGAGACAATCGAAGTTATTGATAAAATTATGCAAAAACATAAAAATATTAAATTACACAATATTAATTCAGATAAAATGATTAAGAGACAGAGTGGATACTTTATTAACCCATTAAGCTTTAAAGAGCTTGGAGGGTCTGATGTCTTTTTTGTAAGTATTTTAGAAAAGATAAAATGAAAAAAATTATATCACCATCAATTTTAGGTGGGGCATTCTCGAATATGGAAAAAACTATTACTGATCTTAATAAATCAAAAGCTGAATATATTCATTTCGATGTTATGGATGGTGATTTTGTTCCAAATTTAACATTTGGACCAAAATTTATTTCAGATTTACGCACCAAGTCAAAAAAAATTTTTGATGTACATTTAATGGTTAGTAGAGTGAATAAATATTTAGATGATTATATTAAGGCAGGCTCAGATATCATAACATTTCACTACGAAATCAATGAAAATTTAAATGATATTATAGATAAAATCAAATTCAGTAAAATCAAGGTAGGAATAGCCATTAAACCAAAAACACCTTGGGAAGATATAAAAAAATATTTACATTTTTTTGACCAAGTAATTATCATGACCGTTGAGCCAGGTTTCGCAGGGCAATCATTTCTATATGATCAAATAAAAAAAATTAAGAGCATATCTCATTATATTAAAGAAAACAATTTAAACGTAGATATTGAAATTGATGGTGGTATCAATTATGAAACTGGAAAACTTTGCGTAGACGCAGGGGCAAATATACTTGTTGCAGGTTCTTTTTTGTTTGAGCAGAGCGACTTAACCAAGGCTACTGATAAATTGAATGATTTTTTTAACTAATGGTAAATAATAAAAATGCTTTAATATCTGTTTATGATAAAGCAAACCTCGACCTAATTGCAAAATTTTTAATAAAAAAAAAATATACTATATATTCAACTGGTGGTTCTTCTAAATATTTAAAAAAAATTAACGTGCAACATTTTGAAATATCTAAATATACTAGACAAAAAGAAATATTAGATGGTAGAGTGAAGACACTTCATCCTAAAATCTTTGGGGGAATTCTTGCATCTACAACTAAGGATCATCAAAGAGAATTAAAAGATGAAAAAATCATTAATTTTGATTTAGTCATTGTTAACCTCTATCCATTTGAAAAAACAATTAAAAATACTAAAAAAGCTAATGAAATAATTGAAATGATCGACATTGGCGGTCATAGTCTCATAAGGGCCTCAGCTAAAAACTATTTAAAAACTACTGTAATTGTTGATCCAATGGATTATACAAAATTTATTAAAAATATTCCTAAAACAAGTTTGTCCAAAAAAAAATATGCAATTAAAGCCATGGAACATATTACAAAATATGACATTGCGATATCAAAATGGTTTCAGGGGGTCGAAGATGAGGAGTATTCACTTAGATATGGTGAAAACCCTCAACAAACTGCAACTGCTTTAATTCAAAAGAATAAATTCAAACAATTAAGCGGAAAGAAAAGGCTCAGTTACAATAATTTATTAGATTTAGATGCAGCGCTTTCAATAGCTTATTCAACAAACTCAAATAAAAATATTTGTATTATAATAAAACATAATATTCCTTGCGGTGCTGCTATAGAAACTAGTCAAATAAAAAGCTACACGAATGCACTGGCTGGCGATCCTGTTAGTGCTTTTGGTGGGATCATAGTATTCAATAAGAAAGTTACTGATATCACAGCAAAAAATTTACTAAAAAATTTTTACGAAGTAGTAGCGGCACCTGATTTTGATGTTGAGGCTTTAAAAATTTTAAAAGAAAAAGTAAATTTAAGAGTCTTAAAAGTTAAAAAATTTAATTTACAATTAGAAAAGAGGTCTATTTTTGCTGGTACACTTATTCAGAGTGTAAATAATAAAAAATCTTCAATTAAAAAAATATATGGCTTAAATAAATTAGATGCTGAAAAACTGAATTTTTTTACTAATGTTTTAAAAGTCATAAAATCAAATGCTATTGCTCTTTTTGATCAAACTAGTTTGGTATCTCAGTCTGGCGGTCAAACTTCAAGAATAGACTCTCTCAAAAATTGCTTGTACAAATTTAGTCTCAAAGATAAAAAAAAGAAAAATACTAAATTATTTTTATTTTCAGATGCTTTTTTTCCTTTTATAGACTCTTTGAAATTAATAATGAAACAGAAAGTAAAAATTGATGTTTATGCGCCGATGGGATCAATAAATGACAATCTTATTGAGAAATTTGTGAGAGAAAATAAATTAAATTTCTTTAAATTAAGTGATCGTCACTTTAAACATTGATCGAAGTTTTCAAAAATAAACCACCAAAAAAACATTATGTTTTGATGAAAAGATATCAAAATATCGAATTTAAAAGTAAATATTCTATGGAACTTTTAAATAAATTTTTCAAAGAGTTCCCAGAAGAAAAAAGAGGTAGGAGGAGATTTAGAGATAAAGAAATACAAAATGTTAAACATCTTCTATATGAGAAGATATTCCAAAAAGGAATAAGTATTAAAGCAGATTGTATAGGTTTAATTAAAGAAAATGTAGATAAAGAATTAATAACAATTAAAGTGTCTTTTTTTAAGAAAAATGGATGAAAATAGAATATTATTTGTTGATCTTGATGGTACCCTAATTAAGGAAGATCTATCGAATCTTGCATTTATTAATTTATTAAAACAAAGCCCTTTAAAGTTAACTTTTTATTTGTTTGTATTTCTAATTAGAGGAAAACCTTATTTAAAAGAGAAAATATCAAAAAATTATAATATACCCTTTAGCAAACTTACTTTTAATAAAAGTGCTTTAAACTATATTAGAGAGGTAAAAAATAGGCACAGAGTAGTTTATCTAATATCTGGAAGTCACCAACTTTTAGTCGACCAAATCGATCAACACCTAAAAATATTTTTTGAGTGTTTTGGAACAAGAAATGATTTTAATATGGTAGGTAACAATAAAGTCAAATTTATTAACAACAATTTAAATATTCTTGAATTTGATTATCTTGGTAATAGTAAGAAAGACTTGCCAATTTGGAAGTACTGTAAAAGAATTATTTATACGAATGTGTCAACTAATCTAAAAAAAATTATTAATGCATCTAAACTAGATAAAATAGAAGTCAAAGAAGATTTTAATTAGTCTTAATGTCTTTATTAGTTTTTTTTAAAATATTTGCGGTTTGCCTTCTTGGCGCAATGTCACCAGGACCAAGTATGGTAGTAGTGATTAATAATGCAATTTTTAAAGGTAGGTCTCATGGTATTTTAACATCCTTAGGCCATGGAATTGGAATTGGTATGTACGCACTTTTTGCAGTTCTTGGAGTAGCTTTAATAATTAAAACAAACTTATTTGTTTTTAACGTGATCAAATCTTTATCGATAATTTTCCTTATATATTTAGGTATAAAGTCAATAATTGATAAGAATAAATTAGATTTTGATAAAAAAGATTTAAGTGGGGGTTTTACCTCATTTTTACAAGGGGTTAGTATTTCATTATTAAATCCTAAAATATTTATATGGTTTGTTGCGATTTATTCACAATTTATGTCACTAGAAAATGGTAAAGCTTTTAATTTAACCCTAATTCTTACAGCCGGTATTGTTGATACAGTTTGGTATGTAATCTTAACACTATTGGTTACATCCAATATTGCTTTAGAGTTTTTTAAAAATAAAAACATTTTATTGAAAAAATTTGTAGGTATTGTTTTTATAATTATTGGGGCTTTATTATTACTAGAGCTGTTAATTTAAATATATGGTTTGTAAAAGTAGATTTATTAAATTAATTAGATTGCGATTTAACTTTATTTCAAAAATACTATTTTTTTTCTTGATATTAAAATCAATCTCTTTAGCTAATAATTTTTCAATTGATGAAAATGATAAATTATTTATTGAAACATTTGACAGTGGTTTTAAGTTTCATAAAAATTTTATGAGCCAGAATAAACATAACTTCAATTACATAAAAGATAGTTCACAAGCAAGATCTGGGGATTATTATCAAAAATTTGAACTTAGAAGTGGTGATTGTTTTGGAGATGAAAATTGGAGTGATTGTGAAAATGATAGACAAAGGATTGAACTTTCATCTGAGCCAAATCAACCAATATCTGGCAAACAATGTTATGGTTACAGTATTAAACTATCTAATGATTTTACTGATATTAGAAAAGTAAGTACAACTTTAGGTCAGATACATCAAAAGGGCGGTCCGTCTGGGAAAGCAAATAGTTTGTCCTCCTTTCCGCCACTGATACAAATTGATGCAAGAAAAGGAAATTTGTATTTAAATTGGCATCAACTAAGTGGTTCTAAAGAAAATGTTAAAGATGAATCAAAATATTATAAATTAAAAACTTTAAAAAGCATGAAAGATGTGTGGACAGATATTTCTTTGTGCTTAGATTTTGAAAATAAAAGAATAGATGCTTGGATTGATGGGATTAACATTGTTAAAATTTTAAAGTCACCAATTTTTTTTGAGCCAGAGTCAATTTACTTCAAACACGGTATATATCAGTCATTCATAAGTAACTACACAACATTCAAAGGTAAAACACCTACACAAATTGTATATTATGATGAAGTGAGAAGAGGTAATTCTATTGAGGATGTTGATGTCAACGTTAACCCTAATTTAAAATTTGTAGATTAAAATAATTATATGTTATGGAGCGGGCGAAGGGATTCGAACCCTCGACTTCAACCTTGGCAAGGTTGCGCTCTACCCCTGAGCTACGCCCGCAGTAAGCCACTTTTAACACATTCAACACTCTCTGTCACAACTGTGTCACAAGGAGAGATGAAATGGCAACATTCAGAAGAAGAAACAACAAATGGCAGGTTCAAGTTAGAAGAACTCACCTAGGCTCAATTAGCCAGACTTTTAACCAAAAACAAGATGCACTTCAGTGGGCTAGAGAGAAAGAGATTGAAATACAGCAATACTCTATAAAATTCAAAAGAGATAAATTTCCAATACTCTCAGATTTAATTGAAAGATATATAAAAACAGTTTCAATCAACAAAAGGGGTTATAATTTTGAGCGATACTGCTTCAACAACCTTCTCAGGAGTAAAATATCAAAAACACCCATTAATTTTATAAGCACACAACATCTTTCTGAGTACAGGGAAGAGAGATTAAAGTCAGTAAGGTATTCCACCTTTATTAGAGAACTAAATTTAATTAGACACCTCTTCTCTGTTGCTATCAAAGAGTGGGGTTTTGCTATCAATAATCCATGCAAAATGATTGCAAAGCCAATCGTGACTAATCGAAGAGAGAGAAGGCTCTCTGTTAGTGAATACAATTATCTAGTTAAAGGGAATTATCCACAGTTAAAACTGAGAAATATAATTGAATTAGCAATCGAAACTGGGATGAGGCGAGGTGAGATACTAAATATAAAAACTGAACACATTGTCGGGCAAACACTCTTGATACCTCAAACAAAGAATGGTTACTCAAGAACAATTCCTCTTACTAAAAGAGCTTTAAATATTTTAGAGAACTCTTGTCTCCCCTATGCCTATACCGCAAATGCACTGAGGCTTGCTTGGGAGAAATTAAAAAAAAATGGAAATATAAAAGACCTTCACTTTCATGACTTAAGGCATGAGGCTATCTCTAGATTTTTTGAAAAAGGGTTAAGCATGCCTGAGGTTGCTTTAATATCTGGGCATAAAGATATAAGGATGCTCTTTAGATACACACATTTAAAGGCTGATGATATAATTTTTAAAATTTAACTAGTTTTAATAAACCCGATAGATAAAATGAGTAAGTGGTTAAAAATAAATTTTTTTTAATTTTCTTTTCTATTTTTTATTTGCTTCCAAATTTTACCTTCGCTGTAGTTTTTGAAGTAACCGATTACGTAGGTGAAACTTGGTTTGCAAATCCTAATGAAATAATAGGAAAAGAACAAATGTATCACAAAGGTTATGCTGAGGGAGTCTTTTACTCGTGTGATTTTGCAGGACAATCATTTACAAATACCTCTTATACACGCGAAGAGTTTTTAGAAAATAAGGAATTTATCTTATTTAAAAAACACAATATTGAATTTAATAACTCAGATATCGTTGTTTATCGGATTACATGTAATGGTGAAAATGATAGTGATAGAAGGGTTCTCTATCCATTTGTTAGACAAGACCGAGGAAATATAGCGTACTATCTATTTGAGGGTGCAATTTATACCCTTGAAGAAATTGAGTAAAATTCTTTTAAACGTTTTACTAAATATCCCTTTCTTCTTTTTGAGTCTGCTTTAATTCTTCATTCGCTTGTTTGAATTCATCTTTTGTTGCAATACTTGCAATCTTCATACCAATAACAAAAATTGGTGGGCCAAATATAAATAGCCAGGCATACCATCCTTCGATTGTTCCAGTAAAACCTAAATAGCAAATAAACAACCAAGGTATAAGAAAAATTAACAGATATAAGTAATCTTTATTCACAATTAGAGGAGTTATTATTTTCTTTATCGATTATTATGTTTTCAGGTGATATTTGAAATTCCTCCTTCACACCCTCATTTAAAGCAACTATCTTTGGGGTCATCTTCATTTCACAATTTTCATCATTTAAACCCAAAAACTCAAACCATATGCCCCAACCAAAATTATAACCTTCATAGCTGAAACGTTCACAAATAGGTTTTGCTCTTGAAACTAAGTCGTCAACCATTTCAACATTAAATACATCTGTAATATTTTTATTGGATAAATCAAAATAGTTAATGTTACCGTTACCATAAAGTGTAAAAGTCATTTCACTCAATCTCGACAAATCGTTACTCTTAAAGACCTCGATAATTTCTGATGAGAATTTATAAGCTTCCTCTCCGTCTGTTTCCTCTTTACAATAATCAGGAATTGAGGCAAAGCTTAAACTTGGAATTAATATTAAAAATAATATTAAGAGTTTCATTCTAAAACACTCCTAAAGGAAAAAATAATTGGCAAATATTGCTTTTCTCCCAAGCACCTATACTTAGGCTCATAACCCCTTCACAATTGTTACTCAAGCCAATAATCCACGACCCAATGATGATGCTTAAGCAGATTGCTATGACATATTTAGTGTTTAAATTCATGCTTCTAAGATAATGATTTTCATTTAGTATTATTCTAATTTTATGAATTTAGAAGACAAGGAACTATTGCAAATGCAAACAGCAATACTAAATCTTATTAAAGAAACTCATTATAACGACAATACTTTTCAAGAATTCAGTGATAACGCTCCTGCCTCACAAGAGATATTAGTTAAGATAAATCAATTATTTTTTAACTATTTAAGAGATAACGGGCTGCCAGAAATATATGATTTTTTAGACGAATATAAATACTCCATATTAAAATTAAATGAGTATGCATATCAAAATAACTTCACACCGAAGCAAATGATTAAACTCCTTCACACAAAATATTTTGCAGTTATTGGTTATATGGTTGACGGAAATTTAGATGAAAAGATGAATAAAAAAGTCATTGCAGATTTAATTGAAAATACTTCAAAAAATTAAAAAATAATTATTCATCATTTAAAATACTGTCTATTAATAATTCTGTGTTATCCTTTTTATAATTAGCAGTTTCGGGACAAAGTTGATAATTTCTTTCACATGCAGAAGCGTCGGTTATTGAACATGCGTTTCCTGTAAATCTATCTGTCTTTATAAGACATTCGTTACTATAATGTTGTAATTGTTCATAAGAATATCTATTGAATAATAAAAGTAAAATTATTGATATAGTTATTAAGATTGCAGAAGCTAGAATATAAATATTAAATTTCATATCATTATATGAAATAATTTTACCACCTTTCTCTTTTTCCCAAACTGTTTAATATTTTCGGAATGACCTTTAAAGGTTCCTAAAAGGTTCTATTTAATAAAATATTAAAAAAAATAGACTCAAATTATAAAAAAAATGAGCACAAAAGTTCCATGTTTACACTTTTTTCCATCTGACCATATAGCGGACACCCTTCATCTGTCTCTAGAGGCGCAGGGTTGTTATATTTTAATACTCTTCCATACTTGGAACAGAAGATGTAAGCCCTTCAAAGAAAATGAACTGACTAAATTACTCCACATAACTCCAAAAAAATGGCGAAAAATATTACAAGAAATTGAACCTCTTTTTGATATTAGTGAGGGAACATTTAGACAACTTAGATTAGAGAAGACATGGAAGAGGGCTTTGGAGAGAAGTGAAAAGGCAAGAGAAGCAGCGCAAATCAGACATGAAAAAAAGAGAAATTTTAAAATTACTAGCATTGCGAATGCAGTACCAAAGTATTACTAACCATAACCCTAACTATAAACATAACTATAAATATATAGTAGTAGCTAGGTAAACATTCAAAAACAGAATTTCTGCTATCAAACTGCCATCAAAATAGTAGACCCTTTATAAATATGTTAAGTTTTTTTTGTGACTGTATTTTATGAAAATGACCCGTCTCTCCAAAGTTACTGGAGGTCTATCGTATTGTATGGAAAAAATGTTGCCTCCTATAAGTTTGCATTAGCAAAAAGTTTAATTGACTTAAAGGGACAACCCAATGACCTTATTAAATTAGAAGAGTTAGCTGCACCCTTCAGTAAGCACCTTTGTGAACATCTTAAACACAATGACAAACAGGCAACTTCTCCCTCAAGCAGCTTTCTTAACACATGCAGAAAATTTAATTCTAATGAAACAAGCTTGGATGAATTAATTCAAACAACAAAAAGATTAGGTTTTAACAATGTTATTGATGCATTTCACATAGTAAATGGTGGGGAAATTCCAAAAAGATTTTTTATTGATGAGAGGAAAGAGAATGACGGCATACGAATTACAGAAGATTTCTTTGAGTTAAATGAATTAAAGGAGAGTGAAAACCTTCCAAGTGAGGTGGAGGCAAGGTGGAGATTAGTTGAAACTGCTTGGGATTTAAATATGCCTATAAATTTAATAAAAGTGAAATACGATAATGAAAGAGAGATATTTTACACTGACAAATCAAATAGAAGGATAGATGTAACACCATCGAAGGATGCCCTCAACGGATACCAGAAGGGTAAGTGTTTTTTTTGTTTTGATTATATATCTGTGTTGAGCAACTCGCCGAACCTTGGTCACGTTGACCACTTCTTCCCACATACATTAAAAGATAAGCCGTTTGATGGATATGTTGATGGGGTCTGGAACTTAGTTTTAGCCTGTCGGTCTTGCAATAATGGAGCGAATGGAAAATTTGCAAAACTGCCGACAAACAACTTACTAGCGAGGCTATATAAAAGGAATGAATTCTTTTGCTCTTCTCACCATCCTTTAAATGAAACTGTTAGAAATCAAATAGGAGTCAGCCCAGATGACAGACGGTCAAAACTCAAACATTATTTTAAACAGGCACTAGATATCTTAATTCACACTTGGGAACCTCAGGAAATAAGAGGCGAGGAAGTTTTTTAGTAGTCTCCCTTTTCTGGGATTATATTTCGAACACCACCTCTAGGCTTTGGTACATCACCTTTGTAGCGTGGTATGATATGAATGTGGGCGTGAGAAACTGTTTGTCCAGCGTCTTTGCCGTTGTTAACTCCAACATTAAAACCACTAGGGTTAAATTCCTTTACAAGCAACTCTCTCATATCTTTAACCAATTCAAAGCATGCCAGATACTCATCGTTTTCGAGTTGAAAGATGGAGTGAACTATTTTCTTTGGAACTATTAAGCAGTGCCCCTTACTGACTGGGTAGCCATCGTAAATACTAAATGCATATTCGTTTTCTAAAACAATTCTTTTATCTAAAAACGGGCTATCCATAAATTAATTTAATTTAGCTTTTGCCTGAGCTTTGGCAAACTTGGCGAAACCCTCCATAATGGAAGAGTCGTCATAAAAATATTTTTTGGGTAAGTGTTTATAAGGCTCCATATCACCATATTGCATTTTTCCAATTTGCTGTTTTCCATCCTCTTCCTTCAGTTTCTCACATAACCATTTATGAAATTTCATTGGAACCTCTTGGTCTAAGTCTTTATTGTCTTTATATTTATCATTAATTATCATTGGAAGTTGGAGTGTAAAACATACGCTTAGTGCATCAAGGTAGTCATCCCTATCTTCAGGTTCTGAACGACCAATAAAATAGTCAAACATTCTATATATATTGCCAAATGCTTTGCTCATGTATTAAAGCTTATATTTCTTTATTATCATATACCCAATCCACTATTAATTCTGCATTTTCTCTATCTCCCTTTAAATGAGAAAGACAAAATAATTCTAACAACAAGTACCTTGCACTAAATGTTTCACTAGAAGAGGCGCGAGCATTTTTTCCATATAATGTTAATTTTTCTTTCATAAATAAATCGTATTCCTCATCATTTTTTGTATCTGAAATTCGTCCAATAATTTCTATTTCTGTGTTTATTAAATTAGCTATTCTTGTTTTCTCAATTTTATCAAAGGAATTAGCCTTCTTAATCGTTGATTTAGTTTTTAATTTATAAAACATTATTAATTGTGGCATTTTTTGGATAAGCACTCCAATAAAATTGCTATCAATAATATTAACCTAACACCTATGGATGTTATGCGGTTTTTAGATTTATGGGGGGTGGGGTTAAGATTTTTATTTGTATAAAAAAAAAGCTGTCACAATCCTGTCACAATCATTTCAAAATATGTTAAAGTCGTGGAGAAAATAAAACTGACAAGAGAGTTGAAAACGTTTGCGTTTTGGAGCGGGCGAAGGGATTCGAACCCTCGACTTCAACCTTGGCAAGGTTGCGCTCTACCCCTGAGCTACGCCCGCAATGTAAATTATTTAACGTAATATCTTATAAACTTCCTTTTTAAGGCTATCAAGGCAAAAGGAAAGATTATTATTGTTGTAAAAATTTCATTTGATACCATTTCTAAAATATGAGTAATGTTGTTGATATAAATGAAGATCAATTTTTAAGTGAAGTAATAGAAAAGTCTAAAACCATCCCTGTAATAGTAGATTTCTGGGCACCATGGTGCGGACCATGTAAGCAACTAACTCCAACTTTAGAAAAAGTAGTTAATCAAAAAAACGGTAAAATAATACTAGCCAAAATCAATGTTGATGAGAATCAAGGAATTGCTGCACAATTAAATATTCAATCTATACCGACAGTTTACGGTTTTGTAGATGGAAAACCCATAGATGCCTTTCAGGGCGCTCAACCAGAAAGTAAAATTGAAATTATGGTTAGAAAATTGATCGATGCAACACCAGGTAATGAAATTCCTGAACTAATAAATGAAGCAGATCGATTTTTTAAAGAAAAAAAGTTTGAAGAGTCTTTAAAAATTTATGAGAAACTTGTAGCCATTGATCCAGGTAATACAAAAATTATTTCAGGTTTATTGAGATGTTTAATTCAGCTCAAACGTTTTCAAGATGCACAAGAAATGTTTGAGTCATTTGACGATAACACTTTAAAAAATGAGGAAATTTTAAAAATAAAAAAGCTTATAGATAGCTCGAATAAAGAAAATTCAGATTTATCATGTGAAAAAATATTGGAAAAAATTAAAGCAAATCCTGAAGATAAAGATCTAAGATATGAACTAGCTGAAACTTATCTATTAGCAAGTGAAACTAAAAAAGGATTTGATGAACTTCTTAAAATTTTTGAACATGATCCTAAATGGAAAGATGGGGCTGCTAAAAAAAAACTTTTAGAATTTTTTGATTTATTAGGTTTTAATGATCCAAATGTTATTGAAGCACGAAAAAAATTGTCTAGTATGTTGTTTAAATAATGGACGATAATATAAAAAAACTTTTTGATATCAAAGCAAAGGATATACCAAGTTCTATACCTATTTTTCCACTTGATAACGTTTTGTTACTCCCATTTGGAAAATTACCATTAAACATCTTCGAAGAGAGATACATAAAGATGACTTTAGACAGTTTAAAAACTCATCGAATGATTGGAATTATTCAGCCTAAAAATAATAATAATGAGCTTTTTCAGATGGGTTGTATTGGTAAAATTACATCGTACATCGAGACTCCGGACTATAGACTTGTTCTTAATCTCGAGGGAGTTTGCCGATTTGTTCTTCTCGATAGAAATCTTAACACTCACGGATATTATCAGGCCACAATTGATTGTAACGATTATCTTGAAGATCTTAACAACGTTGAACCTAACTTAGATCGCACTAGTCTAATTCAAAAATATACAAATTTCTTTAAAATGAAAAAATTAGATATAGATAAAGACGTTCTATCTGAGACATCAAATTTACAACTTCTCTCAACACTTGCTATGTTAGCTCCTTTCAACAAGATTGATAAACAAGCAATTTTAGAGTCGCCAAATGTCTTATCTAGAATTAATACTATTAACTCTATTCTTGATTTAAATACTTTCCAAGTCTTAAGTAGTAAAGAGCCTAATCAATTAAACTGAGTCTTCCCATTGCTTGTTTAATAAAGATATTTCTTAGAAGCTTAAAGCTGAGTAAACCTTTATAGCCAAATCTAATAAAATTATTATTAAAGGTGGTGGGGTTTTCATATAAAAAATTAATCAAAGATGTAAAACCAAAATATAAAGAATTTTCGATCAACCTCCTTGAGTAGTAAATTGATGACAAAGCTTCACTTTCTAAGGGGTATTTGTCTATCAATTTCATTAAAGCTTGTATATCCTTCACTCCTAAATTCCAACCTTGTCCTGCTACTGGGTGAATAGATTTAAGACTATCCCCCACATATATATAGTTTTTATGGTATTTTGTTATATGTGGAATAACTGGAAATTTGTATAATTGCTTATCAAATAAAATTTTTCCATGAGATAAAGAAAAATTTTTTTTTATCAAAGATTTTATTTTAGGGTATGTAGTTGGTTTATTTGTGGAGAAAATAAATGTAGATTTTTTATTATTTAAATATGGTGATGGAAGAACTGCTAATGGTCCGTCTTGATTAAAAAATTCATAAGCAAAATTATTATGATCATTTTGATGTTTAAAAAAACCTACATATGAAAAGTCACCATTATTAAAGGTTAAGCTTTTATTTATTTGGGAAGACGTAATTTTCTTTCCTATGCTAATAATAATTTTTTTAAAAGAGTAATATTTATTGTGAATTTTAGTAATTTTTTTTGGTGATAAACTTCTTAAATCAATTTGAATATTTGATTTCAAAATTTGTAAATTACTTAAATTTTGACGAGCTATTTTCATAAGCTCGGCATTATATATAACATTTCCCATTGCTTCTCTATCATTGCTAAAGATTAGTGGGGAAGAATTAATATAGTCCTTTATAATGATTTTATTGATTTGCTGTGGTTTGGTTTTCAGGTGATCCCAAATGCCTAATTTTTCTAAAAACTCTTTGGAATTAGCGTTAACAGCCAAAGTCCGCTGATCATTTGGAATGACGTTTTTGTCTTCAATTACCAAAACTTTTAATTTCTTTTTTTTTAGTGCTAAAGCTGTAAGTGAACCAATTAGGCCTGCTCCAACGATTAAAAAATCGTATTTAAATATTTTATTTTTCATTAAGACGCATATATTTATTTAAAATAATGAAAATTAACTATATTCCTGCAATTTTAAAAGAAAAACTTTTCTCTACATTTAAGTACTTATATGCAACGTCCTTAATGATAATATCTATTATATCAGCAGCATCGTTATTAACATTTAACATAAATGATAATTCATTTTTAACAAGAACTAGCAATGTTTCGGGCAATTTATTAGGTGATTTTGGTTCTTATTTTGCAAGCTTTGTATTTTATACATTTGGCATATTTGGTTATCTGATAATTTTATTTTTTTTGTCTTTTTCAATATTAGTTTTTGTCAATAAACCACCTAAATATATTTTTATAAGGCTCTTAGCATTTTTTTTGAGCTTAACATTAATGCCACAAGCTTTATTATATTTGGAGTTTAAAATTAAATTTATTGAGACAATCGAACCTTGGGGAGTCTTTGCAAATAATATTTATGAAATTTATAATTTAAATTATATACATTATTTATTATCTATATTTGGGGTTGTAGTTTTTTTATTATCTCAGAACCTTTTTTTTTTAAGATTACCTAAATTTAATCTTGCCAGGGTTTTTAAAAACAGAGATGAAAACCAAACTATAAAATCACAGATAAAAAAAGAGCCTATCATAAATAACCTAGCAGATAATTATGAGGTTAATAATTTTGATAACGATAATAATGACAATTCTTTAAAATCTTACTACTCTCCATCACTCGAAATTTTAGAAACTGATAATTCTTTTTCCAAAACTAAAAATGAAAAGGAAAATATAAAAACAAATTCAACATTATTAGAAAAGGTATTTGAAGATTTTAACATAGATATACAAGTGATTAATGTAAAGTTGGGTCCGGTTGTAACTCTATTTGAAATATTGCCCGCTCCTGGGATTAAAATTAATACAATCATAAATCTTGCTGATGATATTTCTAGGAGTATGGGTGTGGGAGCTGTAAGAATTGCACAAATTTTTGGAACACAGTACCTTGGTGTAGAAGTGCCTAATGAAAAACGTGAGGTAGTAACAATCAAAGAGCTTTTAAGCAATAATAATTTTATAAATACATCATTTAAAATACCTTTATGTATTGGTAAAGATATTTCGGGAAATATAGAAGTTATTGATTTAAGTAAAACCCCTCACCTTCTTGTTGCAGGCACAACTGGGTCAGGAAAATCAGTATTCATAAATACTTTACTGGCAAGCATATTATATAGATTTTCACCAGAAGAACTCAGATTAATACTTATTGACCCAAAAATGCTTGAACTAAGTGTCTATAACGACATTGCTCATTTACTGACACCAGTTGTTACAGAGCCTAAAAAAGCAATCATTACACTGAAGTGGGTCTGTAAAGAAATGGAGAGAAGATACTCACTTATGAATGAAGAAAATACAAGAGGTCTTGAGGGATACAACGAAAAAGCTCATGAAAAGTTGCCATACATTGTTGTTTTTATTGATGAGATGGCTGATTTAATGATGACAGCTGGTAAAGAGGTTGAACACTATGTTCAACGTTTAGCACAGATGGCCAGAGCTTGCGGTATACATTTAGTTATGGCAACACAACGACCAAGTGTTGATATAATCACTGGGAGTATAAAGGCAAACTTTCCATCAAGAATAAGTTTTCAAGTAGCAAGTAAATACGATAGTAGAACTGTCTTAGGAGAGGTTGGGGCAGAACAACTTTTAGGCAATGGAGATATGTTGATGACTAAAAATGGAGGAAATATAATAAGGTATCAGTCAGCATTCATTTCTGACAACGAAGTTAATAAGTTAATCAAAGAAATCAAGAGAAACCGACAAGTAAATTATTTAGATGAATTAGAGGAAATTATAAAAAATAACGATGAAAATTTTGAGTCACTTAGTGATCAGGATGAATTACTAATATCTAAATCTATAGAGCTTATAAAATCATCTAATAAGGCATCTACAAGCTATTTACAAAGAAATTTTCAAATTGGATATAATAAAGCTGCAAGGATCATGGAGGCGTTAGAACAACGTGGTGTTGTATCAGAACCAAGTCACACGGGTAAAAGGGAAATATTAATTAAAAATTAATTTTATAAGGCCAGACTTTGACGTGAACTTTAAATCAAAGTCACTTTCTGACTTTAAGTAATTTTTTAAATTTGTTAGATGTGTATCAAGCTTGTTAAAGAATACATCTTTGTCATTCGGCCAAATTGTTTTAATTAAATCTATTTTTTTAATGCCATCACTAGAGTTCAATAACAAATTTGACATAATTGTGTTTTGAATCTCACTTAAAAATATATTTTTTTCATTTTTTTTTATTAATTGTTTAAAGGGATAATAATCATGGTTCTGTATGTGAATTGACTCGTTAGATATTAGTTCATATAAATCTTCAAATATCTCATTAAAGCTTTTAGGCAATTTAAATATAATTTTGTTATCCCCTAATGAAAATTCTAGATTATTTTCACGCATTGTAATTTTAATAGTAAAAAAAGATTGTTCATTTTCATCAGTGTTTAATGAAAGTTTTTTCTGTAAAAGAAGATTAATAATACTCTTTTTTAAATACTTATCTTCACATCTGATATTTATCATCTAGTGTTTATATTCAAAAAACGGACTATAAGAAAAGAATAAATTTTTTATTTGCGAGGTTTTGCAATCATTTAAATAAACACTTAAATTATTTTCCTCAGACAATAAAATAATCCTCTTGATAAAGTTTTTATTATTAAATTCTAATTTTATTTTTACATTTTCAAAATAGTAGTCTTTGTTAAAATTTGGATAATCACTGATAATATTAACAATTGCCTCTAATATTTCTGTATTTCTTGATATTTTTACAAACTTAGTCTTATCTTTATTTTCAATTAAAAAAAAAAGATTTTGATTATGAATAACTGTATAAAGGTTATCAGAAAAATATTCATATCTGAATTTGTCGTCTTTAATTAAAAAAAAACCCTGCTGCACTTCTCCATTTTGATACACTTCTTCAAAGGAGCATTTTAACTCAAATGCAAATGAGATTTGATAAATTATTAACAAACACGAAATATATAGATATTTCATGAAAATATTAGCGAACCTATTCGAATTTCGTCAGTTTTATAATCAAGCGCAATTTTGTAATCAGAGCTCATTCCCATACTAAGTGCAAAATTATTGTTACTTTTCTCTTTTATCTTAAGCATCTTATCGAAAAAAAATCTTGGGTCCTTATCAAAAGGTGGGATACACATGATACCTGATATTACCAAGTGATTGCTCAGACAATATTGATAGAGATCATTAAAGTTTTTTGGGAGTACACCACTCTTTTGTGGTTCTTCTCCAATATTTATTTGGATATAAAACTTTTTTTCATTTGTAACGATTGCATCATTCTTTTTGATTTCATCAACTATTTTACTTCTATCAATAGATTGGATTGTATCAAAAAGTGTCAGAGCTTGTTTTACTTTATTTGACTGCAATGGTCCAATTAAGCTCAAATTAATTTTATGATCAGATTTAATATTTGTGTATTTTTTATAAGCTTCTTGGACTCTATTCTCAGCAAAGTTTCTGTAGCCTAATTTTATCAATTCAGAAATATCTTCGATTGACCTTGTCTTTGTCACGATCATTAATTTTATATTTGTATCCTGTATGTCAATTTTTATTTGATTTAAAGCTTTTAAGTTTATTGGCACTGTTTTGTGTTATAGCTCATAACCAAAATGATCAGAGACCTTCTCAACATTTCTTCTTATAGCCTTCTTTTCACGATTAGATAGATTGATTGTTTGGACATCTCGTTTTAAAGAAATACTGGAAATATACTCGCTGATCAAAGAATAATCTAAAGGTATGTCAAAATTAGATTGTCTTAAGTGAAGAATGATACTTCCAAAAAATTCCTCAGGGTTGGAATAATATTCATCTTTCTTTAAAATTGCCCCCTTTAATGTATTTGCAACATTTGGATCAGACCAACTATTTGTATAAACACTCCAGTCTTTTCTTGTTATATGAAGTTTAATACCACCATGTTCATGTGATAATGGTTTGTCATCTGAATTTAAAAATTCATTTATTGCGATATCTTTGGATTGTAATCGCTCCTTAAGTTTTTGAAAAACAAAATAAGGATGGTCAATTAACAGAAAATAACATCTGGTAAGCCTAATATTAGTAAAATTTAAATTTGATTTTGTTGAAAAGAATGCAAATTGATTATCTAAAAATTGAATTACATTTGATTTTAAGTAAGTCAATATTGATTGATAATATATAGAGTTTTGAAATATATCCTCTGGGAGAATTTCTTTATCGTTTTTAAGGGATTTAATTGCTGATATTAATTCATTTTGATAACTAGATATTTCATATTTTGGAAAATTAATTTTACTAAAGTAAAAATTTATAAATTTAAGCAATATATCACAATCGCTTTTGTCAAATGAATTAATAAGAACTAAGTTATCATTTAGTATTTTTTCTTCGCTTGTTATATTCAAAATTTGTGGAATAAGTTTTATTAGGAGACTGTAACCAATAACGGGATTTGAATTACAATAATTTTCAAGGTTAGAGTTAATTTCAGAATATTTATTATTTTTTAATAAATCCTCTAATAATTTAAGTTGATATTGATACTTAATGTTTTGAATAATTTTCATATTTGAGCTAATTTGTTTTTATTAAATCAATATATATATATGAATAAAGCAGTTAATTTACTTCAGCAATATATTTCTAATGGTCAGTTAGATAAAGCTTTAATCGAGTGTAAAAAATTTTGTGACCAAAATCCCTCAGATTTATACCTAAAAAAACTACTGTCACATGTTTATTATTTGAAAGAAAATTTTAGATCAGCAATAGAGATATCAGAGGAAATTATTAAAGAGCACCCTAATGATTTTGATTGTCACAATAATATAGGAAATTATTACCTTAAATTAGAGGAATATGAAAAGTCCAAACAATACATATCTAAATCGAAAGAAATTAATAAAGAACATCCTGCCCCATATCAAAACCAATCTGAAATTTACATGAAAGAGAGAGATTTTTTAAATGCTTTAAAAGAAATTAATATTTGTATTTCGCTACATGAAAAATTATCTGATGAATATTTAAATTATAAATCTACAATTGTGTTAAAAATAGAAATTTTTATTGCACTAAAAAAACAAAATGAAGCAGTAACACTTATAAAAAAATATTTATCTAATAAATTTGATGCGGAATTAATGTTACATCTAACTCAAATTGATAAAAGTCAAGTTGAGGATTATATGCTTAATGCATGCAAAGAGAATTCATTGAATAAAACCTTCAATTCTAGTTTAGAAAAATATCAAAAATTAGTGCCTGTTTATTTTGCTTTAGCTAATTTTTATGAAAAAGAAAATAAAGAACTATCAGAGGAATATTACATTAAAGCTAATAAAGAGGTTTTTAGTATTCAAAGGTTAACGATGATGAAATTTCAAAAGTCAATATTAAATATCATTAAAAATTATGAGTCTATAAAAGAAAAAACTATTGTAGATAATCTCAAAGGGAAAAATAATATTTTTATAATAGGTATGCCAAGATCTGGCACAACTTTAACTGAGTCAATCATAACTGCAAATTCAGAAGTTTTTGGTGCTGGTGAGTTAATGTCTTTTTATGACTTAACATACAAGCTAATGATAGATCATCAAGAATATGAAACAAAACATTTAGAAAGCGTAGGAGATCAATATGTTTTGCGAACCAAGTATTTTTTATCGAGCTATATGAGGGTTGTTGATAAACTTCCAAATAATTATCATTTTATTGGCCACATTAAAAAATTTTTACCCTCATCGAAAATAATCTTAATTTTAAGAGATCCTTGGGATTTAGCAGTTTCACTGTTTAAACAAAGGTATGTTTCTAATATTTCTTATTCATCCTCTTTTTTTAACTTAGGTGTGCAGATATCAAACTTTGAGGCATGTTTACTTTATTGGGAGAGCCAAGGTGTTATTGATGATAGTATTATGAAAATTAGATATGAGGATCTTGTTCAAAACTTTGAGTTTTACCAAAAAGAAATATATAAATTTTGTGAGATCAAATCAGAGTACAAAACAGAGGAAAGAGAGAGATTTTTTGCAAAAACTGCAAGCATAAATCAAGTGCAAAATAAAATTCATTCAGAATCTTTGAAAAAAAAGGATTTCCTCTCTCTTAAAAGTGAATTTTTAGAAGCTTTTTATTCACAAAGGAAGTTTTGGGAGTCTAAGAATATTTTTAAAATGCCCTCAAAATTCTTTAATTATGATCTTAATTAAGAGTGTTGCAAGATTGCAACATTATCATTAAATTTGCGGTTTTTTAGCATAATCTGTGTCAATTTCATGATTAATTAATAATATTTCCTCCAACAATATATTGTTACATGAAAGGACAATTATAATGAAAAAACTATCATTATTGGTCTCTGCTTTAACAGCTGGTATTTTTACTACTGCACAAGCAGATATCACAGTCAGTGGTTCAAGCGTTATCGCTTACCAATCAGCTGACTCAAATAATAACACAGCACATGGTGGATCAGTATCATTTGGTCTGTCAACAACTACAGACTCAGGTATGACTGTGTCTTCAGGTGCTGGTATGACTTTAAGTGCATCTGACACTGATGGAGCAAGAGCTCTTACTGGTTTCCAAAACATTACTTTCGCAACAGGTGGAACATCAATTACTATTGGTAATGACGTTGGTCTTCCTGATGGCGTAGGTGACGTTGGTGGAGCAGTTGGAGACATTGCTGCTCTTAACAACAACGGTATGTCAAAGACTGTTGGTATCACTGATGACGAAGGTACAGGTGTATCTGTAACTACATCATTTGGTGGCGCAACTGTTGGTCTTTACTATGTTGCTGACTCATCTCCAGCTTACGTAACTGGTGGTGACGTAGACGGCGCAACTGATACAGGTACTGGTGCAAAAATCTCAACAACAGTTGGAGATCTTGGTGTAACAGTTGGTTATGCAACACACTCAGATACATCAATTGATGATACTGAAACTGGTATTGCAGTAACATACGCAGCAATGGGTGGAACACTTACTGCTGGTTATGAGTCATCAACTGGTGCAAAAGATGGTAATCAATTTGGTATCAAATACGCAATGTCACTTGACTCAACATCTGTAACAGTTGGTTACTCATCTGCTGACGTAGATAGTAAGTCTGCTACTCAGACAGACGTTGCTGTATCTTACCCATTAGGTGGTGGAGTATCAGTATTTGCAGAGATGAGAACTGTTTCTGGTGATACAACTACAGATACATCAAGCACATCAAACTCAACAATGGCTATTGGATCATCTATTTCGTTCTAATATCTAACACTAAAAAACAAGGGGAATTTTTCCCCTTGTTTTTAAATTATAATTATCTTACTCTAAAAAATCCTTACTAACATAGGCTTTATACAATGCATAAAACTCTGTTGTTTATATTCACAATCCTATCGTCAATCATTTTGGTTTCTTGTCAGGGCACACGAGAAGAGGAATTAAAGAAATTAGATAAGCTGTGGGGGTACTGTGATAACCCACATAGAGAATTTACTGATCTTGAATATGACACCTGCAAGAGAAAAGAAAGGGCCAAACTGCCCTCAGGAAAAAACAAAAATATGGAAGACTTTAACTTAACCGAATTTATGGAAAAAGTAAGAGAGGGCGGGTTTGGTACTTCAGGACAAATAAAGACTAACGTCAATCCTTACCTATGGCAGGGATCTATTGATGTAACTTCTGTATACGATATAAAAATTGCAGATGCCACAGGTGGTTTCATACAAACTGAATGGATTTATGATGAAAATACCGCTGATAAAAGATGTCTTATAAAGATACAGGTCATATCAGCAGATTATATAAGCACTGGCGTAAAAACAAATTTGCTGTGCGAAAACAAAAATCAAGATATTTGGAAAAGTGATGGCAAGGAATATTTTGATGAGCAAAAAATGTTAACTTTAAAAATATTAGAAGCATCACTGAAATACTCCCAGTCAGCATTAAATTAAATTTCTAGTGCCAAATAAAAACTACATATTAGAGATGTTTCCTTATCCCTCTGGTAATATCCATATGGGCCACGTTCGAAACTATGTCATTGGAGATATATGTGCAAGATATCATAAATTAAAAGGTGACGAGGTGCTACACCCCATGGGTTGGGATGCTTTTGGACTTCCTGCAGAAAATGCTGCTATCCAGTTTAAGACACACCCCCGAGACTGGACATTGTCAAACATAGATAATATGAAATCACAATTACAGAAACTTGAATTAGATTTAGACTGGGATAGGGAGCTGGCTACGTGCAATGAAGATTACTACCGTTATCAACAAGAGCTTTTTATTGATCTTTACAACGCAGGCTTAGCCTACAAAAAAGATGCTCTTGTCAATTGGGATCCAGTTGATCAAACTGTTCTTGCAAATGAACAAGTTATCGATGGAAAAGGATGGAGAACTGGTGCAAAAGTAGAGAAGAAAACTCTTTCACAATGGTTTTTTAAAATAACAGATTACGCTGAGGAGCTCTTATCCGATTTAGATAAGCTTAAACTTTGGCCTGGAAAAGTAAAAACCATGCAAAAAAATTGGATTGGAAAGTCAACTGGTGCCGAAATAAATTTCAAAATTAGCAACAAAAATGAGTTTTTGAATATATTTACAACGAGACCAGACACTATTTATGGGGCAACATTTATTGCTGTTTCAATAAATCATCCGATTGTTGCAAAGTACCAGACAAAAACAGAGATTGAAAATATTAGAAGAGAATTTGAAAAAGTTGATACTGAAAAAGAAAAAGTGGGTTTTAGGCTAAATATCGATTGTGATCATCCAATTGTAAATAAAAAAATCCCCGTCTATATAGCTAATTTTGTACTTGACACATACGGTGAAGGGGCGATATTTGGCTGCCCAGCGCATGATGAAAGAGACTTTCAATTTGCAAAAAAATACTCTTTACCAATTATAAAAGTCATTGATTGTGATGATAATGCATTACCTTTTACTGAGACAGGGACCTTAATTAACTCACCTTTACTTAATGGTCTAAATAAAGATGATGCCATCAAAAAAATTTTAATTTTTCTTGAAAAAAAAGGAATTGGTAACGAGAAAATTAATTTTAAAATCAGAGACTGGGGTGTATCAAGACAAAGATATTGGGGGTGCCCTATACCAGTCATTTACTATGAAGATGGATCATTTAGAGTTTTAGATAAATCTGAGTTACCCGTTTTATTGCCATACGATGTAGACTTAATGGGCAAAGGTAATGCCCTTTTAAATTTAGATAAGTGGAGGAAGATTATTTGTCCTCAAACTAAAAAGATAGCATTTAGAGAAACTGATACCCTTGATACATTTGTAGACTCATCGTGGTATTACATTAGATTTTTAAACAACAAGTTAGACAAGCCATTTGATAGAGAACAGGTAAATAAATTTCTCCCAGTTGATAAATATATCGGTGGTATTGAGCATGCAATATTACATCTATTATATTCAAGATTTTTCATGAAGGCACTCAGGGACATATATGATCTAAAAGTTGATGAACCATTTGAACAGTTATTTACGCAGGGAATGATTACGCACAAAACTTATAAGACAAAAAATAATGAATGGGTTATGCCGAAGGAAGTAATATCAAAAGATGGAAATTTATTAAGAGAAAAAACAAAAGAGATTATCGAAGAGGGTCCATCAGAGAAAATGTCAAAATCTAAGAAAAATGTTATTGAGCCAGATGAGATACTCGATAACTACGGAATAGATGCAACTAGAATTTTCATGATCTCTGACTCTCCTCCTGATAGAGAGCTCGAGTGGACAGATGAGGGTATTCAAAGCTCTAAAAACCTAGTAAATAGAATCGAAAGATATTTTTCCCAAGAAATGACAGATTTGAAAAATGATACAGAAAAAAAAGTTGAAAAATTCGTTCATGATATTGAAAAAAATATTTTGAACTTTTCCCTCAACAAATGTGTAGCTGATATTTACACTCTTTTTAATTATTTAGAAAAAGAAAAAGTCTATCTTTCTAATAGCATGCTAAGTAATAAAATTATTATCTGTCTATTTCCAATTCTTCCAAAGTTATCTTTATCTTTAAATAAGTTTTTATTTAAATCGTCAGAAATTAATGAATGGCCCTCTATTAAATTAGAACTATTAATTGAAGATAAAATAAACTTACCCATACAAATTAATGGTAAATTAATAACAACAATACTTACAAGAAAAGGTTATGAAGAAGAAGAAATTTTACATAAAGTCTATCAATTAGATAAAATTAAACTTAAAATTAAAGAAAAAAAAGCAATTAGGGTAATAAATGTCCAGGATAAGATTATTAATATTATTATTAGCTAGTCTCTTTTTTATATCTTGTACAAAGAATGAAGCGCCTTTACCAAACGTTAAATACTCAATGGGATATATAGGTGGTGAATTTGATGGTCTTCTGCTAAAAAATTTACTGAATAGTTACCTTATAAGTTTTGACCTATATGATCAAAAATCAAAATTAGAGATTAAATCATCTATAAGTCATACATCAGACTTATACATTACAAACATAGATAATACATCTGATAGGGCTAAGATTGAAACCAAATTAGTTATTAATATTGTTGACAAAACATATGATTGTAATGTTCAGACCTTTGATAGAAATGTTTCTCAATTTTATATATTTGCAGATAGTAGCAATTATATAAGCAATAACAAAGCTGTAGATAAAATAAAGAAAGAGAATACCGAAGCGCTCGTGAAGAATTTTATTAATACCCTTAATAGCCCTTCATATGAATGCAAAAAAACTGATATTCTTAGGAAAAAGCTATTATCAATTCGTAATGAATAATATCGAATTAATTAAAAAATTTCTAAATAGTGATAAGGATGAAAAATTAATTATTGACCATGTTTCCGATGAAATCGGAGCATTCTACGAAAATATTTTTTATCACTTTTGTAATTTAGAGAACATTGTAATTGAACGAGATCAAGGCTTAGAAGGCATCGATACAGAAAGCCTATTCAAAGAAAAGAAATTAAAACTATTCTTCTCAAAAAATATAAGCATTATTAAAAGTATTTTAGAAAAAAATTTTAAAGCAATTATATTTTCAGATTATAAAATATATAAAAGTTATAAAAATAAGGTGCAATCAATTAGTGGATATGTTTATCAAAAGGATATGGAGTACTTTATCAAAAAAATCTTAAATATTAATAACTTTGAAATCTTAGATTTTTGTATCAACAACCCTCAATTATCATTTTCGG